>DIWH01000004.1:91725-132068 GCA_002423485.1 Candidatus Xenobium occultum | reverse complement strand
GGGATCGCGTTCGACGACCACGTTGTAGGTGCGCATTTCCTGCCTCCCAAGCCTGGGATCGACTCTCTCCGCCAGGTCCCCGGCCCCTCCAGGCGGCTTCACTTCAGGCCCATGTTGTCCCGTCCGGGCCGTGTTGGCCACCGACTCGCGGGCCAACAGCACGGCCGGCCTCCGCCCCCCGTCCCGCTGGGCACCCAGCCGGCGCCGGCGGCCGATGGTCCAGGGAGTCCACTCGCAGGCGGCGAAAGCGCAGCATCCCCGGACCCGGTCCCAGCCCCGGTCCCGGGAGAGATCGTCAATCGGGAAGGTTGCACACCGTGTTCGATCGCGATAGGGCCCTGGGGCTTCTCAGGAAGGCAGTCGGCGTCCCGACGGCCGAGTTCAGGCCCCACCAGTGGGAGGCCATCGACCAGGTGGTCAACCATCGGCAGCGGTTGCAGTTGGTGCAGGCGACGGGATGGGGCAAGAGCCTGGTCTACTTCCTGGCGACCAGGGCCCTGCGGGACCAGGGGGCCGGCCCGACCCTGCTGGTCTCACCCCTGCTGGCCCTGATGCGCAACCAGGTCGAGATGGCAGCCCGGGCGGGCATTCGGGCGCAGACCCTGAACAGCACGAACCGCGACGACTGGCCGGGCATCCGGTCGGCTTTGGATGCGAATGAACTGGACCTGCTGCTGGTCTCGCCCGAGCGTCTGGCCAACGAGGAGTTCGTGAAGGACACCCTTCTGCCCATCGCCGCGACGGTGGGCCTGATGGTGGTGGACGAGGCCCACTGCATCTCCGNNTGGGGGCACGACTTCCGGCCGGACTACCAGAGAATCCGCGGCATCCTGCAGGTCCTGCCGCGAGGTCTCCCCTTCCTGGCCGTCACGGCCACGGCCAACCAGAGGGTCGTGGACGACATCATCCGGCAGGTCCCCAACCTGGTGGCCGTGCGGGGCCCGCTGACCAGGGAGTCGCTGGCCCTTCAGAACGTCCGGTTCGACGACCACGCCTCCCGATTGGCCTGGCTGGCCAGCCTGCTGCGCGTGCTTCCGGGAAGCGGGATCGTGTACACCCTGACCGTCCGGGATTCGGAGCGGGTGGCCAGGTGGCTGCGCCAGCGGGGGCACCCGGTCGAGGCCTACCACGGGGAACTGGGCGCGGGACGCGAGGAACTCGAGCAGCGCCTGCTGCGCAACGAGGTGAAGGCTCTGGTCGCGACCAGTGCCCTGGGCATGGGTTTCGACAAGCCCGACCT
Source organism: Candidatus Xenobium occultum (assembly GCA_002423485.1). Classification (GTDB taxonomy): domain Bacteria; phylum Vulcanimicrobiota; class Xenobia; order Xenobiales; family Xenobiaceae; genus Xenobium; species Xenobium occultum. The sequence goes on along the minus strand of DIWH01000004.1, from coordinate 130,828 downwards.
GGCCTTCGTGGTGCATTACCAGCGCCCGGGCTCGGTGGTGCACTACTACCAGCAGGTGGGCCGGGCGGGGCGCGCCATGACCCGGGCGCTGGGCATCCTGGCCAGCGGGCCGGATGACCGGGACATCGTCGACTACTTCATCCGCAGCGCCTTCCCCCCGCGAGCCAGGGTCTTCAGCGTCCTGGAGGCCCTGGAGGCGGCAGAGGACGGGCTGTCGTTGACGGACCTGGAGGGGAGGGTCAACCTCTCGCGCGGACACCTGCAGGACATCCTCAAGGTGCTGGCCGTGGAGTCCCCCTCTCCCGTCATGAAGGTCAAGACACGTTGGTACCGGTCCGCCGTGGCGTGGAGCCCGGATGAGGAGAAGATCGCTCGCCTCCACGATCTTCGGCGTCAGGAACAGGCCCGGATGGATGACTACAGCACCACGAAGGGCTGCCTGATGGCCTTTCTGGCGGAGGAACTGGACCAGCCCTGCGCGCCCTGCGGGCGGTGTTCGAACTGCACCGGCCAGCCCCTGATCCCGGTTCGCGGTAGTCACGAGGACCTGGAAGCCGCCCTGCAGTTCCTGCGCCTTTTGGAGGTTCCGATCGAGCCTCGGCGCCTGTGGATCGGCTCGGCGATGCAGCGCTTCCGATGGTCTGGCAGGATTCCCCCAGAGTTGCAGCCCTGCGAAGGCCGCGCCTTGTGCCGGTGGGGCGACCCGCGCTGGGGCGAGTTGGTGCGCAGGGGCAAGCACTCGGATGGGCGCTTCTCCGATGAACTGCTGGACGCGTCGGTACAGATGCTACGACAGCGATGGAGGCCCGAACCTTCGCCGCGGTGGCTCACCTGGGTCCCATCCTGGCGCCATCCGGACCTGGTTCCGGACTTCGCCATGCGCCTGGCCTCGCGTCTGGGCCTGCCAGCCTTCGAGGCCCTTTTCCTGCTGCGGAAGACCGAAGAACAGAAGACCAGGGAAAACTCGTTCCACCAGTTGAAGAACCTGGACGGCGCCCTGGTCGCCAGGCCACCCGTTGCAGCGGGTGAACTCTTCCAGGAGCCTGTCCTGCTGGTGGACGACCTGGTTGACTCGCGCTGGACCCTCACGGTCTGCAGTGCTCTGCTGCGGCAGGCCGGGTCCGGCCCCGTCCATCCCCTGGCCCTGGCTCAGACTGCGAAGGGGGGCGAGTAGGCCCGTGACCCAGACCAGCAACCTGTCCCCCAACGCCCAGGCCGTCCTTTTGTTGTGCGGCCAGGGTGGGGCGGGTGGAGTGCCCCCCCTGACTCCTGGCATCTACAACAAGTTGGCCTTCTGGTTGAAAGAGCGGGTCCTGGAGCCCGCCCACCTCATGGAGGCCGAGGCCCTGGCCTTGTACGAACGGGAGCCGCTTCCCGAGGTGCCCGCGGATCGCCTGCGCGCGCTGATGGGCCAGGGGTTGGGCGTGGCCCTGCTGGTGGAGGAGTGGCAGCGGCAAGGCGGCTGGGTCCTGTGCCGGGCGGACGGGGCCTACCCCGGCAGGCTGCGGGAGGTCCTGAAGCTGAACGCGCCCCTCCTGCTGTACGGGATCGGCCCGGTCGAGATACTTTCCCAGCCGGGGATCGCGGTCGTCGGCTCGCGCAACCTGGACGAGGCGGGCAGGCAGTTCGCCCAGCGACTGGGAGAGGCCTGTGCCCAGCGGGAACTGGCGGTCTTCACCGGTGGAGCGCGGGGGGCCGACGAGGCTGCCGCCGAGGCCGTCCTGGAAAGTGGAGGCCGCGCGGGACTGCTGTTGGCTGGCGACCTGGGGCGGACGGCGCTGAAGAAGTCCTGGCGCATCCGCCTGGGGCAGGGGGTGGCGACCCTGTGTTCCCTGACGCCGCCCGGCGCCCGGTTCTCGGTGGGAGCCGCCATGGGGCGCAACAGGGCGATCTATGCCCTGAGCCAGGCCACGGTCGTGGTGGCCAGCGACCTGCAGACCGGGGGCACATGGGAGGGGGCAACCGAGAACCTGCGCCGCTGGCACGTCCCCGTGTTCGTCCGCGACGTGCCTAGGCCCGCAGGCAACCAGGCCCTGATTGCCAAGGGGGCGCTGCCGTTCCCCTCGCGAGCGCTGGAGGACCCCAGGCAACTGCTGGAGGCCGCGCAGCCTCCGGCCCACGGCAGGCCGGCGGAAGTGGTCGCTGCGCCTCAGCAACTGGGGCTGTTCGGGGCAACCGAATAAGGCCTGGCCACCCCTTCAGGCGCGCAGGTCGACCACCAGGATCTGCAGCCCCTCGGCTTCCCGGGCGGCGCGCAGCAACGGTTGGGGATCCTGGCCCGGCGCCAGAAGGCGCGTCCGCCCGGAGCAGGGGGCCAGGGCCAGGTCCAGCAGCCCAGGTTGACCGGCTGGCCCCCGGTGGCGGCGGCCAGGAGTGCCATCCGCCGGGCGCGAACCCGGGAGGCATGACTCCTGACACCGAACCCCAGCGTCTGAAGGTCCTGCACGTGGACGACTTCGACGAGTTCCTCGAGGAGTTCCGAGCCCTCTTCGGCCAGGACCTCGACATCACGTCGGCCCCGAGCGGACCCGACGCCCTCGATCTCCTGGCCCAGCGGGACTTCGACGCGGTGGTCGTCGACTACGAGATGCCGGGCATGGACGGCCTGGCCTTCATGGCGGCCGTGAAGGAGAAGTGGCCCACCGTCCCCGTCCTGTTCTGCACCGGGCAGGGCAGCGAGGCGGTGGCCCGGCGGGCCTTCATGGCCGGGGCCTCGGATTACTTCGTGAAGGACTTCAGCTTCTTCATCGACCGCGAGAAGCTGGTCAACAGCGTCCGCCGGGCCGTCGACCTGCGCGCGGCCGAGGAGAGGCTGTCTGAGGAGCGACGGGTCCTGGAGAGCCTGATCGAGTCGAACCCGTACTCGATCCAGATTATTGACAGGGACGGGTGGCACCGCCGGGCGAACCCGGCCCAGTTCGAGTTGTTCAAGGCGACCTCGGGGCCGGACTACAACATGCTCGCGGACCCCAATCTGGCCGTGGCCGAATATGGGCCGCTCTTCGAGCGCGTGAGGAAGGGAGAGACCGTTCGCTTCCCCACCATCCCGTTCAACCCCGCCAGGATCGCGCCCGGAAATCCGGACATCGAGTTGCAGGTCGCCGGCGTCGTGTTCCCCCTGTTCGACGCCCGAGGCGAGTATGACGGCCTGGTCGTCATGCACGAGGACGTCACGGCCCGCGTCCAGGCCGAGGCGGGGCTGAAGGAAGCCCTGGGGGCGCTGCAGGAGTCGCACGACCTCCTGGAACAGCGGGTCGAGGAGCGCACCCGGGAACTGGCCGAGGCCAACCGCGCCTTGGAGGAGCAGGCCCACAAGCGCGAGCGCCTGCAGGCGGAGCTGGTGCGCAAGAACCGCGAGCTCGAAGAGTTCTCCTCAAGGGTCAGCCACGACCTGCGCAACGAGTTGCTGGTGCTGCGCAAGACCCTGGAGATGGCCTCCGAGGGGCACCCCGAGATGGAGGAGCGCTCGCGCGGCATGCTCGAGCGCTACGATCACCTGATCGAGTTCGTCGAGCGCCTGCTGTCGCTGGCCCGCGCGGGCTCGACCATCTCGCGGCGCATGGAGATTCCCGCCGAGCCGCTGCTGCGTGGGCTGTTCGAGCGCCTGACTCCGCCGGACGTCCCGGCGCGCCTGGTCGTCTCAAAGGGGGCGCCTCCCATCCCCGGCGACCCGTTGACCCTGGAGCAGCTTTTCGGCAACCTGATCAGCAACTCGTTCCAGTATCGCAACCGCGAGCGGGGCAGCCTGAAGGTCGAGGTGGACGTGCGGGTCGTGGGTCTGGAGACCGAGGTGGTCTACCGCGACGACGGGATCGGCATCGACCCCCAGAACCTGGACCGCATCTTCGACATGTCCTTCACCACGGATCGCCGGGCCCACTTCGGGCTGGGGCTGTCGCTGGTGCAGAAGATCGCCGAGGCTCACGGTGGCCGGATCCGGGCGGCCAGCGACGGCCCCGGCCAGGGCGCCACCTTCGTCCTGCGCCTGCCGCTGCCGCTGGCGAAACGCCGGGCGCTGGCCGAGGCGGGGGTCCTGCCCTCCTGATCCTCTAAGACAGACCCGAAGGCCTCGGCGAAGTCTCCGGCGGTTGCCGAGCGAAGGACCCCGCACCTGCCCACCCCGAGCCGGGTGGTATTGTCGCCAGGCGTCCAGGACAGGGCTGTCTGGTTGAGCGCCCCCCCGGTGACACAGTGGCGCCGTGCCTCGAGATTCCGGAGGCCTGTTCCGAGCAACTTCGGCAAACGGACATTCCATGATGACCGTGCCCTCGGCCCGATGGCGACGGGTTTTCGCCGGCCAAGGGCCCCCTGTTCTCTGAAACACTTGGCCGCGTAGGAAATCCCGGCGCCTCGAAGAAGCGCGGGGCCCTGGAACCCCGGTCCCGGGGATCTGGCAAGAGTCTTCCAGGCCAGGCCTGAGGAGATCTCGCGGCCGGCAAGGAGGGACCCCATGAAGTCCTGCAACGGGCTTTCGGCCTGGGCTGTGCTGCTGGTGGCGGTCCTGGCCGGAGCCTCCTGTGCGCCCCAGGCGCCCGATCCCTCATCTGGCCCCCGGGTCTCGTCGTCCGGTCAGGTGGTGGTCTACACCCCCTTCCCCGACCTGACGGCCGACGAACTGGCCGAGGGCTTCACCCGCAAGACGGGGCTCCAGGTCGAGCAGATCCGCGAAGGGACCGCCCGCGTCTTCGCCCGGCTGCGTGCCGAGAAGAACCACCCCCGGGCGGATGTCTGGTATGGCGGGGGTGGGATGATCCCCTTCATGACCGCCGCCGGGGAGGGTCTGCTGGAACCGTATGCTCCGACAGGGCACGAGGACATGCCTCGGGAGCGGGGCAACCTGATCCTGCGCGATCGGGAGTGGCGCTGGGTGGGGATCGGGGTCATCTCGCTGGGCTTTGCCTACAATCCCCAGAAGCTGGGTCCGGACCAGATCCCCCGGACCTGGGAGGAACTGGCTTCCCCCCGTTGGCGCGGGCATGTCGAGATGTGGGACCCGGCCGAGAGCGGCACCTCGATGCTCTTCCTCGAGTCGGCCCTGCTGCGGGCCCTGAATGCCGGGCAGGGAGAGGAGGCGGGCTGGGAGTACCTGACCCGCGTCTTCAAGAACCTCAAGCGCTATACGCGGGAGGGCGCACCCTCCTTTGCGGTGGCCCGAGGGCAGAGCCTGATCGGCATCCATTTCGAGTTCCAGTTCCTGGAGTTCCTGGCCATGCAGGCGGGAAACACCCAGGTGGCGGACGCGCGAGCCAACATCCGCTGGTATCTTCCTCCGTCCAGCGCGGTCCTGACCGAGGGGATCGCGCTGGTCCGGGGCGGTCCCAACCCGGAAGCCGGGAAGGCCTTCATCGACTATTGTCTTTCGGAGGAGGGGCAGAGGATCATCAATCGCTTCTTCTTCTCGGTGGACCCCTCCATGCCACCTCCGGCTGGCCTGGAAGGCGTCACCCTGCAAGACCTGCTGGACAGGGCCATGAAGCTCGACCCCGAGTGGATGGCCGGAAACTACGACCGGGTCCGTCGGATCTGGCAGAACCGGGTGGAGGCCACAGCCGAGGAATGAGCCGCGTCGAAATCCGCAATCTGGTCAAGAAGTTCGGATCCACCCTGGCCGTGGACCAGGTGAGCCTGGACGTGGGCGACGGCGAGTTCTTCTCGCTGCTGGGGGCCTCGGGCTGCGGCAAGACCACCACGCTGCGCTGCGTGGCCGGCCTGGAGACCCCTAGCGGGGGAGGGATCCTCCTCGACGGGCAGGACGTGGCTCGGGTGCCTGCATGGGATCGGAACTGTGGGATGGTCTTCCAGAACTACGCCCTCTTCCCGCACATGACCGTGGCCGACAACGTGGCCTACGGCCTGATGGCCCGGCGCTACCGCAAGGCAGGCCTCCTGGGGCGGATGGGCTGGTTGGTCCGGGCCGTCTCGGCCTGCCTTCCCTCCGAGGATCTGATTCGGGTTCGCGAGGCGCTGGCCATGGTCGAATTGGAAGGGCTGGAAGAGCGCCGGCCGGGACAACTCTCGGGTGGACAGCAGCAGCGGGTGGCCCTGGCTCGAGCCCTGGTGATCCGCCCCCGGGTCCTGCTGTTCGATGAGCCCCTGGGGGCGCTGGACGCCCGGTTGCGGGTGAAGATGCGCCAGGAGATCCGCCGCATCCAGAGGAGGGCGGGCATCACCACGCTGTACGTGACCCACGACCAGGAGGAGGCCCTGGCGGTTTCGGATCGCATCGCCGTGATGAACCACGGCCGGGTGGTCCAGGTCGGACCGCCCGAGGAGCTCTATCTGCGCCCCCGGACCCGCTTCCTGGCGGACTTCATCGGCTTGACGAACCTCTTCTCGGCGTGCCCGGAAGGCCCGGGACGGGTCCAGCTCTTGGAGGGGCCGGTCCTGCCCACCACCCACGCGATTCCCGCCCAGGGAACCTTCTCGGTGGCCGTGCGCCCTGAATCCCTGCGCCTTCTGGGGGCAGGAGAGGAAGCGCCAGGGAGCTTCACGGGCCGGGTTCAACTGCGGATGTTCATGGGCAGCACGGTCAAATACGTGGTGGCCAGCGGCCCCCTGGAGTGGACGGTGGCGGCACCCCTGGCCTCCGCAGCAGAGAGGATCGGGATGGGCGACGAGGTCCGGGTGGGTCTGCAGCCGGAGGACCTGCTGGTCTTGGAGGGCTCCGAGTGAGCCGGGCGCTGCGCTGGCTTTTCACGGGCCTGGTGCTGGCCTTCCTGGGCTTGTTCCTGGTCCTGCCGATGACCAGCCTGGTCCTGGTCGGCTTCACCGGGGAACCGGTCGACCTGCTGGGGCACCTGGTCCGCGGAGACCTGTCGGGGCTGATGCGCCAATTGGCCGACCAGGCCGACTGGCGCTACTATGCCGGTTTCTTCGAGACACGCCGCTATTTCAGGGGATTCCTCAACGCGGTCGGGGCGGCCCCCTTGGCCGCGCTCCTGGCCTGGGGGACGGCCCGGGTGGTCCTGAGCCTCTGGAAGGCGCTGGGAGGGACGGTTCCCGGGCCGATCCGTCGTGGGGCTGGTCTGCCCCTGATGGCCCTGGTCTTCGGCGCGGTGGTCGTCGCCGGGCTCTCCTGGCGCATCCTGGTTCCCGCCGAGGCCCAGCAGGGGCATTGGATGTATCACATCGCGCCGGGCCGCTCTTGGGAGGGAAGGCTCTGGCAGGTCCTGGGCTTCTGCCCCCTGGTTACCCTGGCGGCCACCCTCCTGGGGGGGATCATGGCCTGGTCGGTGGTCCGGACGGCCATGCCCGGGCGAAACCTGGTCCGCTGGCTGTGCATCGTGCCATTGGCCCTGCCCCCGTTCCTGGGAGCCCTGGCGTTCCGGAACCTGCTGGGGGAGGGGGGGCTCCTCACCCGGATTCTGGAGGCCATGGGTCTGGGGTCGCCGTTCGAGGGACAGTCGGTCCTGGCGGCTGGTATCGTGCAGGCCTTCCTGTTCTTTCCGTTCGTCGTGCTGACCACGGCCGCAGCCCTGGAGCGAATGGACCCGTCCCTGGGCGAGGCCGCCCAGGTCACGGGCGCTCGGCCGGGGTTCTCGCTGTGGACGGTGCACCTTCCCATGCTCATGCCCGGCCTGACGGCCGGAGCCTTCCTGGCCTTCATCCGCTCGTTCGGGGACTTCGCCGTCCTCAGCCTCCTGATGCCCATCGGCAGGCCGATCCTGGTGGTGGAGGCCTACCGGGACCTGTCCGGCTCGACCGACTGGGGCGGAGCTTCGATGCTGAGCACGGTGATGGTCCTGACCATCCTGGCCGTCCTGGCCCTCCAGAAGTCCTTCGTCGAGGACGGAGGGTTCGAGACGGTCACCGGCCGGGCGGCGGGGGAGGGCGAGCTGGTCCACACACCCTGGGTCTGCCGAACCTGTCTGGCCGTGTGCGCGGCGATCCTGTCGGTGCCCATCCTCTTCGTGGCGGCCACCCTGCTGGTCAGCCTGTCGGCCCGCTGGGGGGTGGAGACCCTGCCCACCGCCTATACCCTGAGCCGTTACGTGGAGATCTTCCGGCGGCTGGGGGCGGCGGACTCGCCCCTGCTGAACTCGTTTTCCCTGGTGCTGCCGGCCCTGGTCCTGGCCCTGGTCCTGGCCCTGGCGGTGGCCTGGACGCTGGCCAGGAGCCGGCACTGGACCCGGAACCTGCTGGACTTCGCCACGGTCCTTCCCTTCGTGGTTCCGGGGGTGGCCTTCGCCGTCGCCCTGATCGGGATCTTCAACGGTCCGCCCCTGGCCCTGCACTTGACGGCCACCCTGGTCCTGTGCGCCTACGTGGTGACCCGGATGCCCTTCGCGGTCCGCTCGATCCTGGCTTCCCTGCAACAGGTGGGCCCCTCGTTGGAGGAAGGGTCCAAGACCCTGGGGGCGACCAGCTCGCTGACCATGGCGCGGGTGACCATCCCCCTGATCCTGCCGGGGCTCACGGCGGGAGCCATCATGGTGTTCATCTCGGCCATGCAGGACGTGGCGATCACCCTGATGACCTGCCCGCCCCGCTGGTACCCGGCCAGCATCTTCGTCTTCCAGCGCATCCAGGAGGGCGACGTCTTCGATGCTTCGGCCTACGGCATGGTGCTGCTGGGTTTGATCCTGGTGCCCTACGCCCTGGTCTGGCGGCTGGGAGGGGTCCGGACGGGGCTCTGAGCGGGTCGCGCTCGTCGCGGTTGAAGAAGACCACGAACCCGGCTTTCCGCGCGACTCTGTAAGAGCCCCCCTTGAGTCCGAATATCGGACCCGAGCCAGCGAGAGATATTCAATCTTCTGGCCATCGGGAGAGCTTCCAAGAACTGCGCTCGCGGGGCCATTCCGAGGCGCGCTTATGGCGTACCCCTCGAAGAGGTTGACAGATTCCTCGTGGGAACCCCCCCGTCGGGGCCCAGAGCGCGGACAGCCTCCTCACTGGTTCACCGATATCTGCACCTGGTTGGAGACCCGCCCGGTGCCCTCGTCCTTCACCCAGGAGGTGCAGGTGCCGTCCATCGTGGCCGTGGAGGTGTCCCAGGTCTGCTGGAAGACGCCAGAGTTGTCGGCGCGCCCCGGTTCCCCGCGCTTCACCCGGGTTGGTGCGCACGTCCAGGTCACCGCTGCCGAAGTGTCGTCCCCCCAAGCCCTCAGTCCACGGCGCCGCCGGGGTCTTCGCAGGTTTCCTCCACCGCGGCGTCGGCAGCCGCAGGGTCCTGCGCCGTCGGCAGCGACAGCCCGCGGGCCGGCTCCGCGACCGCCCGGTCGGCGGAGGGGGACCTGCCCTGGCCGCCGCTTCCACGTCCAGGCGGTGCACGGTCTCCAGGCAGGCGAAGGACTGCTGGGCCACCGCAGCCAGGGCGATCCGGTTCTTCTTCACCTGAGGGGGAGCGCAGGAGGAGGTGCCGGGGACGCCAATACAGTCCAGGTGACCAAGACTCCACGGCTCGGGGGTTGCGCCCCGTTCCGGCCCTGAAGAGAAAAGTGTGCGGGCGTTTCACCCTGGCGGCCCGTCCCCAGGATCTCCAGCAGGAGTTCCCGGACTTCTGGTTCCCTTCCGATCTGCCCCCGCGCTACAACATCGCCCCCTCCCAGCAGACCCTGGTCCTTCCGGGGGATGGGGCCTTTCAAGCCCGCTCGATGCGCTGGGGCCTGGTTCCCGCCTGGGCCAGGGATCCCGCGATCGGCAACCGGATGATCAACGCCCGCTCCGAGACCGTCCTGGAGCGGCCCGCGTTCCGGAGCGCCTTCCGGAAGCGACGATGCCTGGTGTGCGCCGACGGGTTCTACGAGTGGCAGGGGAGCCCCCCCAGGCGACGGCCCTTCCACATCACCCTGCCTGGCGGGGTTCCCTTCGCGATGGCGGGGATCTGGGAGGAGTGGCCGTCCCCGGAGGCTGAGAATCTCAGCACCTTCGCCTTGCTCACCACCCGGGCCAATCCGGATCTTCGCGCCATCCACGACCGGATGCCCGTGATTCTGGGCCCCGAGGCCCGCCCGGTATGGTTGGACCCGACCCGGCCACCGGACGCGCTGCTGGACCTGCTGGTCCCTTTCCCAGGCAGACTGGAACTGCGAGCCGTGTCGCGCTTCGTGAATCGGCCCGGAAACGAAGGCCCCGAGTGTCTGGCTGCGGCCGAATCCTGAATCGGGATTGGGCCTTCCCTTCATGCACCCGCCTCGAGCCGCATCTGCATTCGGTCAAGCACGGCAGAACTCCAGGTTCGCTTGCCCGAACCGGGGTGCAAGAGTTGCGACAGCAGGGGCTGGATGAAGGCTTTGAACACGGCCGCCCACCGCCTCTCCGGTGTTCGACTCGCCGGCAGGCCCGTTGAGTGACGCAGCTCCGCGAGCAGGGACCTGTCCTTGTCCACGGCCCTGCTGGCGGCGCAGGGCCCCTGAAGAGCCGGATGCGGAAAATCTGCGCGTCCGGCCGTGTGTGGGCTCGGGGCCGGCAACCGCCCCGGGCGACCCGACCATTTCCGCAACATCATGGAGGCAACGCGCCTGCCCCCGCTTGCCCGCCAGCGCCTCAGGACCTACACTGTAATTACATGCGAACGGCAGGTGACGCGATGATGGGCGAACTCCACGGCAGGTTGATCGCAATCGGCAACTCCAGGGGGGTCCGGCTTCCGCGGGCCGTGATCGAGCAGGCGGGCCTGGTCGACGAGGTCCTCATCCTGGTGCGGGACCGCGAGGTCGTCATCCGTCCGGCGGACGCACCGCGTGCCGGATGGGAGAAGGCGCTGCTGCAGCACGGTCCCCCGGATGACGCGGACCTCGAGTTCCTGCAAGCCCCCAGTCGCTTCGAGGACCAGGAGTGGTCGTGGTGACAATCCGCCGATTCGACGTCTTCACGGTCGCCCTCGACCCTACCGTGGGCAGCGAAATCCAGAAGCTCCGACCTTGCGCCATCGTGTCCCCGGACGAGATGAACCGCCACCTGAAGACCGTGCTGATCTGCCCTTTGACCTCAACGCGCAGACCCTACCCCTTTCGGGTGGACTGCGACTTCGAAGGCCGGGAAGGGCAACTTGCCACCGACCAGTTGCGGGCTGTGGACCGGTCTCGCCTGGTGCGGCGTCTGGGGCGTCTGGACCCAGGAACCGGCGATCGGCTCCTGGACGTGCTCCAGGAAATGTTCGCGCCCTGAAGCAGCCCGGCCCTCGTCCCGCTTGATCGCCCCGCGCTCCACGACCTCTGAGTTCCAGTTGAGGCCATGATCATTCGGGTGCGCCAGGCGAAGCCTGGGCGCGTTCGGCAACCGCGCCCTGCGCCGAGAGGGCATTGCGAGCCGTCTCGAACTCCGTTCCGCGCCCCCGGGTCCTGGTGCCGGACTCCTCGGCAGGCAGGTCACCTATGGGGGAGTCGGGCCGGGACGGACTGCAGGCGCGGTCAGGGGATCTGGGACTGATCGGGTCTCCTGCGAGGTGTCCTTTGGTCGAGACGGAGGGGGTTGAGGGCGGCCGGGACCGTGCGGGGTGGCCGGAGTGGCCGCGGTGCGGGCATTCCGGCCATACCGAAGCTTGGCCTGTGGGCGCCTCGCACTCCCTCCTTCAGCGTGTCTCGGGTGTGTTGCCGAGCTGGATCCGGGACCTTGCCGGCTCGTTGCCGAGAGGTTCCCGTTCTGTGAACCGGGCTGGCTCGCCAGTCTGTGGGCGATGCGTCTTCAGCCGCCCGAGCCAACCGTGGAAGTCCAGGGAAGAAGTTGATCTTCACCAACAGGCCTGGGCATGGCTGCGCCGTTTCGCGAGGGCCCGGCGCCCTCCCTGGCACGGCGGCCCGGCACCGCCTCCCTCGTTGCCGAGGCCCGCCTCCCGCCACCCGGCGGCAACCCGTGCTCTCGAGGGGCCTCGCCGCTTCTTCTTCATCGAATGCCTCGCGACTGGATTTCGGTCTCCCCCGACCGGAGCGCGAGACCGGTGATGATCGTCACCACCCGGTGGGGTGCGTGAGTTGGGCCTATGCCCATTGGGCGGGTTGTGCGTTGCCGACGGAGGCATGAAGTGGCCCTCCTCGGCTGTGTGCCGTCCCACTTCGCGAGGCCCTCCTGCGCTCCCGGAAAAGCACGTGGTGCCGAGTTCTCGGAAGCGGGGCGACAGGCAGGGGCCGGGATTCGGGCGCTCGAATATCAGTCGGTCCAAGGTGGCAGGGTCGGGGCTGGACGCAAGTCGGCATCAATGATTTCAGGAGGCCTCGACCCTTGGATCTGAAATTCACGAATCGGATATTCCGGAACACCCTGGCAGCCCTGGCCCTGACCCTGTGTGTCACGGCGGCCCCCCTGGCCTCCCTGGCCGAGGGGCAGCCCACGTCGGCACAGCCCCCCGCGGCCCAGACGGTCGCCGATGAGTCCGCCCCGGCCGAGCCCGGTTGGGACGTACAGATTATACCCGTCATCTGGGCCCCCAGCACGAACATGAACCTGAGCTATGGCGATCGTACCGTGGGGACCACCATCACCCCTGCGGACCTCGAGGGAAAGTTCCAGTTCGGCGGCACGGGTCAGGTCCTTGCCCGGAAGGGCAAGTGGGGGTTGTCGGCCGAGGGCTTCTATGTGAACCTGGCCGAGGATGTCAGTTTCCGCAGCGTCACGGGCTCGATGCGGGTCACCCAGACCATCGCGCAGGGGACCGGTCAATACCGGATCAAGGAAGGCAATGTGCCGGTTGACCTGGTGTTCGGTGCCCGCTATTACAACTTCAACATGGACACATCGTTCACCAGCGACCCGCGCCTCTTCACCTTTGATTACCACGATACGCGCAAGCTGTCCTGGGTGGACCCGTTGATTGGGGCCCAAACCTCGTTCCCGCTGAGTGACGTCTTCCGCTTCAACCTGTATGGCGACCTGGGCGGCTTTGGCGTGGGCTCAGACCTCTCCTGGCGCGCTTCGGGCATCTTCGGCTGGTCGATCAACGACAGCATCGACCTGCTCGCCGGCTACTCGGCCCTCGGAGCGAAGCACCGCAAGGGCTCCGGGTTCGATACCGTCAGTTTCGACTTCTCGATGTACGGTCCGGTCCTGGGGGCCTCCTTCAAGCTGTAGGCGGGTTCCGGCCGAGCGGCTCCATCCGCTCCTGTCTGCTTCATCCGAGCCGTCAGCGCGTCGTGGCGGGTGGCGATGGCGTCCCGGGCTTCCTTCGGCATGGACTTGTCGCCGAGGCCCTGCCGAAGCCCTCCGGGGTGAAGCGGTCCCTCTTCCGAGTGCGAGATCTGCAGGTGCCGGGGGGAGCCGCATCCAATGGCCGCACCAAGGGATGCCCAAGAGAAGGCGAAGGTGGAAGACCGTGACAGACAGCCAGGACAAGTTCCCAACCCGTCCCCTTTCCGGCCTGAGCCGGCGCGACTTCGTCCAGCGCTCCGCGTGGACGGCTCTCGGCCTGGTCCTGGCAGGTTCTGGCGGCTCCGCTGCAAGGGGGACCGCTGGTCCCGGGGCAATCCGATATCCCATCGACCCGGACGTGCAGACGACGACCCAGAGAACGGTGGTCTTCTCCCCCGCGACGGGCCTCAAGCCCGCCCAGTTGCCGCAGGTCTCCGAGTATGCCCGGTACGGCTACGGCGTTTGGAGCCTCGGTCCGGGCCTGCCCTTGGAGCCGCGGACCGACCTGATGCCGGCGGGCTACACCTTGCCTGTTGCCCCCCGGAGGGGCCGGCTTCTGAACTTCTTCGCCATCACGGACGTCCACATCACCGACAAGGAAGCGCCCAACCAGCTCATCTACCTGCAGCAGACCGAGGACCCCGTTGCCCAGGCGTGCCCCTCCATCTACTCGCCGGTCATGATGTACACCCCGCACGTGCTGGACGCCGCCGTCCAGACGATCAACGTCCTGCACCAACGGAGTCGCTTCGACTTCGGCATCTCGCTGGGCGACGTCGCCAACTCGACGGCGTACAACGAGATGCGCTGGTATATGGACGTGCTGGACGGAAGGATCCTCGTACCAAGCTCGGGGGGCCACGTCGGGGCGGATTCCGTCGACTACCAGAGGCCGTTCCGGGCTGCCGGGCTCGACCCCAGCCTCCCGTGGTACCAGGTGATGGGCAACCACGACCGGTTCTGGATCGGGTCCTTCGACGTCTACCACTTCCCCAACCCCGCCTTTGACCTGGCGGGCTCCTACACCAGCAACCGGGTGTGGGCGATCGGCGATGTCTTCTCGCCCGACGGGGGAGCGCTGAATCTCATGAAGCCGACGTACTACACGGGTGTGCTGAATGGCGCCAGTGCCAACGGCGAGATCCTCCATGCCGGCCCGGTCGCCGAAATCGGCGCGGCGCCCCGGGTCGTCGCAGACAGCGACCGCCGACCCCTCCCGACGAACGAGTGGATTCTCGAGCTCTTCAAGACCGGGTCGAACCCGCCAGGTCATGGCTTCAACCTGGTCGAGCCCGGCCATCCGGCGGACTTCGCATGCTACAGCTTTGTGCCCAGGAGCGATATGCCGGTCAAGGTCATCGTCCTCGACGACGTCCAGACAACCGGGGACGGATCCTACGACATCCACGGGCATGGCTTTCTCGACGAGACGCGCTGGACGTGGCTGAAGCAGCAGCTCGCGGCCGGGGACGCGGCCGGCCAGCTCATGATCATCGCCGCCCACATCCCCATCGGCGTCGTCCCGCTGGGGTCGGAAATGGAGTGGTGGCGTCCCGACCTGGACCCGTACCGCAGCGTTCCTGGCGGCCAGCCCAGGGTGCAGAATGCCGTGACGCTGCGCCAACTGGTCACGGAACTCCAGAGCCATCCGAACTTCCTTCTGTGGATCGCGGGGCACCGCCACGTCAACGCGATCAAGGCCTACCCCGGCCCCACGCCGGAGCAGGGCTTCTGGCACGTCGAGACCTCCTCGCTGCGGGACTTCCCCCAGCAGTTCCGGACTTTTGAGATGCACCTCAACAGCGACGCCACGCTCTCCATCCTGGCGACCAACGTGGACCCCTCCATCGCCGAGGGGACGCCGGCGGCGCGCTCCCGCGAGCTCGCCGTGGCGACCCAGCAGATCTTGCAGACACAACAGATCTACCAGGATCCGGGCCTGCTCATCGACCTCGACACCCAACAGGTCGTGAAGGATGCCCAGGGCAATCCGCTCCCCGATCCGAGCATCCGGGCCATGCCCATGGGGACGTACAATGCCGAGATGGTGCTGCAACTGACGCCCGGGATGCAGCAGAAGTTGCAGTCCCTGGTCGGTTCCAGGGCGACGGGTGGGATCGCCTGAAACGCGATCCGTGCGAACGCGGAGAACCGATCCCGGTCCAAAGCCGATCGGGTCCGGTTGGCCGGACACCACGTCCACCACCACCGCGTAGGAGGCGACCTGGGCGCTGACCCGCCGGCGCAGGTCCTGCAGGGCCTGGGTCCTCAGATCCAGGTCCAGGGCTTTCACGTCCGACTCAAAGGAGCCTCGGTCGTGGTCAGCTCGAAGGGCCTCCACCTTCCCAGGCCTGAGCGGGTCCAATCAGGAGGGCACCTGACCCCGATCGCGCCGGACCGCCTCAACGAGGGCCTGATTGGGCTCGGGGGGCTCCAGGAGCGCGCGGACGAATTCCTCCCGGTCCCTCTGGCCCGGTTCCCAGCGTTCCCAAGACCCGATGGTCTTCCGCGCGGCCTGTTCCAGGTGATCCGTCACGAACTCGGTGAGGGTCCGGCCCTCCAGCGCAGCATCTCGACAGAGCCTGGCTTTCAGGTCGGTCGCAACCCGGGCTTCCAGGCGCTCTGTCTTGGGCTTGGATCGCAGTTTTGGGGGCAGTTCTGGTGCTGCTTGTACGGCATCTGGCCGGACGAAGTCCAGGGCGAGGGGCGCCCCTGTGCTGCCCCGAGCCCAGACAAATATGCGTTCGACTTTCTGACGCCGAAAGAAGGTGCTCAGGTGGTCGCGCACTTCGACGACCAGCTCGCTGACCATGGCGCGGGTGACCATCCCCCTGATCCTGCCGGGGCTCACGGCGGGAGCCCTCATGGTGTTCATCTCGGCCATGCAGGACGTGGCGATCACCCTGATGACCTGCCCGCCCCGCTGGTACCCGACCAGCATCTTCGTCTTCCAGCGCATCCAGGAGGGCGACGTCTTCGATGCTTCAGCCTATGGGACGGTCCTGCTGGGTTTGATCCTGGTCCCCCATGCGGTGGGCTGGCGGCTGGGACGGGTCCGGACGGGGCTCTGAGCGGGTCGCGCCCGCTCCGACCTCAGCGCCGAGTGCCGGCGGGGCGCCAGTCCCACATGCTGGGCATGCGGACGGCGGGCATCCCGGGAACCTGTGGCCCGTAGGCCGGACCGGGCTGGACGGCGCGGGGGTTGGCCGAGCCGGTGGCTTCGTACTGCGAGGCGTGGACGGGGCCCTGCGACTCCGCCAGGCGAACCTTGCGGGGATCGGCGGGGGCGTGGAGGCGGTTGCTGGTGGCCAACTGGCCGGCCAGGCTGGCCTTCACCTCGACCTCCTGGTCGTGCTCGGCGCGGTTGAAGAAGACCACGAACCCGGCCGTGGTCTGGCCCTCCGGGACCACCACCGTGCCCGGGATCCAGACGGCTGGCCCGGCGCTGAGGTGGATGTAGGCCCCTCCGGCAGGAGCCGGCCGGGAGAGCAGCACCTGACCGCGCGCCTCATCGGTCGGGCGGGTGGCGTCCGGGATCAGGACGATTGAGTCGAGTTGGAGGACTTCGGCGCGGACCGGTCCCGCAAGCAGGACCCCCAGGCCGAGAAGGGCCATGAACAGCGCAGCGATTCTTCCAATCGTGAACATTTCAACCTCCGGGAGCGGGGCGCAGCGAGCCCAGGGCCGCTTCGATGGGGCCAATCCGAGCCTGGGACTCGTCGTCCCAGACTCCCAGGGCCAGGCAGATTCGGGTGGGACGAGGTTCAAAGACCACGGCGCTGAAACGGACCGCGTTGCCTTCGTGGGTGGCCGTCCCGCCCAGGCGGACGCAGGCCATCCCGTTGATCCGGACCTTCTCGGCCGGGGTGGTCTGGATGTCCTCGAACCAGGCCGTCAGGTAGTGGGAGGCATCCTCCATGGCCACGTCGGTGGCGTCGCGCTTGTCCAGTTCCCAGACACCCAACCACATGGTCAGGTCGGCCGGGGCGGCCACCACCCGGGTTCCGGCCGTGCGGACCGACCATTCCCGGGGGATGGACAGGCTGAAGAGGGGGCCTTCGTCGGATTCGTAGGTCAGGGAGTGGGCCTGGACGATTCCACCCAGGGCCATCACCAGCAACAGGGTTCCCAGGACCAGACGTCTGCCCATCAGCGCCTCCATTTCAAGTCCTGTCTAGATTCACCCGTCGGCCCCGAGGCACCTTCCTTCGCGGGATTCCCGCAGGGACCGAACACGTCGCGACACCTGGCCAGGCCGGAGCGTTGCTGGGCCTACAGGTCCAGGACCACCTTCAGGGACTCCCGGGCCTGGGCGGTCAAGTCGCAGGCTTCCTGGACCCGCTCGAGGGGGAAGCGGTGGGTGACCACGTGTTGCGAGGTGATGACCCCCTGCGCGATCAGTCGCAGGGCCTCGCGGGTGTCCTCGGGGCCACACGAGTAGCTGGAGACCAGGTCGATTTCGTCGAAGTAGATTCTGTTCATGTCCAATGTCAGGGGGGTTCCCGGTTCGGGACCCATGAACATCAGGACCTTCGATCCCCGCCCCGCGCACTCCATGCCCTCCAGGACGGCCTTGGGGCTGGTGGGGCAGACCAGGACCACGTCCGCGCCCTCGCCCCCGGTCGCGTCTCGGACCGCCTCGGCGAAGGACTCGCGGGTCACATCGACGGCGCGGTCCAGGCCGGACTCCAGGCCCTGGGCCAGGCGGAAGGGGACCAGGTCGGAGCCGAGGATGGTTTCGGCCCCCAGGTGTCGGGCCAGGCGGACCATCATCTGCCCCATCACGCCCAGGCCCATCACGGCCACCCGGTCGCCGGCCCCCAGGCCGGCGCGATGGAAGGCCCGCACCACGCAGGCCAGGGGCTCGATGAGCGTGCCGTCGGACCAGGACATCTCGTCCGGCAGGTGCAGGGTGTCCCCTTCCAGGTTGGTCCGCGGGACCAGGACGTACTGGGCGGCGCCCCCAGGGAGGATTTTCGAGTCTCGCCAGGTCTGGCACATGGAGTGGTTTCCCCGGCGGCAATGGTGGCAGGTCAGGCAGGGGGCATGGTGGTGGAAGAAGACCCGGTCCCCGACCGCGAATCGGGTGACGTGGGCACCCACCTCGACGATCTCCCCGGCGGGCTCGTGGCCCATCACCACCGGGCACTTCTTGCGGATGTACCAGGGGGTGACGTCGCCCGAACAGATGCCGCAGGCCCGCACGCGGACCAAGGCGTCTCCGGGACCCGGAGTCGGGATCTCCACCTCTTCGATGCGGACGTCTCCGAAGTCGTGGGCCACCGCGGCCTTCATGGGACGCGTTGCGACGCTCATCTTCCTGATGCCTCCGTGGATTGGGGGACGATCTCGAACTTGGTGCCCTCCCCCCGGTCCAGTCTTCCGAAGGCCTGAGAGATCTGGCGCAGGGGGAAGGATCCGCTGAGGATCGGGGCGGGGCGGACCCGGTGTCCGACCAGCAGGTCCCGGGCCGAGCGAACCGCCCGAGGGGTGAAATGGGAGGTTCCCACCAGGGCGATCTGGTCGTAGTGCAGCCGGGTGGTATCCAGGTCCACCGGGAGCGCCCCCGGGCATCCACCGAAGAGCAGGATGTGCGAACCCCGGCTGGCCAGGTCCAGCATCTGCGCCCAGGACTCGGGCTGCCCGGCACAGTCCATCACCACCTGGGCTCCCAGGCCGGCGGTCCTCTCGCGGACGAGGTCGACGACCGGCTCCGTTTCGGCGTCGATCACGAGCTCGGCGCCCATGGTCCGGGCCAGCTCCAGGCGTTCCGGCCCCCGACCGACCACCAGCACGCGGGGAGACCGCTCCAGGGCCTGCAGGCAGGCCAGGCAGAGAAGCCCGACCGTCCCGCATCCCAGGATGATCACGGTGTCGTCCGGGTCGATCGGGATCGATCCCAGGCCCTGGACCACCGAAGCCAGGGGCTCGAGGAAGGCGGCCTCGGCATAAGACAGGGAGGCGGGCTTGAGGAACATGTTCTGCCGGACGATCGGGGCGCCGACCCGGACGAACTCGGCGAAGCCACCCACCGCCATGCCGGCTTCCAGGTTCTCGCAGAGGTTCCCCTGACCCCGGGAACACAGGAAGCACTCGCCGCAGGGCGCCACGTGGGCGGTCATCACCGCATCGCCTTCGCGGAAGCCGCGGACGTCGGCTCCGACCCGCCAGACCTGGCCGGAAAACTCGTGCCCCAGGGGCCCTGGGGCCTTCAGTCCCAAGCGGTAGGCTCTCAGGTCGGCAGTGCAGGTCAGGGCGCTCTGGACGCGCAGGACCACCTCGCCGGGGCCGGGTTCGGGTTCGGGGACCTCCTCGACCTCAAGCCGGCCGGGTTCCACCAGGACTGCAGACAGCATTCCGTGTCTCTCCTCAATGCTTCGATGTACCGGTCAGGGGACGCCTGGCCGCAGCCCCACCCACAGGCCCAGGGCCAGCAGGAAGACCCCCAGGGCCAAGGCCATCGCCCCGCAACCCGGCAGGTAGGCTGCCAGGGCGTCGCCCTCCCGATGGAAGGGATCGCGTCCCAGAGCCTCTCGCAGGTGGCGTCCAGCCAGACTCGCCAGGGCGCCCAGTCCGACCAGCAGGCAGCCGGGCAGGACCAGGGCCAGCCAGGGGATCTGGCTCATGGACCGGTTGGTCCGGACCGAAGGACGTGGCGTTCCATCGCGGGGCTGCCTCTCTTCGTCCGCCCGGCCCGTTGCGCGCTTCCCGGCGGCAGGCCTCGTGGTCTCAGAAACGGCGCCGGGGCCTTCCCGGTTCGCCGAAAAGGCCCTGCAAGGCCTGGCGCTCTTCGTGTTTGCGGCGCTTCTCGTCGGCCAGGAGGTTTTCCAGTCCCCGTCGGTTCTGCTCTTGCGAAAGCCTCTCCTCTTCAAAGAGGTCCCGGACGGGCTCTCCGACCTCGGGGCCGGTCTCGGGCCCCGAGTCCAGAAGGCCACCCAGCTCCCGCCGCTGGCGGGCCAGGTCCTCCTGGGTGTCCCCCAGCATCCCTTGCAGTTGGCGGTTCTTGCGGTCCTGCTCGGCCATGGCCTGATCCAGCCAGTCGCCCACCCCGGAGTTGTCGACGTCCCGCTCGTCGGGCAGATCCCAACGGTCTTCCACGGCGCACCTCGTTTCCCACGCGTTGCTTGAACCAGTCCTTTCGCCGTTGGCCTCGGGTTCCCCGCCGTCTGGAGAGGGGGGGGCGGGTTCATCGACGAACCGCTCCAGGCCATGCGCGCCTTCGACCTCTATGTGGCCCTGGGGGACAGCATGTCCACCGACGACCATCCGGGTCCTGGCCTGGGGGCGGCCTCCCTGCTTTACCGCAACCAGGACCGGTTGTTCCCGGAATTCGCCGGGCGGGATCTCCTGGCTTTGAACCCCTCCACCCGTCTGATGCACCTGGCCCGGGACGGCTTCACGGCCTTGGATGTCCTGGAAAGCCTGGCCGGCTTGAAGCCCTGCTCGGGCCCCGTCCTGGTCACCCTGACCATCGGGGGCAACGACAGCATCCAATACCTGAACGAGATGGCCCCCACCAGCATCGCCATGGGCGAGTTCACCGCGCGGCTCTCCAGGATCCTTGGCCAGGTGAGACGCCTTTATCCAAACCTCACCCTGCGGATGGGCAACATCTACGATCCCACCGACGGATCGGGCCAGGTCCAGAGCGGCCACGACCATTTCGCGGCCGGCCTGCACCTGCTGGGAGGGGTCAACCGCCTGCTGGCCCAGGTGGCGAGCATGCACGGGGGAGGGATCGTCGACGTGTACGACCACTTCCTGGGGCATGGGACCCGGCACGCGGATTCGACCTGCCCGTATTACCACCCGGAAGACCCCAGCGGCTGGATCGTGCGGGATATCGAGCCCAACTCGCGGGGGGCCTCGGAACTGCGCCGACTTTTCTGGAGATCGCTGGGCTGATGGCCAAGGATGCCAACGAGAACCTCAAGAAGGGCCTGGGGGCCCTCCGTCCGGTCCGCCTGGACCAGCAGTCGGATTGGGGGCTGAGCCAGGAGGACATCGAGGGGACCCTGGTCGGGCGCCGGGGCCCTGCCCTGCTTTTCGGGACCTTCCCGCCTTCCAGGGTCCTGTCGGACCTGGAGGCGCGGGGGGCCCTGGACATCCTGCGGCGGCGGGGTTACGGCGATTTCGAGTTCTGCTCGGAGGGCGAGGATGCGTTCGAAAACCGCATCCGGTTGTATGGCAGACACCCCTCGTCGGAGGGGCCGGCCCTGCTGATGGATGTCCGGACCCACCGCGGCGAACTGGCTGGAAAGTCGGTGTGCCTGGACAAGGAGATCCACGTCCGGTCCCTGATCTGGGAGTGGCTGAGCTTCCAGGATCCCCTGGTCGGCTTCCCGTCGGGGACCGAGGCCCTGCCAGGACAGGACCATCCGGGCCTGGGCATCTTCCGCGTCGCAGTGGATCTGATGTTGGACTACGTCGACGAGATGGACATCGACGCCCTGGTCGGGTTGCCCCAGTACTTCCACAACGCGATCCTCTACGCTTCCCAGTTCCGATTCTTCAAGCCCGAACTGGAAGGAGAGTTCTGCGGGCTGCGTCGGGACCTGATGGGGCTGGGGTTGGCCCGGGCCTCGCGGGCCCTGGCCGAGGGACGGGTCGAAGAGTCGGGAAGCGGCCGACGGGTGGCCTGGAAGGCCGCCGAACAGGTCTACCCGATCCGTGGTGACATCCAGGCCCACTTCCAGCATCCGACCTATGCCGTCGAGGTGCGCCGGGCACTGAGGGAAAACCGGTTCCGTCTGCTGGATGGATGAACCATGCGGGGAGGTGCCATCGGGCGAGAACTCCGTCCCCTCCCGACTGGACCCGGCTACCAGGGAAACTGCATGTGGATTCGGTTCTCCAGGGCGGCGTCGCAGGCCGCCTCGACGAAACCCGAGAACTGGTCGAGAAAGGCCATGACCCGGCGGGCCCGGGCCGGGGATTCCATTCCCGTCAGCCAGACCACCAGCAGCAGGGCAGGAGCCAACCAGTCCTGGCTGCCTCCGTGACGCCCTCGCGCCAGGGCCTGGACTGCCCAGTCCACCCGTTCCAGGCTGTCCGGGCCCAAGGCCGACAGGCAGGCGATCCGGGTGACCTCCTGGGCGAACTGGGCATCCCCCGTCCTCTTCGCAGTGCGTCGGTAGAACCCGGCCAGGCCGAAGCACATCAGCACCCTGCCGACGGTGGCGGGGTCCAGGTCGGTGGGAGCCCCGGCCCGGGCCATCCTCTCGCCCAGAGCGTCCACGGTTCGGTGCGAATAGACCAGCATGCGCACCAGGGCCGTCAAGGTCGGGATGGCATGCAGGGAGCGCTGGGCCTCGCTCTCGGGCCCTGCCCCATACCTCTCCAGCAGCCGGGAGGCTTCGGGCAGGCGCAGCAGACAACCCTCAATCTCGAGTCGGGTCTTCTCGAACTGATCCAGGAAGGCATTCTGGATGGACATGGCTGGCAGCTTCGACGTTTCCGGGAAGCTCCTTCCAGCCCGGCCCGGCTGACCGTGCGGCAACATGGTGGAAATCCCGAAACCGGTCGGATGTGCTAGACTCGCCTCAGAATGAGTACGCCGATTTCCAGCTCTCCTTCCCCCAATCTCCTGCAGCGGGTCCGCAACTACGCGAAGCCCCGCCCGGGCACCTCTGGGGACCTTCCGTCCTCCTCTCCTGGCAGTGGCGTCCTGGCCGGGGCGATCCAGGGATACGTCTCGGGTGGGCCTCTGGGGGCCGCCTCCGGGGCCTTGGGAGGTTATGTCGGCGTCAAGGCCGGCGAGAAGGCCGGCTCGTTCGGCGTGGCCGTGGCCTCGGGGGCCGTCTCCGGTGCCGCACTGGGAGCGCTCTCCTTCAACGCCATGTCGGCCATGGTTGGGGGGCCTGTGGGCCTTGGCCTGGCTGCTTCCGGTGCCCTGGTCGGAGGTTTTGCCGGGGCCGTGGGCACCCTGTCGGGCAGTCGGCGGGCGGTCACCCGTGACAGCGTGTATGGCGGCATGCTGGGCGGAGCTTTGGGCGCCGCCTGGACCGGGAATCCCGGGATGATGCTGGCGGGTGCCGCAGGCGCCGGGATTGGGGGCCGGGCAGCCAAGCCGGCCGGCCGGGTCATCCTGGGAGCCCTGGCGGGAGCCGCCACCGGGGCGGTGGCCGGGGTCCTGGGCGGTCCGCCAGCCATGCTGGCCGGGGCGGTGGCCGGGGCGGTGATCGGCCCGGTCGGAACCCTGGTGGGCCCGTCGGCCCGTCAGATCCAGCGCAATCTCACGGCCGATCTGACCACCGCTCTGAACAAGAAGGTTGAACCTTGGATTGAGAAGCACCCCCTGGGCAAGCGCGGCAAGCTCGTGGCCGGGGCCGTGATGGGTTCCCTGGTGGTGGGTCCCCTGGGCCTGCTCTTCGGCCTGCCCGGTCTGGCGGTCACCACGGCGGTGGGAGCCGTGGGTGGGGCCATCCAGACGGCGCGCTTCTTGAAGAAGAAAGCTCAGGATTCGGGTCAGCAGGCCGGGCAGGCACCAGCCAGGCCTCCGGAACCCCAGGTGACTCCGGCAGGAACCCTGGGAGCCCCGGTGGGTCTGCTGCGCACCCTGGCGGACAATCCACAGGGCCTGACCCCTGCGGGGGCGGAGGGGACCTAGGGGTTCGAACGGAAACCTCGACCGAGGGGTTTCCTGCTGGGTTCCTGGAGCGGCCTTCCCCCTGGCGGATTCCAGCCGAAGGTCCTGCCCGTGAAGCGCGGGCAGGACCTTCGGCGTTCTTCAGCGTCCGGGACCCTGGCGATCCGAGTAGTGACCGCGACGCCCCTGGCGACGCCCGCGCTTGCCCGCCCCGGAGGAGCCGCCCTCGCGGTGGAAGTCCCGCGAGTTGTCGCGGTGGCCTTCGCGCACGCCCTCCCTCGGACCCTGGAAGAAGCGCCCCTCGGTGAATTCCGGAAGCTCCAAGGCCTGCTCGCTGGTCAGGCTCAGGCGGATTCCGCTTTTCTCGGAGGCCTGGACGGCTTCGACCGGGACCGAGGCATCCCGTTGCAGGAGCATGCCCTTCTCGATGATCAACTGACGGACCACGAAGGGGGGTTCAGGGTCGGAGACCGTAAAACGCAGTCGTCCGATCTTCTCCCCGCTGGAGCTGTAGATCGGGGACCCCATATGCAGGTCCGAAGAAAGCAGCCGGTTGGCAGACAAGTAGATTCTCTCCTATTCTCGCGCACGGCGCGTTTGGGGACGCCCCCGGAGAAACCCAGCGCAAGGCCGTCTTGAAGTCCGGGAACCTGGCCCCTGTTCGCCGTCGCTCCCGGAAGGCCTTCGAGCAGATCGGTCGAAGGGCGAAGAAGTTCAGCCCGGTGTCCCACATCCCCGCCTGCGCCTGCTCCCGACACAGGGGGCTCGAGGTGGACAGACCCGGGACGTCGCGTTTGGTGGGAGGAATCCTGGTGGCAATGAACATCAATACCCTGCTCTTGGAGTTGCTCCGCAAGCAAGGTTCGGATCTGCTTGTTGCCACCGGACATCGACCAACCTTCCGGATTCACGGTCGTCTGCATCAGACCGAACACTCCGAGACGACCGTCGAGGAGGCTCAACTGGCGCTGGACATGGTCCTCAGCGAGCAGGACGCCGAGCGCCTGGCGGTCGAGCAGAATCAGGATTTTGCCTACCAGGTCGACCTGCCCGGCTTCGGTTCTCGGCGCTTTCGAGGCAACGCCTTCTACCAGCGTCACGGCCCCAGCCTGGTCCTGCGGGCGATTCCCATCGAGATTCCCACCACCAGCGTCCTGGGCCTGCCCCAGGAGATCACCCGGTTGATGGACTTCCACCAGGGCCTGCTGCTGGTCACCGGGCCGACCGGCTCGGGCAAGACGACGACCCTGGCGGCACTGATCGACTACGTCAACAAATCCCGGCCCCTGCACGTGATCACCATCGAGGACCCCGTCGAGTTCGTCCACACCAGCCAGAGCTGCATCGTCAACCACCGTGAGGTGGGGCGGCACACCAAGACCTTCACGGCGGCCCTGCGCGGCGCCCTGCGCGAGGACCCGGACATCANNCGAGGACCCCGTCGAGTTCGTCCACCCAATCAAGAAGTGCATGGTGGTCCAGCGCCAGGTGGGCACCCACGTCATCAACTTCAGTTCGGCCCTGCGAGCCGCCCTGCGCGAGGACCCTGACGTCATCCTGGTGGGTGAACTGCGCGACCTCGAGACCATGGCCCTGGCCATCACGGCCTCGGAGACCGGGCATCTGGTCCTGGGCACCCTGAACACCGTCTCGGCCTCCCAGACCGTGAACCGAATCATCAACGTCTTCCCAGCCTCCCAGCAGTCCCAGATCCGGACCATGCTGGGAGATTCGCTGCGAGGGGTCATCTCCCAGCAGTTGGTCCCACGACTGGACGGGAAGGGGCGCGCGGTTGCCGTCGAGGTGATGATCAACACCGGCGCGATCGGCAGCATGATTCGCGATGCCAAGATGCACCAGATCAATTCGGCCATCCAGACGGGGCACCGATACGGGATGCGCCTGATGGATCAGTCACTCGTGGAACTGGTCGAGAGGGCCCTGGTGGCGGGGCAGGACGCCCTGGACCTGGCCCACGACAAGAGTTCCTTTGCCAGGATTGTCGGAGGCGTGGCATGAGTCTCAACCCGGTATTGGATGCCTACCTCAAGGAGGTGGTGGAGGCTGGAGGGTCCGACCTCCACCTCGAGTCCGGAGCCCCTCCGGCCATGCGCCTCCAGGGCATGATTCATTTCACGGACGAGACCCCGCTCGAGAACGAGGACCTCGAAGAGCTCCTGCTGCCGATTCTGGACGAGACCCGCAGTCAGATCTTCCTCGAGACCGGGAACGTCGACCTCTCCTACGAGGTCGAGGGGATGGCCCGCTTCCGGGTCAACATCCTGCTGCAGCACCGGGGCATCGGTGGGGTCTTCCGCATCATCCCCACCGTGATTCCGACCCTGGAAGAGTTGGGGTTGCCCAAAGTCCTCAAGGAGATCGCGGGCTTTCTCAAAGGCCTGGTGATCGTGACGGGGCCGACCGGTTCGGGAAAATCCACGACCCTGGCCGCGATGNNGTGATCACCATCGAGGACCCGATCGAGTTCGTGCACGTCTCGAACAAAGCGCTCATCCAGCAGCGTGAGATCGGATCCCACGCCCGGAACTTCTCGACGGCCCTGCGCGCCTCGCTTCGCGAGTCCCCCGACATCGTGCTGGTGGGTGAGATGCGCGACCTGGAGACCATCGCCGAGGCCATCCGCGCGGCCGAGACCGGTCACCTTGTCTTCGGAACCCTGCACACCAACTCCGCGGCCAAGACCGTGGACCGGATCATCGACGTCTTCCCGGCCGACGAGCAGGAGCAGATCCGTTCGATGCTCTCGGGTTCCCTCAAGGCGGTGGTGGCCCAGCAGTTGCTGCGAACCGCCGACGAGCAGGGTCGCCTGGCAGTCCAGGAGATCATGCTGGTGAATTTCGGGATCGCAGGATTGATCCGCGAGGCCAAGACCAGCCAGATCCCCTCCTTCATCAACATGGGGACCAAGGAGGGGATGCAGACCATGGACCAGCATCTGGTCCAACTGGTCCAGGAAGGCCGGGTGGACGTCCACACCGCCTTCGAGCGCTGCCTGAACAAGGACACGCTGGTTCGGGCTGGCCTGGAGGATCCGGGCGCAGGTCGCTGAGGTCGTGTCCTGCAGAGGTCGGTCGTCTCACCGGGACCGTCAGGTTTTGGGGGATGACTGGGGTTTCCGGGAGGAACCATGTCACGTCGTCTGATCCGCTGGTTGGTCCTGTCTGTGCTGTGGATGGCTCTTCCGAGCTCGCTCCTGGCCGCTCCCGCTCCGGAGGAATCCGTCGAGGTCGCCCGCCAGGCGCTGAGCCGGTTGACCCGGATTGTCGAGGAGGGCCGGCGCTTTGGTCCCCAGGATGCCGCCTGGCTGTCCCGCCTCCAGGAATCGCTGGGCCGGGCTTCCATGTCTGTTCCGGATCCGGAGCGTCCCGGCGCGACGCGCAACCTGGACACCCGGTTGACCCCCGAGAGGCTCAACGCCTTCCCGGATTCGGCCCGCATCCTGCGGGACACCCTGGCCACGGTCCTGGAAGCCACCGAGAACCCGCCCCGGATCCGGCAGCTCGGCGAGATCCGGGTGCCGGTGCACAACCGGGATCTGGGGGAGCTGCTGCAGCCGACCTACGGAACGGCTTCCTTCCGAGACCTCTTCGAGAAGGCCCGGCAGATGGGGACCTTTGCCCTGAAGATCGACCCCGAGACCGGACTGGCCTCCACCTCGGGGGTCTCCAGCTCGGAGAACCCGGAAATGTCCGAGCGCCAGTGGGTCACCGACACGATCCGGACCGGCGAATACAAGCGTCAGGTTGCACCCGCCGGCTGGCGCCGCGCCTTGTCGACCCTGGCCCGCTTCTACACCAACTCGACCGAGCAGGCCGCCTTCGACCGGGCCATCGCCGATCCCGCCACCTACCGCGAAGGCGGTCCCGAAGAGGGCGTGGCCCACATCTTCTTCCCCCACAACCTGCAACGAGACCCCGACTGGTTCAACAACCAGCGCCTGGAATCGCACGGTCTGGCCCTGGGAGCCCTGGCCCAGGCCCTGACGGCCGGGATGGTTCGCCATGAGCCGTGGGGGTTCGCGGACTCTGGCGCGGTGGACGACCGGGTCCTGAAGGCCATCGCCAACCTGACGGCGTATTTCGTGGCCTTGGATTATCCCAGCGCGCCCTCGGCGGGCAACTGGGAGGAGACCCCCTTCCCGGGTGGCCTGACCTGGGACACCGAGGCCATTCGCAGCGGCCTGGCCTCGGTGCGCGACTTCATGGCCAATCCCGCCTACGACGCGAATCCCGAGGTGGTCCGGGTCCGAGCGCGTCTTCGGGAACAGCCCCATGGCGAAATCCTGGGGCGCACCGCCGAGCTGGATCGCTGGATCGAGGCGGGAAGCCGGCGGGTCCGCCGCACCTTCCTGGCAGAGAGTCCAGGGCATCGCGAGATGGACTCCTCCCTGGTCTTCCTGGCCTCCTCCAGCGGGACCCTGGCCGACGATCCTCTTCTGGACGTCGCCCTGAACCTCGAGCTGCTGGGAACCCTGGAGCGGGCCCTGGTGCGCGAGGACGGCATGATCCGTTACGCGCCGTTCACCCTGACCTTGAAGGACGGCACCCAGGTCCGCTCGCCGGACAGCTATCTGACGATGAACTACCACATCGCCGTGGACCGCGAGGGGCGGATCAACCTGGAGTGGAAGCGCATCCTCGACGAGTTCGGCTCGAAGGATGCCAGCGACCCGGCCGTCTTCGCGGCCCGGGCCAGCCTGTCGACTCCGGACCGCGAGGCGGAGTGGTTCATGGTCTCGGATCTTGCCCGAGGTTACGTCCGGCAGGCCATGAAGGTCCTGGACGTCCTGGGTGGGCGGGCGCCGGACGTCGACGAGCAGGCCCTGCTGGAGCGCGCCTGGGCCGGAGCCACCCGCAACCTCAATCGCGCCTATGCCCGCGTGACCGGGTCCGGGGGAGGCTTGAAGTCCAACGGGGTGCCGGCCCCGGAGGGCGCGGTCCCCGAGGCCTGGCAGCACGTGAGCCGCCTGCCCTCCGGCAGCGCCCGGGTTCCCGGGGCCAACACCCCCCTGGCCTGGGCGCAGGTTTCGCTGTGGGGGGCCTCCGGAGAGTACCTGGCCGCTCTGGAACGCCTGGAGGCGGCGGGCCTGCTGCCCTGAAGGCCCCCGGGCTGCCTCCCCACCGCCCGGGAGGGGAGACGGCCCGGCTCCCCGTCTTCTAGCGCCGTACCAGCCGGATCCCGAAGTCCCGCATTTCGTAGATGGGCAGCCCGTCCACTTTCAGGAAGCCGTCGGCCTTGAGCACCGGCTCGGGGCCACCACGCCTCTCGGTCAGACAGGCCTCTACGGTCACCAGGCGGTTGGTGGGGACCACCTGGCCCCGGTAGATCCAGGTGTGCGGTTCTCCGGTCAGGATGCACTCGAAGCGATGGGTGTCGGTGCACTCCGGCCAGATCTGCAGCGCGGCCACCTTCAGCAGTTGCAGGAAGGACTCCAGGCCCAACGAGCCCGGGACCACCGGGTCCTGGTAGAAGTGGGCTTTGAAGAACCATTCTCCGGGATCCACCCGGCGGGTTCCCTTCAGGTAGCCCAGGCCCGCGGGTCCTCCGTCGGCCAGCCACTCGACCTCGTCCAGCATGAGCAGGGCTCGTCCGGGCAGGTCCAGGCCGCGCGCGGGGTCGGCCAGGGGATCCTCCGGCGTGCGGGGGTGCGGGTCCCCCAGAGGCAGCAGGTGCCCGTCCCGGTCCGGGATCCAGGTCCTCTCCGCGGCGTCGCGGATGCCCAGTTGCCGTGCCAGGGACTCGGGAGGGAAGAAGCCGAACGTGGTCTGCCCTTCGTACAGGGGCTCTTCTCCCACGCCCATCCACAGGTCGAAGGACTGGACGATCAGGCCCCCCGCCTCCGAGGCCTGCGTCATGCGCACCCGGATGGTGACGGTGCCGGTCAGGCTGTCCGGCTCGCGGTGCAGGGTGGCCGTCCCGCCCAGGTTGCGATAGTGCAGGTCCAGGGGGCTTCGCGCCGAGGACCCGGCATAGGCGGAAAGCCAGCCGCAGGCCTGCAGCGGGATCTCCAGCAGGACGCAGAAGGGCATGGTCGGCTGGCGGTTGGCCCGGAAATACCAGGCCTGTGCGGGGACGTCGTACTGCGCCTCCACCCACCCCCCGGGCTTCATCTGCAGGAATGGGTGGTCCACCCGGGTCAACCGGTCCAGGAATTGATAGGGCGGTCCCGGAAGCCGGGCGATGAAGCGCTGGTCGAAGGCCTGGAGGTGGGGCCCGAAGGCTCGTGAGGGCAGTCCCGTGGCGAATTGCAGCAGACTCTCACGGTCGTAGAGGGCTGGTTTGACAGGGTCGCCTCGGTGGCCTGGAGGGCGCGACGGAGAGCCTCCAGGATCCGCCGGCGTCAGGCCCGGGGCCAGGTCCCAGGGGATCCCGGCAGGCCTCGCCGGCGGAGGCGACCCCGACGCTCCGGTCTGCACCGGAGGCACACCAGACGTCCGCGCGGCCCAGAGCTGCTCGAGCTCCCGGCCGGTGGTCCCGGTCACCTGCATGGAGATGTCCTGGAACCCGACGATCCGCTTGCCGTCGGCGTACATCAGGGCGTCTGCAACCACGTAGGGCTCCGGCCGGTAGCCGATCTCCTTGATCTCCACCTGGTAGCAGACCACCTTGGTGTTTCGGGTCACCGGGCCGCGGCACTTCAGGCCAGCGTGGACCCCCGGGACCGGCTCGTAGGCCAGGCGATCCGCCTCGCCAACCCAGCCCAGTCGCGTCAGCAGGAAGCGGAGGGCGTGGGCGCAGCACTCGTACATCAGGGTTCCTGGCATCACCATGTCGTCCACGAAGTGACACGTCAGGTACCAGTCGTCCGGGTGCACGTCGGCCTCGGCACGGACCATGCCCAGGCCCCAGCGGCCCCCGTGGGGATCGCATTCCGGCACCCGGTGGATCAGCCTCAACAAACCACCCGGCAAAGCCACCGGCGAGGCCAGGGGCAACCCCGCGAAGTCCGGGCCGAAGCAGGCCACCAGTTCCCCGCGCCGCAGGGCCTCGACCTGTTGCTCGCCGTAAGAGCCGGCCTGGAGCGGGACCAGGTCGCGGACCTCGGGGCCCCTCCGGCCCGGTTTGGGGGCCAGGTCCTCGTCGGTGAGGACCAGTCCGCGGTTCTCCTGGATTTCCCGGTGGGTGAAGAACCCCGCGCAACCCTCGCGCATGGTCAGGAAGGTCTCGCCGGCGATGGTGGCCTCGTACTCGAAGAAGAACAGCCAGATGTCTCCCTGGTGGACGAAGCGGTCGATGTGGATATCGTAGCGGACTGTCTCGCCCGGAACCGGCAGGCCCCGGTGGAAGCTCACGGTGGCGTCCAGGAGCCGGTAGACCCGTTCGCCACGGGTCACCAGGTCGATGCCCAGCCAGCCCGAGAGGAAGAGGTCGGCCTGGCCGGCCTCCACCGACAGGAAGACCGGAGCCCGCCCGCCGTCCAGATACCACATCCCCGGAAGGACGTCGTGCTCGGTGACCAACCGGCCCGGGCCAAGCGTCAGGGGTTCACCCTCAATGCTCAGGATCCGGTCCACCAGCATCAACGGCTCGTCGGGAAGGCGCACGCGGGTGGGGTGATTGTCGATGCCCGCGAAGGCGGGACCCAGGATGTCCCCAATCCGGCCCACGGCGAACTCATGGCATTGCTGGCGCTCCAGCCAGACCGGAAGGTCGGCAGGGGCCAGGCTGGGCTTGTGCCCGCGCACATAGCCTCCGGCCGCCGAGGTTGGTGCATCTGCGATCATCTGAATCGAGAAGTCGGCCCGGGCGATGCTGCCCGGGCCGGGCCTGCCTGGGGAGGCCTGGTGGCCGGAGCGGGCCAGAAGTTCGGCTTGTCTGGCCAGGAGTTCCCCCATGGACTCCAGGGTCTGGCTGGACAAGCGCAACCAGGCCTCGTGGGCCTGGGAGGTGGCCTCGGCCGAACGGGCCAGCTCCCGGGCCAGCCGGGCCGCGGGGCCGAGAGCCCGGGGCGGGCGAGCCGGAAGCGCGGCCCCTGACGGGGGAGCCGGCGCCAAGGCGGGTTGCGAAACCATCCTCGTGGCAGGCTCGACGACCGCAGGGGCCGGAGGAGCCGGCGGATGAGAGCCTCGCGAGCCCACCGCCTGGAGTCGGGACCCGTTGCGGGGAGCAGGGCCGGCGGATTTGGCGGGGCGGGGCCGCGGGGGCTGCGGCGCCGGTCGGCCCAGCGGCACTCGGACGACGGAAGCCGGGTCGGGGGTGGGGTCCGCCGAACGGGGGTAGAGGAAGCCCAGGTCCGGGCGGACGCCTTCGGCCGTGAGGGCTGCCAGCAGGCGCAGCAGCGCGGAGACTTCGCCCTGCCCCCGAGCGCTGGCGCTTCGCGCCAGATGGGGCCGGGAGTCCAGGACCTTGCGGATCATGCGCGAGCACGAACCGCGAGGGCCGACCTCGACGAAAAGGCGGATTCCGTCCTCGTAGGCCTGGCGGACCAGGGCCGGGAAGTCGAAGCCGTGCAGGGCGTGCCCCAGGATCGAGTCGGCGGCGGCCTCGGAGGACAACTCGTAGCCTCTGCCGGCGTGCCCGCCGTAGAAGCGGATGTTTTCGGGAGGTTGGGTGGGCAGGACGTGCAGGGCCCGATACTCTTCCGAGATGGGGGCCAGGGCGTCGCAGTGGACCGTGTCCACGCCCTCCAGCAGGATGGCCTCGCAGGCCAGCTTCCGGGTCAGCGCCGTCACCGCGTCGCGGGGCCCCCCCACCACGCACTCGTCGTCGGTGTTGACGATCAACAGGCGGGCCAGGGGGATGCCCTCCAGGGCCTGACGGACCTCGGCCGCGGGCCGGGTCAGGACGGCCGCAACCCACTCGAAGGGTTGCTCGGAGGGGATGTTCCAGGCTGCCCGGGCGGCCCGGCATGGTCCCGAGAGATCCTCCCGGAAGATGGACGAGCGCTCCAGGCGCGAGAGCATCTCGTCGCGTCCCGGCCAGGCGCGCAGGGCGAAGAGGGCCGAGGACTCACCCAGGCTGTAGCCCAGAGCGGCCGAGGGCTCGACGCCCATCCGGCGCAGCAGGTCGCTCATCATCAGGCCGAAGGTGACCTGCCCGAACATCATCTTGTGGGAGTCCGCGGCCAGATCCTCGGCCGCCTGACGCTGCCAGTGCGGCTCCCAGGAAACCCGCTGGGGGAGGCAGGAGCAGGCCATGAACTGGTCGGCCATCCGCCAGCTCTCCTGATCCAGGTCGCGCATGATTTCTGGGAAGCGGACGCCGAGATCCTGGCCCATGCCCAGGAAGTGGTTGCCCGAGCCGGGGTACACGAAGGCGATCCGGCCGGACTCGGCCAGGGGCTCCGGCGAGTAGAAGACTCCGCCTCGGCCGTCCAAAGCCTGTTCTGGAACCGTCCGCAGGTGGGTGCGGGCCTGCGAGCAGGCACGTCGGAGCACCTCGGCGGAGTCGGCCACCAGGGACACCGCCAGGCGGCCGGTGCGGCCCTCGCACGACCACCACCAGGCCCGGGCCTGTTCCTGGAGCGGGCCCTCTGCGAGGCTGGTTTCCAGTCGTCCGAGTTCCTGTGCCAGGTCCTCCGGGGTGTCAGCCATGACCGCGAAGATGGCCGCGGGATCGGGTCCGGCGGGCTGACGTCGCTCTTCGGCCAGGGCCAGGGCTTCGGCTCCCTCCAGCACCGCGTGGACGCACTGGCCGTCCCGCGTCATGCTGGAGACCCCGGCCCGGCGCGGGCCCTGCGAGCGGTTGCGGAACCACCAGGTCGGTTGGAGGGGAACGTGGAGTCGACCTTCGCTCCATTCGGGGCCTTCGCAGGGTTCCCGGAAACCGCGGAGGGGAGGCAGCATCTCCTGGTACAGGCACAAGGCGGCCTTGGCCAGCGAGGCCAGACCGGCGGCGTTCCCGGCCAGCCCCACGGTGGGGGTCAGGGAGCCCAGGGCCAGCGGGGTGCGGCCTCGGGCGAAGTAGTCCAGCAGGACACGGGCCTCCACCTCATCCTCGCGCGGATCTCCGCTGCCATGGGCCTCCAGGTAGCTCACCGTGGCGGCGTCCAGGCCGGCGTCCCCGTAGGCTTTTTCCAGGGCTCGGCGGTAGACCTCGGCGTCGGGCCCCTGCTCGAAGCGCCCTCCACCGGCCGCCCCGATTCCGCGCACGATGGCGTAGATACGGTCCTGGTCCCGGACGGCGTCGTCCAGGCGCTTCAGGACCAGGGCCACCGCCCCCTCTCCAGGGGCCGACCCGGTCGATCTGTCGTCGAAGGGGCGCGGATCCCCCAAGGTGCGGGCCGTGCTGGCCACGCTGCGCAGGTCGCCACACAGGTCGACGGCGCCCACCAGGGCCACTTCCAGTTCGCCTCTTTGCAGGGCACGGAAGGCCACCTCCAGGGCCCGCAGCCCGGAGGCCTCTTCGGCCGAGACCGCGTAGGAGGGGCCGCCGAACTGGAACTCCCGGGCGATCCGGCTGGCCACGATGCTGCCCAGGGCGCCCAGGGTTCGCGGGGCATCCAGGGGAGGGCAGGCCTCGTCGCGCAACTCGGCCAGCCAGGCCTGGGTGGCTTCCTCGTCCAGATCCAGCTCCCGAGCCCACTCCCGGACCCGCTCGGCCAGGGCCCAGCGCAGGTGGAAGTTGGTGGCACCCAGGTCCAGACCCAGGCCGATCAGGACGCCCGCCTCCTCGCGGCGTTGACGCAGGGGCATCCCGGCATCCTCCATGGCCTGGGCGGCGACCTGCAGCATCAAGGTCTGCTGGGGCAGGATTGCGGGAAGGTCGGCCGGAGGAATCCGGAAGCGCCCGACCGGGATCTCGATGGCCTCCAGGTAGGCTCCCGGAGGATCCGGGAGGTTCAGGCCCTCTTCGGCGTGGTGCCAGCGGTCGGCAGGGCGCTCGCCCAGGGCCGTGCCCCCGCCCAGGACGAGTTCCTGGAAGTGGCGCAGCGTCGGCACGTTCCCGAAGCGGCAGGCCATGCCCACCACAGCCACGGGCACCCGGTCGCTTTCGCCGGCCACGGCCTCGGGGCGGGCTCGGGGAACCCGGACGGGCGCCCGGTCGGGGTCCCATTCCTCCACCAGCACGTGGGCGTTGATTCCGCCGAAGCCAAAGCCGCTGACGGCGGCTCGGCGCAGCGAGTCCTGGGAGCGACGGTCCCAGGGCTCCGAGGCGGTGAGGATGCGGAACGGGCTTCCCGCCAGGGGGATGTCAGGGCCCGGCCGGCGGAAGTTCGCCTGGGGGGTCCGCTGGCCGTGGTGCAAGGACAGCAGGACCTTGATCAGGCCTGCGATTCCCGCCCCGGTCAGCAGATGGCCGATCATCGACTTGACCGAGCCCAGGACGCATCCGCCCGGCCGGCCGCCGCCTTCCCACGTGCGCAGGAGGCTGGCAAACTCCACGGCGTCCCCGGTGGGCGTCCCGGTGCCGTGGCACTCCACCAACTGCACGTCTTCGGGGCTCCAGCCAGCCGCCCGGTAGGCGGCGCGCATGCAGCGCAGTTGCCCGGCGGAGTGGGGAGCCAGGAGGTTGCCCTCGATGTCGTTGGAAAGGCCCGCGGCCCGGATCACGCCGTAGATCCGATCCTCGTCGCGCAGGGCGTCTTCCAGGCGCTTGAGCAGGACCATGCCGCAGCCCTCGCCCACCAGCAGGCCGTCGGCGGTTTCGTCGAATGGCGAGCAGCGCCCCGAGGGCGACAGGGCGCGCAGGGCCGAGAAGCCCATCTGGGTGTACAGGCAGTCCGGTCGGGACAGGCCTCCGGCCAGCATGGCGTCCGAGCGGCCCGCCAGCAGCTCTTCGCAGGCCAGGTGGACGGCATACAGCGACGAGGCGCAGGCGGCATCCAAGGTCCAGGCCCCCGCCTGCAGGCCCAGGGCCCGCGCCACCAGGCCGCCGGAGAGGCCGACGGCTCCGGTGTTCCAGGCAGAGGGAAGGCGTGGGGGGGGCGCCGAGCCCCGAAGTCTTCGTTCGAAATCGCGCCCCAGCACCTCCCAGGTCAAGGCAGAGGTGCGCTGGGTGGGCAGCGCGATGGCGGCCAGGACCAGGCCCGTGCGCTGGAGATTCGGCTCGACGGCGTCCTCCAGGGCTTCCCGGGCGGCCTGGATGGGCATCCGGAAGAGCGGGTCCAGGTCGCCCAGAAGGTCCAGGTCGATCTGCAGGCCTTGGGCGCTGAAGGGCGCGGGGTCGACGAAGCATCCCCGCAGGGTGGGGACCCGATCCGGGCCCGGAGTCCGGCCCAGGGCGTCCTGGGGCGAAAGGCTCCAGCGGCCCGGGGGGACGTCGCGGGCCAGATCCCGGCCCTGGGTCAGCCGGGTCCAGAACTCCTGAGGGTTGCGGGCTCCGGGGAAGACCAGGCCCATGCCGACGATCGCGATGCTCCGACTCATCTGGCTGCCAGGCTCCCCGCCGCGAAGGCGGCCTTCAGCGAGGGATCGACGGCCCATTCCAGTCCGCTCCAGGAGGCCACCAGCCCGTCCTTGTCCAGGAACAGGACGTCGCCAGCCAGGCGAAGCCGGGACGAGGACTTCACCTGGAAGACCAGGCGCACCTTGGCGGGGAAGGACTCGCGATACTGACGGTAGCGGGCCCCGAAGAGGGGCAGGCTGGGCGAATCCTGGGCGGCCCCGGTCCACAGCAGTCCGGCCTGGAGCGCGCAGTCCAGGATCAGGGGATCCGCCAGCCAGCGGGGCGAGGGCGGGTTGAGAAGCCACTTGCCGGGTCGGGGGGCTCGCGAGGCGGTGGCCTCCAACCCCTGCTCCGACCACCCCTGGATTCGACCCAGGCCTTGCAGTCCGGGGCCGTGGAAGAGGAACTGCCGGTAGGCCGCCTCCCCCTGAAGCGGGAAGGGCGTGGTGGCCACCTCGGGGGCCTCGATTCCGAGGGCTTCTGGCCAATCTTCGGCCAGGAGGGCTTCGGCTCGGGCGTGCAGGACCTCACCCAGGCGCAACTCCACCGGGACGGCCAGGTTCTGACCGTCGGCGCGCGGGGCTCCAGCCAGGAGCCGGACCGTCGGCGCCGGGTCGCCGACCCGGACCGGACGCAGGACGCGCAGTCCATCCAGGCCCACCACGCGGTGACCCGGACAGCCCTGGCGGGCCGCCTCGCCCAGCCACTCCACCATCAAGGCCATGGGCAGGACCGGGACCCCGGCCAGCACGTGGTCCTTCAGGATGGGGTTGGTCTCCAGGTCCAAGGAGCGCAGGAACATCTCCACCGGTTCGGAGGCCGGGGTCGCCTGGGCGAAGCCGGAGCCCAGGATGACCTCCACCTCGTCGGCGGCCCCGCGGCGAAGCTCCTCCACCAGGCTGGCGGCTCCGGTGTCGCGGGGGATCAGCCCGACCCCGATCTTTTCGAACTCCAGGCGCAGCAAATCGTCCACCATGCCGCCGTCCCAGGGGCCCCAGCCCAGCGCCACCACCCGGGTCCCCGGACGTCGGGAGGCCTCCAGGCGGGCGGCCTTGTTCATCACCTCGTTGGCCATGGCGTAGTCGCTCTGGCCGGGACGGCCGAAGCGGGCGGTGACCGAGGAGAAGAAGGCCATGAAGTGCAGGTTGTCTTCCGTCAGGGCGGCCAGCAGGTGGCGCAGGCCCAGGACCTTGGTGTCGAAGACCGAGTCGAACTGCTCGACGGTCTTGTCCTCGATGCGGCGATCGGCCAGGACCCCGGCGGCGTGGATCAGGCCGCGGATGGGACCCAGTTCGCGACGGGCCCGGCGGACCACGGCCTTGACCGCGGCGGCGTCGCGGACATCCAGCGGCCAGTAATGGGCCTGGGCACCCAGGGCCTGAAGCTGGGCCAGGGTCTGACGGATTTCCCGGGCGGCCGTCACCGCCTTGGCCTCCCGCTCCAGGTCCGCCGGGCGGGGCTGGCGACCTTCGGCGGTGGCGCGCCGGAAGAGGGCGGCCTTCAATTCGGCCGAGCTCTGCGCGGACTGGAGGTCGGCGGGTTCCTCTCCAGGCTCGGGCGAGCGGCCCAGCAGCACCAGGTTGGGACGGAAGGCTGCCGCCAGGGCTCGGGCGCAGTCGGCCGTGACGCCTCGGGCTCCCCCGGTGACCAGGACCACGGCGCCTTCCTCCAGGTCGACGCTCACGCGGCCCTCGATGGGGGAACTGGCCAGCACCGGGGTGACCCGCCCGCCGGCGGAAAGCCCCACTTCCAGAGGCCCGGAGCTGCTCAGCTCGGCTGCGATGGCCTCGGCGGCTTCCTCGGCGGACCAGTCGGGGGCCACGTCCAGGGCTCGGCAGGTGGCCAGGGGCCACTCCAGGGCGGCGACCTTGGGCAGGCCGGCCAGACCTCCGGCCACGGGGTTGTAGCTGCAACCCGAGAATCCGAAGCGGCCGTCCAGACGGCTGATGGTCGCCAGCAGGGCGGGCCTGGACTTCAGGCCAGGAGCGGCTGCAGCGGCGATGCGGAAGCACTCCTTGAGCATGTGCTCGCTGGCGGGGGTCCAGGTTCCTGAGGGGGATCGGGGCATGATCAGCACCAGGCCACCCAGGTCCTCCCCAGAAGACTGCGAGGCCGCTTCCGCGGCCTCGGGGAGGGGAACGACCCGGGCGGTGGCTCCCCGCCTTTCCAGGGCTCTCTTCAGGGCGCTGGCCAGGTCGCCGTCGTCCACCACCAGGTAGGTTCCGGCCCCCGGCAGCCCGCTTGGGGCCAGGGGCGGACAGGCCTGCATGCGCAGGACCCGCCGCTCGGCCAGAGGGACCGATCGGGCCACGGCCCCGACGAGCTCGGAAGCCGGCTGGCGGGTCACCGCGCCCTCCAGGGAGGGCGCGGCCGGGGCCTTCGTCCCGCCCCCACCGTGGCCTCCCGGGCCGCCCTCCGGCCCACCACCCAGTCTCTCGACGACCTGGCGCAAGGTGCGCAGGGTGCCGATCTCGTCGGGGGTGATGGCGGCCAGACCCGGCAATCGCTCTTCGACGGCGGCCAGGATTTCGACGCGCTTGATCGAGTCGATGCCCAGGTCGGCCTCCAGGTCCATGTCCAGATGGAGCATCTCCAACGGGTAGCCGGTCTTCTCGGCCACCACTGCCAGCACCGTCTCCGACACCGAGTCCTCGCGTGAAGGACCCTTCCCGTTGCGCGGTGGGCCGGCGGGCAGGTTCGCCCCACCCAGGCGCTCGACGACCTGCTGCAGGGTGCGCAGGGTGCCGATCTCGTCGGGGGTGATGGCGACCAGGCCCGGCAGGCGCTCTTCGACGGCGGCCAGGATTTCGACGCGCTTGATCGAGTCGATGCCCAGGTCGGCCTCCAGGTCCATGCCCAGGTTGAGCATCTCGACCGGGTAGCCGGTCTTCTCGGCCACCACCGCCAGCACGATGGCGGCGAGGTCCGAAGTCGGGGCCGGGGAGGGTGCCGTGGTCTCCGGAGTGCCCGGACCCTGACCCAGGCGTTGGACCACCTGCTCCAGGGTGCGCAGGGTGCCGATCTCGTCGGGGGTGATGGCGGCCAGACCCGGCAATCGTTCTTCGACGGCGGCCAGGATCTCGACGCGCTTGATCGAGTCGATGC
>DIWH01000004.1:0-91709 GCA_002423485.1 Candidatus Xenobium occultum | reverse complement strand
CTCGGCCACCACCGCCAGCACGATGCGCGGGGTCTCGCCGTGCGTGGATCGGGCCGAACCGTTCTCGCCCGCCGGGACCTCGGAACCGGCCAGGCGATCGGCCACCTGCTGCAGGGTGTGCAGGGTGCCGATCTCGTCGGGGGTGATGGCTGTGAGGTTGGGCAGGCGCTCTTCGACGGCGGCCAGGATTTCGACGCGCTTGATCGAGTCGATGCCCAGGTCGGCCTCCAGGTCCATTCCCAGGTTGAGCATCTCGACCGGGTAGCCGGTCTTCTCGGCCACCACTTCGAGGATCGTGGAGGTCACACTTTCGCGCGCGTCTCCTGGTTTCGGGACAGCCACGGGGGGCGGAGTCGCCGGGGTGGCCATCGGCGGGGGAGGTGCCGAGTGGGTCATGGGAGGCGGAGGCGCGGCGAAGGCCATCGGCGGGGGAGGTGCCGCGTGGGTCATGGGAGACGGAGGCGCGGTGAAGGCCATCGGCGGAGGAGGCGCCGGCACCGTCATGGGAGCGGGAGGCGGCGGAACGACCATGGAGGGAACCCCCATGGTCGCCTCGGCCAGGCGCTGCTGGCCGGCCAAAAGCGAGTGGAAGACCCGCTGAACCTGCTCCTGGCCTTCCAGGAAGCGCTGGTGGGCCGCCGTGGTCTGCTGCTGCAGGGCCTGCATGGCCGTCAGCCCTTCCTGGATGGTGCGGAAGGCTTCGCTCAGGGCTTCCGGGGCGGGGGCCACCAGAGCGGGCGGAGGCGCCGTCCAGGCGCTGGCCGGCGGAGCGGTCCAGGGCATGGGCGCTGGATCCGCCTGCCGGGGAGCTGGCGACGGCGCGGCGACGTGGGGGACGTTGGCCTGCTGCGCGGCGGGTTGCGGTGCCTGGACGGGGGGCGCGGGCTCATAGCCCGGGGCGGGCCGCTTGGGTTCCTCCCATGGCGGCGTCGGCCGCGATTGGGGTGAACGGTAGTTGGCTCCCACGATCGTTACCTCCATCCTCTTGGGCCGGGGTTCAGAGGCCGGCTCCTCCCAGCGGTCCAGGTGGACCGGGACGCCCAGGGCGGCCAGTTCGGCCAGCGCCCGGGCCAGGTTCTCCAGACCGTTGTTGGTCCCTCGCGCCTCCAGGCTCAGGGTGCGATGCTCGCGCTCGGCCAGGGTGGTGCGGACCAGTCCGGTCAGCACGGCCTTGGGTCCGACCTCGAGGAAGGTCCGGACTCCGGCCGCGTACAGGTTCTCGACGATCCCCATGAAGTCCACGGGGCTGAGCAACTGGTCGGCCAGCAGCGTCCGGCAGGCCTCCGGGTCGTCGGGATAGGGCGCCGCCGTGGCGTTGGCGTAGACCGGGACCGTGCCTTGCGGGAAGGGAAGTCCGGCCAGCGCCTCGGCGAAGGGCTGGCGGGTGGACTCCAACAGCGGGCTGTGGAAGGCCGCGGAGACCTCCAGCGGACGGGCCTGCCAGTTGCGCTCCTGGCAGATCGCCTCGGCCCGGGCCAGGGCTTCCCTGGTGCCGGAGAGGACCCCCTGGAGAGGGTGGTTGCGGTTGGCCAGAACCAGACCCGTCTCGGCGGCCAGGGCCGCGATCTCCTCCAGGGGAGCCTGGACGGCCAGCATCGAGCCCTGCCCCTTGTTGGCCTGGGCCATCAACCGTCCGCGCAGCCCCGAGAGGTGGACCAGGGCATCGGCTTCCAGTCGGCCGGCCGTGTGCAGGGCCACCAGTTCGCCGAAGGAGTGACCGGCCACTGCATTCGGGCGCAGCCCGAAGCGGCCCAGGATACCCAGCATGCCGACCTCGACCGCCCCCAGCGCGGGTTGGGCCACCTCGGTCCGGGTCAGGTCCTGCTTCTGTTCGGTCAGGGTCTGCTCGTCGAAGGCCGGCCGCGGGAAGATGCGCCCGGCCGGAGCCTGCTCGGGAGGAAGCGCGGCTTCGGCGTGTTCGAGGGATTCCAGCATCTCGGGGAACACCGTGGCCAGGGCCCGGCCCATTCCCACGTACTGGCTGCCCTGACCAGGGAAGAGGAAGGCGATCTGGCCTGGAGTGGCCTCGGGCCCCCCGGCAAAGCAGTCCGGGGGAAGCTCCCGTCCGGCCCGCAAGGCCTCTGCGGCGCCGATCAGGCGGGCCGGGACTTCGGAGGGCGGGGCCACAACCAGGGCGCGCCAGGG
Organism: Candidatus Xenobium occultum; assembly: GCA_002423485.1. Classification (GTDB taxonomy): domain Bacteria; phylum Vulcanimicrobiota; class Xenobia; order Xenobiales; family Xenobiaceae; genus Xenobium; species Xenobium occultum. The sequence continues at coordinate 89,564 of DIWH01000004.1, read as the reverse complement.
GTCCTCGGCCCGGAAGCTCCGGCGTGACTGGTCGGCCCGCCAGTTCAAGGTGTCGGGCCGACCCGATGAGAGTTCTTCCAGTCGGTCGGCCACGGCCTCCCGCGTGGCGCCGGAGGCCGCCAGGATTTGCACCGAGCCGTCCCAGGCAGGAGTCTGGCGCTTCGCGCCGTGCTCCTCCAGGATCAGGTGGAAGTTGCTGCCTCCGAATCCAAAGGACGACAAAGCAGCCCGGCGGGGGTGCCCGGCGGGGCTGAGCCAGGGGCGGGTCTCGGTGTTCAGGTAGAACGGGCTCTGGTCGATCCCGAGTTTGGGGTGGGGGCGTCGGATCTTCAGGGTGGGAGGCAGGACCTTGTGGTGCAGGGCCAGGGCCGCTTTGCACAGGCTGGCGGCGCCCGCGGCCGCCTTGGCGTGGCCGATCTGGGACTTCACCGTACCCAGGGCGCACCACTGCAGGTCGCTGGAATCCTCGGCATAGACCGAGCGCAGGGATTCGAACTCGACGAGGTCACCGACCTTGGTTCCGGTTCCGTGGGCCTCGACCAGGTCGATGCTGCGGGGCGGAACCCCGGCCTCCTCATAGGCGCGCACCAGGGCTCGCCGCTGGCCGGAGGCGTCTGGGGCGTAGATCGCTCCGCCGCCACCATCCGAGGAGGTCCCCATGCCGGTCAGCACGGCATAGATTCGGTCCCCGTCGCGCTCGGCGTCCGCCAGGCGCTTGAGCACCACGATTCCGACGCCCTCGCCCAGCAGGGTGCCGTCCGAGTCGTCCGAGAACGGACGGATCGTCCCTTCGCTGGACAGGGCTGGGGTCTTGCTGAAGCACATGAACATGAACACGTCGTTGAAGGTGTCCACGCCGCCGGTCAGGACCAGGTCTGAACGGCCCGAGAGGAGTTCCGCCGCCGCCAGGTGGATGGCCGCCAGGGAGCTGGCGCAGGCCGCGTCCACCACGCAGTTGGTGCCATGCAGATCCAGTCGGTTGGCGATGCGCCCGGCCACCACGTTGCCCAGCAGCCCGGGGAAGGAGGCCTCCTGCCAGGGCACATAGGATTCCGCGATCTGGCGGACCACCCGTTCGCTGGTCTCGGGGTCCACTCCCGCCTCTCGCAAGGCCCGGCGCCAGTGGGGGTGACCCAGGCGCGCGCCCAGGGGCACCACCAGTTCCAAGGTTCCCGTCACGCCCAGGATCACGCTGGTCCGTTCTTTGGGGACGGGGCGGCCGTTCGGCCCGTAACCGGCGTCCTCCAGGGCGGCCTTGGCTCCCACCAGGGCCAGCAACTGTGAGGTGTCGGTGGCTTCCAGCGAGTTGGGGGGCATGTTGAACTCGGTGGGGTCGAAGGGGTAGGGCTCCAGGAAGCCACCAACCCGGGAATACGTGCGGTCCGGGCTGGTGGGATCCCCGTCAAACCAGTCCGTCGCCGACCAGTGGGTGGGGGGCACCTCGGTGATGCCGTCCTCGCCGCGGCGCAGGACGCGCCAGAATTCCTGGCGGTTCCCGGCGCGCGGGAACATGCAGCCCATGCCGACCAGGGCCAGCGGGGTGGAGGGGTTTGAGGCGATTTCAGGGTGCAAGTCTGGGTCTCCTATCGCAGGCGGGCGAGTTGGTCTGGGGTCCGGGGAGCGAAGCGGGCCGCCTCGGGCGGCAGTTCGACCCCCTGGGTGCGAAGCCAGGAGGCTCTGGTGAGGACCGCGGCTCCCAGCATCAGGTTCAGGGCCACCACGGCCGCCTGACGCTGGGCCGGGGCCTCCAGGAACGTTCCTTGGACCCACTGGTTGAAGGCTCCCATGGCCGGGCCGCACCAGATCTGGTAGTCCACCCGGCGGGTGGGGTCCCCGGCGTTGGCCCAGCGTGACGACTGACCCAGGTACGAGCGGAAGACCAGGGCCATCCGATGCTTGGGGTCGGCCTCGCCGCGAGCGACCTGGCTGGGGTCCCCGGCGTTGGCCCAGCGTGACGACTGACCCAGGTACGAGCGGAAGACCAGGGCCATCCGATGCTTGGGGTCGGCCTCGCCGCGAGCGACCTGGCTGGGGTCCCGGCGTTCGAAGAAGGCGCGGGTCGAGGCCCAGGCTTCTTCCAGGGTGCAGCGCAGGTAGTCCTTCTCCAGGGTGTTGCGAACCTCGCGGGGCAGGGCCTCCAGGCTGTCGTAGGCGCGGTACATGTCATATAGCTTGCGGGCTTTGACGGGGAACATGGTCCCCCACTTCAGGACCTGGACCTGGACGCCCATCTCGAACATGTCGGCGGCGGGAGCCATGGTCACGTCCGCAGGCCCCGCCTTGGCCAGGATCTCGCGGACGAACTGCGAGGATCCGGACTCGACGCAGGCCTGGTTCACCGAGCCGGTCACCACGTAGGCGGCGCCCATGGCGAAGGCGGCCGCGGCCGAAATCGGGGTGGCGATTCCTCCGGCCGCGCCAACCCGGACGGCGTGGCCGTGCCGGGCCTGCATCTCGTCGCGCAGAGCCAGCATCGTGGGCAGCAGCGTGAAGGCCGGTTGGTTGTCGGTGTGTCCCCCCGAGTCGGCCTCCGCCGTCAGGTCGCTGGCCACCGGCAGCGTGGAGGCCCACTCGGCCTGCCGGGCGTCGAGGGTTCCCTCCTCGACCAGGGCCGCCAGCATCTTCGGGGGAGGGGCCGCCAGGAACTTGCTGGCCACCTCCAGGCGCGAGACCTTGGCCATCACCTGGTTGGGCGCCAGGATCGTGCCGTCGGAGGTCCGCTGCAACCCGGCGTATCGGTAGCGCAGGAGCGGCAGGGTCAGGCCCAGGAAGGCCGAGGCCTCGATGCGGCGGATCCCGCGGCGCAGGTAGAGTTCGACCAGGGCGGCCTCCAGGGCCGGTTCGTTGGGGCTGTGGATCAGATTCAGCCCGAAGGCCCGCTCTCCCAGGCTGCCCTGGAGCCGGTCGATGGCCGCCTCCACGCGCTCCAGGGGCAATCCTGCGGCTCCGAAGAACCCCAGCATGCCTTCCCCGGCCATGGCCTCGACCAACTCCTCCGAGGCGATGGCGTTGGCCATCGATCCGGCCACACAGGCGTAGCGAAGGCCATGGGCCCGTCGGAACGCGGCGTCTCCCAGAAAGTCCGCTGCCAGCGGCGGGGCCCAGGCCCGCAGAGGCAGGGCCTCGGGTTCAGGAGCGGCTCCACCCAGCAGGGCGCGACCGCTGCCGGCCACGGCCTGGCCGGCCGGACCCTCCACCACGAAGACCGGACGGTGCAAGCTCTGCAGGGCCTCGGCCAGGGGGCCGGCGCCGGGCAGGGGAGGCTCGCCGTCGGGCAACCACCAACCGGCGCTCGCCGGAGGGGCAAGTCGAGGGTTCAATGTCTGACCTGTCGTCATGGGTGTCTGGATGCTCCGGTTCCCCGATGTGCGTGGGGGCCCCCGCGCTCCCGGCTGGCGACAAAGACCCGCCTGTCCCGGGGGGGGGCGCTTCGGGTCGGGCATGCCGAGGCTCGCGCCGCTGGACCCGCGCCGCCTTTCCGGAATGATAGGCGGATTGACAAGAAGGGTCAAGGCTTTCGGGACCGCCTGAATCCGCCGCCTGGCGTGAGAACCGAGGGCATCGCGGCCGGACCGGATTGGCGGCGCCCGGGCCGCCCCGCGGTGTCCTCCTCGGCGCGACAGGACTTGCCGGCCTTCCGGGTGAAACTGGAACCCGATGATCCCCTCCGAGACCCTCCGCCGATTGTATCGCACCTACCTGGCCTGGTACCGCATCGGGCACGACCGCTCGCTGGCGGTTCCACGTTCGATCTGGAGCCTGGAACTGGCCCTTCAACCCGCGACTCCCCTTGAGGCCCGTCCCCTGGCCGGGTTGCCGGGAACGGGCGGTTGGAGCGGCACCCCCGAGAACCTGGTGTGGAAGGCCCCGTTGCAGACGGTGGTGGCCTACCCCCGCCTGGATCGGGTCCTGGCCTTTCCCGAGGGCACCTCTGGCCTGAAGGCGGTCAAGGTCCAGGTCCAACTCCTGCTGGCCCCCGAAGACCGCGAGTTCCGCGAGGACTTCTCGCGCGAGGATGGCTGGATGTGGCTCTTGTCGGCGGGCCGGCTGACCGAGCTCTTCCTGATCGGGGTGCTCAGCGACGAGGGCCTGCAGATTCAACGCCTCTTCAATTCTTGTTATCGGACCGAGCAGAACCGCGAGGTGTCCGAGGACCTCCTGGGCGGGCTGGAGGCCTGGGATCGGAGCTTCGCCGAGGTCTCGCGTCGGGCCGGACCGGGCGGCGGCAGCGCGGTGGAACCCAACGGGAGCCTGGCAGCCCGTCGGGTTCCACTGCTCCCCTCGCGCTGGGAGCGCTACCGCCTGCCCTGCGAGGACGCTGCCGAGGCTGGGAGACTGGCCATCATGTGTCGGGACCTGGGCCTGGAGCGTCTCCGCGAGGTCCGCGCCGTGGGCGCGTCCCTGGAGAGCCGGCTGGAGCCGTTGGAGCTGGCGGACGTGCTGAGTTTCCTGCGTCACGGAGGCGGCCTGGGGCTCTTCCGCTTCTAGGGGCCCGGTCGGAAACCTCGACCGAGCATCGCCGAGGGCCCTTGGATGCCCCGCGCATCGCGCGGGGCAAGTGTGCTATCCGCCAGGAGCAAAAAGTTGCGGTTTGCTNNGAGGCAAATGAGACTTTTTGCGACACAGCGGGGGCGGAAAAGACCCGGCGAGGCGACCAAGGGGTTTCCGTCTGGGTTCCTGGCTTTCGGAAACAGAACTGAAACTCGGCAGTCGAATGCCACGGTGGGTGGCGGATTCAGGAAGGTCGAGGACCCTCGACAAAGAGCCTGGGTCATTCGTCCTACTCGGAGTTAACATCCCAGCAACGCGGGTTTCCGGAGGAAGGTGTCATACTGGGACCATCAGGTCACTGGCATCTTTGTACGAATTTCTCGGGTGGAGGCACCATGTCGACGATTTCCGGTTCCCATCATCTGGCTGCGGGCGCTCCCGCGACGCGTCGGGTCCTGGACCAGGATGCTCCTGCAGAGGCCGCGCGCGAGCTTCGTCAGCAAGGCGAGCAGGAAGTCGCTCGGGGACGGGGTCTGGTTGAAGAAGGGGCGGCGCAGGCCACTCGCGGAAAGCAGACAGTGGAACAGGGCTCGGCGCGCATCGAGCAGGGTCAGGACCAGGTCAGCCTGGGAACCGACCAGCAGACCCAAGGCGCCTTCCAGCAGAAGGAAGCCATGACCCGCATGGCCGCCGGCATCGCCACAGAATCGGCCGGACACACCCGCGAGAGCGAAGGCCTCGAGCAGTTCGGCCAGGGCCTGGAGGCCAGCCGGACCGCCCAGGCCGGTAAGGACGCTGGCCTGGAGGAGATCCGCCAAGGTCTTGTTCAGGAGCAGGCAGGCATGGAGCGCAATGAGGCGGCTCGCGCCGAGTTCCAGACCGGGCTGGGGACCGCAGGCGTGGCTGCCGATCTGCAGGCACGGGGGACCGAGCGGATCGGCAAGGCCTTGAAGTCCGAGGCCGCGGGGAGTGCCCAGGTGGACGCCGGGCTGGAGAAGGTGGGCCAGGGCATGCAGGAAGCCGACAGCGGCCGCGAGACGCTCCGTGAGGGCGCCACCCGGCGGCGCACCGCGTCTCATCTGGGCAACCAGGCCCGGGAAGCGGAACACCGGGCCCAGGACCATGCGGCCCGTTCCGAATCTCGCAAAGAGACGGCCCAGGTCAAGCAGTCCGAAGCTGGTGAGCTGCGCACCGAAGCCCAAGAGAACCGCGCCCAGGGCACCTTGGCCGGCGCCGAGGCGGTGGTGGCCAAGGCCCAGGCGGGCGACTCTCGGACCCTGGCAGACCTGCTGGCCCGCAAGGCGGCCATCGACTCTGCGGCCGGCGAGGCTCTGCTGGAGGTTCCGCTCTTCTTCGAAGAAGGCACCCGCACGGTGACCGAAGGGCTGCTGACCAACCAGGTCAGCCAGGCCCGGTCCCAGGAATCCCTGACCTGGCAGGCCCGCGCCGAGGGCCTGCAGGCCGAGGCCGGCATCTCGATTCGCGAAGCCCGGGCTCAGACCCGTCAGGCGTCCCGCCTGGACAGTCAGGCGTCCCGGCTGCTGGAGAAGGCCGAAGCCGACCAGCGCAAGGCCGCCGAGCAGACCCGCACCGCCGCTGAGAAGGCGGCCGAGTCGGCGCGTCTGGAAGAGGAGGGGAATCGCCTGGTAGCCGAGGGACGCGAGCGCCGGGAGGCCGGCAAGGCCCTCAAGAGCGAAGGCCTCTCGGAGGTCCGCGCGGGTTCGTCGGCCGAGACCGCGGCCGTGGCCCAGCAGGAGAAGGGCATGGTCGAGGGCATGGTGGGCGAATCCGTCCGCGAGGTGTCCCACCAGGCCCGCCAGGAGGCCCTGACCGGCATGGAGGCTGCGGCAGCCAGCGAGACCGAGGCCGTGTCTCGTCAGGCCGCAGGTCTGGAGCAGGTGGCGGCCGGCTCCCAGGCCCAGCAGGCGTCGTTGGCCGATCGATTGCAGGCCCTCACCCAGGTGCGGGACGGCGATGCCGCCGAGCAGGAGGGCCGTCAGGTCCAGGACCAGGGGCGAGTGGCCTTCGTCGAGGGCGACCAGATCGAGCACCAGGGCCGACAGGCGATCGAGCAGGGCTCGAACCTGGTGGCCAGGGGGACCCATGAGGTTCGCTCCGGCGAGCGCGAGGTCACCCAGGGTCTGCAAAAGCAGCAGGCCGGCCAGATCGTCGAACAGAAGGGCGAGGAATACGTCAAGCTGGCGGAGGAGATTCCCTTCCTTCTGTCCGAGTAGACCCTGAACCCGGCCCGTCCGGCCAGGGAGGGCGGCATGCGGCAGCGAAGCCTGTCGGATGCTCGCCCTCCTTCTCGATCATGGGCTCTCCCTGGGGGAGCGGCCCGAACCCGTTCCAGCGCCCGGTGAAGCCCTCCTCCGGATACGGCTGGCGGGGATCTGCAACACCGACCTGCAGTTGCTGCGGGGCTACAAGGGCTTTCGAGGCATCCCGGGGCACGAGTTCGTCGGGGTGGTCGAGGCCTGCGAGGAGGCCTCCTGGATCGGCCGTCGGGTGGTGGGGGAGATCAACTGCGGCTGCGGGGCCTGCCCCGGGTGTCTGGGGGGGGATCCTCGGCACTGCCCGGAGCGTCGGACCTTGGGCCTCTCCGGCCTGGACGGCGCCTTCGCGGAGTTCTTGACCCTGCCCGTCGCCAACCTCCATCCGGTCCCCGAAGGCCTGCCCGACGAGGTGGCGGTCTTCACCGAGCCCCTGGCCGCCGCCGTCGAGGTGCTGGAGCAGTTGCATCTGGCCCCTTCCGATCGGGTGGCGGTCCTGGGAGACGGCAAGCTCGGGCTTCTGTTGGCCCAGGTGCTGGCCTGGTCGGGGTGTGACCTGGTTGCGGTCGGACGTCATCCCCAGAAGCTGGCCATCCTACAGTCCATGGGCATCCCGACGCTTCTGGAGCAGGACGGACTTCCCAAGAATCTGGACGTCGTGGTGGAGGCCACCGGCAGCGCGCGCGGGGTGGAGCAGGCTTTGCAGGCCGTGCGACCGAGGGGGCGCGTGGTGCTGAAATCGACCGTGGCGGGGTCGGCCTGCCTCGATCTGTCCAGCGTGGTGGTGCGCGAGCTGTCCCTGACCGGGTCGCGTTGCGGGCCCTTTCCGCCGGCCCTGCGCGCCCTGGCAGGGGGCCGGGTGCGGGTAGAGCCGCTGATCCAGTCGACCTTTCCGCTCTCCCAGGCCCTGGAGGCCTTCTCGGAGGCCGGTCGGCGCGGCGCCCTCAAGGTGCTGATCCGCCCCCGATGAGCCAGACCCGGCGCACCGAGGTGGCCCTTCAGGCGGCCCGTCTGCTGTATGCCCGCGAGCACAAGGAGTACTACCACGCCAAGCGGGAGGCGGCCCGGCGCCTGGGGACCCGGGACCTGCCCACCAATCGGGAGGTCCATGCCGAACTGATCCGCCTGGCCGAATCCCTGGGTGGGAGCGATCGCCTGGTTCGCCTGGAGACCATGCGCCGGGTGGCCCTGGAGCACATGCGGCGGCTGGAAGAGCACGAGCCCCGTCTGGTCGGTTCGGTCCTGACCGGCAGCATCCGGGAAGGCTCCGACATCGACATCCACCTCTACACCGACGATCCCTTGGGGGTCTTCGACGTCCTGGAGCAAGCCGATCTGGTCTTCGAGGTCGAGACGGCCCGAGCTCGCAAGCGCGGCGAAGAGGTGGAGTTCCTCCACGTCCTGGTGCTGGACCCTCGCGGGCACACCCTGGAGTTCACCGTGCTTCCCCGCGCGGGGCTCTTCGACCGTCCCCGCTCGGGAACCACCGGCGGTCTGCAGCGGCGGGCGGATTGCCAGGAGGTGGCCCGATTGCCGGGTGTCAGCCCTTGAGGAGGCGCCAGCAGCGATGGGGTCGGCGTCCCGAGAAGTCTGCAGGTACCGTCTGGTCGGTGATCTCCTCGAGGTGGACTCCGCGCGGCGGGTTCCACTCCAGCTCGAAGCGCCGGTGGTTGGTACTGAAGTAGAGTTCGCCTCCGCGGGCCAGAAGGTCCAGGACTCGGGCCAGCAGGAGGGGGTGGTCGCGGCCCAGGTCCAGGGTCTCGTCCATCCGCTTGGAGTTGCTGAAGGTGGGCGGGTCGCAGACCACCAGGTCGAAGCAGAGCCCCTCCCGGGCCGCCCGGGGAAGCCAGGAGAGGATATCGGCCTGGACCAGTCGGTGGGCGGGGCTCGTCAGGCCGTTCAGGCGGAGGTTGCGCGAGGTCCACTCCAGGTAGGGGGCCGAGAGGTCCACCGAGGTGGTCTCCAGGGCTCCTCCCGCGCCGGCGTGCACCGTGAAGCTGCCCGTATAGCAGAAGAGGTTCAGGAAGCGCTTCCCTCCAGCCAGAGAGCCGACCCGGGCACGGGTCAGCCGGTGGTCGAGGAAGAGCCCGGTGTCGTGGTAGTCCGAGAGGTTGACCAGGAACTTCAGCCCCCCCTCCCGGACCGTGATCTCGGCCCGCTCCTCGGCTTCCTTGCGGTACTGGCCTCCGGGACGTCGCTCTTTGAGGAAGAGCCGGTCTGGAGGCAGGCCCAGGCCTTCCAGCACCTCCAGGCGGACCTGGGCCAGCCACTCCTGGCGGGCCTGGGGGGTCTCGTCGCGGCGGCGCATGGCTGCCCAGACCACGGCGTTTCCCTCGTACAGGTCGACGGTGAGGGGTTCCTCGGGGATGTCCCCGTCGTACACGCGCCAGCAGGTGATCCCTTCGCGGCGGGCCCACTTGCGAAGGTGGCGGAGGTTCTTGCCCAGGCGGTTGGCCAGCATGCCCATGGGGCGGGTCCTTCTTCCCCAGGGCTCCCGGGGCCTTTCGACCGGATTCTAACAAGCCGGTCACCTCCTGGAGGGGGCTCTCGGGGCAGGATGGACCTGGAGGATGTTGATGACTTCGCCCCTCGGACCCAACCTGCCCAGACTCCCCGTCGCCCCCACCCGGGAATGGACGGCCCTCTTCTACCTGGACGGCAACGCTTCGGACATCGAGCGGGACGTCTTCCACGGCTTCTTGAGCCTGGAGGAGGTGGCCGACCGCCCCGAGATCGCCATGGTGGCCGAGCTGGGACGCATCCCCGAGCCGCCGCGTTCGGGTTCCTCCGACGAGCCGATTCCCCCCAACGACTACCGCCAGCGCTGGGAGGGCGTGCGCCGCTACGAGGTGGCCAAGGGCCCGCCCTCGTCCTGGCCGCGGCGGGTCACCACCTCGGTGGTTCAGCACGACGGCAAGATCGATTCTCGGCTCCTGGCCGATCACGGTCCCCAGGACATGAGCAACCCTGCCCGGTTGGAGGACTTCCTGGTCTGGGGAATCCGGAACTATCCCTCCCAGCATTACATGGTGGTCCTGAGCAATCACGGTGGGGGCTTCCTGGGGATCCTCTCGGATGACCGCAGCCGGCAGACCATGAGCGTGGCCGAGGTGGACCAGGTGATGGAGCGCGTCCAGGAGCAGACCGGCGTGCGACCCGACCTGCTGGTCATGGACGCCTGCCTGATGGCGCAGGCCGAGGTGGCCGGGCAGGTCAAGCAGGGCGCCACCTGGTACGTGGCCTCCCAGGAGTACAACTTCGACTCCTATCCCATGCAGCGGACCCTGGAGAGGGCCTCCAAGCAGTGGGAGCAGGGACAGCCCGTGCCGCCGGAGGAGATGGGTGACTTCCTGGTCTCGGAGTGCAGCCAGTTGGGCAACACCTACCCGACGGCCTCCATGCTGGACCTGCGTCGGATGCCCGAGTGCACCGGGGCGGTCAAGAGCCTGGCGGACGCCCTGCTGGCCACCCCGACCGACCGCAAGGTCATCCGCAAGCTGATCTCCAAGACTCCCGGTTTCGCGGAGGGCAACCAGAAGGTCAAGCCCTACTCGGACTATCGCGACCTGGGGGCCTTCGCCCGACTGCTGGCCACGAGCTCGAAGATTCAGGATCCAGGTCTGAAGCAGGCCGCCGAGGAGGTGCTTGGGGTCCTGGAGGGGGGCATGGTCCGATCCAACGCCTACACCTCCCGCCGGGATGGCGAGTTGAGCGGGATGAGCATCTACCTGCCCCTGACCGGTTTCGACTACAGCGCCAAGGGTCTGCACTTCCCCAACCACACGGACCCGCGGACGTATGAAGAGACCTACCGGTCGCTGGAGTTCGTCCAGCAGACCGGTTGGGACCGGGTCGTGGAGCACTTCGCCGAAAAGGCCTGAGTCGGGGATCAGGAAGGGCGCGAAGCGGTGAGGTTCTCCTCCAGGAGCGCCGTGGCCCGGTCGGCGTCGACGGGGCGAGAGAACAGGTAGCCCTGCATCGAGTCCACCTCCAGCGTCCGCAGCAGGTTGGCCTGCTCGCGGGTCTCAACGCCGGTGGCGATGGTCCTCAGCCCCAGATGTCGGGCCATCATGACGACCAGGCGCACCATCTCCCAGGCTTCCTCGTCGGCCTCCAGGCGCTGAATGAAGGTGCGGTCGACCTGCAGGTACTCGATGGGAAGCCTGTGCAGGTGGCTCAGCGACGAGTAGCCCGTGCCGAAGCCGTCCAGGCCCAGGCGAATCCCCATGTCGCGAAGGGCCCGCAGGGTGTCCAGGGTGGACTCCAGCTTTTGGACCAGCAGATCCTCGGTGATGTCGATCCTCAAGAGGGTGGGATCCAGGTGGGTCTCCTTCAGGACCCGGGCCACCGAGGCTACCAGGTCCGGTTCGGCGATCTGACGCGCCGAGAGATTCACGTTGAGGGTCAGCCGGCCCAGGGCCGGGTGCATCTCGTGCCAGCGGTGGGCCTGCTCGGCCGCCGAGCGCAGCACCCAGGCCCCCACCGGCACGATCAGGCCGGTCTGCTCGCAGATGGGCAGGAATTGGGCCGGGTGGACCATCCCGCGGTGGGGGTGGCGCCAGCGGATCAGGGCCTCGAAGCCCTCCAGGCTTTCGTCGGCGGCGGAGACGATGGACTGGTAGAAGGCCGCGAACTCCAGTCGATCCACAGCCTGGCGCAGGTCGGATTCCAGTCGCAGCCTCTCTTCGGCCTGCAACTGCATCTTGCGATCGAACATCTCGGGGCGGTCGCCACCTTGGCTGCGGGCCTGGGCCAGGGCCGTGTTGGCGTCGCGCAGCAGGTGCTCGGGTCGGTCATACCCGGTCTTGGAGACGGCGATTCCGATGCTGGCGGTAATCCGACAGTGCTGGTCAGCCACCCGGATCGGGTCTCGCAGGGTCATGGCGATGCGGTTGGCCACCCGGATGGCGTCGCTGATATGGCGGAGGTCGTCCAGCAGGACGCCGAAGCGGGCTCCTTCCAGGCGGGCCACGGTGTCCGAAGCCCGGCTTGCCAGTTGCAGGCGGCGGCCCACATGGGCCAGAAGACGGTTGCCCTCGGACTGTCCCAGGCTGGCCGCCAGCAGATCGAACTGGTCGATGGACACCACCAGGACGGCGAACTGGCTGTCCATCTTGCGGTTCACCCGGGCCAGCGAGCGCTCCAGGACGTCGTGCAGGAGCTGACGCCCGGGAAGCCCCGTGGCGTTGTCGTACATCTGGGAGGTGGTGATGTCCGCCAGCGAGCCGGCCATCCGGTAGGCCTGGCCTGACTCGTCCCGGACAGCCAACCCCCGGGCCAGGACCCAGCGATAGGTGCCGTCCTCGTGCACGACCCGGTGCTGCGACTCGAGGTGGGGGAGAAGACCCCGGAGGTGCTCCTGGATGTCGCCCATCACCCGCTCGCGATCCTCGACGTGGATGCGGTCAAGCCACTCGCGGGGAGACGCGCCCACGGCATCCTCCTCGGCCCCCAGGATGTGCTTGAAGCGGGGAGAGTAGTAGACCCGGCCATTGCGCAGATCCCAGTCCCACAGGCCTTCGTTGGCGCCGCGCACGGCCAGGGCGTAGCGCTCTTCGCTCTCGCGCAACTGGCGGTCCATCCGGCGCAGGTGCATGTGGGTTCGCAGGCGGGCGATGGCCACCGGGACGTCGACGGGTTTGGTGATGTAGTCGTTGGCCCCCAGTTCCATGGCCTCGACCACGTCCGAACTCTCGTTCTTGGCCGTGGCCATGATGACCGGCAGCTCGGTCAGGGTGTACTTCTCGCGCAGGATCCGAAGAAGCTCCAGGCCGCCCATCCCGGGCATGATGATGTCCAGAAGGACCAGGTCGAATTCCTGGGTCGAGATCCTCTCGAGGGCCTCCTCACAAGAGGCGACGGAGGTTGGATTGAATCCGTTGTCCTCCAGGTAATGGACCATCAGCAACCGGTTGACGCCCTGATCGTCCACCACCAGGATCCGGCCGGGGTCGGAGTTCAATTTCCCATCCTCCGCAGACCAACTCGGGCTTCCCGAGGTCTCGGGGCAGGGGGAGGGCGCGTGCGGATCTCGTTCAGGTCCCCCCTCCATGGAAGCCATCCGGCGCCATTTCCCCGCCTGGGCCTGAATACGCCGGAGGAGGCGAGGCTCCCTGCCTGGGAACGGGAAGGCGGGGACCTGATCTGGATCATCCTCCTGGGGCGTGAGGAATGCTAGACTGACTTCAAAGAGGACGCGTGGGCGAACAAACAATGCCAACTTGGCGGCTCGTCCGGGGCGTGAAACCTCCGGCGGCTTCCCATCGACACAACGGAACTGTGTCGACCCCGCGACCTCTTTACCAACGCCTCCGGCTCTCGCAACCGGGGGCGTTCCACGTTCAATGACCTTGATCGCGGTCCCATCGATTTCACTGCGGGCCCGTCGATTCTCGGCCCGCCTGTGTCCGGGCCCTGCCGGGTGGGATGGCCTCTCCGACAACCGGTCGCGTTCTCCTCGTTTCGGAGGCAGAACTTGCCGGTCGTCTTCGCGGGGCACCCTGGCTCTTCAGACGGGGCCCCGGGTCAGGCCCTCTCAGCCGGGAGGGTGACCCAGGGTCGGGGGGCATGCTGGCCCGGGGACCTGCCCGTCGACCCATCGAGCCGTTGGTCCGGGACGCGACGGCGGAGGGCCAGCAGGGGTTGGGAAGGAGGTCCTTGGGGTCAGGGCTCGGATTCGGCCTGGAGGATCTCGTCTGCAGTCTGGACGTAGGCCTGGCCCTTCTCGGTCACGATGCCGCCCGCGCGCATCATCTGCTCGCCCTCGGCCACCAGTCGCAGGCCTTCATGCTCGAGGTTGCGGGCCTTCTCACGCAGCAGGAAGCCCTGCTCGGCGTCGCCGCGCGCCTCTTCCAGCAGGCGGCGGGCCTCCAGGAGCATGGCCCGGCCCCGGTTCTCCTTGCGGCGGCCCTGGATCTCCAGCGAGCGGCCGTCCTGGAACTCCTCCAGGCCCTCCTCGGAGAGCGTGCGCCCGGCCGACTCCACCACGAAGCCCGACTGGATCTGGTCGATCCCCTGGTTCTCGTGGCGCCGCCCCGTCTCTTCGCGCTGGCGGGCCTGACGGAACTTCTTCAGGGCGTCGCGCTCTTCGACGCGCGCGTCGGCTTCGCAGTCCAGGCCGTGGCGGATCTGGTCGATTCCTTGGCGCTCCTGGAGGCGGGCCTCCTCTTCCACCTGGCGACCCCGGTCGAAGAGCAGCATGCCCTCCTCCTGCAGATCCTTGCCCGCCTGCTCGATGGCGAAGCCCCGGTCCACGTCGGCGCGGCCCTCGCCCACCAGGCGATTGCCCTCACCCGACAGACGACGGCCCTCCTCGCGATGAGTTCGAGCAGCGCTCTTCAGGTCGCCGGCCAGCAGTTTCTCGGAGGCAGCCTGGGCCCGCTCGGAGTTGGCTTGCTGGGACTCGCCGACGGCCTGGGTCCGCTCACCAGCGGCCGTGGCCACCAGTTCGCTGGCCTGGGCCTTCAGGGCGGCCGCCTGGGCGGCCTTGGCCTGGGACTCGACCTGCAACCGGGCGGCATACTGGGCCCACTCGTTGGCCTGGGTCTGCATCTGGGAGGCCCACTGCAGTTCCTGAAGGCCCATCCTCTCCAGGTTCACCCCGGCCCAGTAGTAGAAGGGGCACTGCTGCATCCAGCGGCCCCAGGACTGGTCATACATGCCCTTCTGTCGCCAGGCTGCGGCCTGCTGGCCGAGCTGGTCGCGCATCATGAGGGCCTTGGACAATTCTTCGGATTCGCGGGCGGCTTCCGCCTCCAGGGCGGAGGCCTTCTGCAGCAAGGCCTGTGCCCGGGTCTCGGCCTGGGCGGCACGGCCTTCGCGGGCCTGGGCCGAGCCTTCCAGGCGCTCGGCCTTGCCCAGGCGGACCTCGACCGAGGCTTCCAGCAGATCCCCCTGGTGGGAGAACGCGGCCGCCTGGTCGAGTTCGACCTTGCCCTGGGCGGACTTCTGCAGGCCTTCGTCCATCTTGCGGCGGCCTTCGGCCTTGAGGTAGCTGGCCTGCTCTTCCCGACCCAGGCCTTCCGAAAGCCGGTCCATGCCGCGCTGCTGGCGGTGTTCGCCGACGGATTCGCGCCTCAGACCCTGGCCCACCTCGGCCCGCCCCTGGTCCTTGTGGGCTTCGGCGCACTCTTCACGGTCGAAGAGGCCCTCCAGTCGGTCCACCTGGCGGGCCTGGGCAGCCTCGGCCCGGCCCTCACGGGTCAGCCCCTCGGCGACGCGCGCGGCACCGCGGTCCTTCTGGGCTTCGCCCAGATCCTGCAGGTCCAGCCCCACGCGAACCGCCTCCAGGCCTTCCCGAGTCAGGGCTTCCCCGGCGTCGGCCAGGCGGCCGCCCTCCTGGATCCGCTCCATTCCTCGACGCTCGCGCGCGCGGTTCTGACGGGTGCCCTGACGGGCCTGGGCCTCCAGTTCGCGGCCCCGGGTCTCTTCCTGGTGGGCCTCCTCCTGACGAGCCACGCCGTCTTCGCGGCGCTGGGCACCTCGAGCCTCCAGGTGTTCTCCTCGGGAGATCTCGGCCTGGCCGGCCTCACGCAGGTTTTCGGCGGCCTCGAAGCGATCCTCGGCGGCCAGGACCCCCGACGGCTGTCCAGCCGGGGAAGGGGTCTGGGGATGAGCCTGAGGGGTTGCGATTCGGGCAGGACTGGCGGACTGGATTTCCATCTGGCGCTCCTACAGGGACGGACTGGAGCCCCGTCCCATGCTTGCTCTTCTGAGTCTAGCATCCACATGTCCGGGGTTCTTTGCCGTTGTGTGAACCGGAACCCAGACCGGCCCGGGATCTCAGGAGCCGGCAGGTGATTCCGGTGGAGATTGCGGCCGTTCTGCGAGGGCCTGGGCGGGTTCGGCGGAGGGCCAGGCCTGGGCCGGGGCGTCCGGGGGCGAGGTGGGTTGGGAGGAAGCGCCCCAGGGGATCTGCGCGGGTGCCTCGGGCGCTTCACGATCCGGTTCTTCCGAAGGCGGACCGGATGGCTCCGCGGCGGGTGGGTCTTCTCCCCGGTCGGCGGACTGGGAGGGCGTGGCCGGCTCGTCAGCCGTGTCGGCGGCCTGGGCGGCGGCGGGCGACACAGCCGGGGCTTCCCACAGCGGGAAGGTGGCAGGCTCTGCAAACTGGTCGGGGCGGGCGCGGAAGAGGCGGGCCAGTTCGCGGATCCGATCACGCAGGAGGTGCAGGTCGGACAGGATCGCCGACAGCAGGAAGGCCCGGGCCTCCCGCTCGCGACCGCGGGCCAGCAGTGCCTGGCCCAGGCCGTAGTGGGCCTCGGGGAACTTCTCGAAGCCGTCCAGGGCCTCCCTCCAAAGCTCCTGGGCCGGCTCGAAACGGCGCAGCAGCAGGGCGCAGCGGGCCAGATAGTGCAGGACGTAGGGGTTGGTACCGTCGGTGCGGCGCGAGTCTTCGAAGCACTCCTGGGCCTGGGTCACCCAGGCCACGGTCCTGGGGCCGGGGCGTTGGTTGCGGTCGCGGTCGTGCTCGGCCACCGAGAGCAGGGCTTCCCCCAGGTGGTAGGAGGCCCGGAAGGCCTTGGGGTCCTGTTCCCGGGCGGCGCGAAGCTCGGCCAGGGCCTGGCGCATCTCCGGGGCGCGTTCCTCAACGGGCAGCGCCCAGGCGGCCTCCAGGCGCTTGCGACCCCGACGCATCAGAAGCCAGGCGGCCCCGGTGGGCGGTTCCGGCTCGGGGGGGGAGGCCTCGGGTTCCAGGTGGGTTCCCAGGGTCTCGGCCAGTTCCAGGGGGAGGAGGTGCTTCTCCAGGGCCACCACCAGCCGTCCCAGGGCTGGTGGTGAGACCGTCAGGTCGAAGACCTTCCCGGTGCCTTCCGGACACAGCAGCTTCAGGGCTTCTTCCAGGCGCCCCTCGCCCAGATAGCGCAAGGCCTGGACGGTGGGCACGGCCTGGTTGGCGGGCGACAGGTTGCGCGCGGCCCACCAGTCCTTGCGGGCCTGTTCCCATTCGCCCTGGTCGCAGCAGAGCAGGGCGCGGAAGAGGTGCAGGGCGGGATTGGAGACCAGGTCGGCTTCGGCCGCGGACAAAGCGCGTCGGGCCGCCGGGGTGTCGCCCAACTCCATCTGGCCCAGGGCAATCTGCAGCCAGGCGCTCCCCTGTGGACCGGCCGCCTCGGCCCGGGCCAGGAGGTTCCGCGCCTCGTCCCAGTTGCGCTCGCGCAGTCGGGAAAAGGCCTGGTCGGTGAGTCGGCGGGCGGTGCTCAGGACGATTCCTCCAGGGGAGTGTGCTTGGCCCCACCGATTCTGCCCACCCGCCCGGTCCCCTGCCAGGATTGGAGCGGGGGCGGGGACCGCGCTCCGGATCGCGTCGGCGCCGTCTCCTGCATGTTTCGCAGGAAATTCCTGGGAAACATGGTGGGAAACCCGGCGAAGGCGGTGGGGAGGCTTCAGGTGGGTGCGTGACGCAGGATGGAGAGGGCACGACGCTGACGAAGTGCAGCAGGTCGCAACATCGGGTGAGGGAGGCAGCATGGCACACTTCAACGTGGAGGTTCCGCACGGCCTGGGGGCCGCAAAGGGCAAGGCCGCCCTGGAGGGCCTGATCGGGCAGATGATGTCCCGTTTTGGCCAGACCGTGGGGCCTGTCGAGCAGAGCTGGCAGGGAAACCAACTGAACTTCCGCCTGGAGGTCAAGGGCTTCCAGGTTTCGGGTCAGGCCACGGTGGGGGAGTCCAGCGTGAAGGTGGCGGGCGAGTGTCCGTGGCTGGCCCGGGGCACCCTGGAGTCCGGGCTGCGCGAGGAACTGGGTCGGGCCTTGAAGGGCTGAGGCGGCCCGGGGACGCGGCGGTTTCCGCCAGGATCATGCGGCATCTCCGCAAGATCCTGGCGGAAACCAGGAGGGGGCGGGCTTTCGGCCTGGCCAGCCTCCAGGCCGGCTCAAGGAACTGACCTCCCTGGCTCGAAGGCGTCCATTGAACCAGGCAACCGGTCTTCGTCGCCAGGGTCGCGGCCCCGACTCACCACACGGACGTCTGGGAATCCGGAGACCGTCGGTCCTGGGGAGTCTCGATTTGCACGTCGCCATTCTGGTCGCCCTGATCCTGCTCAACGGCCTCTTCGCCATGTCGGAGATCGCGCTGATCACCGCTCGCAGAAGTCGTCTGGAGCGGATGGCAGAGGCGGGGGATCGCTCTGCCGCCGTGGCGCTGAAACTGGGAAGCGAACCCACCCGCTTCCTGTCCACGGTTCAGATCGGCATCACCGCGATCGGGGTCCTGAACGGCGTGGTCGGAGAAACGGCGCTGGCCAGGCCTCTTGCCGGATTTCTCGTGCACCTCGGGGCTGAAGAGAGGCTCAGTGCTTTTGCTGCAACCGCCCTCGTGGTGGCAGGCATCACCTACTTCACGATCGTGCTCGGCGAACTGGTTCCCAAACGCCTGGCCCAGTCCAACGCCGAGGGGATCGCGCGCTTCATGGCCAGACCCATTGCCTGGCTGGCACGCCTGTCCCGACCCTTCGTGTACCTGCTCTCGATCTCGACGGATGCCCTCTTGAGATTGCTGGGCAGAGGCGAGTTGAGCAGCGCGCGGCTGACTGAGGAAGACATCCACGCCATGTTGGTCGAGGGTTCTCAGTCGGGCGTCATCGAGAAGCAGGAGCACGAGATCGTGCGGAATGTCTTTCGTCTGGACGATCGCCAGATCGCGTCCCTCATGACCCCGCGCAGCGAGATCGTCTGTCTCGACATCCAAAGACCCTTCGAGGAAAGCCTGGAAGCCCTGATGGTTTCGGACCACTCTGGCTTCCCCGTCTGCCGAGGTGGGTTGAACGACGTCCTGGGCGTGGTGACCGCAAAGATCCTGCTCCGGCACCGTCTGGCCCGTGGGACGGTCGACGCGCTGCTGGAGTCCCTTCAACCCGCCGTCTACGTCCCCGAATCCCTGACCGGGATGCAGATTCTGGAACAGTTCAAGGAATCGGGCTTTCAGATGGTCTTCGTCGTCGACGAGTATGGTGAGATTCTCGGCCTGATCACCCTGCACGACCTTCTGGAGGCCCTGGCCGGCGAATTCGCTCCACCAGATCCCGAGGATCTCTGGGCCGTCCGGCGCGAAGACGGTTCGTGGTTGTTGGATGGACTGATCCCAATCCTGGACCTCAAGGACCGCCTGGGTCTGGAGACCGTTCCTGAAGAGGAGAAAGGCCGCTACAACACGCTCAGCGGCATGATGATGTGGCTTGTGGGCAAGGTCCCGCGCACCGGAGATGTCACCGATTGGCAAGGTTGGCGGTTCGAGGTCGTCGACCTCGATGGGAACCGGATCGACAAGGTGCTGGCCAGTCCTCTGCCGGAACCTGGTTCCGGCCTGGGGGTGGGGGCGCGGTCTCCCGGAGACTCGGAAGCGCCTGGGTGACGGTTCGCGAAAAGGCCCTTCCGGAGGGCGACGGCGCCCAGGGTGGTCGCGGGCACGGGCCTGAGGCTTGGGCTCCCGACCCGGAGGAGGCGATCCTCGGGTCGTTTTCGGATTTTTTCAAGGGCATCCTGATTTAACAGACCCGGGCGGGAACCTGTGATATGTTAGCCGGGGGCTTGTCCATTCATCTGGCGCGACGCGGAGGCACCGTGGTGGTCCGTCCATCCAAAGTCGAAGGAACCCAGACGATCCCCGGGGGCTCCGGGGTGGTCTCGTCTCATGCAGGGACGGGCGCCCGGAAGATCGAGACGGCCATCCTGCCGGCCGACGCCTTCCATCCGACCGGGGGGCGTCCGGTCGAGGCGACCCCCCTGGAGGAAGTCAGCCAGGATCCGCCCACCCTGCTGGTGGCCCTGGACGATCGGGTCCGTTCCGAGGATGTGCCCGACACCCTGCCCGTCCTGGAAGAGTCCAGCTCCCACGCCACGCCCGCCCGGAACTCGGGGAACGTCCCCCTTTCTGAAGCCATCCGTCAGGCCGTCTACACCCCGCACAAACCGCTTCCCTCCAAGCAGGCTCAAGCCATGCAGTTCCCCGAGGTGCGCGTCGGAGAACCCGTGTCGCGGCCCCGCCGGGGCTCGAAGCCCGCCCCACAAGCCCCGACGGCGCCGGCCGCGTCTCCGGCGCCGGCTGCGCCCCAGGCTCAGCCCTCCAGCGCCCCGGTTCCCCCTCAGGCCCCCGAAGCTCGGACGCCGGCCGCGTCTCCGGCTTCGGCTGCGCCCCAGGCTCAGGCCTCCAGCGCCCCGGTTCCCCCTCAGGCCCCCGCAGCTCGGACGCCGGCCGCGTCTCCGGCTTCGGCCGCGCCCCAGGTCGCCGCAGCGCAGGCTCCCCCCGCGCCTCCGAAACTGGACCCCATCGAACTCCCCGAGCTTCGTCCCACGCTGGCTGCCCGGACCATGCGGGCCCTGCGTCAGGTCGAGAACCTGCTGCTCTCCGCCATCGGCAAGGGCGACCCGGTCCTGGACCTGCAGCCTGAACTGGAGGCCATCAACCGCCTCGGGCCGCGGATGGAAGCCCTGTCAGACGAGGATCTCAAAGCCATGACGGGGCAGCTCCGGGCCCGCCTGGCCGCCGGCGAGAGTCTGGACGACCTGCGCGTCGAGGCCTTTGCGGTGGCGCGGGAGGCGGCCTTCCGGACCACCGGCATGCGCCCCTACGACGTTCAGGTCCTTGGAGCCCTGGCCTTGGGCCAGAACCAGATCGCCGAGATGAAGACCGGAGAAGGCAAGACCCTGACCGAGGTCCTGCCGGTCTACCTCAACGCCCTGGCTGGCCAGGGCGTCCATGTGGTGACCGTGAACGAGACCCTGGCTGAGCGGGATTGTGAGTGGATGGGCCCGGTCTTCCAGAGCCTGGGCCTGTCGGTGGGTCTGGTGAACGAGTCGATGTCCCCCGAAGAGCGTCGGGCGGGCTACGAGGCGGACGTCACCTACCTGACCAACTCCACCCTGGGCTTCGACCATCTGCGCGACCAGACCGTCCAGTCGCCTTCCGAGCGGGTGCAGCGGTCCCCCTTCTACGCCCTGGTGGACGAGGTGGACGAGATCCTCATCGACGAGGCCCGGACCCCCTTGATCCTGTCCACCCGGGACAAGCCGGCTGAAGGGGAATACCGCCTCTTCGCCCAGATCGTGGCCGGGATGAGCCCCGGGGTCCACTATCAGGTGGACCGCAAGAAGAACCAGGCCTGGGTCACCGAGGAAGGCCTGAAGTTGGTGGAATCCCGCCTGGGCGTCGACAACCTCTTCGCCGAAGAGAACCTCCCGCAGGTGGCCCACCTCCAGAAGGCCATCGAGGCCCGCGGCCTGTTCGTCCGGGACCGCGACTACGTCGTGGCCGACGGCAAACTGATGATCGTCGACGAGTTCACCGGCCGGGTCATGGAGGACCGCCGCTACAACGACGGCCTGCACCAGGCCCTGGAGGCGCGGGAAGGCCTGGAGATCCAGCCCGAGCAGCGCACCCTGGCCTCGATCACCTATCCCAACCTCTTCCGGCGCTATCCGCGGCTGGCCGGAATGAGCGGGACCGCCCTGACCGAGGAGAAGGAGTTCCAGGCCCTGTACGGCCTGAGCGTCGTGCCCATCCCCACCAACAAGCCGGTGGTCCGGCTGGACCAGCCCGACCTGGTCTTCCGCACCCAGCAGGACAAGTTCGCGGCCATCCTGGACCAGGCCGAATCCCTCTTCTGCGAGGGGCAGCCCGTCCTGATCGGCACGCGCTCGATCCAGGTCAACGAGTATCTCTCGGGGCAGCTTGCGGCCCGGGGCGTTCCGCACCAGGTTCTCAACGCCAAGAGCGTCAAGGACAACACCCAGGCCGAGAACGAGATCCTGGCTGGAGCCGGGCGCTCGGGGATGGTCACCCTGGCCACCAACATGGCTGGGCGCGGCGTTGACATCAAACCGGACATGGTCAACTACAAGAAGCTGGCCATCGAGATCTCCGAGCGGACCGCCCAGGGGCAGGCCGTGGTGGTGGATCTGGCCAAGGCCAAGGAGGCGGAGGCCCTGGCGGGCTGGCTGGAGATGGGGCAGATCCCGACCACCATCGTGGAACACGAGGCCCCCGCCCCCCGTCCAGGGGAGGCCCTGCTGCGCGTCGGGGTGTCTTCCAGGGTGCCGGACTCCGCCGTCGGCCTGAAGGGCAGCGACTTCCCGACGGGCGGTCTGTTCGTCCTGGGGACCGAGCGGCACGACTCGCGGCGCATCGACGACCAGTTGCGCGGACGAGCCGGCCGTCAGGGCCAGGTGGGAGCCTCGCGCTTCTTCGTCTCGCTGGAAGACGACCTGCTGCGCCACCATGCCGGGCCCAAGGCCGCAGGCTTGCTGGACCGCCTGGGCGTTCCCCGGAACCAGGGGACCTCCGACCCCCTGGTCGGCAAGTTGACCCGCGCTGCCCAGGAGGCCGTCGAGCAGCATCACTTTGCGATTCGCAAGGACACCACCCGCTACGATCAGGTTCTCAACAAGCACCGCGAGGTCTTCTACGCCGACCGCGACCAGATCGTGGAGGGGGCGGATCTGCGCGAGGTGGTCCTGGATTGGGGCGGCGCGTGGCTGGCGGCCGAGATCATGGGAGGCCTGGATCCCCGCAAGCCGATTCCGCCCCAGGACCTGGCCGGCCGGCTGGAGCAGGTGGCCGAGGACCTGGGAGTTCCGCTCCCTGCCCTCCAGGCGGACAAGCCGGTCCGCGTCAGCGAACTGGCCGACCTGATGCGCGCCGAGCTGGCGGCCCGCTATGAGGTGATCGAAGAGCGGTTCGGGCCCCAGGCCTTGCGAGACCAGGAACGCTGGATGACCGTCCAGGCCATGGACCGGAGCTGGACGGATCACCTGGACGCTCTGGCCGACCTGCAGCAGGGCATCGGTCTGCTGGCCTATGGTGAGCAGGACCCCTGGATCGCCTATCAGGAGAAGGCCTTCGACCTCTTCACCGAGACCCGGGACGCGGTCACCCGGAACGTGGCTCAGGACCTGTTCGGCGAGGTCCTGCGCGAGGTTCCCCACAACCCCTCCAACCCGGCCTGACCCCCCTCGGGTTGGCCTCGGGGACGAGCGGAACCAGGGGACGGGAATCCGGGTTCGCATGATTGCCATGAACCGCCTCGACTTCTGCAATCGCCCTCCCCTCCGCTCCCTGGAGAGGACCCGACCCGCTCAGCGGGAAGGGAACTCCATGCCCGTCCTTGCGCGCTTCGCCTCGGTCTTCTTCTTGGTCCTTGTGCTCTTCCTGACAGGGGGGGCTGGGGCAGCGGGCCCGGTTCGGGACGGTCCGGTCCAGGCCGAGCTGGTCAGCGAACTGGAGGCCTGGCAGCCCGGCACCACGCAGTGGGTGGGCCTGCGCCTGCAGATGGACCCCACCTGGCACACCTACTGGCAGAACCCCGGGGACAGCGGGCTGCCGACCGAGGTCACCTGGAAGGCCCCCGAGGGCTTCGCCGTCGGGGAACTGAACTGGCCCTATCCGCTGCGGGCCGAGTTGGCGGGCCTGGTCAGCCTGGGCTATGAAGGCACGGTCCTGCTTCCCGTCCAGGTGCAGGTTCCGGCGAATTTGCCGGCGGGCCGGTCGCTCACCCTCTCGGCCGAGGCGACCTGGCTGGCCTGCGCAGAGGCCTGCATTCCGGGGCAGGCCAGCCTGGAGTTGACCCTTCCGGTGGCCACTGCGGCCCGGCCCAGCCCGCGGGCCGGGGAGTTCGAGGCCGCCCGGGCGGCCCTTCCCCGGGTGGGTTCGGACCTGCGGGCCCAGGCCTGGCTGGAGGACGGCCATCTCGTGCTGGGCTTTCGCCTGCCGGCGGGCCTGGCCGACGCCGGGGTCGTCGAGTTCTATCCCACCCAGGGCATGGATCTGGACCTGGCGGCTCCCCAGAAGCTGACCCGGACCAGCGAAGACCTGCGCTTGGAGCTGAAGCGCTCGACGATCAATCCCCAGCCGCCCCGATCCCTGAAGGGGATCCTGGTCCGCCCGGGGGCCGGCGGTTGGGCCCTGGCCCTGGAGACCGCCGTGGCGGAAGCGCCCCAGGTCCTCCCGGTGCAATCTTCGTTGGGAGAGGTTCGCAGCCTGAGAGTCGCTCTGCTCTTCGCGTTCTTCGGGGGCATGATCCTCAACCTGATGCCTTGCGTGTTCCCCGTGATCTCACTGAAGGTCATGGGGTTCATGGAGCATGGGGCCCAGGGGCGCGCTCAAGGCCTGAAGCAGGCGCTGCTCTTCGCCCTGGGAGTGCTGGTCTCGTTCTGGCTGGTGGCGGGCGCCCTGTTGGCGTTGCGCGCCGGAGGGCAGCAACTGGGCTGGGGCTTCCAGCTTCAGTCTCCGCTCTTCGTGGTCATGATGGCCTGCCTCTTCTTTCTTCTGGGGTTGAACCTGGTGGGGGTCTTCGAGTTGGGCCTGGGGCTGACCCGACTGGCCGAGGTGGGCGCCACCTCCAGCGGCTCGTGGGGCTCGTTCCTCAGCGGGGTCCTGGCCACCCTGGTCGCCACCCCCTGCACGGCGCCCTTCATGGGGTCGGCCATCGGATTCTCATTAACCCAGCCGGTGTGGGCCAGCCTTCTGGTCTTCACCGTGCTGGCGGTCGGAATGGCGGCCCCCTACGTGCTGCTGGCGGCCTGGCCGGGCCTGTTGCGTCGGCTGCCCCGGCCGGGGGCCTGGATGGAGACCTTCAAGCAGGCCATCTCCTTCCCGCTCTTCCTGACGGTGGTCTTCTTCGTGTGGGTCTTGGACCGGCAGGCCGGCCCCGAGGCTGCCGCGGCCCTCTTGACCGGCCTGGTTCTGCTGGGAATGGCCGGCTGGCTGTACGGTCGCTTCTGGATGTCTGGTCGGCTGCTGCCCCGGGTCCTGGCGGGCGTCTTCCTGCTGGCGGGCCTGGCGGTGGGTGCCCTGGGGGCCGAAGGCCTGGTTTCGACGCCGGGCTCGGCCCCGGACCAGACTTCCTGGCAGCCCTGGTCCCCCCAGACGGTCGAGAGCCTCCTGGCCGAGGGCCGACCGGTCTTCGTCGACTTCACCGCCTCCTGGTGCCTGACGTGTCAGGCCAACAAGCAGGTGGCCTTGAACCGCCCCGAGGTCCAGGAGGCCTTCCAGGATCGGCAGGTGGCCACCCTGCGGGCGGATTGGACCCATCGTGACCCGCAGATCACCCGGGCGCTGACCTCCTTCGGCCGCAGCGGGGTGCCGCTGTATGTCCTGTACTCGGGGACCCCTGGGGATCCCCCCCGAATCCTGCCGGAGGTCCTGACGCCCGGCCTGGTGCTTCAGGCCCTGCAGGAGTTGCCTGCATCGGACGGTTCCAGAAAGGAGTCCCCTCGATGAAGAAGAGCGTTCTTTTCGTGTCGCTGGCCCTCTTGGCGGGCCTGGTCGGATTCCTGGTCCTGCCGCGCTATCTGGCCTCGGCACCCCCGGTGCAGGCGCAGGCCTCGCTGGGCAAGCCGGCTCCGCACTTCCAGGTGGTGGACGTGACGGGGGAGTCGGTGGCCCTGAGCGACCTGGCGGGGAAGTACGTGGTCCTGGAGTGGTGGAATCACGGATGCCCCTTCGTCCAGGCCCTGTATGGTGATGGAAAGATGCAGGCGCAACAGAATCTCTGGACTGGGCGGGACGTGCAGTGGCTGGTCGTGTGCTCTTCGGCCCCCGGCAAGCAGGGGCACGTCACCCCGGAGGAGGCCATCCGACTTCAGGCCGAGGCGGGTGGGGTTCCCACGCGAATCCTGTTGGATCCCCAGGGGGTGCTGGGAGGTTTGTATGGGGCCCGAACCACGCCCCACATGTTCGTGATTGACCCGCAGGGGGTGCTGATCTACGCTGGCGCCATCGATGATCGGGCCTCGAAGAACTACGTCGAGCAGGCCTTGAACGAAGCCTTCGAGGGCCGGCCGGTTTCCGAACCCCTGACGGTTCCCTATGGTTGCTCGGTGAAGTATGGGGCGGACCCTGACGAGACGAGGAGGTCGAAATGAAGGTAGAGACCCACGGAGCGCTCAATCCGGAACTGTGTGGCCGGCCGGTGGAACTGGGTCCAGGCCGGGCAGTGGTGGAGATGGAGGCCTCGGTCGCCATGTCCGCCGACGAGCGCGGTCTGGTGCACGGAGGGTTCCTCTTCGGCCTGGCCGATCACGCCGCCATGCTGGCGGTGAACCACCCCAACGTGGTCCTGGCCTCCGCCGATGTGCGCTTCATGAAGGCGGTCCTGGTCGGGGACACCCTGCGGGCCGAGGCCTTCCTGAAAGGCGAGGAGCGCCTGAACCGGACGGTCGAGGTGGTCATCCGCCGGGGGCAGGATCCGGTCCTCTCCGGGACCTTCTCCTGCCGAGTTCCCGAAAGACACGTCCTGGAACCCTGACCCCAGGAACCCGGCCGGGCCCCTGGGAACCCAGCCGGAGGGGTCAGGGGCCCGGCGAGATCTGGCCGATTTCCCGCACCAGGGCCTCGGTCTTGTGGACGTTCTCGGCGACCAGGTCGCACCCGCTCTGCCAGAAATCTGCCCGGGTGACGTCGATCTCCAGTTCCGCCAGCAGCTCCTGGGGGCGTCGCGAGCCTCCGGCAGCCAGCAGGTCGAAGTAGCGCTCCTGGAAGGCGGCGCCCTCCTTCCGGTAGCGGGCATACAGCGACAGGACCAGCAGCTCGCCGAAGGCATAGGCGTACACGTAGAAGGGCGTCTGCACGAAGTGGGGGACGTACAGCCAGGTCCAGCGGTGATCCTCGCCCAGGGTCAGCGAGTCGGCAAACATCTCCTGCAGGCTCTCCTGCCAGATCCGGTTCATCGTCTCCAGGTCCAGTTCGCCCTTCTCGCGGCGCTGGTTGTGCACGCGTTGTTCGAAGCGGAACATCGAGACCTGGCGGAAGACCGTGGCAAAGGTGTCCTCCAGCTTCTCGGCCAGCAAGGCCAGGCGGGCGCGGGGGGACTCCAGACGGGACTGGAGTTTCTCGAAGACCAGCATCTCGGCAAAGGTGCTGGCCGTCTCGGCCAGGGGCAGCACGGGGCTGTAGTTCAGCAGCGTCTGGCGGCTGGCCAGGCGGTCATGCAACCCGTGCCCCAGCTCGTGGGCCAGCGTCATCACGTCGCGCGGCTTTCCCGTGAAGTTCATCAGGACGTAGGGGTGCTTGTCGGGCGTCACCCCGGCGCAGAAGGCCCCGCCCCGCTTGCCCGGGGCCGGAGCCGCGTCGATCCAGCCCCTCTCGAAGAAGGGGCGGGCCAGCTCCGCGAAGCGGGGTGAGAAGTCCTGGAAGGCCTCCAACACGATTCCGCGGGCCTCTTCGAACGAGACGGCCGCCCGCTCTGAGAGAAGGGGGGCATATCGGTCATAGTGCCACAGGTCCTCCAGCCCGAGAAGATTCCTCTTGAGGCGGTAGTAGCGCGCGACCAGGTCGTAGTTGGAGACCACCACGTCCACCATGGTGTCGACGGCCTGGTCGGGAATCTCGTTGTCCAGGTTCCGCGAGGCTTCAGGGCGCGAGAACCCACGCAGGCGGTCCATCACCTGGTGTTCCAGGAGCAGGGTGTTGAAGGTGAAGTGCAGAGGGTGGGCGTGGCGCTCCAGGGTCTGCCCCAGCACCTCGGAGGCCTGGCGGCGAACCTCGCGATCCGGGTCGTAGAGCAGGGCCAGCAGCTCACTCTGGGTCAGCTCGCGGGTCTGGCCCTCCTTCTCGAGGGGGTACTTCAGCCGCGAGGTCAGCTCGGTGAAGAGCCGACGGAAGGCCCGCCCCCGGCAATTGGCCGTCTCCTCCAGCACCTTCTCTTCGGGCTCGCTGAGGTAGTGGGCCGCCAGTTCCCGCTCGTGGTCGAGGTAGTGACGATACGCGGCCAGCTCCGGGGCGCGGATCAGGCCTGTCCAGGTCGCCTCGGGGATCCGGCCGATTTCCAGGTCGAAGAAGATCAGGTGGGTGGCGATGGAACTGGCCAGCTCGCGGGTCCGCTGGACCAGGGCGCCGCGGCGCGGGTCCGTGGTGTCGGTCGAGAAGAGCAGGCTGGCGTAGGATTGCGGAAGGACCGCCAGGCGCTGGAGGGCCTCATACTGCTCCAAGGCCTGGCGCAGGTCCTCGGCCTGGAGGTCCTCTTTGGCCAGGCGACCCCGCCACTGCTCTTCAAAGGCCAGGGCCTGCTGGCGGGCGGCGAGCAGTTCCTCCTCGATCCTGGGGTCGTCCGGCCCCTCATAGAGGTCGGAAAGGTCCCAGGTGGGCAGGTTCTCGGGCGTCTGGTTCATAGCGGGTTCCTCCTGATCGGATGGCTTCTTCGCCGCGAAAGCGACGTCCCTGCAGGGGCCCGGGGGACGCTCGCGGAATCGGCCTCCCCGTGAATCCATCGACTCGGGTCTTCGGGACCATGCTCCTGGGCGGCCGTCGGGAGCCCTTCCTGGCGGCGTGCCTGGCCACCCTGGAGGGGGCCCTGGACCTGCTGGTGGTGGATCTCAACGGTTCCTGTCCGGAGAACGAGCGCGACCTGCAACAGTCGGCCCTGCACGCCTCTGGCCGCCTGCTGGTCGAGGCGCGGCCCTTCAGCAACTTCGCAGAGGCCCGCAATCACGCCTTGGGGATGCTCCCCCCGGGGGAGGGATGGGTTCTCAAGGTCGATGCCGATGAGGTCCACGATCCCGAGGGTCTGACCCTCGTGACCCGAGGGATCCTGCCTCTCCTGCCGGATCGGGTGGGCGTCGTGGACGCCTGGCAGATGCAGTTCATGCAGTCCTTCCGCTACGTCGACGGGCTGGAGCGTCGACACGACTGGTTCCTCCGGCGGACTCCCGAGCTTGCTTACTCCGGAGGGGTCCATGAGCAGGTCCTGGGCGTGCGCGGACGGCGCCTGGCGGCCCCCTACATCTACGGCCACTACGGGTACGTCCGCGACCCAGGCGAGGTGCTGGCCAAGTGGAAGCACTACGCCCGGCTGGGGGACCACAGCTACGACCCGGAGGAGCTGGACCGGGCGGTGGCCGAGGGCTATCTGGACGAGCAGGCCTCCCGTTGCCTGCGCTATCTGGGGCCGCACCCCCAGGCCCTGACCCGGCTGCGGCGTGACCTGGAAACCGACCCCTCGCACGTGGCCCGCTTTGACCGGCTGATGGAGGCCCGCGGTCGGGTTCCTGGATTCCCGCGTTGGCGAACGCGCCTTCGCATCCTGTGGAGGGCCCTGGCCCTGGCCCAGGTCCTGCCCGGACCGGGGCGATCGGTGGTGCTGCAACTTCTCGCGCGCCTGGTGCGGGCGATCTGAGGCCCGGTCGGGGAGGTTCCCCTGGCAGACCGTCGAAAGCGGCCGCCCATGCGCGTCACGATGCTCCTGGCGGACGCCGCCCAGGCTCTGGGAGGCAAGCTCTATATCCTGGGCGGAGGCTGGACCCGGATGGGACCCCACCCGACCCCCTTCGCCATCGCCATGAAGATCGAGGTCCCCTGGGACCAGGCCAACCGGCGTCACGAGTGGAGGCTCCGCCTGGTTGACCAGGACGGCAAGCCTGTGAGCCTGTCAACTCCCGAGGGCGAGAACCGGCCTCTGGAGATGGGGGCAGGTTTCGAGGTGGGGCGTCCTCCTGGGCTGGTGCCCGGGAGTCCCCTGGACTTCCCGCTGGTGATCCAGTTCGGTCCCCTGCCGTTCCCTCCAGGCCAACGTTACGAGTGGATCCTGGAGATCGATGGACACGGAGATCCCCACTGGCGACTGGCCTTCAGCACCGGACCCGTCGAGGTTGGCGCCTGAAGCCCGACGTCAGGCCCTTCAGGCGCAGACCCCAGGAAACCGGCGTGGGGCTGCGAACTCCCCCCAGGCGGCTGCCGGGAGGCGCACACCGAGCCTCTCCCGAGCCGGACCGGGACAAGACTGAAGAGAGGCGGTCCT
This sequence comes from Candidatus Xenobium occultum, assembly GCA_002423485.1. Classification (GTDB taxonomy): domain Bacteria; phylum Vulcanimicrobiota; class Xenobia; order Xenobiales; family Xenobiaceae; genus Xenobium; species Xenobium occultum. Next base: position 60,072 of record DIWH01000004.1, on the reverse strand, counting down.
CCGGACCTGAATTTCGATGAATGAGATGATGTCGGCTCCGCTGCATCCCCTGGTCCTGGTGGCGACCCCAGAGGATTCCCTGGGCCACTCCCTGGCTCGGAGTTTGGAGGAGATGGGACTCCCCGTCCAGGTGACCACCTCCTTTGAGACCACCTTGGGGGCCCTGGGTCCCGGACGCTTCCACGTCGTCCTGCTGGACAGCCTGCTCTCCGGCCCGGTCGGTCTGGATGTCCTGGGGGAGGTCCGGCGTCGTCTGCCTGCCGGGGATCCCTCGCTGATGGTCCTGGCCAATCCCGCCGAGGGCCTGGGACTGGCCGAGGCGCTCGAGCATGGGGCTGACGACGGGATGACGCTTCCGGTCTCGGGGCCCGTGGCCGCCGCCCGTCTGAAGGTCCATCTGCGGATGATCGAGGCGGTGCGCCGCCTGCGGCACACCGAGGAGCGCTTTTCGCTGCTGTTGACCGGAAGCAACGAGGGCCTCTGGGACTGGGACCTCCGCACCGAAAAGGTCTACTTTTCTCCGTTCTGGAAGCAGTTGCTGGGCCTGCAGGAACATGAGGTGGGAGACTCTCCCACCGAATGGATGGACCGGATCCACCCCGAGGACCGTGATCGCGTCGAGGAGGAACTCCGCCAGCATCTGGCCGGCAGCTCGGCCAGCTTTGCCAGCCAGCACCGCCTGCAGCACGCCGACGGCGGCTACCGCTGGATGGTCCTGCGCGGAGTGGCCCGCCGCGAGGAGGGGGTGGGTGAGCCCGTGCGCATCGCCGGCACCCTGGCCGACGTCACGGCCAGCCGCCTTTATGACGCCCTGACGGGCCTTCCCAACCGCACCCTGATGCTGGATCGCATCGAGCGGGCCATCGCCCGTTCCCGGCGCAAGTCCGAGCTGATCTTCGCCCTGCTGGTGGTCAGCCTGGACCGCTTCGAGGTCTTGCAGACCCAACTCTCCGAGCGCGAGATCCGGATGGTCCTGGCCACGGCCGGCAAGCGCCTCCAGCAGCTCATGCGAACTGCCGACACGGTGGCACGCCTGGAAGGCCCCAACTTCGCCATCCACCTGGACGAGATCCGCCACGTCAGCGACGCCCGGCGGGTCGCCGGGCGGGTGGCCGAGTCCCTGGGGGCGCCCATCGAATTGGGAGGGCGCGAATTCCGCCTGTCCACCAGCATCGGCATCGCCTTGAGCGTGACCGGCTACGAACGCCCCGAGGACATCGTCCGGGACGCTTTCGTGGCCATGAACCAGGCCCGCTCGGGCGGTGGGAACCGCCAGGAGATGTTCGATCAGAAGATGCAGTCCGAGGTCGAGCTGCGGATGCGCCTGGAGGCCGATCTGCGCCGGGCCCTGGAGCGCGACGAGTTCCAGGTCTTCTATCAGCCCATCGTCTCGTTGGACACCTGGCGCATCTCGGGCTTCGAGGCGCTGGTCCGCTGGCGCCACCCCGAGCGCGGGCTGGTCTCACCGGCCGAGTTCATCCCCGTGGCTGAAGAGACCGGCCAGATCGTGCCCATCGGCGAGTGGGTCCTGCGCGAGTCCTCCCGGCAGATGAAGTGCTGGCAGGACGAGCACCCGGAACTGGACCTCTCGATCAGCGTCAACCTCTCGGGCCGGCAGGTGGCCGAGCCCGACCTGGTCGAGACCGTGGCCCGGGTCATCGAGGAGACCGGCCTGCGTCCGGGCAGCCTGAAGCTCGAGTTGACCGAAACCTTGCTGATGGACCATTACGAGGGCGCCATCCAGAAGATGCACGACCTTCGCGACATGGGCATCAAACTCAGCATCGACGACTTCGGGACGGGCTACTCCTCGCTGAGCCACCTGCACCGGTTCCCCATCGACTTCCTGAAGGTGGACCGCTCGTTCGTGGGGCGGGTCGGCCAGGACGCCCGCGAATCGGAGATCGTGAAGGTCATCGTGGGGCTGGGTCGGAACCTGGGCATGAAGGTCATCGCGGAGGGGGTCGAGACCTCCGAACAGGCGGGCTTCCTGCGGGACCTGGAGTGCGAGTTCGGACAAGGCTACTACTTTGCCCGCCCCTTGGACGCGGAGGCTGCCGGCGCGCTTCTGCCCCACGCGGTCCGGCCCGTCGAATCCGAGGAGGGGATCTTCCTGGTCCCTCGCGTTCCCGAGCCTCCGGTGGCCTCGTCCTGAGGCTCCGGGGCCCCAGCCACAGGACTCGCTGAGAAGGCAGGGAAGGCGAAGAGATGTCGCTGCGACGTGCCCTCCTGGCGCTGGGCGCTCCCGGGGGAGTGGCCGCCCTGGCCTGGTGGATGGCCCGCTCCCAGGCGGCGGCCCCGTTCCGGCAGGCCTCCTGGGCCCCGGAAGCTCCCTACCTGGTCCTGGGGCTTCTGGCCCTGGTGGCCTTCTGCTTCCACCGGATCAACCTGGTGTACGTCGCGGGAGTGCTGGCCGGAACCTGTGCCGCCCTGGACCGCGTGGTTCCCGAGGCCCCCCGCGTGCTGCCGCTGCTGCTGGCGCTGGTTCCCTGGAACCTGGTGCTTTTCATGGCCGACAATCCGCCGTCGCTGCGCTCAGCCTCGGGTTGGCTTCGCCCCGGGCTGTTGGCCTTGCAGGCGGCCGTCCTGGCAGGCCTGGCCCGACCGGCCCTGTGGATCGAGTATAGCGGGGGCTTCGAGGCCCCGCCCGCCGACCTGGCCCTGGCCTTGGGGCGTTCGCTGCTGCCTGCAGGTTGGCCCGCCGTCTCTCCGGCGGTCCTGGCTTGGGGGCTGGCCGGCGCGGTGGCGCTGCTTCGTCTGCTTGTCCGGCCCGAACCCTTCCGGGCCGCCGTCCTGGTCGGCCTGCTGTCCGTGGGCGGAGGCTTCATGAATCGGGAGGTTCCGGGCGCTTGTGCCTGGTACTTCTGCGGGGCGGGCCTGGCCCTGGCGGCGGCCCTGGTGCAGCACTCCTACAACCTGGCCTATCTGGATGAACTGACGGGGCTTCCCGGCCGCCGGGCCCTGATGGAGGCCCTGGGCAGGCTTCGGGGGCGCTACGTCCTGGCCATGTTGGATGTGGACCACTTCAAGAATTTCAACGACACCCACGGGCACGACGTGGGCGACCAGGTCCTGCGCCTGGTCGCCTCGCGGGTGCGCCGGGCTTCTGGTTCCGGCCAGCCCTTCCGCTACGGAGGCGAGGAGTTCACCCTGGTCTTCCCCGGGAAGTACCTGGAAGACGTCCTGGAGACCCTCGAGGAGGTGCGCCGGGCCGTGGAGGAGAGCCCGATGGTGCTTCGCGGCCCGGACCGGCCTCGTCAGAAGCCCTCGGACCAGGGGGGGCGGTCTCGAGGCGGCCGCAAGAAGGTCACCCTGACCATCAGCATCGGAGCCGCCACCCCGAGCGCCGGGGCGCGCACGCCCGGCCAGGTGCTCAAGAACGCGGACCAGGCTTTGTACCGGGCCAAGCAGCAGGGGCGAAACCGGGTCTGCGCCGCAGGTTGAGCCCAGGCCGTCGGGCCAGGGTCCTGGTCTCGTGCGGGCCTGGGATCAGCCTGAGGCGTAGGAGTGCAGCCCGCTGAGAAGCAGGTTGACGCCCAGGTACGTGAACACCACCACCAGGAAGCCGATCACCGCCAGCCAGGCGCTGCGCAGGCCGCGCCAACGCGTGAATTGCCGGGCGTGCAGATAGCCCGCGTAGAAGAGCGTGGTGATCAGGGCCCATGTTTCCTTGGGGTCCCATTGCCAGTAGGTGCCCCAGGCCTTCTGGGCCCAGACGGCTCCGGTGACCAGGACCAGCACCATGAACGGGAAGGCGAAGGCGATGGTGCTGTAGGTCAGCGTGTCCAGCACGCCCAGGTCAGGCAGGCGTTCCATCCAGGGGGGGGGCGTGGGCCTTCTTTCGAGAGAGTGGCGAAGCAGGTAGAGCACGCCCAGGCCCCCCGCGACCGCAAAGGCGCCATAGGCCAGGATGGCGGCTGCCACGTGGTAGAACATCCACGGCGAGCGCAAGGCCGGCATGAGCGGCTCGATCCGGGCGTCCAGGGTTGAGGCGTAGCCCAGGGCCGCCAGGACCAGCGGCAGCACCGTCAGCCCCGCAGCCGGCGTCCGGCGGCTCCACTGGACGGCCAGGAGGCACACGGCGGTTCCCCAGGCGAAGATGGCCAGCGACTCATAGAGGTTCGAGAAGGGGGCTCGTCCGGCCGCCAGGGTCCGCGCCGTCAGGTTGAGGGTCTGCAAGGCCGCTCCAGCGACCAGCGCGGCCAGGGCCCACCGCTCGGCCAGGCGGGCCCCGCTGAGCATGTAGGCCCCGAACAAGGCCAGACTGATGAAGTAGGCCAGAAAGGCAAACTGGAAGGTCGGGGCCTCAAGCGGGTGCATGGGTGTCCTCTCGGTCGGGGTCGCTGGCGGGTGTGAGGCGCCGGATCAATCTGGTGGGCAGGTCGCCCGGGTCGCGGCCTGGAGGTCCCGCAACCCCGGAGACCAGGCAGAGCGTCCCCAGGCGGTCGGGCGTCAGCACCACGCGGACCCGGCGGTGCGCGATGTAGAAGGCCATCCCCAGTCCCAGCGTGGCCACCACGAAACCCGCCACCACCAGCGGATAACCGGGATCGTGGCGATACTGGATTCCCGAATAGACCGACATCCCGGCAAAGCGCAAGGTCGAGCCGTCGGCAGCCTGAAGCTCGCGGCCGGGGGTCAGCCAGCCCAGCGGCTGGAAGTCCTGGGAACCCTGGTGGAACCGGGGGTTCTCAAAGACGGCCACGGCGGGGGCCAGGGGAAGGTTGGAGATGGGATGGACCTGGTCGCCTTCCAGGCGGGCCTGTGGGATCAGATCCTGAACCCCGAAAGCTGAACCCGACCCCCGGGGAAGCAGGACCGAGGACCATGGGTCGACGCGGCCCTGGACATCGGTCTCCACTTTCCAGAGATGCACGTGCCCCTGGGCGTCGGTCCGTTGGATGCGGAAACCGGCCAGTCCATAGCCCGCCTGGTAGAAGGTGGTGGCACCGTGCTCGAGCGGTTCGTTGACCCGGATCGTCTGGCGCTGCAGCGTCTTCCCTTCAGCATCCAGAAGCTCGACGTCGCTGGAAAAGTCCAGGGGCCGGCCCGTCTCGTCTCCGACGACGACGAACCGGTGAAGCTTCAGGCTCAGCCCGGTCGGCATCCCGGGCACTCCCCGGGTGACCTCCTGGGTGGTCCCCTCCAGGATCTTCAGGTACCCCCCGAAGCTCCAACCGTGCCAGTGTCCCACCAGGGCGCCCAGGAAGACCAGAAGCAGTCCGAGATGGGCCCAGGTCGAGCCCCAGATCCGCCAGCGGCCTCGCTCGGCGTAATAGCTGATGTCGGTCCCGGTCTGGGCGCGGCGCACACGCAAACCCAGGCTCCGCAAGGCCGCCTCGACGCGCTCGGAGGCCTGCGAGAGGTCTTCAGGCAGGGTCAATGTTCGGGAAATTCCCGCCAGGTCGCGGGCGGACATGGCAATCTTCAGGGTGCGATCCTCGCGGCGCACCCGGCGGATCCTTCGCACCGAGGAGATCGCCAGGTTCAGGCACAGAAAGGCCAGGACGCCCAGGAACCCGGGTGAGGTGTAGAGGTCGTCCAGTCCCAGGAAGAGTACAAGATGCGCCCAGGGCCCCAGCAGGCGATGGGTCTCTTCGGGGGGGCGCCCCTGGGGAAGGATCGTGCCCAGGGATGCCAGCAGGGCCCACACCACCAGCAGGACGACGGCAAAGCGTGCCCCGCCCAGGACCAGCCAGGGGTCCCAGGAGGGCCTGGAATCGGAGGGGGGCGGGGAGGAGTTGGAATTCACAAGGTCGATTCTGGGGGGGAGGACCTGGGGCTCCAATGATCCACGTCAGACCCGGATTCAAGCGCTTCAGTGCTGGTCCCTCAGGCGCACCGACCCTCCGCTGGGTTCAACGCCGTTAAAAGCGAAGAACCCCTGCCGGTCGGGGGGGGGGCACCCGGCAGGGGCTGCTTCTGGACCAAGTATAGCCTTCTCCACGAGGCCAGACCAAGGGACGATCCGCCTGCTCGGTCTGGTAGTTTCGTCCCATCCTGGGGCGCGGACTCGGACCTTGGCGGTCGGGAACCCGGCGTGCTAGAATGACGCGCCCTTGGTTTCCACCTCTCTTGCCAGGATTGGCGGGCCGAGGTGGGGCAAGGCCCGGACGAGAGGCGCCGTACCCGGTCAGGACAAGACGACGCCACCCGATCTTCCCTTTGGGGGTGCCGGGCCATGCCGTGGCTTCTTCTGCTCATCGCCGGCCTCATGGAGGCCGCCTGGGCCGTCGGTCTGAAGTACACCGAGGGTTTCAGCCGACCCGTACCCAGCCTCCTGACCATCCTGGGCATCATGATCAGCATGGGCCTCCTGGGGATCGCCGCCCGGGATCTGCCCATCGGCACCGTCTACGGTGTCTGGGTCGGGATCGGGGCCCTGGGTGCCGCCATCCTGGGCATCTTCTTGTTCGGAGAGTCCCTCTCGCCGATGCGCGTCCTCTTCCTGGCCCTGCTGGCCGTGTCCATCGCGGGACTGAAGTTGACCAGCGCCTGAACCCTCTCGCAGGACTCCACCCGGAGGGCGGGAATGGGGGCGCATGGGCGTCCTGACGCACGACGAGATCCTCCGCGAGATCGACGCAGGCCGGATCGAGGTGGACCCTTTCGACGCGACCTGCGTCGGGCCGGGTTCGGTCGATCTGCACCTGGGCCACGACTTTCGGGTCTTCAAGAAGCTCCACATGATCTACCACGTGGACGATGTGGCCAACTTTGAGGACATCACCGAGCTGTTGCGGGTGGAGGATTTCTTCGTCCTGATGCCGGGCGAGACGGTGCTGGGCATCACCCAGGAGCGTCTGCGCCTTCCCTCCGACATCTGCGGACGCCTGGAGGGGCGCAGCCGTTACGCTCGGCTGGGGCTGATGGTGCACATCACGGCGGGCTTCATGCAGCCTGGGATCAACAACCGGCAGGTCCTGGAGATCAGCAACGTCTCTTCGGTGCCCCTGGCCTTGCATCCCGGGACCCGGCTCTGTCAGTTCGTCTTCGACCGCACCGAGGGCCAGGCCGAGTATCGGGGGCGGTTTGCCGACCAGGCCAGGCCATGAGCGGGCGCTCCCCCTGGAAGGCCGGCTGCCCGTGGCGCAGAGGGGCCTGGGCTTGAAGCTGTCCATCCTGGTTCCCGTCTTCAACGAGCGCTCCCGGGTCGAGGAGCTCCTGGATCGGGTGCTGCACGCTCCGCTCCCGCCCAGGTGGATGCGTGAGGTCCTGCTGATCGACGACGGGTCGACCGACGGGACTAGCGAGCTTCTGGACGCCCTGGCCCAGGGAGACCTGGTCCGGGTCCACCACTCGCCCGTGAACTGCGGGAAGGGGACGTCGGTTCGGATCGGCTTGAAGCTGGCCACCGGCGAATACGCCCTGATCCAGGACGCCGACCTGGAATACGATCCCCAGGACTATCCGCTGCTGCTCGAGCCACTGCTGACGGGTCGGGCCGATGTGGTCTACGGCTCGAGGTTCCTGGGAAGCCGGCAGGGCATGTCCTTCTCGCACGTCCTGGGCAACCGTTTGTTGACCTGGACGGCCAACCTCCTCTTCGGGGGCCGCCTGACCGACGCCTATACCTGCTACAAGGTGATGCCGCTGCTGCTGGCCCGCAGCCTGGACCTGCGGGCCAGGGACTTCGACCTCGAGGCCGAGATCACGGCCCGGGTTCTGTCTCGGCGGCTGCGCATCCAGGAGGTCCCGATCCGCTACTGCGCCCGCACCGGCCGGGAGGGCAAGAAGATCCGCAAGATGGACGGATTGCTGGGCTGGCTGGCCCTCTTGCGCTACCGCTTCCTGTCCTGAACCACGTTCCCGGTAAGCGTCAGGGGGAGGTCCGGCCCCTCCGGCGACGGCGCCCCACCAGCAGGTTCTGATACAGGCAGTGGAGCTTGCGGTTGGAGTCCTCCACCCGGAAATGCTCCTCCACCCGACGGCGTCCGGCCTGACCCATCTGCCGAGCCTTCTCGGGGTCGGACAGCAGCTCGACCAGGCGTTCGGCCATCCAGGCCGGCGCCCGAGGCTCGACCAGGTAGCCCGTCTGGCCATCGACCACCACGTCGGGGACTCCGCCGACGCCGGTGCAGACGGTCGGGCGCGACATGGCCATGGCTTCCATGGTGGCCACGCCCAGGCCCTCGTAGTGTGAGGCCAGCGCGAAGACGTCAAAGGTCGCCAGCAGGTCGACCAGGTCCTCGCGGAAACCGGCGAAGAGCACCTGCCCTTCGATCCCCAGCTCGCGGGTCCGCCGGCGCAGCTCCACTTCGAGATGGCCGCGGCCGACCAGCACCAGACGGGCCCGGGGCATCCGCTGCAGGACCAGGTGGAAGGCCTCCAGCAGGTCGGCATGGCCCTTGGCCGGCTCCAGCCGTCCCACTGAACCCACCAGGGGGGCGTCCTGGGGAATGCCCAGCGAGGCTCGCACCTCGTGTGGGGAACGGCTGGCCTGATAGCGGGACAGTTCCAGGGCCTCGGGGATCAAGGTCAGCTTGTCTGGAGAGCACAGGCGTTGGGCCAGGATCTGTCGGCGATTGGGCTCGGAGATGGTGATCAGGTGATCCGCCCAGCGCGCGGCCAGGAACTCCAGGGCCCGGTAGCCAGCCTTCAGCCAAGGGCGGTCGGTCGAGTTCTCGGGCAGCTCGTAGATGGTGTGCACGACCAGGGGAACCCCGGCCAGCCGGGCGGCCAGGCGACCCAGGAAACCGGCCTTGGACGTGTTGGTGTGCACCAGGTCGGGGCGGAGCCTCCGCATCAGGTAGACCAGGTCCAACAGCGAGGCCAGATCCTCCAGGGGATGGAGTCGCCGGGAGATGGGAAGGTGCAGGACCTGGGCCCCGGTGGCCTCCAGGTCGTCGCGGAAGCGCTCGACGGTGCAGGCCAGGGTGACTTCGGTTCCCCTCCGGGCCAGGAAACCAAGCCAGGGACGCATGAAGCACCAGGCCGTCAAGTCGACGGTGGTCACGAAGAGGGTCTTCAACGGACGGGACACGAGGACGCAGGTTCGGACCCGCTCTTCGGGTCCCTGCCCGGGAGGGGTCGATCGGATTGTTGCGAAGCGTCCGCCGCTCCGCCTGCGTCCCGAGGCTGCTCGGGTCCGGGGGCGAAGAGGTCCGAATCTTGTCTGGAGGAATCCCCGTGAACCAGCCCAGCCCCGAGAACCTGGAGAAGATGTGGAAGTACGCCCGGAAGTTCGCCCAGAAGACCGGGACCTTCTTCAGCCCCGTCGAGGGGGTGACCGAGGCGGTGGTCACGGGGTTGGCCTCTCATATGGATGAACTGGGCAAGCCCTTGTGTCCGTGCAACTTCTACCCCGACAAGCAGGCCGAGAGCCGGAACCGTCGCTGGCTTTGCGCCTGCGACGAGATGCAGAAGTACAAGTACTGCCACTGTCTGCTCTACGTCCGCGAGGACGGGATGCCGATCACCGAGCACCTGCCCGAGGGGCACGAGGGCCGCGAGATGTACGGCGAACAGGCTGACCCCGCCCCGCACCTGGGGCGGGCGATGCGCCAGGTCGCCGACCAGGGGATCCAGGACTGGCATTCTCGCCCCGAGGACTCTCAACCGGAGTAGACCCTTCGAGCTTTCGGTCCAGGCAGGAACCCCTCTCGCCGGGCCGGCGCGGGCCCTCCAGTCCAGTTCCTAGGGGCCCGGTCGGAAACCTCGACCGAGCATCGCCGAGGGTTTTTTTGTCCCCGCCAGGAGCAAAAAGTTGCGGTTTGCTTGAGGCAAATGAGACTTTTTGCGACACAGCGGGGGCGGAAAAGACCCGGCGAGGCGACCGAGGGGTTTCCGTCTGGGCTCCTAGAGCCCTTCGCCTCGCAAGACCAGGGGAATGGTCTGCATCATCAGATGCAGGTCAAGAAGAACCACTCCCAGGGCACTGCGCCGCTGGACCTCCTCCATGTAGGTGTCCTCGAAGGCTCGGTAGACCTGGCGATCGCGGGCCTGGCCCTTGTGGGCCTGGACCAGGCCCGTCAGGCCCGCCCGCAGCAGCAGCTTGCTGCGCATTCCCTCCTGCTGGATTTCCCTCAGGGCGAATTCGGGGGTATTGGGTCGGGGACCGACCCAGGTCATGTCCCCGAGCAGGATGTTGAAGACCTGGGGCAGTTCGTCCAGGTAGAAGCGCTTGAGAAAGGCCCCGGTGCGGGTCAGATCTCCCACGGCGCCGGGGGTCTGGGAGCCGACCCGGGCGGTGCGGAACTTGAAGATGCGGAAGGGGTGGCCGCGGGTCCAGCGCACCTCCCGATAGAAGAGGGGACCGCGGCTTTCAGGGTGCCGTCGGGCCTCCAGGGTGGAGGCCAGCCAGGCCGCAGCGGCCACGACCAGCACTGCCGGCAGTGCCAGTCCCGCCAGGAGGCGGTCCAGGAGGTACTTCAAGCGGAACCTCTGGTCCAGGTCCCGGAGGATTTCAGGATCGACGTGGAGTTCGGGCATCTGATGGCTCCCTGCTGGTCTTGATTCGCAACAACGCTCAGCCCAGGGGTTCCGCCCGGCAGGTCTGGAAGAGGTCCTGGACGCGGTCGGACAGGAATTGAGCCGGGTAGGGGGTCTCAGCGTTGGCGGCGCCGCAGGCTGCAGCCAGGCGCAGGGAATCCGGCACACCCCACGTCCGGTCCCAGGCCACGGCCAGCCCGGCCAGGAACGAGTCTCCGCTGCCCACCGAGCTCCTCAGGCGGGTGGCGGGAGCCTCCACCCTCCAGGCGCCGTCCGCGGTGGCCAGCAGGGCGCCCTGCGGGCCCAGGGTCACCCCCGCCAGGGCGGCCCCGGCACCGATCACGGCGCGCAGGGCCGCCAGGAGCCGGCCGGGATCGTCCAGCGGGTGTCCCAGGGCCTCCGAAAGCTCGGCCCGGTTCACCTTCAGGGACAACCCTCGGGGGTCGCGCAGGAGCGCGGCCAGGGGCGGACCGGGCGAATCGACCCAGACCCGGCCCACCCGACGGGCCAGGCTGCGACACAGGCCGGCGTAGGCCTCGGGATCGACGCTGGGGGGAAGGCTGCCCGCCAGCACCACCCCGCCCACGTCCCGGGCCAGCTCCTCGACCTTCCGGGTGAAGCCGTCCCAGTCGCCGGCTTCCAGGACGGGGCCCGGCTCGTTGACCACGGTGGCGTCGCCCCGGTCGTGGTTGAGCAGCAGGCAGTTGCGGGTTTCGCCCCGGGGCAGGTGGTGCCAGGTGGCCTCCAGGCCCTCCTCTCGGGCCAGATCCTCGACCAGGGCCCCCGAGTGTCCGGCCAGGCATCCGGTCAGCCGGCAGGGGTGCCCCAGGACCCGGGCGGCTCGGGCCACGTTCAGGCCCTTGCCACCGGCGCCCAGGTGGACCTGGCGGGTCCGGTGGACCCGCCCCGGCTCCAGGATCGGCACGTGCAGGGTGCGATCGATGGCGGGGTTGCTGGCGACGATCAAGAGCATGCTCCGCCCTTCGACCGTCAGGGCTTGGATTCCTGATTCATGACTCGGTGAACGGCTTGCGTGTTGGAGGTTTTTGGAGTATTCCTGGACAGGAACAGCGCAGAAGGGTGGATTTGAATTGAGAGGCTTGACCGGCACGGACTCGGTGCTCCACATTCCGGTGGACTCGTTGCGGCGCACGTCGGGCCTGCCGCAGGGGGAAGGCTTGTCCGTTGTGGACCTCCCCGGGTCCGAGCACCTCTCCCTCGGCGCTGTCGGCCTGCCCGTGCGAAAGCCCCGGCCTTAGCGGCACCCTCCGTCCATGACACCACCTCGCGAACTCGAAGGCCTGCTGAAGGGGGGGCGGCTCTCGCTCCGGCGCCTGCGCCGCTCCTGGCTGGAATCCCACGACGTCTTCCGCCTGGTGATCCTGTCCTTGCTGGTGGGCAGCATCACGGCCGGTGGAGCCGCGGTGTTCCGCTGGCTGATCGACTCCTTCCACTGGCTCTTCTTCACCTGGATCCCGCCGGGCACGGTGCCCCTTCCCTTCCTGGTCGGCGCGGGCGGCCTGCTGGTCGGCCTGCTGGTCTGGTTCGGGGCCCGCGAGGCTCAGGGGCACGGGGTGCCCGAGGTGATCATGGCGGTGGCCCTGCGGGGAGGCCGGATCCGGGGGCGCGTGGCCGTGGTCAAGGCCCTGGCCTCGGCCATCACCCTGGGCTCAGGCGGGTCGGCGGGCCGCGAGGGGCCGATCGTGCAGATCGGGGCCGCCCTGGGCTCGAAGCTGGGACAACTGCTGCGCAGCCCCGAGGAGCGGGTCATCCTGCTGGTGGCCTGCGGCTCGGCAGCCGGCATCTCGGCCACCTTCAACGCTCCGGTGGCCGGGGTCTTCTTCGCCCTGGAGGTGATCCTGGGCGAGTTCGCCACCCGCTCATTCTCGATGGTGGTCCTCAGCTCGGTGACCGCCGCAGCCATCTCCCGGGCCATGCTGGGCAACGCCCCGGCCTTCGCCACCCCCGGGCACACCCTGGTGCATCCGGCCGAATTTGGTTGGTACCTGGGGCTGGGTCTGCTGGCCGGACTGGTCGGGGTGCTGTATACCCGGATGCTGTACCTGGTAGAGGACGGCTTTGATGGACTGCGCATTCCTGCGCCCGTCAAGCCCGCCGTGGGTGGGATCCTGGTGGGCCTGGTGGCCCTGGCCTTCCCTCAGGTCATGGGCAACGGCTATGAGGTGATCGAGGGGGCCCTGGCTGCCAACATGGAGCTGAGGCTGATGGCCATCCTGGTCCTGGCCAAGATCGTGGCCACGGCGCTGACCCTGGGCTCGGGGGGCTCGGGGGGCACCTTTGCGCCGGCCCTCTACATCGGCGCCGTCCTCGGAGGTGCCTTCGGGGGGTGGGTGAACGGAGTGGCCCCCCATCCCACCGCCTCCGGCGGAGCCTACGCCCTGGTCGGCATGGCCGCCGTCTTCGCGGCCTCGGCCCGGGCGCCCATCACCGCCGTGCTGATTCTCTTCGAGTTGACCGGGGACTATCGGATCATCCTGCCGCTCATGGTCTCCACGGTCATGGCCACCATGGTCTCGACCTTGGTGGACCGCGAGTCGATCTACTCGGTCAAGCTCAAGAGGCGGGGGGTGGACCTGGCGGCTCGCGAGCGCATCCTCCAGGACCCCATGCGCCGGATTTCGGTGGGAGAGGTGATGACCCGGGACTTCGAGACGGTCACACCCGACCTGCCCGTCCCGGATCTGGTGGACCTCTTCAACCGGACGGGGCACCACGGATTCCCCGTGGCGGACGAGCGCGGCCGCCTGCGCGGGATGGTGACCCTGAAGGACCTGGAGTTTGCCCGGGTGCGGCGCAGGCCCCTTTCCGCCGAGGCCACCGTGCGAGAGCTGGCCACGACCGACCCTGGCTACGTCTGCCCCGAGGACAGCCTGGCCATGGCGCTGAGGTCCATGGGGCGTCTGGGCGTGGGCCGTCTGCCGGTGGTCGACTCCGGGGCCTCGCGTCGGCTGGTCGGGGTGCTGCGCCGTGCCGACATCATCGCGGCCTATAGCCGGGAGGTGTCGGGTGGGGAGGCCACCGATCCCGTGGACTCGTTGAAGGTCCGGACCACCTTTGAGGCCGAGTTCCTGGAGATCGCCCTCCCCGCGGACACCCCCTGGGACGGCCAGTGTGTCCGCAGCATGCCGATCCCCGAACAGGCCGTGCTGGTGGCCATCCGGCGCGGAGAGGAGACGCTGATCCCCCGCGGCGGCACCGTGCTGCGCGCGGGGGACGTGGTGGTGGCCTTCAGCCGGCCCGAGACCCGCACCGACCTGCGCCGGGTGCTGGCGGCCACGAGGCCGATCGTCCCGTCAGAGGGCGGCTGAAGGGGCGTTCAGAATCCTTCGATCTTGATGTCCCAGACCGGGGCCCCCTCACGGTTGCGCACGGTCATCACGTGGTCGCCCTTGCGGCCCCACACGACCATCAGGGCGTCCTTGCCGCCGATCTGCACTCGAGATCCCCGGACCTCGACCTCGTCGCCCGGCTCGACCTTCCAGTCATCCCGGTAGTTCTGGGTGAACCAGGCGGGGCCGATGTGCAGGGGGAGTTGTTCCTTGTCGGTCGTCTCGATCAGCACCCCGAACCCCGCGGCCATCCCGGGAAGGGGACGGAGATCCCGGTCCAGCGAGACGACCGTGCCTCGGACGACCTGGAGGGTCTTGGGGTTGAACAACTTGTTGTAGGCCGAGTCGCGCTGCCATCCATCCAGCGGGACGTTGCCGGCCAGGGCGGCGCTGGCGACCAGGATGGTCAGGACCAGGACCAGGCTGAGTCTTTTCATAGGTTCGTCTCCCTTCCAGGGTTCAGAGTCTTTCGGATCGGTACTGGATCAGGCGCCATCGCTGGCCGCCGGTGAAGATGAAGGTGCTGCGCCACTTTTCGTTCGGGGGATGCTCATGGACCTCGACGATTCCCAGCCCATCTTCTTCGATCCGGATGGAGAGGAATTCGTAGCGGATGGACATCCCGGCCCAGGTCTCGGAGATCAGTCGGTGCATGCTCTGGTAGTCTCGGTACTTGCCACCGTCCATGCCCATCACGTAGGGGTGCAGGACGGCTTCGGCAAACTGCTTGCCCTGGGCCTGGTCGTAGCGGGACCCGAAGGTCTCGACGATTTGACGGAGCTGGTCGGGGCTGGGCTGGTTTCGGGCCAGGGCAGCCGGAGGTTGGCTGAAGAGCACAACCATCGTCATCGCCAGGCCTGCCAGCATGTTCGGCCAGAGCCGATCCTTCGGATTCCCTCTCATGTCTGCCCCCTCCTTGTCGGCTTGTCTCGACCGGAAGCGGGCGGCCTGGATGAAGCCGGACCCGCTCCTGAGACTCTTTCCTGGGGGACCCGGGGCTTCCTCTTCCATGTCCGACCTCACGAGCACCGGGCTGGAGGAACTCGTCGCGTGGCCGGCAACGGGCCGGGGGACGCTCAGGCCGGGAGGCCGGCCGGCATCCGGGGACGAAGAGGCCCGGGCCGAATGCGACGGGGAAGACGGATTCTTCTTGTTGGGAGTGTCACGGTGAAGATCCAGACGAACTGGTGGGACCTGTCCAAGAACGCCCGGCTGCCCCTCAGGGGCCTGCTGGTCGCACTCCTCCTCCTGGCCGGGGTGCTGGGAGCGCAACCGGAGGCTGGCGCCGAGACCGCGAAGAGGGAGGGATGCCCGGGCCAGGGCACCCCCGCCAGGGTCCGGCCGGACCGGGGGTCGGGATACCGTCCCGACGTGGCGGCCCACCGCGGTTTCTGTGGCTACCTGCCCGAGCACACCCTGGAGGGAATGGCCTTCGCTTACGCAGCCGGGGCCGACTACATCGAGCAGGACGTGGTCATGACCCGGGACGGGGTGCTGGTGGTCCTGCACGACCACACCCTGGAGACCACCACGGACGTGGCCCGGGTCTTTCCCGGGCGGCACCGTCCCGATGGAAGCTACTACGCAATCGACTTCAGCTTTGACGAAATCCGCAGCCTGCGCGTCACCGAGCGCTTCAACGCTTCGACGGGTCAGCCGGTGTTCCCGGGGCGCTTCCCCGTGGACTCCGCAATCGATTTCCGGGTTCCCACCCTGCGCGAGGCCCTGGCACTGATCCAGGGCCTGAACCAGTCCACCGGGCAGTACCGGATGCCCTACGTCGAGGTCAAGGAGCCCGCCTTCTTCGAGCGGGAGGGGAAGCCGATCATGCAGGCCACCATCGACATGCTGACCGAGAATGGCTGGAACAGCCCGGAGTCCGGGGCCATCCTGCAGTGCTTCGACTACGAGGCGACCCGGGGGGCCCGGGCCAAGGGCTGGAAGGGTGAGCTGTGCATGCTGGTCAGCCTGGACGGGCAGCGCCTGACCGACGATCGGGCCCGGCAGAAGTGGATGCTCTCGCCGGAGGGCATCCGGGAGATCAGCCGTTTCGCCACGATCTATGCGCCCTGGTTCTCGCTGATGGCCGAACCCAGCGAGGACGGCCGCGGCTACAGGATCAACGACCTGTGCCAGCAGGCCCGGAGCAGAGGGATGAAGGTCCATTCCTGGACCCATCGCCGCGACGCTCCCTTGAAGGGCTTTGCCGACTCCCGACAGGTGCTGGACGCGGCCTTCAAAGAGTTGAAGTTGGACGGGCTCTTCTCGGACTTCCCCGGCGACGTGGTGGACTACCTCCAGCAGGAAGGGTTGCGAGAGCCCTCCGGAGTCTGACTCACTGAAGGAACCGTGAGACCAAGCGCCCCCCTCCGCGGTCCTCGGCCTGTGGAGCAGGCAGCCCTCGGGCCAGCATCTTGAACAGGAACGGATAGACGATCGAGGCCACCACGGCCAGCAGGATCACCGTGGTGTTGAAGACCTTGTCGATCAGCCCCAGGCGCAGCCCCATATCCCCCAGGACGACCAGCAGGGTCAAGGGGGCCGACAGAAGCAGAGCTCCGGCCAGCGCCTCGCGCGTCGTCGCGCCGGGCCCGCGGAAGGCGTACAGGGCCAGGAAGCGGACGGCCAGCAGGGCCACCAGCAGCTCGAGGAAGGCCACCAGGTCGGACTGCAGCGCCAACTCCAGGTGGAAGTCCAGGCCCACGGTGATGAAGAAGAACGGCACGAAGAAGCCGTTGCCAAGGCTCAGGAACTTCAACTCCAGGGGGCCCTTCGCGCGGAACACGAAGCTGAACAGGGCTCCGGCCATGAAGGCTCCCAGGATCGGGTCGATTCCGAAGCGCGCGGTCACCGCGACCAGCACGAACATCAGGGCCAGTCCGGCCCTCACTCCGATCTCGGAGGGGTCGTGGGTCTCGGTCATCCTCGAGAAGGCCTCCGCCTTCCACCAGACGGCGATGCGCAGGACGAAGAGCAGGGCCCAGGCCAGCGCAAAGACCAGGAGGAGTTTGCCGATCTTGTCCAGGAAGAGGAGGTTGAGCCCGCCGGCCCGGCACCAGGCGGCCACGCCCGTGGCCAGGACGATGCACAGGAATTCACCCAGGGAACCCACCAGCAGGACCTGCTGACCGAAGAGCGTGCGCGAGTGCCGGGTTTCCTGCAACAGCATCAGGGGCAGCCCGATCGAGATGGCCGACAGGATCATCCCGACGAACCACGGCATCCCCAGCAGTCCGGCCAGGATGAACGAGAAGGCAAAGACGGCCATGACCTTCAGGCCCATCCGCCCCAGCTTGCGCCGACCCACCTTCTCGACCAGCGAGAAGTCCAGCTCCATCCCGGCCATCAGCATCAGCAGGAAGAACCCCAAGAGCCCGATCAGGCGCGCGAAGTCCGTCAGGACGACCCAGCCCAGCAGTTGGGGCCCGACCAGCATTCCGAAGAGGATCTCGCCCACGGCTGCCGGCAGTCGGAGCGGCCGCGAGACCAGGGGAACCGCAAAGGCTCCCGTGGCCATGATCAAGAGCGAGCGGGCCGTCTCGGCCGTGAAGAGGGCGGCTTCACCCTCCACCTTGTTCCTCCTCGCCGAAGGGGAGGACCAGCACCGAGCATGGAGCTCGCATCAACAGATGGCGGGAGATGTCCGGGCGGGCGGCGTTGAAGGGCCTCCGTTTCCGGTGGGCCAGGACCAGCAGGTCGAACTTGCCAGCCTGCTCCAAGACCTGGTGGATGGGGTTGCCCTCCAGCATCTCGGAATCCACCTGCACGGAGTACAGTGCCCCCATTCCGACCGCCTGCCGCAAGGCCTGTTGGATCTCCCGCCCGCGCTCTTCCCCCACCACCAGGGCGGGCGGAGTGGCGGCGCAGGCCGTCAGTTTCGCCGAGAAGACCCTGGCCACGTCCAGGGCCATCTCCACGGCCCGGGCGGCTCCGGGGCCGGGCGAGACGGTCACCAGGATTCTCCGGTAGGGATAGGTCCCCCGGGCGATCAGGCAGGGCTGTCGGGCCTGGTCCAGGGTCTCCATGGTCCCCTGGCCCCCAATGCCCATCCGCTCCCAGAGCCCCACCGGAGGGGCCGGCAGGACCAGGCATCCGCAGTCGTTCTCGCGCAGCAATCGTCCCAGCGGCTCGCGTTTGTGTTCGTCACCCCAGTCGACCGTGGTGCAGGGAAGTTCGGCCGATTCGCACAGCTCGTGCAGGGTGTTGGCGTCCTGTTCCGGGGTCAACAGGATCTTCAGGCCCAGGGCCTTGGTGGTCCGGGCCAGATAGAAGGCCTCGTGGACCGAATGGCCTTCCTGGTGTCCGCCCGGATTGGCCACCAGCACCCTCGAGCCGTACTGCAGCGGGAACTCCGAGGTCCCGGTGCGGAAGTAGTCTGCGATGGCCGGTAGGATGGCCGGCTGGCCGATCAGCAGGAGCCGATCCCCCGCGCGGATCTTCGTGTTGCCGTGGGGGACCACCAACTCGGATTTCCGGTAGATGGCGCCCACCAGCCAGGATTGCGGGTGCAGTTCCTCCAGCCTCTTGCCGACTGCCGGCGAGTGGGGCAGGACCTTGACCTCCAGGATCTCGCCTTTGCCCAGGCCGACATCCGAGGTGGTGCGCATGCCCCGCTCCACCCGTGACTGCAGCACCGAGGTGATCGCGTTGGGTCGACTGATCACCTCGACGCCGATTTCCTCGAAGCGAGGGATCCAGGAGCGCAGGACCGCCGTGGCCGTGACCCTCGGCACGCGGAAGACCTGGCTGGCCAGGCGGCAGAACTCCAGGTTGGCCTCGTCCCAACCCATGACCGACAGGGCCGAGTAGGCTGACTCGATGCCCGCGTGCTTCAGGACCAGGGCGCTGGTGGCATCCCCGTGGACGCGGGTGATCTCCGAGGGCGCCCCCTCCGACTGAAGGATCTCCAGCTTGGCCGCGTCCTTGTCCATGAGGACCACGTCCCAGTTCGGATTCAGCCGGATGGCGAGCTCCCGACCGGTCTGCCCGGCGCCGGCGATGAGGATGCGTGGTTTCACGAGGCCGAGGATTCGTGCGGAGTGGTCTTCTCCCTGTCGCGGTTCTCGGGCCCTGCCCCGGACCAGGTCCTCAGGACGCCGGACCGGACTCGTCTCCGAGCCCGACCAGCCGATCCTCCAGGGCCATGCCCAGCAGCACGTCGACGCCGGAGTGGGCGCCCCAGTCCAAGAAGGTGCGGTCGCAGGGGACACCTTCGTTCACGTGGTCGGCCAGGCTGACCAGCCGCTCGTCGGCCAGGCCCCGGGCGGCCAGCGCCATCAGGTTCCAGGCCAGGGTCGTGGTCCGCCTGCGGGCAGCGGCCAGGAATTCCTCCGGAGGGGCGGGGCCGGTGCCCCGTCGGGCGCGCACCAGCAGGGCTCCCGCCAGCAGGTCGTCGCCGGAGGGGGTCAGGCCCGGCCCCAGGCCCAGCAGGGAGTGCGGCTGCAGCGGGACGGTCAGGTCCAGCAGGTGGGCCAGCGTGCTGACGCGGCCCGAGCGCCGGGCTTCCTCCAGCAGGGCCCGGGCCCGCTCTCGACGCTCATCGGGGAAGGACAGGGCCCGGGGAGGGGGGGAGGGTTCCCAGGCCGCGCCGGGGGGTAGAACGATCTGGTGTTCTCCCAGCCGGATCACCCCACGGTTCAGCAGGACTGGTTCCTGGACATCCAGCCCTTCCAGGCGTTCCTCCAGGTTCAAGGTCAGGGGTCCCCGCCAGGGTTCCCAGGAGAGGAAGACCAGCCAGGTGCTCCCGGTCTGAAGGAAGACGCCTCGGGATGTCGTACCCATGATTCTCGCGTTCTTCCCCGTCGAGAGGCTTGCCATTGCGACGCTCCCCAGGGATTTCGCGTGGACGACCTTCCTGTTCATGCGGATCTTCGGGCTCCGAGGCGGGATTGTTCGAAAGAGGCTGGAACTGACCAGTTCAACCATCATGACAGGAGTGGCCCGATGAGAGAAGCCCATCCCGGATTGCCGGATTTCGACTACGTCAGGCCGGCAGACCTTGAGGAAGCCAGCCGCTTCCTGGCCCAGAACCCGCAGACCGCCCGCCCCTTCATGGGGGGCACGGACACCTTCGTGCGCCTGCGCGACGGTTTCTGGAAGGAGACCCGCTACCTGGTCGATGTCAAGAACCTGGACGGACGCTCCGAGATCACCTTTGACCCTCAGAAGGGCCTGACCGTGGGGGCAGCCGTCAGCATGAACCAGGTGGTGGCCAACCCCCGGGTCGGCAGCCACTATTCGCTGCTGGCCCAGGCCGCGCACCGGGTCGCCAGCTACCAGTTACGCACCCGCGCCACCCTGGTCGGCAACGTGTGCAACGCCTCCCCGGCTGGAGACACGCTGGGAGCCTGCCTTCTCTTCGGTGGCGTCCTCCGGGTCCACGGGGTGGAGGGTTTTCGCGACGAGCCGCTGGCCAGCTTCTTCCAGGGGCCCGGCCGGACCGCCCTGAAGCCCGGAGACATCGTGACCGCGATCCGCTTCCCCCTCCCGGTCCCGGGCAGCGTGGGCCACTACGAGAAGCTGGGGCGCAACCTCCTGAGCGACCTGGCCATCGTGGGGGTCACCGTCCTGGGGCACCCCGACTCTTCCACCGCCTCGGGGTACCGATTCCACCTGGCCCTGGCTTCGGTCGGGCCGGTTCCGGTCGTCCTGCCTGATCTTCTGACGCAGGCCCCGGTCACCCCGGAGGCCCTGGAGGAGGCGGCCGGGCAGGCCATGGAGAGCTGTCACCCCATCGACGACGTCCGCGGCTCGGCCCGGTACCGGAAGCTCATGGTCCGGAACCTCTCGCGTCGCGCCCTGACCCGGGTCTGGGAAGGTCTCCAGTCCGGGTACCGCGGCGAATAGCCCGAGGAGGATTCAAGATGGCGCATCACAAGATTTCGGTGACGGTGAACGGCTCGGTGGAGTCCGTCGACGTCCCCTCGAACATGACGCTGCTGACCATGCTTCGCGAGAAGCTGGGCCTGACCGGCACCAAGAACGGCTGCACGGCCGGGGAATGCGGTGCCTGCACGGTCTTCCTGAACGGTGAGCCCGTCAACAGTTGTCTGGTCCTGGCTGTGGAGTGCGACGGGGCGGAGGTCCGAACCGTCGAGTCCCTGGCCCGGAACGGTCAGCTCGACCCCATCCAGCAGTCGGTCATCGACCACAACGCCGTGCAGTGCGGATTCTGCACCCCCGGGGTGCTGATCTCGGCCCGGGCCCTGCTGGATCGCAATCCGGACCCCACCGAGGAGGAGATCCGCGACGCCCTGGTCGGCAACCTCTGCCGCTGCACGGGCTATATCCGGATCCTGGACGCCGTGAAGGATGCTGCCCGGGTGGGTGCCGCCCCGGGAACTGGAGGGAGCCGCTGATCATGGACACCGTCGAGACCACCACCCCCCGCCCCCACCAGGAGAACGCCGCCCCCCGCCCGGTGGGCGAGAGCGTGACCCGACTGGACGCCCACGAGAAGGTGACCGGTGAGGCCGTCTTCGCGGACGATCTGCAGTTCGGGCCCAACATGCTGTATGCCCGGATCAAGCGCAGCCCCCACCCCCATGCCCGCATCCTGAAGATCGACGCCAGTCAGGCCTTGGCCCTGCCGGGCGTCAAGACCGTGGTGACCGGGCAGAGCACTCCGGGCTTCATCGGCCTGTATCTGAAGGACCGGCACATTTTCTGCACCGACCGGGCCCGCTTCGTGGGCGACCCGGTGGCCGGAGTGGCCGCCGTCACCGAGGAAATCGCCGAGCGGGCCCTGGACCTGATCCACGTGGAATACGAGGTCCTGCCCCCGGTGCTGGACCCCGAGGACGGCGTCCGTCCGGACGCGGAGTTGCTGCACCCCGAGCTCGGGTCGTACGAGGTGGCCAACTTCATCTTCCCGCAGCCGGGGACCAACATCCCCAACCTCTTCAAGATCCGCAAGGGCGACGTGGATCAGGCCCTGTCAGAGGCGGCCGCGGTGGTCCACCACACCTTCCGCGTCCCCCACGTGCAGCACGTCCCCATCGAGCCCCACGTGGCCATCGCCAAGGTGGACGAAAGAGGCCGGGTCACCCTCTGGGGAAGCTCGCAGTCGCCCTTCGCCCAGAGGAACCTGATCGCCAGCGCCCTGGGGATCTCGCAGGCCGATCTGGAGGTGGTGGCTCCCTACGTGGGAGGCGGCTTCGGCTGCAAGGCCGGGGTCAGCATGGAAGCCCTGGCGGTGGCCATCGCCATGCAGGTTCGCGGCCGTCCGGTCAAGCTGCGCCTGACCCGCGAGGAGGAGTTCTACACCACTTTCGTGCGGCAGGGCCTGGTGGCCCATTTCACGATGGCCTGCGACGCCGAGGGCAACCTGACGGCCATGGACAACAAGTTCTACTGGGATGGCGGGGCCTACGCCGAGTATGGGGTCAACATGACCCGCGGCGCCGGCTACTCCTCCAGCGGACCCTACGATGTCCCCAACGTCCGCACGGACAGCTTCTGCGTCTACACCAACCATCCCGTGGGCGGCCCCATGCGAGGCTTCGGCCAGCCTGAGATGCAGTGCGGCCTGGAGCAATGCATCAACCATCTGGCCCTGGAGATCGGGATGGACCCGATGGACTTCCGGCGTCGGAACTGCGTCAAGGAGGGGTCGAACCTGGTCACGGGCATGAAGATGCACGCCACCGGCATCGGTGAGTGCATCGAGAAGGCTGCCGAGGCCATCGGATGGGGGCACAAGGATCCCCCGTCAGCTCCGCACAAGCGGCGCGGCAAGGGGATCGCCGCGATGTGGAAGGCTCCGGCCATGTCCCCCAACGCGGGTTCCTCCGCCTGGATCGAGATGTCTGAGGACGGCAAGTGCACTCTGGGTCTGGGGGGCCAGGAACTGGGGCAGGGCACCTTCACCGTCATGGCCCAGATGGCCGCGGCCACTTTGGGGATTCCCTACGACTGGGTCCGGATCGCCTCCCCGGTCGACACCAAATACAGCCCCTACGAGTGGCAGACCGTGGCCTCCCGGTTGACCTGGAGCATGGGCAACGCCGTCGTGGCAGCCGCCAAGGACGCGCGCCGACAGATCCTGGAGCTTGTGGCCCGCTCCTGGGAGGAGACCCCGGAGGACCTGGACATCGTCAACGGCAACGTGATCTCGGCCAAGAGCGGGCGCTCCTCGTCCCTCAAAGGCCTGGTGGTCTATGGCCTGGCCAAGCCGGGCGACCAGGGCTGGATCGGGGGACCGATCCTGGGGCGGGGCAGCTTCATGCCGACCTACGTGACCGGGCTGGACCCCGAGACCGGGCAGGGCCAGCGCGCCGTGGTCCACTACACCACCGGGGCCCAGGCCGTCGAGGTGGAGGTCGATCTGGAGACGGGTCGGGTTCAGGTCCTGCGCGGAGCCTCCGCCTTCGACATGGGCAAGGCCATCAACCCCGACCTGGTCAACGTGCAGATGGAGGGCGGCCTGGTCCAGGGGATCAGCACGGCCCTGTTCGAATGCCTGCAGTTGAAGGATGGGGTCGTGCGCAATCCCAGCTTCGTCGACTACCGCATCGCCACGAGTGCGGATGCCCCTCGGGACATGCAGTCCATCATCGTGGAGGTCCCCCAGGACGATGGTCCTTTCGGGGCCCGGGGCGTGGGCGAGCACTCCATGGTGCCCACCATGCCCGCCATTGCGAACGCCATTCATGACGCCCTCGGCATCCACCCCGGGGCACCGCCGTTCACGGCGGAGAAGGTGTACCTTGCCATGGTGGATGCAGGACTGGTGAAATGAACGTTCAGACCCTGATCAAGACCAGCGAATATCACGACTCGGTCAAGCTGATGCTGGTGGCCCGAGAACTCTCCCGCCTGGCGGGAGTCCGCGACGCGGCCGTCGTCATGGGCACCGAGGCCAACAAGTCCCTCCTCGAACAGAGCGGCCTGCTCTCAACCCAAGCCCAGGCCGCCACTCCCAACGACCTGGTCCTGGTCGTCTCGGCCCAGGACCAGGAGGTGGCCAAAGCGGCCCTGAAGACCGCCGAGGCCCTTCTGGCCAAGCGGGCCGAGCCTGCCAGCGGTGGGCTGGACTTCCGGCCACGGACCTTGCGCTCGGCCGTCAAGGCTCAGCCCGAGGCCAACGTGGCGGTCATCTCGGTGGCCGGCCGCTTCGCCGCCGACGAAGCCCGTCACGCCCTGTTGGAAGGCCTGCATGTCCTGCTCTTCTCGGACAACGTGTCCCTGGAGGACGAGATTTCCCTGAAGCGGACGGCTCACGAGAAGGGCCTGCTCCTGATGGGACCCGGCGCGGGAACGGCCATCCTGAACGGGGTGGCCCTGGGCTTCGCCAACCGGTTGCCTCGAGGGCCCGTCGGGGTGGTCTCTGCCGCGGGGACCGGCCTGCAGGAGGTGACCACCCTCCTGGCCCGTCAGGGGGTGGGGATCTCCCAGGGCATCGGCACCGGCGGACGCGACCTGCGTGAGGACGTGGGCGGGATCATGATGTTGGATGGCCTGAAGGCCCTGCAGGAGGATCCCGAGACCCGGGTCATCCTGCTGGTCAGCAAGCCTCCGGCGGCTTCGGTCACCACCCGGATCCTGGAACAGGCCTCCACCAGCAAGAAGCCCACGGTGGTGTGCTTCCTGGGAGGTCTGGTCCCGACGGCTCCTGGCATCCTGCCGGCCCGGACCCTCCTGGAAGCGGCCTTGCTGGCAGCCAGTGCGCTGGCGGAAGAGACCGGCAAGGTCCAGGAGATCCTGGACCGGCAGAAAGACGAACTGAAGACCCGCTCCCAGCCGCTCGTGGAGGCCATGACCGGCGGGCGCACCCGTCTTCGGGGACTCTTCTCGGGAGGAACCCTGGCCTATGAAGCCCAGGTGATCTGGCGGGACCTGCTCGCCGAGCCGGTCTTCTCCAACGCTCCCCTGGACCCCGTCCATCAGATGTCGGACTCCACCCGCAGCCAGGGCCACACCATCGTGGACCTGGGTGAGGAGGAGTTCACGGTGGGGCGCCCGCATCCGATGATCGACCAGGACCTGAGGACGCGTCGGATCCTCCAGGAGGCCCAGGACTCCGAGGTCGCCGTCCTGGTGCTGGATCTGGTCCTGGGCTACGGAGCCCACCCCGACCCGGCCGGAGAACTCTCTGAAGCGATCCGCAAGGCCCGTGAGGCGGGGATGGCGGTGGTGGCCTCGGTGACCGGCACGGAGGAGGACCCCCAGGTCCTCTCCCGGCAGACCCGGATCCTGCGGGACGCCGGGGTCGAGGTGTGTGAAAGCAATGCGGCGGCCGCTCAACTGGCCGGGCTGATCGTGGCCCGGCTCGAGCAGGTCGGTGCGGCAAGGGGACGATGAAGATGGCGATCAAGGATCTGTTCGGCAGGCCCCTGACGGTGGTCAACGTGGGGCTGGAGGGTTTTGCGGGGGCGGTTCGCGACCAGGGTGTCGCAGTGGTTGATCTGGACTGGAAGCCTCCGGCAGCCGGGGTTCGGCCGCTGTACCGGACCGCCTCCGGGCTGGACGTCGAGGAAGCCAATCAGGAGGTGCTCCGCCGGATCAAGGCGGCCCGACCCGTACTGGTGGGCATGGGGATCGCCAAGGACGTCATCCCCGGGATGCACGAGCACATGATCCTGCACTCCGGCCCCCCGGTGACCTGGGAGCGGATGTGCGGCCCACAACGGGGAGCCGTCATGGGTGCCCTGATCTACGAAGGATTGGCCCAGGATGGTCGGGAGGCCGAAGTCCTGGCCCGCTCCGGTGAGATCGAGTTTGCTCCCTGCCACCATCACCACTGCGTCGGGCCCATGGCCGGCGTGGTCTCGCCCCGGATGCCGGTCTTCATCATCGAGAACAAGGCCTTCGGCAACCACGCCTACTGCACCCAGAACGAAGGGCTGGGCAAGGTGCTGCGCTATGGGGCGATGGGGGAGGAGGTCTATGAGCGGCTCCGCTGGATGGAGACCGAGCTCTATCCGATCCTGGACCGCGCCTTGGCCTGCATTCCCGACGGCATCGACCTGAAGGCGATGATCGCCCAGGCCCTGCACATGGGCGATGAGTGCCACAACCGCAACCGGGCCGGGACCTCCTTGTTCCTGCGCGCCATCGGGCCGGCCCTGGCGCGGACCAACCGGGACAACGAGGCGCTGGCCCGGGTCATCGAGTTCATCGACCGAAACGACCACTTCTTCCTGAACCTGAGCATGCCGGCCGGCAAGGCGGCGGTGGAACCCGCCGAGGGCGTGCCCGGTTCCAGCATCGTGACGGTGATGGCTCGCAACGGGACGGACTTCGGGATTCGACTGGCCTCCATGCCCGACCGCTGGTTCACGGCTCCTGCGGGGAAGGTCGAGGGCCTGTACTTCCCGTCCTTCTCCGAGCGGGACGCCAACCCCGACATCGGCGACTCGACCATCACCGAGACGGCTGGCTACGGCGGCTTTGCGATGGCGGCGGCCCCGGCCATCACGCAGTTCGTCGGGGGGTCGCCCTCCATGGCCGTGGAGACCACCTTGGAGATGTACGAGATCACCGCCTCCGAGCACGAAGGGTTCACTATTCCGGTCCTCAACTTCCGGGGGACGCCGCTGGGGATCGATGTCCGCAAGGTCCGCCAGACGGGAATCCTGCCCAAGATCAACACGGGCATCGCCCATCGGGAACCCGGGGTGGGAATGGTGGGAGCCGGAATCCTGCGGGCTCCAGAGGCTTGCTTCATCCAGGCCTTCCAGGCCCTGGCCGCTCTCTAGGGGCCCGGTCAGGCCCCCACAGCGCTCCCTGGCGACGGCGCCGGGGGGACTCAATAGACAACAACACGGGAGATTCAATCCATGAAGCTGATCGATCTGACCATTCCCTTGGGGATCGGAACTCCGGCCTGGCCGACCTACGAGCCCCTGCAGGTCAAGTATTTCAAGCGTCTGGCCCCCAACGGCGCCAACGGGCAGTTGCTGACCCACTCCAACCACCTCGGGACCCACATCGACGGCGAGATCCACTTCCACACCCCGGGCAAGGACATCGCCGAACTCTCGATGGACTTCCTGGTCCACGAAGGGGCGATCGTCGACCTCTCCGACGTCTGCGGCGACTACGACGTCTACACCAGCAAGATGGTGGAGGAGCGCGTCGAGGTCCAGGAAGGCGACATCCTGGTCATCCACACGGGCTATCACCACTTCGGCTGGGACCAGCCCGGGGCCGACGAGATCCGCTACATGGTCAAGCACCCCGGTCCTGACCGCGAGTTCGCCGAGTGGGCCCGGCGCAAGAAACTGCGCTGGATCGCCGTGGACTGCGGCAGCGCCGACCACCCCATGAACACGATCATCCGCAACTGGATGCCGCGCCAGGCCAAGGAGGCCGACCAGGTCTTCCGGACCAAGTATGGCAAGCCCCTGGACGAGTTCTACTCGGATGACAAGTATCAGTTGATGCATCTGGATCTCTTCCCCCACGGCATCATCCATGCCGAGTGCCTGGGCGGAGACATCGATCTGCTTCTCAACCGTCGCGTCACCCTGGGCTTCTTCCCGTGGCGCTTCGTGGACGGAGAGGCCAGCATCGGTCGCTGCGTGGCCTTCGTCGACGATGCCGAGCATGAGGAACTCATGAAGCGCAAGGAAGGCATGCCGAAGACCCGGCACGGGGATTGCTACGACCCGGCCCACGTCGAAAGCCTGGAACGCCTCAGCCGGGCCAACATGGGCCGCTAGGGGCCCACAATCGACCGTCGCAGGCCTGTGCGGGGTGCGTCTCCGCGCAGGCCTGCGTCTGACCCGCGGGAGGAGTCCGCCAGACCATGATCCGATTCGTCGCTGCCTGTGCCCAGTTCGCCGTCCGCCCCATGGCCGTGGCCGAGAACCTCGAGAAGGCCGTCCACTGGATCGAGCGGGCCGTCCACGAGAACGGGGCCCGCCTGGTGGTGCTGCCAGAGACCGTCACCACGGGCTTCACTCCTGGCGTCCCAGTGGAGGAACTCTGGGACTCGGTCGACGCGCTGCCGGGCCCGAAGTGGGAACCCGTGCTGAAGGTTGCCCGCGGCTTGAAGATCCACGTGGTCCTGCCCACCTACGAGCGGGGACCCGAGCGCGGAACGGTCTTCAACTCGGCTGCCCTGGTGGACCCGTCCGGGCAGATCGCCGCCGTCTATCGCAAGACCCACCTGTTCCCCACGGAACGTCGGACCTCCGAAGGCGGGTGGAGCACTCCCGGCTCGAGTCCGGTGGTGGTCCAGACCGAACTGGGTTGCCTGGGCCTGACGATCTGCTACGACGGAGACTTCCCCGAACTCTATCGGGCGGAGGCCATCATGGGGGCCGAGGTCATCTGTCGGCCCAGCGCGCTCTTGCGCACCTTCGAGATCTGGGAGATGACCAACAAGGCCCGGGCCTACGACAACCACGTCTACATGCTGGCCTGCAACGCGATTGGTCCCGATGGAGGAGGCCACTACTACTACGGGCACTCGATGATCGTCTCGCCGATCGCCCAGGTCCTGGGTCTGGCTCGAGGGACCGAGGAGATCCTGGCCGTGGAGCTCGACCCCGATCCGATCAAGCGGATCACCTATGGGACCAACACGCCGATGATCTTCGACCACCTCCAGGACCGCAACCTGGCGGCCTACTCCAACATCCTGACGCCCGCCATGAGTCGCTTTGAACCGGCCCGCCGTATTCCCTGCTCCACCGGAGGTCCGAAGTCCCCCCAGACCGTCTGAAAAATGCCTTCTCGGAGGGCAGCCGGCGCAGGGAACCGGACCCGGGCGGGGAATGTCCTTGTCCCGGGACTCCCTTCAGGGCCCTCGGGGGATGGTCGGAATCCGGTGCTGCGCGGGACACGAGGGCCTGGAGGCCTGGGCGCGGAGCCTCGGAAGAAGGCCTCGGGCTTGACGGCTCGTGCTAAGTTAGGTAGATAGAGGATCGGATCGAGGGTCGGAGCGGGTCCAACTCCAAGTCACTCGGATCTGGCCAATCTATCGCATCTCGAAGGAGTGAATCGGAGTTGTTCTACCAGGATCGAAACCTCACTTGCGCCGATTGTGGCGCGGAATTTGTCTTTACGGCCGGCGAACAGGAGTTCCACGCGTCCAAAGGATTTACCAGCGAGCCCCGACGGTGCCCCGGATGCCGTGCAGCCCGCAAGGCGGCCCAGGGTGGAGCACCGCGCGGCGGCTCCTCCTCCTCCTCCTCAGACCCCTTCTCCGGGCGTCCTGCTCGTCAGATGTTCGACGCGGTCTGCGCCGAGTGTGGCAAGGAGACCCAGGTCCCCTTCCAGCCCACGGGTAGCCGACCTGTCTATTGCTCCGATTGCTTCCGAGCCAGCGGTGGTGGCGGCGGCGGGCGTTCCGGTGGCGGCTACAGCGGTGGCGGCGGTGGAAACCGTGACAGCTACGGCGGTGGCGGCGGCTACGGTGGCGGCGGCGGCAGCAGCTACGGTGGTGGCGGCGGCGGCGGCTACGGCGGTGGCAGCGGCTACGGCAGTGGCGGTGGCGGCGGCTACAGTGGTGGCGGCGGTCGCGGTGGTCGCAAGAAGGATCGCGGCGGTGACCGCGATCGCGATCGCGATCGCTGGTAGTCCCAGGTTCCAGCACGACCTGCTGGCCCTCTAGTCGAGAAGCCCTGCCGTTGGACCCGGGCAGGGCTTCTCTCTTTTTCTGCAGTCGCGGCCGCTTCAGCTTGGAGGCAGGCGGACCACGGCCGCCGCGCCTCCCATTTCCGATTCCTCCAGCCGCAGGGTGCCGCCGTGGGCCCGAGCGATGCGATCGCAGATGGCCAGACCCAGCCCGCTGCCGCGTTCACGGGTCGTGAATCCGGGGCGCAGGACCCGGTCCCGCAGGTCGGTGGGGATCCCGGGCCCGGAGTCTTCGACCCGGAGCTCGTAGCCCTCGGGAGTGCGTCGGACCACCAGGCGGATTCGGCCCCCTTCATCCAGGGCCTCCACGGCGTTCTCCGCCAGCAGCAGGAGCAGCCGGGTCAGCAGGTCGGCATCGCCCAGGACCCTGGCCTCCTCCTCGACAACCAGCTCCACCCGCACGTCGGAGGGCCGGCGCAACTCCAGCAGGGCCTGGCGGGCCGCGGCGGGCAGGGATGCCTGGTCCTGTTGGGGCTGCAGCGCCCGGGTCAGGAAGACCCGGTCGGAGATCAGCCGGGTGGCCCGGTCGATCTCGGCATCCAGCCGCTCCAGCAGGGGCTCCTGGTCTTCGGGGGCCGCGCCCCGAAGCAGGTCCAGGGCCACGCGCAGGTTGGCCAGGGGGCCTCGCAGGTCGTGGCCCAGTTGTCGGGCCATCCGGCTCAGGGAGGCGGCGTTCCGCTCGCCGGGATCGGCGACCGGCCCCCCGGCCAGTTCCCATTCTTCCAGGTCTGCTTGACTCTCCTGGGCCCGCTCGGCCTGGGCCGCGGCCTTCAGCATCCAGGACAGGGTTCGGACGTGGGCCTCCAGCAGGTCCATCTCGTGGCTGGCGAAGGGAATCCGTTCAGTCCTGCCGACGCACAGGACCCCCAGGCCTTCCGGCAGGAGCACGCCGACCAGGGCCTGGAGGCTGGGGGGAAGGAACTCTCCAGCTTGCGGGTCGGAAGGCGACAACTGGCAACTTCTGCCCTTCTGCAAGCACAGGCGGGGGAACCCCCCAGGCGTGGTCCCCCCTGACGGCACCGAGGCCACCTGCACCAGGCCTTGGGGCCGGGCCAGGTTCAGGCTGAGGGTTTCGGCCCTCAGGGCTGGTCGCAACTCTTCCAGGAATCCCAGGATTTCGCTGAGGGCTTGGGACTGCGCGGTCATGAGGGCCTCCCGGTCGAAAGGTCGTCGGTTGGAGTCAGGGGATCCTTGGGGTCCACCTCGTCGGGAATCAACCCCCCTTCGCCGGCCTCGGGGACTTCCATCTGAGAGCCCTCGGGCAGGGGCAGGCGGTTGAGGGCATCGACGAATTCTCGGAGCCGTCCGTAGCGGCGCCGGGCGAAGCGGAACTTCAGGCGCGGAAGGTGGGCGATGGGCAGATCGTCTGCCTCTGGGGGCAGGGCGCTGGTGGCCTCGATGCGGCCGCCGAGCACCAGGTCGCTGAACTCGTCGTTGAGTTCCTCCAGTTCCTCCGGCAGCAGTGGAGCTTCCAGGCGGACCACAAGCTCGTCGCGGACGTAGCGCATCGAGTGGAAACGCCGATAGAAATTGGTAATTTCGTCGCAGGCGGAGTGCAGATCGTCCGTGATCCGATACAGGCTGAGGTCCTCGGGCGAGATCAGCTTCCGGCCCAGGAGGTGTTCCTGGACGTAGGCATCCCAGTCGCTCCAGAATTCACTGCCCGGCGGGTGCACGAAGACGATCGGGACCAGGTGGGACTTCCCCGTCTGCACCAGGGTCAGGGACTCGAAGGCCTCGTCGTGGGTCCCGTAGCCTCCCGGGAACATCACGACGGCGTGGGAGTCCTTCAGGAACGCCAGCTTCCGGGTGAAGAAGTACTTGAAGTTGACCAGCTTCGGGTCGTCGACGATGGCGGAGTTTGCGGTCTGTTCGAAGGGGAGTCTGATGTTCAGGCCAAAGGACATGTCCCGCCCGGCCCCCTCGTTGCCGGCCTTCATGATTCCAGGGCCGGCGCCCGTGACGGTCATGAAGCCCCGGGCCGCCATCTCGCGGCAGAACTCCAGGGCTTGCTGGTAATCGGGGGCTTCTTCGCTGGTCCGGGCCGAACCGAAGACGCTGACCTTCCGGACCCGGTTGTAGGCCCGCAAGACCTTGAAGGCGTAGCGCATCTCCTTCAACGCCGAGTTGATGATCTTGAGATCTCCGCGCCCGGCCTGGTCCCGGACAAGTTTCAGGGTGGTCCCGATCATCTCGCGGATCAGGTCGGCGTGTCCGGGGGGGGCGTGCTCGTCGAGGTATCCGGCGAGGGCTGCGTCGAGTTCGGAAATTCCGGTGAGGTACCTGGTGGCCATGGGGCTCCTTGGAAGGCTGTGGGCCGAGTCTGGTCTGCAGGTTTGGCCCTGGCGGGTCCTGCGGGATTGGGAAGGCCGGTTCGGCAGCGGCTGCCGGGGACATGGAGATCCACGGCCTCAGGCGACATTTCATGGCTCACCCCCGGAGTCCTTCAGCCACCCGGGCAACGCCTTCGGGGGGGGCAGGAGTCCCGGAGCAGGAGACTAATGCTGCGCGGTCCCCGATTCGGAAAGGAGTCCGAACATGTCGATTCTTCGCCGCGCGGGCCTGGCGCTCTGCCTGGTCGCCCTCCTGGCCCTTCCCGCCGCCGCCTCTCTGGAACTTCCGGTGCGGCGTTTCGTCTTGTCCAACGGTCTCACCGTCCTGTTCCTGCCCCGGCCGCAGGTTCCCGTCTTCACCGGCTACCTGCTGGCCCGGGTGGGCAGCGTCAACGAGTGGCCCGGGATCACCGGCGGCTCCCATCTTCTCGAGCATCTCATGTTCAAGGGAACCCGCAAGCTTGGGACGCTGGACTTCAAGGCCGAGAAGCCGGTCCTGGACCGGATCGACCGCCTGGCTTCCCAGATGCGCCGCGAGCAGGCGCTCCTGCGCACGGGCTACGGAGAGGGCGACCCCCAGAGGGTCGCGGCTCTGCGCTCGCAGATCGCAGAACTCGAGAAGGGCCTGAAGCGCTATGCCGTTTCCGATGAACTGTGGGGGATCTACCAGCGCCACGGGGGCACCAGCCTCAACGCCTCCACCGGGTGGGACTCGACGCAGTACTACGTGCAGTTGCCCACCAACCGTTTTCGGATGTGGGCCTTCCTGGAGTCGGATCGGCTGACCTCGCCGGTCTTCCGCGAGTTCTACTCCGAGAGGGACGTGGTCCGCGAGGAACGTCGCCTGCGAGTCGAGACGAATCCGGTGGGGATGCTGTTCGAGCAGTTCCTGGCGACGCTTCACTCCGGCAGCCCCTACGGAAATCCGGTGGTGGGCTGGCCCTCGGACCTCGACACGGTCTCCCGGGAATACCTGCTGGCCTACTTCAACCACTACTACGCGCCTTCCAACCTGGTGGCGGTGGTGATCGGCGATCTGGAGGAGGCGGAGGTGCGCCAGGGGATGGCGGAGACCTTCGGCAGGATTCCCCGCCGGCCCGATCCCCGCCCCGTCTTCACCCGGGACATCCCGCCGACGGGCGAGCGCCGCGTCGAAGTGGTCTCCTCCGCCCGACCCCAGGTCATGATCGGCTACCCGGGCCCGCCTCCCGGGCATCCCGACCAGTATGCCCTGGAGATCCTCGCTGGCATCCTGTCCAGGGGGCGCACCTCGCGCCTGCACCGCACCATGGTCCAGACCGGCCTGGTTCAGGACATCTCGGCGGACGTGTATACCCGGGCCCTGGACAACGTCTTCGTGGTTCAGGCTGTCCCTCAGGCCCCTCACACGGCGGCCGAGGTGGAAGCCGCCTTCCAGGGGGAGATCGAGCGCCTGGTGGCGGAGCCTCCCGAGGCCTGGGAGTTGGAGAAGGTCCGCAGGAACCTGGAGGCCGACTTCGTCCGCTCGCTGGGCTTCCCGATGGGCCTGGCCCGGGTCCTGGCCCAGGCCGAAGCCTTTCGCGGCACCTGGCGAAGTTTCGACGAGCGCCCGCGCCATCTGGCGGTGACCGGAATCGACGTGCAGCGCGTGGCGCGCGAGTACCTGACCCGGGAGAGGCGCACCGTGGCCACCCTGGTCCAGAAGGAGACCACGCCATGAGAACTTTGGTGGCCCTGCTGCTCTTGACCTTCCTTTGCCTGACCCTGGCGCCGGCGTCCGCCGACACGGCACTTCCGGCGCGCTCGCAGGGGCGTCGGGCGGTCGAGAAGATGGTCTTCCCTCCCATGAAGTTCCAGGTTCCGCGGGTGGGCTCCGAGGTGCACCGACGCGTCCTGTCCAACGGGATGGTGGTCTGGATGGTCCCCGACCCGACGCTGCCTCGCGTCCAGTTGCGTCTGGTGGTTCGAGGCGGAACCCTGCACGAATCGCTTTCTCAGCACGGCCTGGTCGAGCTGACCTCCACCGTCCAGCGCACCGGCGGAACCCGGAACCTGCCTCCCGAACTGCTGGACCGCAAGCTGGAGCTCGAGGCCATCGAACTCGACTCGGGCTTTTCCGACGAGATCAGTCTTCTGGATCTGGATGTCCTCTCCGAAGGGCTGGAGACGGGCCTGGAGCTGCTGGCCGAGGTGGCGCGGCACCCGCGCTTCGACGCCACTCAGTTGGAGATCGCCCGCGAGCAGTTGCACGAGGAGCTGCGTCGCCAGAACGACACCCCGGGCCGGATCGCCCAGCGGGAGTTCCCCTACCTGCTCTTTGGGCAGGACCCCTCCGGCCGCAGGTTGAGCTGGCCGACGGTGCAGGCCCTGTCCCAGGAGGATCTGCGGGCGTGGCATGCCCGGATCTGGACGCCTGACCGGGCCTTCCTGGCGGTGGCCGGAGACTTCGAGCCTGATGCCCTGATGGCCCGGCTGGAGCGCGTCTTCGGAGACTGGAAGCCCAATGGAACCACCCTGCCGGAGGTCCCGCGCCTGGGAACCGAGCCCGGAGGCGGGGTCTTCCTGGTCGAGCGCCCCCTCAACCAGAGCCATGTCGTGATGGGCCACCTGGGCATCTCTCGGGACGATCCGGACCTGGAAGCCATCCAGGTCATGGACTACATCCTGGGTAGCGGGAGCTTCTCGTCGCGCCTGGTCGAGAAGGTCCGCAACCGCGCCGGCCTGGCCTACAGCGTCGGCTCGAAGGTCACCACGGACGACTCGCGCCGGGGGAGGTTCCAGGTGGTCTTCCAGACCCGGACCGACGCGACCCGCCGGGCCATCGACCTGGTCCGCGCCGAGATCGACGGGCTGCGCGAGAAGCCCGTTTCGGCGGCCGAGCTCCAGCAGGCCCGGGGCTCGCTGCTCAACTCGATGGTGTCCTGGTTCGACAACCCCTTCCGGACGGCCTGGCGCTTCATGGAACTGGAGCTGCAGGGGCGGCCCTACGAGCACTTCCAGACCCGGATGGACAAGCTCCGGGCCGTCACCCAGGCCGACGTGCAGAGGGTGGCCCGCCGGGTCCTCCAGCCGGATCGACTGATCTTCCTGGTGGTGGGTCAGTCCGATGGCTTCGATGCCAGCCTGGAAGATCTCGGCCCGGTTCGGAAGGTGGAACTCGAGACCGTCCTTTGAGTTTGTGAGGCGGCGAGCTGGATGCCCGCTCTCCCTCATGTTTCCCAGGAGATTCCTGGGAAGCATGAGGGAGAGCGGGGGCGGGGGGCGGGTCTGGCTGACCGGACAAGGTGCGGACGGCGGGGGTGAGCGGACAGGGGGTGCGTGGTGACCCGGACAGCGCGGGGCCCGGACCCGCCGAGGCTCGACCGAGACCCGGCGCGCGGTGCAGCGTCGGGACGGCTTCGCCTGCATGTGCCCCGACTGCCCGCACGCCCACCACCTGGCCCTGTACTGCCAGGGCGGTCTGAGCGTGCCCTCGGGGATGGTCCTGCTGTGCTCGAAGTGCCACCGCAACGTGCACCGGGGAACCCTGCGAATCCACGGGACACCCGAAACCGGGCTGGACTGGCGCGACGCCCGAGGCCTGCCCCTGGGCCAAGCCGAGGCGCCCACCCGCCAGCGCTCGCTGCGCCACGCGACCCTCCTGGTCGCTGCGGCCGTCGGCTGGGGCTGAGGAGCCAGGTGGGACGGACTGGTCGAGCGCCCCCGATTCATCGAGGAGGCGGCAAGGCACAGAAACCAGGGCGTCGAGGCGACGGACTCTTGGTGGTCGGGGCCCTGCCCGAAGCTGTACCGGCCGCACCCCCACGCATAGATGCGGTGTGGTCTGTGGATCCGTGAATGGGGGTGCGGTCCACCTGTGAGGTCAGTTGTAGTCGGATCGTCTCCGCGATGCTTCGCGGGCCACCAGGCGCTGGAAGGTGGACAGGTTGGGAAGCTCACCGGACTCAGAATTCTCTGCCCGGGCCAGGGCAGAGGGGAATCGCCGGCCCCCATCGTATGGTGTGCAAAGTGCCAAGAACTGTTCACGAGGGCGGTCACTCCTGGATGAGCCGCCATTGGAGGCCCTGCACCGATGGAACCGATATTTCGCACCCTCGAGATTGAGGGGTTTCGAGCCTTTCGCAGGTTGAAGATTGACGGTCTGGGAAGGGTCAACTTGGTCACAGGCCGGAACAACACGGGCAAGTCGTCCTTGTTGGAGGCGGTGCGTCTTCTGGCCTTCGGCGGGTCTGCTTCCATCCTGTCAACTCTGTTAATGGATCGGGAGATGGATCTCACAGAGGATGAGGATGGGGGGGGACCGTCGGAGAATGCCGTCTTCGTGCAGAGTCTCTTCCACGGCTTCCCCCAGTCTGTGGGGGGCCGCGGGCCTCACCTTGAGATTTTCGCATCCGGAAACCGCCAAGCCATTCGGATTCGCGTGGCGCAGGCCCTATACTATGAGGAGCGTGGAGCGGACGGCACCAGGAGGTTGACTCCCCAGCAGATGGATCTGTTCGGACGGGAAGATGGTATACCCGTCCTGGAAGTCAACGTTGGTGAAAACAGGCGCGCGGTCCCTCTCGGCTCTTTGCGCCGCGCTTCCCGACGTTATGGCCTCCCGCCAGAGGAACCACGTTTGCCCTGTGTCTATGTAAATCCCTACGCCGCGGAGCAGACGGCCTCCCTTGGACCGCTCTGGGACAGAATCGCTCTTTCGGACGCGGAGAAGGACGTGGTCGAGGCATTGCGTATCATCGACCCTTCGATCTCCGCTGTCTCGATGGTCGGGAGTGGGTGGACCCGACCGTCCCGTACAGCCATCGTGCGGGCGGAAGGTATTCCGCGCCCCGTTCCTTTGCGCACCTTCGGAGACGGCCTGAATCGCCTCTTCGCCCTGGTCTTGTCGGTCGTCAACGCCAAGGACGGCCTGCTTCTGATCGACGAGTTCGAGAACGGCATCCACCATAGTGCGCAGTTGGAAGCGTGGCGCATGGTCTTTCGTTTGGCCAGGCAACTGGACATCCAGGTGCTGGCCACCTCGCACAGTTGGGATTCGGTGGAGGCCTTCCAGGTGGCCGCTTCAGAAGCGCCGGATGAAGGTGTCTTGATTCGCTTGTCCCGCCAGGATGGCGAAATCGTTCCGACGCTGTTCCGTGAGGACGAACTGGCCGTGGTGACCCGCGATAGAATCGAGGTGCGTTGAAGTGGCGGGCAGGAAGGTCCTCCTGGTGGAAGGCACCGATGATGAGCACGTCGTCAAAGGCCTGTTCGGCCAACACGGCCTGCCTCATCTCGACGAGATCAAGCCTTTGGGCAGCGTCGAGAAGCTCATCGAGCATTTCCCGGTGCGACTTAAGGAGAGCGAACTGGCATGTCTGGGAGTCGTCGTCGACGCTGACACGGACCTGGCGGCGAGGTGGAGGTCGCTCAGAGATCGGCTGCTCAGGGCGGGGTATCCTGATGTCCCCCAGGTCCCCGATCCCGCAGGGACCATCCTTCTTCCCCCGGCCGATGTCTTGGCAGCCATGCCCCGGGTTGGGGTCTGGATCATGCCCGACAATCGGACCAGTGGGATTCTGGAGGACTTCCTGCGATTTCTGGTGCCCCAGGGGAGTCCGCTTTTCGAGCACGTGGATTCCAGCCTGAGCACCATCCCGGAGGGGGAGCGGCGTTTCGGTCCTCTGGCCGAGCCGAAGGCCCGTATCCATACCTGGCTGGCCTGGCAGAAGGAGCCCGGTAGACCCCTGGGCCAGGCCATCACTGCCAAGTTCCTGGATCCGACGGTTCCCCAGGCTGATGCGTTCGTGTCCTGGCTGGACCGCCTGTTCTTCCGGTAGGTGCCGTGTCTGGTCGCGTGCTTATGGGGGCCGCTCCTCGAAGCCCGGCAGCCCCCACCGCAAACCAGGAGTTCCCCTGCCGCAAGCAGAACCCGTCAAGTCCCGCACCGCCATGCTCTGCCTATCCGCAACCGCCCAGCTCTCGTCCTCGCTTGAGGGTCTCGAAGACGAGACCCTGGTTGCGCTGGCCCAGCAAGGGGACCAGGCCGCGCAGGAGACGCTGATCCGGCGGTTCGAGCGCTTGGTGCGCCTTCGCGTCAGGGCCTACTTCCTGCCGGGTGGCGAGCGGGAGGACCTGTACCAGGAGGGCCTGCTGGGCCTGGTCAAGGCCATCCGCGACTACCGGCCCAACCACGGGACGATCTTCCGGTGCTTTGCGGATCTGTGCATCGGCCGCCAGGTGATCACCTGCATCAAGACCGCGACCCGGCAGAAGCACGCCGCCCTGAACCTGTCCCGCTCCCTGGACGCGCCCATGGGGACGGATGGGGATGGCAAGTGCCTGCTGGACACCCTGGACGCGGCGCCTCCGGGTGACAGCCCCTTCGAACTGCGGCTGGATCCCCGCAACGAACTGCTGGAGCGGGCCCGGGAGATCCTGTCCCCCTACGAGTTCACCGTGCTGCGGCTGTACGCCAAGGGGCTTTCCTACGAGGAGATCAGCCAGCAACTGGGCAAGACGCGCAAAAGCGTGGACAGCGCCGTGTTCAAGGTCAAGCACAAGTTGCGCCGGCGGGCCCGGGAGGTCGCCTGAGGATTCCAGGCAGGTAGCCGCCCGTCGGGCGCAAAGACTCCCCCAGTCGACCTCAAGGGAGCCTGATATGTCCGCCCGCGCCGCCGTGCCCGCCCCGCCGCCGCTTCTGGCGGTGGCCAACATCCATCCGGACTACCTGGAATCCTGCCTGGAAGGGACCTGCAGCGGCTCGAAGTTCCAGTGCCACCTGCCCCCCGGAACGGTGACCCTGGTTCGACAGACCGCCGGCGGGCGAGGGGGGCGCGTCTACGGGGTCGTCGGCCTGTGGTACTTCACCGGCGTGTGCGAGCAGATGCGCGCCGGGCGGACCACCTGGTCGCGCCGCTTCCCCTGGCGGGTCAAGTTCGAACCCCTGGTGCATCATTTTCAGGAGCGCTTCTGCGAGGACTTCTCGGTTCCGCTACCCACGGAAGGGGGGCACCGCACCCACCGGGCCTCGCTTCATGTCCCCGGCCTAGTCTTCACCAGCCTGCAGGGGACCATCGTGCGCGTACCCGTGGTCCACTCGGCCAACTACCTGCGGGCGCTGATGAAGGCCCGGGGGCCCGAACTCCAGGGCGAGGCGGACTACCTGGGCAGCCGCGTGAAGCTGAAGAAGTTCCTGTCGGACCTGGCGGCCCGCTTGGAGGAGGAGGCCGCCAAGGCAACCCCGGCTTCCTCCTGAGTCACCCCGCTCACCCGGCCCGGCCGCGCAACCGGACCATCTCGCGGTCCAGGCCCTCGCGGCTGACCAGGAGTTCGGGATCCGCCCCGACCAGGGCCGGGCTGGCGGGAATCCGGAAGGGGAACAGGGTGGGCAGGTTCGCCAGGGCCTCCAGGGGCACGGCCGCGCGTTCCTCCGCCAGCAGCGCTGCCCGCAAGAGCCAGCCCGCCAACCCGGGGGAAGGCTCCAGGCGGGGCGCAGCCGACCAGGTGCCCCGCGCGGGGCCGGGGACCAGCAGTCCCCAGTCGGCCAGGCTGACCAGGACCCGCTGCACCGCCCGCCGCAGGGTGGAACGGTCGCCCCGCCGCTCGGCCATGCGGCGTTGGAGGGCGCCTACCCGGACGGCGTCGCCCAGCATCAGGCCGCGCCCCACCTCGCGGGCCAGGTCGGCGAAGAAGGGATAGCAGGCCAGGGCCATCCCGAAGTGCAGTCCGACCCGCTCGATGCCCAGCAGGCCCTGCAGCAGGGCCAGACCATGGTCGCGCAGGAGGAGAGCCTCGACGGGAGGCGCCAGCCACAGCCGGGTCAGGACGGTCAGGTCGTTGCGGCGGGCCTTGGTGAGCCCCGGGCCGAAAAGCTCGTCCCCCAGTTGCTCGCGCAGCGCCCGGTGGTGCCGACGCTCCAGGGGGGCCGGGCCTCCACCCGACAGGTCCAGTCGCCTGTGCGCAAACAAGGCGGTCTGTTCCAGCCAGTCCAGGGAGATCCGGCGATCGAAGCCCAGTCCGGGGTTCAAGACACTTCCTCCTTCTGGAGTCGGACCAGGGGCACCAGGACCTCCTCCAGGCTGGCTCCACCGTGGGTCAGCGTCGGGCTTGGGGGGGCGCCCGGCCTGGCCTGGGGCGTGAAGGACCTGCCGGGGGGCGCCAGCAGGACCTGGAAGTCCCGGGGCAGGCCGTAGCCGGGCCAGGGCAGGGCCTCGGGGAACTCCGCCAGGACCCGCTCGCGAAGTTGAGCATCCGGGTAGACCCGGGCCCGGGAGCCGGCCTGGTCGACCAGGCTGCCTTCCCGAGGGCGGCCCATCCCGACTGCGGCCGTGCTGCCGTGGTCGGCCGTCAACCAGATCGTGTAGCCCTTCTCCAGCAGGGCCCGCAGGAAGCCCGCCAGTATCCCCTGCCCGGCCCAGGCCAGCAGGGTCGCCTGCATGACCGCCCGCTCTCCGGGCACACCGTGCAGCATCTCGTCGACCGTGGGGATGACCAGGCCCAGGGCCTGCAGGTCGTCGCGTTCAATAAGTTCGACGAAGTCCGGATCCCCTGGATTCCTGACCGACCTCAGGTAGCCGACCTGGCCTGGCGAGAGGCCCTGCGTCTCCCAGAAGCGGCGCCACCAGGCCCCTTCGCGGGCGGTGGATGCGAGGCTTTCGCCCAGGGTCACGGGCAGTTCGCCCGCGAACAGGGCCTGCCGGGACAGGCTGGTCAGGGTCGGGATCCAGGCGAAGCAGGCCCCCTCCTGCAGGCGCACGCCCTCGGGCAGGGCGGTCCCGGAGTCGCGCAGGGCCGCCCAGTGGCCCAGGGACAGGCCATCCACCACCACCAGGGCCACCCGGCTGGCCTGTCCGTCCTGCAGTTGCCGGGCCAGGAACCGGGGCACGTGGTGCACCATCACCGGGGCCCGCACGGCGGGAAGCGTGGCCAGCCCCCCATAGTGGTGCACCAGCCACGGATAGAAGGCCTCGTCCAGGCTGTGGGCGTGCTGGTCCACCTGGCCCTGCTGCTGCGGGGTCCCCGCATCGGCCAGGGCCCTCAATTCGCCGAGTTGCCGGGCGCGTTCCAGCCACTCCGAGGCCCGGTCCTGCTCCGAGGGTGCGGATTCCCGGCTTCGGGCCAGCAAGGCCTCCAGGCGACGTTGCGCGTCCTCGGGCCCGGGGATCCGGATTCCGACCTGCGCCCAGGCCTCGGCCGCCGGCAGGGTCACCCCGTCGTCCAGGCGGACCGGTTGCAGCAGCCCCTCCAGGAACAGGGTGTCCACGAAGACGCGCACCTGAGGCGCCTGGAAGGGTACCAGCGAGCGGGGTGGCAGGGTCGCCGCAGGCTCGCAGACGCTGCCGTGATCGGGCTGCTGCAGGCTGCGCAGGAAGACCTCCCACTGCTCCTGCAGGAAGGACAGGAAGGCGGCCCGGTCCGACCACAGGCGCTCCAGGGGCCAGGTGGCCAGGTCCGGCTCTCCGGCCAGTTCCTGGGCCACGCGCCGGGCGATCTCGTCGGGCACCCCCTCCTGGTGGTAGTGCATCTCCAACAACCTGGCCACCAGGCGGGTGGGCTGGCGCAGATCCCGCAGGTGCAGGCCGAAGACCTGCCGGGTCAGGAAGTCCAGGGTGGCTTCGGGGCCCAGGCTGGGGCCCCGCTCGCCGGCCCCGGCCTCTTCCAGCCGGTCCAGCCAACCCGCGCCCAGGCGCTGGAGCACGGGGTAGGACAGGCGCGGGAAGAGTCCGGCCAGGCTGAGGTTCAGCCGCCGGCCCCGCGGCAGCAGGTCGGCGGGCAGGTCCTCAAGTCGGCGGCCGGCATCGGTGCGGACCGCGACCTGCAGCCTGCCGGGGTCTTCCAGCAGGGGGAAGAAGTCGCGTTCGAAGCGGACCCGGAACAGGACCGGGTCTTCGTAGTCCAGCACCTGGTAGCCTCGAACGGCCAGGGCGGTCCTCAGTTCCGGCTCCTGCAGCAGGCCGTCCGGGTCCGCCACCAGGGTCAGGCTGGGGCCCGGGCTGGGGAAGTTCACCAGGATGCGGTCCCGCCAGCGGATGGGATTCATCGCTCCGAGCCCTCCACGAAGAGCATGACCAGGGGTTCCAGGACGGGGATGGCCTGCGGATCGCCGTGCCCGTTCAAGGCCTCCTCCTCGATCTTCAGCAGGCGCTCGCGATGGCGGCGGACCGTGGCCAGGCCCACGCGGGCCAGGGCGCGGCGGTGCGCCTCCAGGGTCACCTGGCGCTTCTCCCGCTCCCGGCGCAGGGCCTCCTCGCGGCGAGCGCGCAGGCGCAGGAACAGGTCCTCGCCCAGTTCCCGGGCCACCTCGCGGCTGCGGACCAGAAGGGCCTCGGCCTGGGCCCAGGGCAGGGCCGTCTCGACCTGCAGGGGCGGCACCAGCAGCCGGTCCCACAGTTGCCGCGCCGAGGCCCGGAAGGAACGCCCCTCCTGGTCGATGTAGACCGGGAGCGCGCGGACCAGGCGCTGCCCACCCCCCTCGACGGCCACCCGCCACAGGGACCACGTCCCCCGGATCTGCGGGGGCAGGTCGGCCAGGCGGATCACGGGCACGGGCCGGCCGTGGTCGAAGGCCGGGGCTTCGTACACCAGGCGCCGCACCAGCGGATGCTCCATGGTCAGGCTTCCCTCCTGGCCGGCGGCTCGCTGGAAGACGCCGCTGGCCAGGGTCCCATCGGGCAGGGTCAGGGTCCAGGCGCCCTCCCGCCAGGTGGCCGTGCCGCCCAGGCAGCGCACCGCCGCCGGGGCCAGGCGCTCCAGCCAGCTTCCCAGGGGATGGTGCTGCACCTGGCGGGCCAGGGTCGGGTCTACCTGCTGGGCCCGGGGCAACAGCCCCTCCTGGTCCCGGGTCGCCCGCAGGCGCAGGCGGAACCGGCGGGCCAGTTCCTCGACGTGGAGCAGGGCGGCCTCGGCCCCCTCGACCACGCGCGCGCCCAGGTCCTCGAAGTCGGCCCCGTCTTCCAGGGACTCCAGCACGTCCGAGGCCTTGTCGGTGCCGAACTCGCGCAGGATGGTGCGAAGCTTCTCTTCCAGCACTTCGCGGACCCGGTGCTCGACCGTCGCCGACAGGGTGAAGTTGAAGGCCTGCACCGTGGCCTTCTGGCCGATCCGGTCCACCCTGCCGATCCGCTGCTCGATCCGCATGGGGTTCCAGGGCAGGTCGTAGTTGACCACCACGTGGCAGAACTGCAGGTTGAGCCCCTCTCCACCGGCATCGGTCGAGACCAGCACCTGGCTTTCGCCGCGGAAGTCCTCCTGGACCGCCCGGCGCTCCTCCAGGCTCATGGCGCCGTTCAGGCGGGCCACCAGGAAGCCCCGCGACTGCAGGAACTCGGCCA
The DNA here is from genome assembly GCA_002423485.1 of Candidatus Xenobium occultum. GTDB lineage: Bacteria > Vulcanimicrobiota > Xenobia > Xenobiales > Xenobiaceae > Xenobium > Xenobium occultum. The sequence goes on along the minus strand of DIWH01000004.1, from coordinate 17,082 downwards.
GCATCTCCTGGGTGGCCACGAACTCGGTGAAGACCAGGGCTTTCAGGGAGGGGTCGGCCTCCTCGCCCCGGAGCCGCTGCAGGTGCTCGAGCAGGGCCTCGGCCTTGGCGTCCGGACACTCGGCCTCGGCCCTCCGGGCCAGGGCCACCAGGCGTTCCACCTCGGCCCGCTCTTGCTGGGCGGCGGCGGTGACCACGGGCAGCAGGCGCTCCAGGATCTCCTCGGGTTCCTCGCCAGCGGCCAGGGATTCCTCGTCCTCGGGGTCGAGCAGGTCCTGTTCCGCAGGTGGGATATCGAGGGCTTCCAGTCGGCGCTCCATGGCACGGCGGATGGCCCGGGTGCTGCTGGTCGCGAGCTTCTGCATCAAGACCATCAAGAGGCCCAGGGCCGTCCGCCGTTCCTGCACGGCGCGGTTGTATCCCCAGCGGACGTACTCGGTCACGGCCTGGCCCAGGGCTTCCTGCAGGTCGTGCCGAGGGGTCCACTCCACCGACACCATCTGGGTGCGTCGGGGGGTGAAAAGCGCGCGCCCCTCGCTGTCGATGGCCTGGCGTTTCTCGGTGCGGATCACATAGGGAGCCACCCGCTCGCGGGTCACCGAGCCCACGTCTGGGAAGGCCTCGGCGTCCAGCAGGGTCAACAGGCGATGGAACCCGTCGGACTTGCCCTGGTGGGGCGTGGCCGTCAGCAGCAGCAGGTAGGGCGCGGCCTGGGCCAGGCCCAGCCCCAGGCGATGGCGGGCCACTTCGTCGGTGCTGCCGGCCAGGCGGTGGGCCTCGTCCAGGATCACCAGGTCCCAGGCGCCCAGCAGCAGGTTCTCGAAGCGCTCCTGGTTCCAGGCGGCCAGGCGCTGGGCGCTCCACCCCCGGCGGCGCTCCAGGGGCTTGACCGAGTCCAGGGGGCAGACCACCTGCGCGTGACGCAGGAAGGGGTTCCCGTCCCCCTGGCGGGCGGCCGAGCGGATCTCGTCGCCCAGGAGCAGGTGGAAGTCCTCTTGGAAGTGCAGGTGCATCTCCTGGACCCACTGGGTCACCAGGCCCTTGGGGGCCACCACCAGCGTCCGCTGCACCAGCCCCCGAAGCTTCAGCTCGCGCAGGACCAGCCCCGCCTCGACGGTCTTGCCCAGGCCCACCTCGTCGGCCAGCAGGTAACGGACCCGGTCGCCGCCCAGGGCCCGGGCCAGGGCCTGGATCTGGTGGGGCAGGGGCAGGACGCTGCCCTCCAGGGGGGCCAGCAGCTTCTCGTCCGCCAGGGCCTCCTGGACCCGGGCGGCCAGCACCTGCCAGGACAGCAGATCCGGCGGGGCGGGGCCGACCTGTGAGGCCGGCACCAGGTCCTCCGGGGCCAGCCGCTCGACCCGGTCGCGGGCCGGAAACCACAACTGGACCCCCGCGGTCCCCCACAGGTCCTCGCTGCGCACGACCTGGCCTGCCGCGCCACGCGACCGGCTGTACCACCATTCCCCCGGGTTCGGAAGAGCCATGGTCGGGCTACTGGCCAAGTTGGGTCCGGGCGTTGCTGAGGTACATGTAGAGTTCGAAGTCCTCCTCGAAGACCGATTCGGGCAGGCGGTCCGCCACCTCGACGATGGCCTGGTAGTCGTGCCGCTCGTAAGCGTCCAGGAAGCCGGCCCGGATGGCCTCGCCGCGGTATTCCTTGAGCCTGCGCCCCTTCTGCTGGCGGTAGGACTGGAACTCGGCCACCAGCATCTTGCGCCGGCGCTGCTCCATCTGCTCGGCCCGGGTGGGGTCGGGGACGTACCACAGTTCGCGGGCCCGCTCCTTGAGGCGGGGGTTCTCGCGGTCCAGGTTCCGCAGGTCGGGTTCCTGGCGGGCCAGGGCCTGCTGGACCTGGGCGGGCACGGGACCGTTCCCGTCGTACTGCAGGAAGGTCTGGTCCAGGACGTCGCGCAACTCGACGCCCTTCTCGGTGCGGTCCCACTGGGTGGCCTTGAGGAACTCGGTGGTCAGGTCCTGCAGGCGCCGGGGGCGCTCGTGCAGTTGGGCCCTGACCCAGGCGATGGCGGTCTTCTCGTCCCGGATGAACAGCGGGATCTCCACCGGTTGGCTGACCTGGCTGCGGGCGCGCTCGTACTCGGGCAACTGCTCGGGCAGGAAGTGCATCCCGTCGCGCTCGGGGAAGCGCTCTTCCAGGCCCTGGAAGAACTCGGCGGCGGCCATGGGGATGGGACTCCGATTCAGGAAGTACCAGGCCACCAACTGGTCCCATAGCCGCTGGGGCGTGCGCTCCAACTGGCCCTGCAACTCGCCCTTCAGGAAGACGGCGGGGGAGAGCATGCCCAGGTACTCCCGCAGGAAGGTCCAGGGGCCCTTGTCGGTGCCCAGGGCCTGCTGGACCCGCTCGGTGGGCCGGTAGGCCGAGACCACCAGGTCGGTCTTCATGGCGCTGCTGGTCATCTGGCGATAGGAACCCTGCTTCTTGTCCAGGGTGCGCACCTCGGCCACCACGAAGCCGGCCTGGCCCAGGGCTTCCTGGATGGCGTTCCAGACCAGGTTCGAAGAGTTGTGGAAGACCACGGTCATCCAGCGCCCGGGCTTCAGTACCCGGTAGTACTCGGCGAAGGCCTGGCGCATCAACTCCTGGTAGGCGCGCAGGTCCTTGCCCTTGAACGTGTCCTCGACCGCCTCCGGCCCCGTCTGGGTCCGCACCCCGTGCCAGGCCTCCACCAGCAGGTTCAGGTCCGCGTAGAAGATGTTCTTGCCGAAGGGCGGGTCGGTGAAGATGTAGTCGATACTGTGGTTTGGGAGACATATGTTGGAACAGGTTGATGTGGAAGACGCGCAGTTGGTAATGTTGCACTTGTAGGTTTTTAGGCCCGACTCGATGCGTGATATTTTGCCTTCCAAGAAATAGTAAGGAGATACCTCGGCCTGTTGGCTTGGAACGTAATAGACAATCTTCTGTCCTCGCGCATTTTGCGAGAAGGCGAGTGGCTCGTAGCCGTTCAATACCGACATGTTGCGGATGCATTGCTCGATCGTCCAGACAACAGCTCGGTTTGCGCCAGCACTTCGTTCCTGTAGCGAATTGGCTTTGCGCCAAAGGATCCCCAGCGCCTGGGCCGCCCGGGGCAGGAACAGGTGATGCACCCTGGTGAAGCCCTTGGGGGCCAGTCGCGAGCCGTGGTACATGTCCTGGATGGGCAGTTCCAGGGTCGGCACCTCGGGGGGCAGGGGCAGGGCCTCGATCCGCTCCAGGATCTGGCGGTCCTGGGCGTCCAGCCTCTTCTCGAAGCGTTCCTTGCCGACCTGGTAGTTCAGGAAGGCCGGGCGCAGCTTGATGCGCTTCCAGGGGCGTCCGTCGGCGGGGTCGACCAGGGTCTCGAACAGCCGCTCCAACTTGACCGCCGCGGTCCCCTGGCGGGCCCTGCCCCCGCCCTCGTCGTCGTCGTCCTCCCCGCCGTCGTCCTTGGCACCCCGGCCCTTGGTCAGATCCACCCGGCAGTGCGGGCAGGGGAACACGGCGCTCACCCGCTTGGTCACGGGGTCCAGGGCCTCTTCCAGGAAGACCACCTCGGCCCCGCAGGCCCCGCAGGCGAAGACCTCGCTCCAGACGGTGTAGTTGATGCGGCCCACGCGCCCGTCGGTGTGGCGGGTCTGGTACATCCAGCCGATCTCGCGCTCCACCTCGTCCAGGATGCGGCGGGCGGCGCGGGCGAACTCCCCGACGCTGAAGGGCAGGTTGTAGTTGGCGGCGATGAAAGTGGCGGCCGGCGACAGGTCGTTGAGGATCGCCCGGCGGGCCCCCCACTTCGGCTTGCCGCGGCCCTCCTGCTGCCACTTCAGCTCAAGCTGTTGCCGGTAGTCCATGGGGGCCGAGCCGCACCACTGGGCGGCCACTCCGGTCATCCCCGATCCGCAGAAGCCGTCCAGCACCAGGTCTCCCGGCTGGGTGTAGTGCAGGATGTAGGGAACGATGGCCAGGTGCGGGACCTTGGTGTGGTAGGAGTGGGCCGTGTAGACCGGGTGGGTCTTCCCCTCCGTCGTGTCCGAGTTGAAGGGCTCGCGACGGTAGCCGTCGTGGGGGTCGTAGGGGCGGCCGTAGATCCGGACGTACTCCTCCAGGAACGGGTTGGGGCAGGCCGTGTACCAAGGCGGGTCGGACATGGCCAGGATGGCCTGGTCGTCCCCCAGCGGGAAGCCGGGCTGCCTGCGGAACTCCGGGTCCCTCAGCAACTCCTGCAGGCGGGCCTGGAAGTGGCTGCGTCGGTCCTGGTCGCTGTCGAACTGCTGGCCCAGGGCCTCCACCTTCCCGCGGGCCGGCGTGGCCTCGGTCAGGTCCAACTGGTCTCCCGGTCCGAAAAGGCCGGGCTGGTTACGGCTTCCACGAGGCGGCATCGGCGGTTCCTTTCAGGTGGTGCGGGCGGCGCTGGTCTTCTCAGCGGGCGGCGCCGGGGGCTTCCAGGACCAGGCGCACCTTGGAGCGCTCGTGCCCCTGGACCCGCTGCTCCAGCAGGCGCTCGAAGCGGCTGCGCAGTTCCTCCACGGTGCAGGGCATGCCCCCCTCCTCCAGGCGGCGCCCCAACTCGTCCAGGGTCAGGCTGACCCGCTCCAGGCCCGAAAGGGCCTCGGCCAGGGCCCGCAGGAACTCATTGTTCAGGGGCTCGGGCAGCAGGCGCTCGGCCAGGAAGGCCTCCACCAGCGCCCGCGACGGGGCCGTCAAAAGGTCCAGGTTGGCCCGGGTCATGGGGTCCTCCAGTTCCTGCAACAGCGTCCCGGTCCACTCGGCCAGCAGGGCCTCCACCTCCTGCTCCAAGGCCTCCAGGCGCTGCAGGGCGGGGGCCTGCTGGGGCTCCTCGACGGGGCGGTGCTGGCAGTGGGGGCAGAAGGCTCCCTGCTCCAGGTCGCCCGGTTCCAGGCTGAAGCAGGTCACCAGGCGGCCCAGGCGGGCCTCCAGGTCCTGCAGTCGCCCCGTGGGCAGGTGGGGCACCTGGCCCGCCAGGGTGCGCAGCTTCTGCAGCGAGGGGCTCTTCAATAGCCGGCTCTTGCGCTGGTCCTCGCGGCCGGTCAACCGGGCCTTGCCGTGCAGTTGCCCGTAGGCCTCGGCGTAGGAGGCCTTCAGGGCCTCCAGGGTGGTCCGGATCTCCTCGTGGCCCTTCCGCAGGCCCCGGCTCTGGGGGTCCAAAAGGCTGGCCCGGACCTTGTCGCGTCCGGCGCGCAGGCTCTCGATCCAGGGATGGTCCGAAGGAAGCAGGCCTTCGGCGGTGACCAGGTAGTTCACCAGCGGAGCCATCTGGTCGGCCAGGCGCGCCAGTTCCTCGGCCTGGGCCAGGCCGTCCAGGCGGGCCCGGGCCTGCCCCAGATCGCTGGCGCTGGCCCGCAGGTTCTTCAGGCGGGCCGGCGTGTTCAGGGCCTGCAAGCCGTCCACCAACTCCTGGACGGGGCCCAGTTGCTGCAGAAGCGCCGCGCGCTCCTCCTCGGGCAGCAGCGGGGTGCCCCAGATCGCGGGGCACTGGGCCAGGCCCTTGCGCCCCCGCACCAACCTCTCGCCCAGGTCCTTCAGCCGGATCTGCAACTGCTGGACGGCCGCGTCGCTGCCCTGCTCGACGTCCAGGGCCAGGCCGTCGGCCAGGTCGGCCAGCCGGAACAGTTCGCGCAGGGCGCTGGAGTCGAAGTCCTTGGGCCGGGACACGTACTTGAACTGCACCAACTCGGCCAGGGCCAGCTTGCCCAGGTCCTTGACGTTGGACGCGTCGACGTTCCGGCCGGCCAGGGCCAGCGTCACGTTCTCGCTGCGCACCAGGGCCCCCAGGACCACCACCACCCAGTCGGGCTCCAGGCGGAACTCCCGGTCATACTCCACGCCGGGGAAGGGCCGCTCGAACAGGTCCCCCCGGTTCAACACCTGCCCCGGACCGCGGGCGGTCAGCAACTGCCAGAAATGCCGGGCATAGCGGCTGCCGGCCTGGGGATCGCGGTGGTCCAGGGGGCGGATCTCGGAACCCTGGAACAGCTCCAGGGCATCCAGGACGGCCCGGCTGTGCTGGCTCTCGGTGATGCCGGCCAGGTGCTTCAGGGCGTCCTGGGCCAGTTGGGCCCGGTTCTTCTCGGTCACCGGGGTCTTGAAGCGCGGGTAGTCGGGGTAGCGCTCGGCGAAGTGGCCGGCCAGGGCCACCGAGCCCACGGTCCGCACCACCTCGCGGACATCGTCGGCGCCGCCCCGGAAGCCGCGCATCCATTCGCCCAGGGGCTTGGAGACGCCCTGGTGGGTCACCTCGAAGGCCGTGGACAGGTTCTGTCGCAGCCAGTCCACCAGCTTGCGCAGGCGCAGGTTGGCCTTCTCCTCGTAGTGGGCCCGGCTTCCCCCCGCGGTCAGGGCCAGCAGGCGGGCGGCCGCGTACAGCCGCAACTCCTGATCGAAGTCCTCGTCCCGGCGGACCAGGCGGAAGAAGACCTCGTCGGGGCGCTGCTCGTCGGTGAACCGCGGGGGATCGAAGGCCTGCAGGAAGTACAGGTAGTAGTCGCGCGGGGGCTGGGCGGTGGAACGCTCGGTGGGGGCCCCGAAGAACAGGTAGCCCAGGCGCTCGGCGTTGCGGTCCTGCCAGGGGATCTGGTGCTCCCAGATGTAGAAGTCGCCGCGCCGGCCCGCCTCGGGCTGGTCCAGCAGGCGCAGCAGGGCGTCGAAGTAGTAGCGGTCCTGCTCGTTGTGGGACAGGTTCTCGGTGCGCTGCTCGATCAGGGCGTCGAAGTCGGTGTCCTTCTGGACGTCCAGGTAGTACTGCCCGTTCTCGGGGTTGCAGGTCAGGAACTGGCCCGCCACGGCCTTGAGGATCTCGCGCAGGGTCGATTCCACCGTGGTCTTCAGGAACTCGGCGGTCTGCATGGGGGCCGGGGCCCCGGGCACGGTCAGGGCCAGGTCGTCGCGCAGGGACTCGACGGTCACGCCGATCGGCGCGTGGATGTCGTTGCCCGCCAACCTCTGGACCGACAGGGCGTGGATCAGGCGCACGGCCAGGGGCTTCAGGCGCGCCAGGGCGGGGCCCTTGAAGCCCTGGTCGATGCGGTTCTGCAGGGTCTGGCTGCGCTCGATCACCGTGCGGATGTTGGGATCGGCCCGGTAGGCCGGGTTGGCCAGGAACTCTGACCAATAGGCGTCGTAGGACAGCAGGCCCGGGTCGTCCGTGGGGACGGGCTTGTCGACCATGGTCCGGATGGCCTGGGACAGGGTCTTGAGGACCTCGCGCTTCTCGGCGGCGTAGACCTGCTCGAAGACCTCCAGGAAGGCCGGGTGCACGGGGTACAGGGCCACGAAGCGTTCCAGGCGCTCGCTCATGCTGGCGTACAGGGGCGTGAAGCGTTCCAGGTGCTCGCGGATCCGGCCCCGCTGCTGGGGCGTCTTGCGCAGCAGGCGCTCCTGGACGACGAAGGCCACGTCTTCGCGGTGGATCCGGACCGACTCGAACCTGGCCTGCACCCGCCGCAGGGTCTCGGAGGCGAACTGGAAGCTGGGATTGTCGAAAAGAGCCTCCTGGACACCCCCCAGGAATCGGAACCGCAGATGACCGCAGACCTCGCCCAGTTCGCGCAGGAAGCCGAAGTCCCGGACCAGTTCGAAGTCCCGGCGCCCCCTGAGGAAGTCCAGAAGCTCGTCGATCACCAGCAGCAGGCCCTGGTCGGGGTAGCGGCCGTGGAAGGCCTCCATCATCCGCTCCAGTTCCCGCTTGTTGTTCTCGCCCACCTCGGAGGCCGACCTGAAGTGGAAGTCCACCTGCAGCTTCGCCAACCCCCGCTGCAGCACGCCGCACAGGATGTCGCGCAGCGAGCCCTCCACCGCCCCGATCTCCGCCCGGATGACCTGGAACTTCCCCGCCAGGGCCCGGGCCTGGGGGACCAGGTCGGGGCAGGTCAGGCCATCGGCCAGCTCGGGCCGCTCGGCCACCGCCGAGATGACCGCCATCAGGTGGGACTTGCCGGTTCCGTAGTTGCCCACCACCAGCAGGCCCTTGTGGTCCACGACCGCCCCCGCGCCCCCGTCGAAGCGGAGCTGGGGGAAGACCAGGTGCGCCAGGGTATCCCGCATGCGCTCGGAGATCACGTAGGTCTCCACCAGGCGCCGGGCCTGCTCGGCTTCGTCCGAGCTGTGCAGTTTGATGATGGACTCGATGGGCTCGAACCGGACCAGCTCGCCGTACTTCAAGACCGGATCCTCCTGGGGCCGCGTGGGCGGGGGTTGTGTCGGTGGGGGGCGGCGGGTGTGGCCGGGCCGGGTCATCCGCCGGGGTCGACCAGGATGGCGCCGTGCGATTCGTAGCGGCGGTGCTCTGGATGGCCGGTGGGCCCGTAGAGCAGGACGCCGCCCTGCCGGGACCCGGGCCACAGGGCCAGCACCGGGCGCGAGCGCGAGAGCCCCTGCAAGAGGCGCAAGGGGTCGTGGCCCAGGGACGGCTCGAAGAGGATCTCGGTGCCGTCCAGGACCAGGGCCTGGCCGGGAACCTCGCGGGCCAGATCGTCCAGCAGCCTGGCCAGTTCCAGCCGGCGCGCCTGGGCGGACAGGGGACCCAGGGCGGCGCCCAGCGCCAGGTTCAGGTTCAGGACGCGGGTATCCAGCGCCCGGGCAGCCTCACCCAGGGCCGCCGCCGTCGCCTTTGTGCGCGGCGCCACCAGCAGAGCCACCGGTTGGTACAGGGACCTGGCCTGTTCCAACGCCTGCAGCAGTCGGTCCAACCCGTATCCTTCCCTTCGCGTCATCGCGTCCGTGTTCCGCGCGGATTCCCCCAGCGGGCGAGGGTTACGCCACCACCGGGCGCCGGGCCTGCTTCAGGCCGCGCTGAGGTGCATGATAGGGCAGGGGGGTGACGGGAGGTGTCAGGGGGGGAGGTAGGAAATTTTAGTGTTTTGGTAACAATATCTGGCTATCCGGCCAACCTTCGGCTATTATAATGGTATTGCCTGGGGCGCCAGGGATGCTCTTAGAATAGAGGTTGGTCTTCCATGTTGTGTTGTAGAGAGTGTTTTCGTGACAGGGGTATCAGGCTGTACGTCGAGAAGTATGGGTCTATTGGAAAATGCGATTTCTGCGGTTCAGAAGATGTCGAGACCGCACTGGCAAGCGAGGTCGGGGAGTTCATTGAAGACTGCTTGGGCCGGATGTATGAGGATCCTGCAGAGTCCACTCCGTATGAGAGTCGGGAAGGCGGCTACCAGTTCGTGGGGGAGCAGCCCACGGACTATGACGAGGTGGTTTGCTGGGAACGGGAGATCTTCAGCCATTTGATCGACGACCCCACGGACTTGTTGGAAGCTCTGGGCCTGTCGACCGACCAGGTCGTCCGAATCGATCAGTTTGGCCCCCTGTCCGGTGGCCGCGAACAGATCGAAACCTGGGAGTCCTTCAAGAGGAAGGTTCAATCGGAGTTCCGCTATACCATTCTGGGTAGCCCGGACTTCCAGACCTTCTTCGACGAGATCCGGAGTGTCCTGGATCGCTGGACCGTCGTGCGGTGGGAGCCAGGGGCGCGGATCTACCGGGCCCGAATCACGCCGCCGGGGGTGGACTACCGCCGACACGACGACTTGAAGGCTCCTCCTCTGGAGAAGGCGGGCCAGGGAAGGATGAATCCCAAGGGCATCAGCTTCTTCTACGGAACCTCGGACTCGCAGACAGCCCTTCAGGAAGTCCGCCCCATCCGCGGTGACGTCGTCACCGTGGGCACCTTTACGGTTCTGCGTCCCCTCAAGTTGGTCGATCTGACCACCATTCCGGACTCCAGCCTCTTCGCGGACGACTTCAACTTCGATTACGATCAGTATTACTGGCCCTTCCTGCTTCACTTCGCCGCTGACATCTCTCGCCCGGTCAAGTCCGACAGAACAGACATGGATTACCTGGCCACCCAGGCCTTCGTGGAACTGCTGAAGGTCCACGGATTGCCGGCTGCTGGCCAGATCGATGGGCTCATCTTCTCGTCGAGTCTTCACGCCAAGGGCAAGTGTCTGGTCCTCTTCGGTGGTCCGGAGATCTCTGCGGAGGAGGAAGACCATCCCACGGCCCGTCTCCTCTTCAGAGGATGCGAGCGCTACAGCGTCGAGTCGATCGATGTTGTCGCCAAGGTGATGGGGGACATGGCCCCGGGCCACGGCCCCACCTGACGGTGGGGTCCGGTGCACGAGCCAGGAATGCCTGGCGACAGACTGAGGGCATCAAGGTCTGGAGATGAGGTCATCTCCATTCGGAGCCGCAACCTGTATTGCCCGGTTCCTGGTCAGGAGAACACCCAGCCCCCCGCTCCAACCTGATCCAGGTGCTTGACAGGCACTTCCGGGGGCACAAGACTGGTGCCAGCGTGCGGTTCGCCAGGGTTGCCTCCCGCGCACCACGCCATCGCTGGGAGAGAGCGGGATTTCTTGAACGCAGAGACCAAGAGGCGGCTGGTTCGGGCCATTGCCGAGGGGTCGCCCGAAGATCTGGAACTGCTGGCCCGGAAGGTCGTGGATTCCGAGCGGCGCCTAGGCCATGGTCGCCTGGCCGACGAACTCCAGGCCCTCCTGAACCAGCCACGGTCCGCCCGTCGCCAGCGACCGGCCCCTGTGGAACCTCCGGGCCTTCGGGAGTTGCCGGTCAGCCGTCGCGGCAACGAGGTGCTGGTTTCCGTCATCCCGCGGGACTCGCTGGACCACCACATGGTGCTGGCCCCCGAGGTAGATGACCGGTTCGCTCGTATCGAGCGCGAGTTCGCTGCCCGAGAGCGGCTGAGGCTCTTCGGCCTGAAGCCCCGCAAGACCATCCTCCTCTATGGACCGCCGGGTTGTGGCAAGTCTCTCGGCGCCAGGCGCCTGGCCTGGAACATCGGCCTGCCTCTGATGAAGGTCCGGTTCGATGCCCTGATCTCGTCCTACTTCGGCGAGTCGGCCGCCAACCTGCGTTCCGTCTTCGAGGGGGCCAGCCAGCGCCCGAGCGTACTGCTCCTGGACGAGTGCGACTTCATCGCACGGTCCCGTGGGGACAGCAAGGACATCGGCGAAGCCTCCCGGATCGTGAACCAGTTGCTTCAGTTGATGGAGGACTACGACGCGCCAGGGTTGCTGGTGGCCACGACAAACGTCGAACGGTCGCTGGACTCGGCCCTCTTCCGCCGTTTTGACGAGGTACTCTTCGTTCCGCTCCCGGGCCAGCAGGAGGCCGAGAGACTGCTGCAGACCACCCTGTCGGCAGTCCCCGTGGCGCCGGATGTGGACTGGAAGCGCGTCGCCGGCCTTCTCTCGGGCGAATCCTCTGCCACCGTGGTCAAGGCGGCCCAGGACGCGGCCAAAGCGGCCGTGCTGAGCGGCGAGAACCTGGTCTGCGAGACCCACCTGGTTCGGGCCATCGCGGAAGCCAGGGTTGTCCGAGAGGATGGGAAGGATGCCCAGCGGCCATAGATTTGAACATTTGGCGCTGGTGCTGCGCCAGTCCGGTGATGCCAGGTTCAGCAGACCTCCGCCGGCCTCGGAGCAGGTCCGGCAGAACCGGGAGGATCGGCTTGGACATCGCGCCCGGCTGCAGGAAGGCGCAAAGTTCGCCATCAGAACGTGGACGGAACGCCAGGTAGAGCGCCGCTCCCTTGGCCTGCCCGTCTTTGATGGGACCCCTCTGGTTCTGGAGATCGACCGGTCGCTGAGGGTGGGCGACCTGCAGTCCGCCTTTTCCTTGGAGGTCGTCTCGGAGGGGGAGGACGGGCTCGTCCTCACGGGGGCCTCCGACTCGGGACTCGAGGCCTTCCAGGCCCGGTTGGATGGTTTCGCTCGCCAAGAACGCGGTTCCGGACATGTGGCTCAGGTCCTGGGGGTGCGAGGGGACCCTGCCCGGGATCGGTTGAGCATGATCCTTACCGAGGTGCTCCTGAAGGAATGGGAGACCATGGAGGAGGATGCCGTCTACCTGTGCGACTACACGTTTTCGTGTGAGGGGACTTGGGAGATCCCCAAGAAGCCGACTAGGAACCGCAGATGGAAGGAAACCACCTGGCTCCGTAAGCTGAGGGAGTGGGAACGGCAGTTTGAGGCCGCCAACAGGAAGTGGGATGAACTCAAGGACCTGCGGGTCGAGCAGACCGAGGTGCTGGTCACTCATTACGGCGGGACTATCACGGACAGTTTCGACGAGGACCAAGGCGAGGTGGACGGGCTCTTACGCAACTTCACCCTACGGATCCAGATGAGCGCCCGGGGGCTGAAGGACCTGGTCCTCAACCACACCTACCTGGCTGAAGTCGCCGAACCGGACGACATCGAGACGCCCCAGGGGATCGAGCGGCAGACGCGCCGTCTGCGCACCGCCCTCCGTATTCATCCGCCCGAGCCCACCGCGCCCAGAGTCTGCGTGGTGGACAGCGGGATCCAGGAAGGGCACCTGCTCCTGGAAGCTGCCATCGATCAGGAATCCTCCCGCTGCTTCCTTCCCGATCGTTCTGCGAGCGATGTGGCTGACTATGTGGAACCGAGCGGGCACGGGACCCGGGTTGCCGGGGCTGTCCTGCATGGAGAACAGGTCCCGCAGGTCGGTGTGGCGACGTCCCTGGCCTGGATCCAGAACGCCCGGGTACTCGACGAAAAGGGTGACATGCCGAAGGAGATGCTGCCGGCTGCAGCCCTTCGCGAGGTGGTTACCCATTACCACGAGGGTGCCCGCCGGACGCGCCTCTTCAACCATTCGATCAATGCCAGGGTTCCTTGCCGGACTACGCACATGTCGACCTGGGCGGCCGAGATGGACCGGCTCTGCTTCGAGAACGATATCCTGGTCGTCCAAAGTGTCGGCAACCTCCAGCTCACCAACCCCGACCCCAGCCCGGGGGTCGCTGAACTTCTGGCTCGGGGCCAGACCTATCCGGGCTTCCTGGAAGAACCCTGCTGCCATCTGGCCAACCCTGCCCAGAGCCTCCAGGCCCTCACTGTCGGTTCCGTCGGGTATGGACCCTACCAGTCCCAGGACTTCACGAGTTTCGTGCAGCATCCGGGGGGAGTCTCCGCCTTCAGTCGCTCCGGACCGGGCCTTTGGCAGACCGTGAAACCCGACGTGGTGGAGTATGGGGGGGACTTCCTGTGGACCGAAGCAGGCCAGGTCAGTTGTCCCTCTTCGGCTTCGGAGTGCTATCCCGAACTGGTCCGTGCAACCACCACGGGTGGCCCTGCCTTTGACCGCGACGGCGTGGGGACTTCCTTTGCGGCCCCCAAGGTGACGCGGATCGCGGCGATGCTGGAGGCTGCCCTCCCCGAAGAATCGTGCCTGCTGTATCGCGCGCTGATCGCTCAGTCGGCGCGCTGGCCCGATTGGACCGATGGACTCTCGGATGGCGAGAAGTCGCGCCTGTTCTATCTTCTGGGATACGGCATCCCGTCGGCAGACAGGGCCTGCCGCAACTCAGAGTCGAGGATCACGTTCATCACAGCGGGTCACCGGACCCTTTGCGCCGGAGACGCTCACGTCTATCAGGTCCCGATCCCTCGTGAGATCCGGCGCCCGGGTTGGGAACACGACATCCGGGTCGAGGTGACCCTCTCGTATGCGGCCCGGCCGCGCAGGACCCGGCGCGAGCTTCGAGGCTATCTCTCCGTCTGGTTGGATTGGCTCGAGAACCGGTCGGGAGAGTCCGCGGATGCCTTCCTGGCTCGCGCCTTGAAGGGTGGGGACCAGACGGATTCGGCCGCCCGGTCGGGACTGCGTTGGACGGTGGGGGGGCGGAAGAACTCGGGTCTGCTTTCGGGACCTCGCAGAACCGGGACCCTGCAGAAGGATTGGGCTGTGGTGCGCTCCTATCAGTTGCCCGAGGACTTCTGCATCGCCGTCCGGGGCCATCAAGGGTGGAGTATCGATCCGGAGGCCACTGCCAGGTACGCGCTGGCCGTCAGTTTCGAGAGTCTGGGAGGCGAGATCTCGATCTACGAACCCTTGCGAACCGCTGCCTTGGAACTGGAGGCGGAACTGCATCCGCTGGAAGTCGAGGTGGAAGTCTAGGGGTTTCCGGCTGGGTTCCTAGGCAAGAAGCTGCGGCCAGGTGCCCGGGAACACCGGATGGGAGGGCTGAAGATGCGCATCCGCAGGGCTCAGGAGATCGAGGGGATGCCCGCCGTGAAGGCTCGGAATCTGCTGCGGGCCATGATGCAGGTGGGGGGACCGGTCACGGTGTCGTATGTGGCCAGAGTGCTGGGCGTCGAGGGCCTGAAGGCGACAGAGGCCCTCCAAAGGTTCGCCCAGGCAGGATTGGTGCAGAGGCGGGACCTGCCTGGCTGGGACGTCGGTGAATTATGGGAAATCACCACCGATGGGCACCGGGTCGCCCTGGCTTCGGCCGCACTTCCAGTGCGAAGGAGCGTGGCGGAAGAAGCGGTTCGCGGCCTCATCGACAGAGCCCGGGCTGTGAATTCATCATGCGACTACACCTATTGCGTTGCCGAGATCAGGATCTTTGGGAGCTACCTGACGGATGTGGAACGCCTGGGCGACGTGGACTTGGTCATCTGTCTCCGTCCAAGATTCTCCGATATAGACGTGCAGTGGAAGGCCAATCAACGGCGGGTGGATCTTGCGGCTGCGCACGGGCGCCGTTTCAGCAGCACATTCCAGAGTTTGATATGGCCCCAGGTTGAGGTCCTCCGATTCCTGAAGAGGGGACGGCGTTTCTTGAGTTTCCACGATCCAGACGACCCGATCCTGCCCCTGACCCGCTCTAAGGTCGTCTTTGAGGAGTCTGCTTCGAACTCGACCCTGCCTGTGTGTCGGTGTCAACCAAGGAATGACCCCCCTCGCCACCTGAAAATGGACCCCCCATAGCTTTGCCCTCTCCATAGCGACGACTGGAAATCGACCTCAGGATCCGCGGCCGTCGGCCCGGGCGGAGGCGCCAGGTGGGAGGTATTGGTAGAGCCGCCCGTACATCGAGGAGGCCGCAGTGTACAGGGGCCGACCCTCCTCGGGGGGCAAGTCCTCGCCGAAAGCTGGTCTAGCACTGATGGGGTGTTAGCGATCGGACGATATGATCCACCGCGAGATCGCTCGATATGCTCCAACCCCCGCCGGGTTGGCAGCCAGGCGGTGAGCCCTGACTTCCTCATGATGGAGGACAGGGCCAGCGGTCCCGGACGGCCTGCGCGGACAGCGGGGGTGAGCGGTCGGGAACGGTCTGGCTGACCGGACAGCGCACGGACGGCGAGGGTGAGCGGTCGGGGGGAGGCTGGCTCCCATCTGCGAGCCGTTCGTCGGCTCGACCTGAGAGCCACCCCCATGACTCACGCCTTCAATCGCGAACGGATTGTAAAATCTTTGTGACAGGACCTCCTGTCGGTCAGGTCTGGCGTTGAAGGACGTCGACGAAAATTGGCCCCGGAAGACCCCCTGGAAGGGCCTGGAAGGGCTTCCTCCGGTGTCGGATGAGGTCTTTCTCGTCGGGGCCTCCGAAATGGCCTGAAATCATCGCCTGTGAAACGCGCAAACCCCTGCGGCGCAGGCGATTGCGCGATCGCAGAATTGGACATGGCGGCCCTGTCCACGGTAGAATGAGGTATGGAAAACCCGGCATCCCCGGCCCATCCCAGCCTCTGCCCGGAAGTCCTCGCCCTCCTGGCGGACCATCCCCAAGGATGGCGGCCCCCCCGGGCCCGGCAGCTCGTCCTGATGCAGGAGGCCTGGACGGAACTGGAGCGCTTCGGACCCCTCCTCGAATTGCGGCTTGGCCAGGTGCTCACCCCCCTGGTCCGGGGAGGCCTCAAAAATCTGGGCTACGTGACGCCCGCGATGTTCTGTCGCGAGGAACTGGGAATCTCGGCGACCGCCGCCTGGGATTCGGTGCGCCTGGCCGAGGGGCTCCTGCGCCGGCCGATCCTGCGCCAGGCCTTCCTGGAAGGCGGGCTTCCCCGGACCCACGCCCTGGAGCTGCTGCGCCTGGACGAAGGAGGCGATGCGGAATGGGCGGCCCGGGCTGCCGGTCTCACGGCGCAGGAACTGCGCCGAGCTTTGAAGCCGCTGCGCTCTTCAATGCCGGCTGAAGAGAAGGAAAAGGCCCGGGTCCGGACCTGGGACCTGGAGGCCGAGCCCTACGCCACCTGGCTCGCCGCGGTCGAGCTGGCCCGCCGCCGCGAAGGCCGCGACCTGGGCCTGGCCCACGTGCTGGAGCAGATCCTGGCCGAGTTCGCGGCGGCCCGGCCGCTTCAGACCGCGGCAGAGGGCACCCTGACGGCGGCCCCCTGCCTGCACGCCTCCTGTCCGCAACCACGGATTCCGAGGGCCGAATGGCTGTGGAGCCTGGAGGGCGACGCCGCTCCCTCGCTCCCGGCCAGTCTGCTCCCGAAGCCGGAGGCCGGACCTGGAGCGGCCGAGGAATCTGCCACCCCGGCTCCACCTTCCTTCCAGCGCGATCCCCGGTGGCCGGCCACGGCACCTCCCGCAACGCCCGATTCCCCCGCGGCGCCTGGCTCTAGCGGCGGACAGAGCGGACCATGCGGCCCGGCGCCCGACCTGGGCAGTGCGCGGACCGGGACCGAGGGCGCCGAAGTCGGAGCAGGCCAGGCGACGCCCGGCGACACGCAAGCCGCCCAGGAACTCCCCAACCTTCTGCGCGAAGCGCTCCCCCGCAGCCCCCGCAGGCTGACCCGTCTGGCCCGCAGGCTGCTGGCCTCGCGAGAGCGCCTGGAACTGCAGCGCGGTCGGATCCTGCGCCGGGTCCAGGAGGGAAGGCTGTACCGCGAGGCCGGGTTCCGCTCGTTCCGCGGCTGGCTCGAGAGCCGGGGGATCGCCGCCAGTACCGCCTTCCAGGCCACCGCCCGGGACCAGCGTCTGGATCGGCACGAACCCTTGCGCCAGGCGCTTTGCGAAGGGCGTCTGTCGCCCACCAAGGTAGATCTGCTGCTGCGATTGCCCCGCCGGGCCGATTCCGAGAACTGGGCAGCCTACGCCGAAGAGCACACCTGCCGGCGTCTGGAGGAGGCGGTGGAGGCCGCCCTGGTCCTGGCCAGTCGCTTCCCCGCCACCTGGAATCTTCGGTTGGGCACCGCCCCGGGGGAGGAGGAGACCCTGGAGGAGTTCCGTCAGCAGGCCGGCCTGCAGGCTTTCGAGGCGACCTGCATGGATCTGGCCCGGGCCTTCGAGCAG
>DIWH01000071.1:66584-68013 GCA_002423485.1 Candidatus Xenobium occultum | reverse complement strand
CACTTGGCCAGGACGTTCTTGCGCATCGCCCGGACCGTCTCACGCGCCACGATCTTTCCCCCCAGTGCAGCCTGAATGGGCACCTCAAACATCTGCCGGGGAATCACGGACTGCAACTTCTCAACCAGGGCCTTGCCTGCCGTGAAGGCCCGTTCCCGGTGGACGATGATCGACAAGGCATCAACCTTCTGCGCGTGGACCAGGATGTCCAGCCGAACCAGATCCGACTCGCGGATCCCGCACAGGTCATAGTCGAAGGAGGCATAGCCTCGGGTCCTGGACTTCAACTGGTCGAAGAAATCCGTGATGATCTCCGAAAGGGGCATCTCGTAGGTCAGCATGCACCGACCGTGGGAGGGGTATTCCATTCCCAGGAAGGTGCCCCGCCGCCCCTGGCACAGGTCCATGATCTGCCCGACGTACTCCTCCGGAGTGATCACCGTGGCTTTGACGATCGGCTCGTCGATCGAATCCACATCCCCCTGGGCAGGGAAGTCCGAGGGATTCTGGATCTGCGAGGTGGTCTTGTCCTTATGGTGGACCGTGTAGACCACGCTGGGAGCGGTCGCGATCAGGTCCAGGTTGAACTCCCGCTCCAGCCGCTCCTGGACGATCTCCATGTGCAACAGGCCCAGGAAACCGCAGCGGAATCCGAAGCCCAGGGCGACAGAGGTCTCAGGTTCCCAGACCAGGGCCGCATCGTTGAGCTTGAGCTTGCCCAGGGCGTCGCGCAGGTTGTTGTAGTCGGTGGACTCGATGGGATACAGACCGCAGTAGACCATCGAGACGGCCGGCCGGTAGCCCGCCAAGGGCTGGGTGGCCCCTCCCCGGGCCAGGGTCAGGGTGTCGCCCACGCGCGTCTCCTCGATGTGACGGATCTGGGCGACCAGGTAGCCCACGTCTCCCCCTCGGAGCACCTCGACGGGCTGGGGTCCCGGCTTGAAGATGCCGACCTCGTCCACCTCGTAGACCTTCCCGGTGCTCATCATCTGCACCATGGTGCCTTTGCGGACCTCGCCGTCCACGACCCGGAAGAAGGGAACGACGCCCCGATACTGGTCGTAGCGCGAGTCGAAGACCAGGGCCCTCAGGGGGGCGCTGCGATCGCCCCGCGGCGGCGGGACGATCCGGACGATGGCCTCCATCAACTCGTCGATCCCCAGGTTCATCTTGGCTGAGACCAGGACGGCGTTATCCGCCGGAAGGGCCAGAACCTCCTCAATCTCGTGACGCACCCGATCGGGATCGGCGGCCGGCAGGTCGATCTTGTTGATCACCGGCACGATCTCCAGGCCCTGGTTCAAAGCCATCTGGTAGTTGGCCAGGGTCTGGGCTTCCACCCCCTGGGCGGCGTCCACGACCAGGAGGGCTCCATCGCAGGCCGCCAGCGAACGCGAGACCTCATAGGTGAAGTCGACGTGCCCGGGGG
>DIWH01000071.1:41412-66495 GCA_002423485.1 Candidatus Xenobium occultum | reverse complement strand
TGTGGGCGATGATGCAGAAGTTGCGAATCAGGCTCTGGTCCATGGTGTGGGGCTTTCAAGAAGATGGAAGCCATCCCGCAGGCAGGCAGGATGGCGTGAATTCGACGGATCGGCCGCCGGTGGCCTGGCCGACAGGGCCCGGGTCGACCCTTGTCGTCCGTCCTTCTCTGGAGACCCTGCGGCTTCCTCTCGGGGCGGCGACGGAAGGGAAGCATGCCCCGGGATCGAACCCGCACCCGTGCAGGTCCAGATCATCCGCAGCCCCCGCCGCCGCAAGACCATCTCGGCCTCGCTGTCCGGGAACGTGCTGGAGGTTCGCCTTCCCGAAGGACTCTCGCCCCGGGAGGAGCAGGACTGGGTCCTCAAGATGAAGGAACGGGTCCTGCGCCGGGTGGATGCCCGGGCCCAGAACGCCGAGTCGGACCTGCGCCGCCGGGCAGAGGAGATCAACCGCAGGTGGTTCGACGGTTGCTTGCGCTACCATATCCGTTGGGTCTCCAACCAGAACACCCGCTGGGGCTCCTGCACTCCCGCCACGGGGCAGATCCGGATTTCCCAGCGCCTGGCCCGGATGCCGGGCTTCGTCCTGGATTACGTGATCCTGCACGAACTGGCCCACCTGGTCCACCCGGACCACTCGCCCGAATTCTGGGCCCTGGTCCGAAGAAACCCCCTCTCGGAGCGGGCCGCCGGATTCTTGATGGGCTGGTCCCTGGCCAACAACCTGCCTCCAGATCCGGACGACGACGAACCCGACCTGGACTGAGAGCCCCGGACGGCCGGGACAGAAGAGGGGCGGCCCCGATAAAAGGAAAAAGCCGCCCGAAGGCGGCTCGCACAGGGCCTGCGTTCGAAAGCGCAGGGCCCCAGGACGGAAACCTACTTCACCGACTCGCGCAGGGCCTTGCCCGGACGGAACGCCGGCACCTTGCGGGCCTTGATCTTGATCTCCTTGCCCGTGCTGGGGTTGCGGCCCAGGCGGGCCTTCCGCTCGCGGATCTCGAAAGAGCCGAAAGGAATCAGGCGGACGCCCTCTCCCTTCTTGAGATGCTCCTGGATGGACTCCAGCACGGCATTGAGCATCAGGCCGGCATCCTTCTTGGATGCTCCCATCTTGTTGGCGACATCACCGATGAGGTCTGCCTTGCCGATGACCTTGGACTTGGACTTGACTGCCATGTTCTCAGGCCCTCCTTGTTGAGACTGTTCCAACCAACCTCCAGAAACTTCTGTCCCCGGCCTCGCTCTCCTTCTCAGAACCCCTGGAAAATCGGGCTTTTTTGAGGATCACCATAAGTAAAGCCTTATTTGCCGGGGTTTCGCGAACAAACACCGATGAAATGGGCCTTTGCGGCCTCGACGATGCTTTAGAATTTCCCTCAACTCATGGTTCGTGAATCCCCAGGCTGTCGGACTTTCCTTCTCGATCCCGAGCCAGAATGGTCGTGACGTCTTGCCCGGGCCCCGAAGCCCCCTTTGCACTTCCGTAACATCGGGTTCACAGGAGCGACCCTCCGAACTGCTACGATCTTCCATGCCCTATCAGGTACATCCACCCCGGTTGGAGGTCGTAACATGGGTCCCGACGTGACCAGCGGTTCCCTTTTCAAGGTTCAGGAAGGGCAGAAGATGCTGGGGGTCCACCCCCTTCGCAACCAGGAGGCTGCGGGGATCGACGCCAACCAGGACCAGGTCCTGCAGGATGCCGAGATTCGGGACTTCCTGATCCAGCGGGGAGACATCCCCGACCTGGACAAGGCCGACGTGGACGTCCGCCAGGTGGTGTCGGACTTCAAGGTCCACCTGCGCAAGGAGCAACCCGTCCAGCAGTCGGCCTACCACAGCTACGAGCAGGTTGCCGAGGAGCTGGAGGGCCTGGCCACCCGGTTCCCTGAGGTGGCCGAGCGGGTCAGCCTGGGACAGACCCCTGAAGGCCGGGAAATCTGGGCTCTGCACCTGTCCACGGGGGTCCGCGACGGGGACACCCTCTCCAAGCCCGGCGTGGTGATCACCGGGGCCCACCACGCCAGGGAGTGGGCCTCGATGGAGGCGCCTCTGTATCTGGCGGGACAGATGGCCGAGGGTTCCACCGGCGACCCCGAGATGCGCCGCCGCCTGGAGCAAGGGGACATCTGGATCGTCCCCTGCGCCAACCCCGACGGCTACGAGCACAGCCGCCTGGAGGACAACTGGTGGCGCAAGAACCGCCGACCCCTGCCGGAGGCCGGCTCCTCCGCCATCGGCGTGGACCTGAACCGCAACTACGACGACGGCAAGCCCGAACACGCGACTCTCTACCGGCCGGCCGGAGACCTGCCGGGGCGGACCGACGACGACTTTGGACGGGCCACCTCCGACAACCCTCGGGCCGATACCTACCGAGGGCCTTCAGGTGCCTCCGAGTCCGAGGTCCAGGCCCTGATCAAACTGGAACTGAGCCGGGGCAACGTCAAGGGGATCCTGGACCATCACGGCTACGGCCAGATGGTGCTATACCCCTGGGGCGTCACCAACAAGCCGGTCGAAAACCTGGCCGAATATCGTCAGGTCGGCGAGAAGATGAACAAGGTCATGAACAATTCCTTCCGGGTCATGCAGAGCTCCAGCCTGTATCCCACCTCCGGCGGCTCGCACGACATCCACCACGCCAACGGAATCTTTTCGATGACCCTGGAAATCGGCCGCAGCTTCCAGCCGGATCGGACCCAACTCGAGTCGATCCGCAAGTCGGTGGCCGCCGCGAACCTGGTCTTCATCGACGAGATCCTGGCCCGCCACGCTGCCCCACCTCCGGCTGCAAGCGGCCCGGCTGAGGAGTACCTGCTGGCCTGAATCCCCGGAGTCAGGGGGTCAGGGGAGCCTCGGAGCGCTCCTCGGGGGGTGGCAGGAGGCCAGCCAGGCGGCTGCGCTCCTCCCCCCCCAGGGCGACGAACTCGATTCCAGCCACGTGGCGGCTGCAGAAGTCGAAGTCCCAGAGACCCTTCCATGCCACTCGCCCCCTCAAGGACAGGACCTGCCCGTCGCC
Source organism: Candidatus Xenobium occultum (assembly GCA_002423485.1). Lineage (GTDB taxonomy): Bacteria > Vulcanimicrobiota > Xenobia > Xenobiales > Xenobiaceae > Xenobium > Xenobium occultum. Next base: position 63,470 of record DIWH01000071.1, on the reverse strand, counting down.
GGTCGCCAGGGTCACCAGGAACTCCCCCTCCGAAGGAAGCTCTTTGTCGGTGATCAGGCGCATCCCCGCGCCATTGGCCCCCAGGCCGACCAGGTGGACAACGTCCATTCCCTCGATCCGGCACGTGACCTCGGCCTGCGGGCTGATCCGATAGTAGCGACGGCGTTCCTCTCCCGTCGGTTCAAGCTTTTCCATGTGGGTGCGGCCTCCGAGAAGGGGATGGCGGGACGTGCGGTTCCCAGCCTGGAGTCTTCCAGGCCTGCCTTCGCAGAGACCAGGTCTTGAGTCGGCAGCCTGGGCGGACGGTTCGCCCACCTTCAAGACGTCCCTTCAGGCCTGGGATTCGTCGCCCTCCCCGACCTTGGCCGCCAGCTTCCAGGCCAGGTTCCTGCGCACTCCACGGAAGCGCGAGAGCACCTCGGCCGTGTCCCCTGCCCTCAAGCCCAGTCCACGCAGGAAGACGGCATCCCCGGCCAGGGCCTCCTCATCGACGGCCTGGTCGGTCTCGCTCGCACCCTCCACGACCAGGACGCACTCCCCGCGGGGCTCCTCGGCAGCGAAGCGCTCCAACAGATCCCCCAGCAGACCCGCCCGGCATTCCTCGAAGCGCTTGGTCAACTCCCGACCCAGGAAGGCGCGCCGGTCGCCCAGGGCCTGGCGCAGATCCTCCAAGGCCTGGACCAGGCGGTGGGGGGCCTCGAAGAAGACCATGGTCCGGGGTTCGTGAGCCAGACCGGCCAGGAAGCGGCGGCGTTCCGAAGCGCTGCGGGGCAGGAATCCCTCGAAGGCGAACCTCCGAGCGGGAAGGCCCGACGCGGACAGCGCCGCCGTGAGAGCCGACGCGCCCGGAACAGGGGAAACGGCGATGCCCTCCTGGTGGCAACGTGCCACCAGGTCCCGTCCTGGGTCGGAGATCCCCGGCGTCCCGGCCTCGCAGACCAGGGCCACCGAGTCCCCGGCCTGCAGAACCTCCAGGATCTCCCGCCCGGCGGCCTCCCGACCCGCCTCCCTGTAGGAGACGACCCGGGAGTGGATCCCCTGGCTGGACAACAACCGACGGGTGGCCTGGATATCCTCGCTGGCCACCACCGAAACCGAAGAGAGGACCTCCAGGGACCGCCGGGTCATGTCGCCGAGGTTCCCGATGGGCACTGCGACCAGGTAGAGCGTCCCGAATGGCGGGTCCCCCACGGTCCGGCCCCTACAGCCAGGCCGCGTGATGGGCCTGGTAGACGGGCAATTCGGCGTCGTCGAAGAAGATGGGGATTTCCCGGGCGGCACTCTCGGACGAGTCGGACCCGTGCACCACGTTGCGGTCCACCCGCTGGGCGAAATCCCCCCGGATGGTCCCGGGAGCGGCCTGGGTCGGATTGGTGGCTCCCATCATGGTGCGCACCACCTCGATGGCGTTGGCTCCCTCCCAGACCATGGCCACAATCGGACCGGAGGTCATGTATTGCAGAAGAGGGGGATAGAAGCCCTTGCCCACGTGGGGCTCGTACAGCCGCTCGGCGCGAGCCGACTCCATGGCCAGAAGCTTCAGACCCGCCAACTGCAAGCCCCGAGCCTCGAAGCGGGCCACGATCTGCCCGACCAGTCCTCGAGCCACGGCGTCCGGCTTGCACAGCACCAGGGTTCTCTGGACGTCTTCACGGCGTTGGGTCATGATGGATTCTCCTCCAAATCGGACGTGTGCCTCCAGGTGGACCCGAAACCAGGGGCCGACCCGGGGTGGATCGACTACGGAGCCGAGAGCGGAATGCCTCGGACCGCTGCGACGAACTTGATCTTCTGGAACAGGTCGGCCACCACCCGTTCCCAGAGATAGCGTGACGCGGTCCGGCGGCCGTGCTTGCGCATCTCGGCCACCAGCGCCGGCGTCGAGCGCAAGGAGATGGCCGACTCGACGATCTCGCGGGGATCATCGGTCTCGACCACCACGCAGTTGGAGAAGGTTCGGGCATAGTCCTCTCCGGTCGATCCGGTGAAGACCAGGCCTCCGCAGGCCATGACCTCCAATCCCACCAGACCGAAGGGCTCGTTGCCCGAGTTGGCCAGGACCAGGTCCGCTCCGGCGTACAGGACCCGCATGAAGTCCTCGTGGACGTAGAAGCACATCTCCAAGACGTCGGCCTCGACATGGCGGGCCATCTCGTCGAAGATCTCCTGGGCCGAGGCCCTGGAGGAAAGTCGCACTTCAGCCCATGAAAGGCCCTGGCGTCGGGCCTCTTCGCGGACGGCTTCCCGGTGAGGCTCGCTGCCTCCCCGGGCCAGAAGGTGGGGTTGCAACCCCCGACGCTTCAGCTCGCCCAGGGCCTGCATGGCCATGACCCAGCGCTTGTCAGGATCGTAGCGACCGACCTTGGTCAGGAGCAGGTCGGGGAAAAGCTCGCGCAGGGCCCGGGTCTGGGCCTCGGGAACCGGAGCCAGCCAACGCTCGGGGATCCCATTGGGGACCACCATCGGATTGACGCCCCAAAACCACATCCGGTGCTTCATGTAGCGGCTGACCGTGGTCAGACCTGCCACCTGCTGCAACCCCAGCCAGTCCACCCCGTCGAAGCCGAAGAGGTTGTTGGCGTTCCACAGCACCAGGGCGTGGTGCTCCAGCCCCCTTTCCGCCAGGAGCCGCCCCAGGTTCAACACGGCGGGGACCGTCTGCCACTCTTCGGCCAGGAACACAGTGGAGAGGCCCTTCTCGGCCGCCGGGGCCACCACGTTCTCCACCAGCCAGGGGGGCAGGGATCTGGCGTAGTCGGCGACCTTTTCAGCCTCTCCGTCGTAGACGCCGCGGGGGTGGCGCGCGCTGAGCCATTGCCCCCAGCGATGCAGGACCAGGTTTCCCTGGAAGCGGGTTTCGCTGGCGGGCAGTTCGGGATCGCCCACGAAGAACAGATGGGTGGGGAACCCCAGGTCGGCCAGGCACTGACACAGCTCGGTCGCCCGAACCCCCAATCCGCCCGCCGAGGCGTAGAGGTCGGGGCCTTCCAGCGAGAGCATGGCGAACTGAACGCGCTCCAGGCCCATCAACCGCAGATCGAGGATCCTCGAACGCTGCGAATGCAGGTGAAGCCTGGCCGCGGGGCGGAGAGATCTGCGCGGAGGCCTGGACATGGCCGCCTGCGTTCTTCTCAGCGCCCCTGGAATCCTGCGTCAGCAGGCCATCCGAGGCGGGGCGGGAGGATTCCCCGGAGTCCTCCCAGAAAACGCGGGCCAGATCCCACGATCGACGACGCCCGCTCCAACCTCCCCGCGGGCACGACGGAGCCCCCCCCCGATGCGATTCCCCCTCGGTTTCACCCTGGCCCAGGCCAGCTATCAGGCAGCCATGAAGAGGCAGGGCCGCAAGCGCTATCCCACGGTTCTGATGCTGGAGCCCCTGTATACCTGCAACCTGGCCTGCCGCGGCTGCTCGACCGAGCGGCACACCGGCAAACTGTCAGATCGCCTGTCGGTCGAACAGTGCCTGAAGGCCGTCGACGACTGCGGGGTTCCCATCGTCTCGGTCTGCGGTGGGGAGCCCACACTCTACCCCGAGCTTCCCGAGCTGGTCTCCGCCCTGATCGAGCGTGACAAGTACCTGATCCTGTGCACCAACTCGCTGATGCTGGAGACCAAGGTCTTCGAGACCATCCCGCCGGATCGCCATCTCTTCATCAACGTGCACCTGGACGGGATGCGCGAGACCCACGACTTCGTCTGCAATCGCCCTGGAGTCTGGGACCACGCCATCGCCATGATCAAGCAGAGCAAGCAGCGGGGCTATCAGACCTGGACCAACTCGACTATTTTCAAGGAGAGCCGGATCGAAGAGTTCGAAGAACTGTGCGACCTCCTGACCTCCCTGAAGGTGGACGGCATCCTGGTCTCGCCGGGCTATCAGTACGAGAGCGTCGAAGAGGACGTCTTCCTGAACCTCGAGCAGACCCACCAGAAGTTCCGGCGGGTCCTGGAGATCTCGCACAAGTACCGCCTGACGTCCACGCCAGCCTTCCTGGAGTTCGCCGCCGGCCTGCGTGAGCTGGACTGCTCGCCCTACTCGACGGTGAACTACAGCCCCTTGGGCTGGAAGGCGCCCTGCTACCTTCTGGACGAAAAATACTACCAGGACTTCCAGACGTTCTGGAAGGAAGTGGACTGGGCCTGGTGGGAGTCCCGCAAGGATCCCCGCTGCGCCAACTGCAAGATGCACTCCGGCTTCGAGCACAGCGCCGTGCAGGCGGCCATGGGAAACGTCAAGGACATGCTCAAGATGGCCGCCTGGCAGTTCACAGGCTGATCTTGCGCGAAGCCCTGGAAATCCTGACGCTCGCTCCCCGGGAGTGGCCTGCTCTTTTCCGGGTGCCCGGTCTTTGGAGGGTGGAAGCCCTCTTTGGCGCCTTCTACCTGCTGCGGCTCCCCTCTTGGGATATCTGGATGCAGACGCGTCACCTGCCCCGGCCCAAGGAGGATTTCCGCTTCGGAGAGACCCCCTACTCCGCGGGCCTGGAGATCCTCAAAGAGGCGAGAATCGGACCGCGCGACGTCTTCTACGATCTGGGCGCCGGCAAAGGCAAGATGACCTTCCTGGCGGCCCTGGCCACAGGATGTCGGGCCGTCGGCATGGAGATGCTGGCCAGCTACACGCTGATCGCCCGCCGGATCGTCGGGGCCTTGCGCCTGGAGGGCCGCGCCGAGTTCCAGCACGCGGATTTCCTCAAGGCGGACCTGGGGGAGGCCACGGTGCTGTATGCCGCCGCCAGCAGTTGGTCTGAGAGCACCCGCGAGCTCCTGTTGGAGCGAATCGCCGGGTTGACGCCAGGCACCCGTTGGATCTCGGTGGGTTGGGAATGCCGCCACCCTGCCCTGGAGCTGCTCTCCGCCCGCCGGTTGTTGTTCAGTTGGGGACGGGACAACGCCTGGTTCTACCGGGTTCGCAAGTCAGAGGGGACGCATCCGACCGTCGCGGAGCACATGGAAGATCCGCCCTCCCCACAAGACGGTGGATCCGACCAGGGATGAGACCCACAGCGCCAGATACAGAAGGTCCTTGAGCGGGGCGGCCAGCCCCCAGATTGCGGCCGGGGTGCCGGCCAGGCTCCGCCAGGTGGAAGTCGCCGTCAGCATCCTCAGGCCCAGCCACCCGCCCAGGACCCACCAGCCAAGGGGTGCCAGGCCGGTGCTGAACAAGAAACCCAGGCTCCAGGGCAGCCCCTGGGTCACCAGGAAGGCCGCGTGCCCGGCCGGGCGACAGATTCTGTAGGTCCGCATCCAGCGCAACTGGTGCCAGAAGTAGTCCCGGAACCGGGGCCGGCCGACCAGGTCCTCGACCACGACCCCGGCCAGCGCCACCTTCCAGCCCGCCTGGGCCACCCGATGGCCCAACTGGTAGTCGTCGGCCAGATGATCCCGCAGGACCGACAGCCCGCCCACCTCGTCCAGGGTCTCCCGGCGCACGGCCATGGTGGCCCCCAACGCGAAGGACAGGCCCTCGACCCGCCGGGCCACCAGGACCGAGGCGCTGAAGTCCGCGTCGGAAAGTCCCTCCAGGGCCGCCGCCAGGCCCGAGACCCGGCCGACAGCATACAGACAGGTGACCAGACCCACCCTGGGGTCGGCAAAGGGCTGGACCACACGCCTCAGATAGCCCGCCGGAGCCCGCATGTCGGCGTCCGAAAAGATCAGGAGGTCCTTCTCGGCGTGTTCCACGCCCAGGACACAGGAGGCCACCTTCCGATTGCTGCCGGGGCCCTCTCCGACCACCAGGCGCAGGGGAACCCGGGGATGAGAGCGGGCCAGATCCTCGAAAAGGGACGTCAGCTCCTGGGAGGACTCCCGGCGGACCAGCAAGACCTCATGGGGGCCGGGATAGTCCTGGGACAGGAAGGAGGCCAGGGCCTCACGCAGGTCTCCATCCAGGCGATGGATCGGCTTGATCTGCGAGACCGAAGGCCACAGACGCCTGCGGGCAGCCTGCAGGGCCCCGCTTCCGCAGGGCTCGGCGCCAAGGCGATCCCGAAGGGCCTCCGCGCGGACGAAGTGCCGGGTCAGCGCCCAGGCCAGCAGATGGTACAGACAGGCTGCCAGCACCAGGCCCGCCAGGGCAGCCTGGAGCAGGAGCACTTCAGCTCTCCCGGACCATTTCCGGCAGGAGCAGGTCGAGGAAGCGGACCAGCACCCGGCCGATATCCCGGGTGGTCTTCTCCATGGTCATCAAACGGGCCATCAACCGTGGGTTGACCAGGCCTGACAAGAAGATCTTCAGGCGTTGGGGTTGCCCGGAAGAGTCCATGAAGCGGTTGAAATCCAAGGGCAGGTCCTCGTGCACCGTGTCCGAGATCACCCGGACCGCGCACCAGGGGATTCCGGCTTCCTCGGCCACCGCAGCCACCGCGCTGGACTCCATGTCCACGGCCTCCGCCCCACTGGCAGCGGCCTCGGCCTTCTTCCTGGCCGCCGTGGTCAGCACCTGGTCGCGAGACACCAGGACGGCCTCGGCGCAGCGGTAGCCCTTGATGGAGGTGCCCTTCTCGGGAATCCGACCCAGTTCATGGAACTCGACGGCGACCCGTTGAACCACGGCCAGGACCCGGGGATCGGCCACGAGGGGTTCTCCTCCGGTCAGGATCTTGGAGGCCACCAGGATGTCGCCGGTCTGCTGGCCCGGAACCAGGCCCCCGCACATTCCCACGGAAAGCAGGATCCTGGGGTTCTGGCGCTCGACGAGCAGTTGCGCCGCCTCACGGGCCCGGTCCAGACCGGGACCGCACTGGACCATGGCCACGTCCCGCCGGGCCATCGGCCCACGCCAGAAGGGGAAACGCCCCAGGTGCCCCCGAGTCCGGGGCAGCAGGCTGGTCAGGATGGCCTGGGCCTCCTCCCCAACCGCCACGACCAGACCGACTGGTCGGGTCGGGCCGCTCAGATTCAGGCTCATCTTGTTCTCCTCCTCCTGGGATGGCGCGCGGTCCCACTCATCGGGGCACGGCCCCAGGCAGCCCGCGAGCCGGGCGCAGGCGCGGAGGCACCGGTGCGTGACCGTGGTCCACGAACCAGCGCACGGCGCGCTCCAAGGCCGGGCGGACCGGCCCCGGATCATAGCCCAGCTCCGAGCGGGCCCGGCTCCAATCAAACCACATCCGCTTGCACGCCATCCGCACGCCTTCCAGCGGAACCCTCGGCTCGCGCCGCAGGAGGCTGGCATTGAAGAACGTGTCCACGTAGGCGATGCAACTGGCCAGCCACAGAGGAATCTCGAACCCCGGGGCGGGCAGTCCTGTGATTTCCGCCAACGTGTCCAGGATCTCCTTCAGCGTCATGTCCTCACCGCCCAGGATATAGCGCCGTCCCGGAGTCCCCCGGCGGGCCGCCAGAAGATGCCCCCGGGCCACGTCCTCGACGGGGACCAGGTTCAATCCGGTCTGGACGTAGGCAGGNNATCCGCCCGTTCAGGAAATCGGTCAGGATGCGCCCGGTGGCGGTGGGTTTCAGGTCTCCGGGCCCCACCGGGGTCGAGGGGTTCACCACGACGATGGGGTCCCCTTCGGCAGCAAAGCGCATCGCCACCTCTTCGGCCAGGAACTTCGAGCGCTTGTAGTGCCCGATCATGTCCTTGAGGCTGACCGGAGTCTCCTCGTTTCCCGGGCTGCCATCGTCAGGAATCCCCACGGCGGCGACCGACGAGGTCACGACCACCCGCTCGACGCCCGCCTCCCGGCAGGCCTTGAGCAGGTTCTCGGTCCCCTCCACGTTGACCCGATACAGCTCCTGGGGGTCCGGAGTCCACAGCCGATAGTCCGCCGCGCAGTGATAGACCTGCTGACAGCCGCGCAGGGCGCGCTCCAGGGAGGACGGCTCGCGCAGGTCTCCAGGCGTGCACACCACGTCCAGGCCGGTCAGGTTGTCGGGAGGAGAGGTGGGACGCACCAGGACCCGGACCTCCTGACCTTCCTCGAGCAGAAGACGCACCAGGTGGCTGCCAAGAAATCCGCTGCCGCCCGTGACCAGGACGCTCATCGGCTGCTCGAGTCTGGCTTGGAAAACACGCGGAAACCTCCCGAATCGGATGGGTTCGCTGCGTTCTCGTCCGGCTGCAGCGTTCCTGCCGGGGCAGGAACCCGGGGGCGAGACGAGTATCCCCCACACACATGACCACCCTGGAATCCACCCCCTCCATTCCAGAAGTTGCTGGCGTTTCCTCGCGGTGACGTCTCTTGTCGCTTCCTACGCGTGGTGTCGCAACCTGACCCGGGACCGCGCCCGCAATTTCTACTACGCCATCCGCATGCTGCCTGCCCCCCGGCGGGACGCCATGTGCGCGGTGTACGCCTTCTTTCGCGAGTGCGACGATCTGTCCGACGAAGGCCAGACCCAACAGCGTCGCGAGGGGTTGGAGCGCTGGCGTGAGATCGTGCTCGGCGCCGAACCCGACTCACCCTCGCCGGGGCTGGAAGCCTTCCGCGATGCCGTCCAGCGCTACGGGATCCCGGTGCGGCACTTCTCGGACCTGATCGACGGAACGCTGATGGACCTGGAAGACACCCGCTACGACACCTTCCAGGACCTGTACGGCTACTGCTACCGGGTCGCCTCCACCGTGGGCCTGGTCTGCCTGCGGATCTTCGGCTTCGACGGAAGGCCTGAAACCGAGAAGATGGCCGAACACCTGGGCATCGCCTTCCAGTTGACCAACATCCTGAGGGATGTGGCCGAGGACGCCGCGATGGGCCGGGTCTACCTTCCCTCCGAGATCCTCTCCGAATTCGGGATGTCGCCCCAGGACCTGCTGGCTGGCCTGCCAGGACCTGCCCTCGGAGACCTGGTCCGCCACCTGGCCGGCCGCGCCCGACACTACTACGAACTGGCCGAGGACCTGCCCGGGCGGATCGATCCCTGCAGCCGCCCGGCCCTGCTGGCCATGCGGGGAATCTACCGCGGCGTCCTGGAGAAGGTCGAGCGCCTGGGCGCCGACGTCTGGCGGGAGCGGGCCCGTCTGAGCCTGGCCGAGAAGTTGTTGATCGTCTTCGTGGCCTGGTTCGAGGGGATCCGCTGCAAGGTGCGCCAGGTCCTGGAGCGCCTGGCCCGATGAGGCTGCCGGCCCGCCGAATCAAGACGCTGGTCCTCATGCTGTGGGCCATGGCCGCCTGCACCTTCGGAGACATCCTGCTGGCTCAGGCCATGAAGTCCCTGGGCCAGGTCCGAATCGAAAGCCTGCCTCAAATCCTGGACCTGGGGTTCCAGATCTTCACCACGGCGCGGGTCTGGATGGCCATCGGCCTTTTCGCCGTGTTCTTCTTTCTGTGGATGACGGTCCTGTCGTATGAAGACCTGTCGTTTGCCCTCCCCCTGACGGCCCTGACCTATCTCTTCAATGCCCTCCTGGTCGGCCCGTTCCTGGGTGAGGTCGTCAGTCCGTTACGCTGGGCCGGCACCTTGCTGATCGGACTGGGAGTCGTCCTGGTGACGGCCAGCGGAACCCATCCTCCGGTCGCCACGGAGCGGCCGGAGCCGGCCACCGCTCCCTGAGGTCAGGCCAGGCACACGAAATCCTGGCCTTCGCGATGCCCCCGCTCCTGAAGGTGCGCGCGAATCTGCGCGCGGGCCTGGGGGTGGCCCACGGTGGAGAGCAACAGGAACTGGCCCGGGGGCGGGACCTGCTCGGGCCCCAGGACCGGGAGCCCGGCGATCTTCTGCCCGCGACGAGCAGGATGGGAGTCGATGAAGGCCCGGGCCGGCCGCCCGCGGTCCGCCAGTTCCCGAGCCAGGGCTTTGCCGTTGGGCCCGGCCCCCCAGAGCATGAACGGGTCGATGCCAGCCAACCTTGTGCGCAGCAGGAAGTCCAGCTTCATCTCGCGGAAGCGATCGCGCCCGCAGCGAGGATCGGTCCGGGTCACGCGAAGGGGAGCATCCCGCCAGAACAGGAGGACCTCGGGGACCTTCCCGAAGCGGACCCCGCGCTCGTGAAGGCGCAGCCACAGATCATAGTCCTCGGGCCCCCGGGTGTCGCGATAACCTCCGGCAGCCTGGATGGTCGAACGGCGGAAGACCACCGAGGGATGCACCAGGGGACTCTCGACCAGGAGGTCCCGCTCCATGACCTCGGGGTCCACCAGGGAGTTCAGCCAGGATTCGTAGCGCGCCATCCCCTCGGTGCGGGTCCGCGCCGGGAAGATGCGCACCCGGCTTCCCACCACGGCGATTTCCGGGTGGGCCTCCAGGAAGTGGACCTGCCGGGCCAATCGATCCGGGTGCGCGATGTCGTCGGCATCCATGCGGGCCACCAGGTTACCCCGGCATTCCGCCAGGCCGGCCTGCAAGCTGGCCACCAGGCCCTCATGGGCCCGGGGCAGCACCCGGATCCGAGAATCCCGGGCGGCTGCGACTCGGGCCAGCGCCAGGCTCTCATCGCTCGAGCCGTCGTCCACCAGGACCAGCTCCCACCCGCGCATGGTCTGCCAGGCGATGCTGCGCAGAGCCGCCGGAAGGGTCTCGGCGCCATTGAAGACGGGGAGCAGGATCGAGACCCGAGGGGTCAAGACGGCTTGACGGCCTCGAGGAAACGCTCATACTTGGTCTGCTGCTGTTCCTCCAGGACCACGCCAGCCTCTTCCGCCAGGCCCGCCAGGAGCACGCGCACCTCTTCGGGCCTGCGGGTCTCGACCTCGACCTCCCAATCCACCCGGTCTCCGGGAAAGCGGGTCCGGTCCAGTTCCAGGATGTCGCCGTTGGACAGTCGGTGGCGGACGCGCAGGTTGTGGACCTGCCCGGAGACCGACAGCCCCCCCGCCACTCCATCCGCGCGCAGCGCCAGGAGCGGGGCCAGTTGCTCCAGCCTCGGAAGGTCGGCCTCCGACCAGCGGGTCTTCGGGCCGGCGGGAAGAACGGCTTCCACCTCTCGGGCTTCGAAGTAGCCCGCCTGAACCCGGAGGCCTCGTTTGTAGGTCAGGATCCAGCGTCCTTCTTCGCGCCGCAAGCGCACCATGCTGCGGCCTGCGGCCACCTGACGGTCCGCGGTCTCGAGATACAGGTTCACCTGCTCGACCGTCTCGAAAGGCACGCCCAGGACCCTGCCCAGACGCCGAGCCGCCTCGGCCCCGTCCAACCTCAGCTTCAGTTCACGCTCCAGCTCGCTCACGGGAAGAGCTTCTGGACGTAGTGATCCATCTGACGCTTCCACCACGGCCAGTCGTGACTCACGTCGTGCCCCCACAGGTCGAAGTTGTGACGGATCCCCGCGCCAGAGAGAACGTCGTGAAGCTGCCTGGACCAGTGGACGCGCTCCCAGGCACCCTGCCCGCAGATCACGTTGATGCTGCACTGATCCAGTTCTCCCCGCAGGAACGAGTCGTGCAGGTTGGGCAGATAGCACACCGGATTGTGGTAGTAGCAGCGGTCGTCGAAGTAGCCGTCGAGGTAGCGGCTCACGTCGTAGATCCCGCTCATGCAGAGGCACCAACGGAAGAGGCTGGGATGACGGAAGAGGGTGTTGGCGGCATGGAAGGCGCCGAAAGAGGCCCCGGCGGTGGCCAGGGGGAGGCGCCCCTGGCAGTGCCAGTAGATGAAGGGGACCACCTCGTGCAGGATGTAGCGGTCATAGAGTTCCTGGCGCCAGACGCGTTCACCCGGCCCGATGCTCTCATCCAGCCAACTGGCTGCGTTGTTGCTGTTGACCGAGTAGATCTTGATCCGCCCGGCCTCCAGGTGGTGGGCCAGAGCCTCGATCATGCCGAAGCGCTCGAGTTCCTCATAGTCCGCCGAGGCGGTCGGGAAGAAGAGAACGGGCACGCCCCAATGGCCGTAGACGGCCACCGACATGGTGGTCCCCAGGTGATGACTGTAGGGATGATGCTTCTCGACGTGCACGGGGCCTCACCTCTCGGCCAGCGGAGTTGCGCGTGCAGAGGATCCGCCGGGCGCTTCTCGGTCAGAGAACACAACATGGCGCCATCTGGCGCCATGGAGGGGCACCGCAGGAGCCCTCTCCCGAGCTCCGGGGAACGAAGGCCTACAACTCGTCGTTGACGGCCTGCCGTGCCTCTTCGCCCTTCAGCCAGAACTCGGGATGGGTCTGGCAGCGCTCGAAACCGGGACAGGGCAAGCACCGCTTGGTGCGCATGTTGATCTCGCGGGTCCGCCGATCCCGGCACTGCGGATCGAAGAACTCAAAGTTGTCGAAGACTTGGGTGAGGTATTCTTCCTTGTACTGCGGCATGAGCCGTTTCCTCCTGCGCCTGCCCGGCCGACCCGGGGGTCCCCCCGCTTCTAGGGGACCGGGTAGACTCCTCCAGGTAAATCGCCCGCAAGTATAGCCGATTCGAGCCGACCTCGTCCAGTCTTTCCGGAGGAGCGGGGGGTGCGGTCCTTCAGGGCCCCGCCCGCCCGCGGACCGGACTCTTCGAGAGGTCGCGAAGCCGGATCCTGCCGACCAGCGCCCGCCCCAGCTTCCAGGCCCGGTCGCGATATCCGGGCCGCAGCCCTCCGACCGAGACGGCTCCGGCGTAGAGAGTGCCGATCACCCGGGCATTGAAGGCGCACCTGGCCAACTCGGTCATTTCCCTCGTGGCGGTGTTGCAGAGCAGCGACAACCAGGGCGGGACCACCCCCGAGGTCACCAGGGTCACCGCGAACCTCTCTTTGTCGGTGAAGCGCGACTCGGGCGGCCCGACCATCCACAGGAATCGGCCACAGCGCCCTGCGGTGTAGCAGCAGCGTTCCGCGAAGGTCTTGAAGCGGGCGTTGGCGTGGCCTGCGCTGACCGGCGTCGCGAAGATGTACCCATCGGCCCGTCTCAACCGCTCGAGGATTCCCGGCATGTCGTCGGCCTGGACGCATGGGCCGATGGGAGACTCCCGGTCGCGAAAGCAGGTCATGCAGAACCGGCAATAGCCTATCTGTCGATCATCCAGGCGGATCTCCTCGACGCTGGCCCCGGATTCCCGCGCGCTCTGGGCGGCGAGGTCCGTCAAGGTGGCCAGGGCACCCGTCCTCTTGGGATTCGAAGTCAGGACCAGGATGTCCACGGCTTTCCCCCCCTCTCCGAGGCATTCGGGCGTCCAGGAGCGAAGAAGACCAGACCTGGAAGCCCTCCCCCGATGGAGGGGTCTTCTCCCGCTTGCGGGTCGTTCCCTGGCTGGTCTCGACCCGTGGGAGATCGCAGGAGATGGGAGGTTCCAGCCGAACGCCCATGAACCCGGTTCCAGGCCCCGCCAACCTCCCGCTGCGAGGCCCGAGCCTGGACCGGAGGGCACAGGAGGAAGCGGCACATGATCTTCAACCTCTTCAGAAGGAAGAAGGGCGGCCTGAAGTTGAGGCCCAAGCAGGAGGTGGAGATCGAATTCCTGTCCGACGAGTCGGAAGGTTACGAGTGCCATTTCACCCGAATCCTGGATATCCAACGCAAGAAGGTCATCCTCAAGGCCCCTGGCACCGAGCGCCGTCCCATCCGGATGATCCCAGGCCAGCAACTGACCGTCACGACGCTGGAGGAGAACGTCCTGCACGCCTTCCAGGCCACGGTCCTGGATGCCACCGAGCGAGAGTTCGACATCACTCCGCCCGCCAACGTCCAAGAGGAAGAGCTGCCTGCGCGGGACGAGAATTTCCGGCTCGAGGTCCCGATCACGGTGGAGTATCGGGCCATGAACACGGCCCACACCCAGGTGGCCCAGACCTTTGCCATCACTTCGGCCGGCCTGGTCCTGGCCACCAACCTGCCCATCCCGCCAGGGACCAACCTCCACATGGAGTTGGAGATCCCCAGCACCCCCGACATCCGGACCAAGGGGCGGGCGGTTGGCAGCGAGAAGCACCCGGACCTGAAGAGCAAGCACCTCTCGGAAATCGAATTCGAGGACATGTCCGAATCCGACCGGGACACGATCCTGCGCTACGCGATCTACTCGCGGCGGCGACAGGAGCGCCAACGCGACCGGGGCGAAGGCGAGGAGCCCGCACGCTGAACCTGCGGGCCCCAGCCCTTTCTTGAAGAGAGCCCAGGCCGGGGCTCTCTTCAAGATCCAGGGGCCCGCGGATCTGGCGCGAAAGGTCGCCGGCAGCGACAGGCGAAGGGGAGGCCCCCTCCGGCCTCCTGCCCGGTCAGCCCCCAGGACGACGTGTCCCAGTAACAAAGGAGATCCTCTCGTGTGCGGCATCGCTGGTATCGTCTATGATTCCCGTGGGGCGGACGGCCCCGACTGGGTCGGACTTCGAACCTCCCTGGAGAGGGTCTCGGACGCGTCGACAACCCCCGAAGCCCCTCCCGACGAACTTCTGGACAGCCTGGAAGCCGCCATCGCCGGACTGCGCGAACTGAGCGCCGTGGAGTCCCTGTGGCAGAGCGGGGACCTGGTGGACCTGCTGGCCCGAGGAGCCCGCGACCTGGCCGACTGGGAGACCCGCAGTCGCGCCGCAGTGCTGGACCCGAACCGGCCCACCCCCACCGACCTCCTGGAGCGTTGGAACTCGCTGTGGGTGCGCTGCCGGGACCTGGCCTGGACCCTGGAACGGGATGTCCTGGGATGCCTGGACCGAGTTCGGGCCCTCCTGCCCGAGAGTCTGGCCCAGGACGCCCGGGCCCGCTACGAAGCCTGGAAGATGACGGCGGTGCTGGAGAACATCGGCCGCATGGAGGTTCGCGGAAGGGATAGCCTGGGGATCTCGGCTCTGGTGGCCTTCGAGGACGACGGTTCCTACCATCGCTTCCTGGAGCGCCTGGGCGAGGCCGGGCTGGAGCCGGCATGGTCTGAACGCAGTTCAGGCCGCGACCTGCTCAACGGGGCCATCCGAATCGATGAGGTCTCCAGCCGCCCCAGCCTTCTCTTTGCCTACAAGGTGGCCGAAGAGGTCGGCGCCCTGGGCGACAACGTGCATGCCCTGCGCCAGGAGCTTCGCTCGGATGAGTTGATGTGGGCGGCCTGCACGGCCCCCGGGACCACCACCAACATGTGGTCTCATACCCGATGGGCCTCGAACGGCATCATCAGCCAGGCCAACTGCCACCCCGTGGACGAAGAGACCCTGAACGACCCCGCCTCGCTTCCCAATGCCCCCTGGATCACCGCGGCCCTCAACGGAGATGTCGACAACTACCAGGAGCTGGTGGCCCACCTGGGGCGCGAGACCGGACGGCGCATTTCACCGCGGATCACCACCGACGCCAAGATCATCCCCGTGATGGTCGACCACTACCGGCGCCAGATGGGCGACCTGGGCGCGGCCTTCCGCCGGGCCGTGGCCGAATTCGAAGGGTCCACGGCCATCGTCATGCACTCCAGCCTGGATCCCGACCGGGTCTACCTGGCCCTGCGTGGCAGCGGTCAGTCCATGTTCGTGGGCCTGTGCCGCGGCGGCTACACCTTTGCTTCGGAGCTGTACGGAGTCGTCGAGCAGACGTCCCGCTTCCTGCGCATGGACGGCACCACCGACCGGGTCCCGGGTCGGCCGGAGACCGCCGGCCAGATCCTGATCCTGGATCGCAAGGCCTCGGGGGGCCTGGAGGGGATCGAGGCCTGGTCGGTGGACGGGCACCGCCTGGAACTTCGTGAATCCGACGTGCGCGTGGCCGAAATCACCACCCGGGACATCAACCGCGGTCAGCACGAGCACTTCCTGCTCAAAGAGATCTTCGACGCTCCAGAATCGGTAGCCAAGACCCTGCAGGGAAAGTTCATCCTGCCCGCGCAAGGCGAGGACCACGAGGTGAAGGTCAACCTCGGTCCCGAGGTCTTCCCCACCCCTCTGGTCGAGAAGGTGAAGGCCCGCCGAATCCGCCGGGTCCTGCTGATCGGGCAGGGAACCGCAGCCGTGGCCGGGGCCGCCGTCTGCTCGATGATGGAGCGCAGCCTGAGCGGAGCCGGAATCGAGGTCCGGGCGGTCAAGGCCACGGAACTCTCCGGCTATGCCCTGGAGCAGGACATGTCGGAGACCCTGGTCCTGGCTGTCTCGCAGTCCGGGACCACCACCGACACCAACCGCACGGTCGACCTGGTCCGTTCGCGAGGGGCCACGGTGATCGGGATCGTCAACCGCCGCAACTCCGACCTGGTCTACAAGGTGGACGGAGTCCTGTACACCAGCGACGGGCGCGACATCGAGATGTCGGTGGCCTCCACCAAGGCCTTCTACAGCCAGGTCGTGGCCGGTTACCTGATCGGCCTGCGCCTGGCCTTGCTGTTGGGCACCATGACCCACCGGGAAGTCCGCCGCGAGCTTCAGGAGCTGGATAGACTGCCCCAGAGGATGGCCTCGATCCTGGAGTCCCGGGGGCATATCCGCGAACTGGCTGAACGCTTCGCCACCACGCGCCGGGATTGGGCCGTGGTGGGCAGCGGGTGCACCCGCGCGGCGGCCGACGAGATCCGCATCAAACTCAGCGAGTTGTGCTACAAGTCGATCGCCACCGACTACATCGAGGACAAGAAGCACATCGACCTGTCCAGCGAGCCGCTGACCCTGGTTTGCGCGGCCGGCCTCTCGCTGATGGCCCTTCGCGACGCCGTGAAGGAAGTGGCCATCTTCAAGTCCCACAAGTCGATTCCCATCGTGGTCTGCACCGAGGGGTTCGATGCCTTTGAGCCCTACGCGGCGGGCGTGATCTACGTCCCACGGGCCTCCGAGAACGCTTCCGTCCTGCTGAACACGGTCGTCGGCCACCTCTGGGGCTACTACTGTGCCCTGGCCATCGACCAGGGCGCGGTTCGGCTGCGATCCGCCCGGGCCCTGGCGGTCCGCCACCTGGCCAGCGAGGCCGGACTGGCCCTGACACCCTCCACCCTCAAACAGCTCCTGACCATCGGGCGGGCTTTCCAGGACGACCTGAAGAACGGCCGGATGAACAGCTCGCTGTCGGTGGACTCGGGGGTGGCGCTCTCACTGCTCTTCCAATACTTCACCGGGGCCCAGCCGCTGCGCCAGTTCACCCAGGATTTCCAGAAGGAGGCGACGCGAGACAGCCTGGCCGACACCATGGTGACCTGCCTGTCCCAAGCCATCCAGGAGCTCTCGCGCCCCATCGACGCCATCAAGCACCAGGCCAAGACCATCACGGTCGGAATCTCCCGCTCGGACGAGGCGGTCGAGGGGGTCCTCTTCCAGGCCCTTCAGGAACTGGACGTGGCCCCTGAAGCCGTGCCCTACCGGGACCTGGCCTTGATGCGGGCCCTGGCGCCCGCCCTGGAGTCGGTGGCCGGAGCCACGGTGTACGAAGTCGAGGGCCTGGGGGCCCTGGGCGACGTCGGTCCCGAAGCCCGCATCCGGGTGCTGCGCAAGACCGGAGTGGCTGCCAACCTGCGATCCCGGGCCGACCTGGGCCATCCGCTGGTGGGCACCAAGCAGCGCGTGGTCAGCACCCGGACCACCTACGTGGGGCGGGGACGGAACGACAACCGCCCCTTGCTGATGGTCCCGGTCCTGCCCAGCGGCCAGGTCGAGCAACTGGTGCTCCTCCACCTGCGGTTCGTGGAGGACCTTCCGCCAGCAGCCAAGCTGCAGCTTCTGCGGGACCTCTCCAACCGCTATGAGGACCTCAAGAGCCTGGTCGAGGAAGCCAACCTGATCTGGCGGGACGACTTCGTGAAGTCCCTGAGGGTCGAAGACCTGGTCACCCTGCCTGTGGACGACCTGGCCGAACGGGTCCTCAACCTCAGCGCGCTTCGGGCCTGAGCCCGGGTCTCAGGGTCGGGAGGGAATGCTGGGGGTGGGCGAGGCCTGAGTGGGGGCCCCCGTCTCGGCGGGAACGCCTCCGTCTGGGAGGGGCAGGGGCGCCTCGAATCCGGCCTGACCGTCGGGGACCAGCCGGGGCCGCCAGATCCGGCTCTTGCGATCCGAGAAGTGCACCACCTCGACGTTCTGCCCTTCCAGGCGGACCACCACCGACCATGCCGTGCGGTCATCGGCCAGGACCGTCCGCCCCGTCGCGAGATCGACCAGCGTGGTCCCCTCGACCCGACCTGTGCCGGTGACCACCGTTCCCGGAGGGACGCCTCCTGCGGAAGCCGGCACGATGTTGCCCGAGACCTTGATCCGAGCCACCACCAGGTCGGCTTCCCTGCGGATGTCGACCAGGGTGTAACGCAGCCTGTGCTGCAGTTGGATCGACGTGTCCTTGAGCAGGCCGGTGGCGACCGAAGACTCCCAACGCCCCGTCCAGGTGGCCCCGGGTCGGACCCGGGTGCGGGGAAGTTCGGGCCAGAAGGCGGCCAGAAGTTCGCTGAAGCGATCCTCGTCCAGGACCCGGGAGGGCTTGCCGTCCCGGCGGGTCAGGTCCGCGACCAGGCCGGTGGGCAGGCCTCGCATCCGATAGGAGTTGGCCAGCAATCCCTCGCCGCCCGTGGTGCCCAGTTGCTCGGAGCGGACCTCGGTGACCCGGTAACCCAGAACCTCCTCGGCCCCGGTGGATTCGACCGTCTCCTGCATGGCGAAGCGCAGATCGTAGCTCTCGGGACGGGCGCTCTGGGTCGGGACGGTCAGACCCTCTTCGGTCATCGGCCGGATTTCGGTCCCACTGGAGAAGAGCGACATGACGTGGACCGGCTCGGAGGCGCCTGCCTGAAGATCATGGGCCAGGGTGAGACCGACCAGGCTGAAGCGAAGATCGGGAACCAGGAGGACGACGGCTGCGATCACCCCCAGGAAGACGACGATTCCAGCCACGAAACGCTTCATTGACGAGCACCGCCCAAGAACCAGCCGGGAAGCCGGCTGCAGGATGGCGAGCCTTCTACGGGAGGCGAGAAGGAAAGTCCTCCTGCAGCCATCTGAGGTAGGATGGTGCGGCGATCCGCAGAATCATGGGCTTGTAGTTGGATCCCAGACCGGTTCGGGAGGCCCAAGGGGACGGATGCGGGAAATCAACCCCAAGAATCCAGGGCGGACTCGACGTGCGCGCTTCCGGATCCGAGGCGGAGGCCCGGTGCGCGCCACCATCGCGCTGCTGGAGCAGAAGTGGACCCTGGCCATCATCCTGGCCCTGCTCAAGGAGAATCGCCGGTTCACCGAACTGGCTGATCTCACGCCAGGGCTGAACACGCGCACCCTGACCGAGCGCCTGCGCGCGCTCGAGAAACTGGAGATCGTGGAACGCCACGAGGCGGAGAACACCCGCCGGGGGGTCGAGTATTCCCTGACCGAGAAGGGCCGGGCCCTGCGCACGGTGCTCCGCAGCATCGCCCGATGGGGTCGTCGCTGGATGGACACCCCTGGCCCCCCGGAGAGCCTGCCCGAAGTCTCCTCTGAGGCTCTGCCCTCCCCGACCTGAGCCCGGAACGACCCCAGACGCGGCGGCCCGACCCGCCGGGAGGATCCTTGAGGCGCTTGCGCGATCGGCTGGCCCTGGTCTTCGGAGGCCTGATGTTCTGCGTCCTGGTGGCCATCATCGTCAACGAGGAAGTCGTGCTTTCCCGCCTGGTCGAGGATCTGGAGACCCAGCGATTCAGCTCCGCCGCAGCAGACTTCCGGGACCGCCTGGAAGCCATCCTGGAGGTACACGCCGCCCGACTGGAGGAACTGGACCGCACCGAGGATCTGGAAGACCACGTCCTCTCAGGCACGCCCCAGGCAGCCGCGGAGGTCCTGGCCCTGGCCCGCCGCATCGGAGCCGAGCGGGTGGTGCTGGCCGATCCTGCGGGGCGCGTCCTGGCCGCCAGCCGCCGCGACCACATCACCGATGAGCTGCTCGAGGAGATCCCCGCACTGGGCCAGACCCGCAAGGCCCTGATCCTGCTGCCCGAGGGGCTGCACCTGGTCAGCACGCGGGCCTTCATCCGGAACGGGAAGCCCAGCCTGATCCTCCTGCTGGCCGATCACGTGGGCCTCGAGCAACTGCGGCGAGCCGCCGGAGGGGAAGATGACGTCCTCTTCCTGACGGCGGGGTCCCGCGTCCTGGAGACCTTCGTGCCTCCTGGAACGGGCCTGCCCGGGCCGGAGAGCCTCCAGAAGAGCTTCGAGCCTCGCCTGAGGGAGGCCCCCGACCACCGGGACATCTGCAGACTCCAACTGGCCGGGTTCCCCCTGGTGATGACCAGCCGACCCGTGCTGGCCCCCACGGCGCATGGGCCTGGAGTCGAGATCTGGTTCGGCCGTCTGGCCAAGGAGGTCTACGCCCCCGTCGAGGGGCAACGCCAGCGGGTGGCCGGCCTGGGTCTGGCCGGACTTCTGGGGGTCCTGGCCGCGGCCTTCGCCCTCTCGGGGCGCATCACCCGACCTCTGGAGTCTCTCAACCAACGGATGAGGCGGGTGACCCAGGGCGACCTGAACCCCATCGAGATTCCCGGACGCGATGAGGTGTCCCAGTTGGCCGCCTCCTTCAACGAGCTGACCTCCTGGCTGCGCCAGAGACAGCTCCTGCGCCGCTACGTCCCCGTCGAGGCCCGCCAGCGCATGGACGCGGACTCGGAAGGTCGGGTGGTTCTGGGGGGACAACGCACCCGGGTCACGGTCCTGTATTCGGATCTGCGCGGATTCACGGCGCTTTCCGAACGCCTGGACGCCACCGAGGTGGTGGTTCTGCTCAACGAATACCTGAACGCCATGATTTCGGTCCTGCACTCGAACGGAGGAGACATCAGCGACTACCTGGGCGACGCCATCCTGGCCGTCTTCCACGACGGAGAGGAGCCCTCGGGCTTGCGAGCCGTACGCACGGCGCTGCAGATGCTCGCGGCCCTGGAAACCCTGCGCTCGGAAAGCCGGAATCCCCACATCCGCGAGTTGAAGATGGGGATCGGCATCCACACCGGCGACGCCATCGAGGGCAATATCGGCTCGGAAGAGCGCCTCAAGCACGCCGTGGTGGGCGACACCGTCAACATCGGCGCCCGGGTCCAGGACCGCTCTCGGGACGGTCGCCACACGTGCATCCTGATCACCGACCCGACCCGCCAGGAGATCGGCGAGCACATCCCCCTGGTCTTCTTCGGCAATGAGGTCCTCAAAGGGAAGAGCGCTCCCATCCCGATCTGGGAAGTGGTAGCCGCCCCCGACGCGCGCCAGGCTCAGGTCTGAGCCTCCGGGTAGACGTCGGTCCGGGCACCGTCTCCAGGGTCGAGCGCCGGGGGATCGTCCAGGGCGCGGGTGGCACGAGCCAGGCGCCGATGAGCCAACTCCATCACGAAACGGCGCCGGTAGGCCTGCCAGGCCACGGTGCCCACGTCCGCCACCAGTTGATAGTTGACGCCGGCCCCCACCAGTCCGCCCACCAGGACGACGGCCTGGGCCGCCTTGCGACGCACCAGGCCGGCCGCCATCTGACGGGAGAGGGCCTGCAGCCCCTTGGCCAGGGCCAGCCGCTCGAGATCCTTCAGCGGGGTCCCCTCGCGAATCAAGTCCTGCAGGTCTTCCAACTCGGTCAGGCCCTGCCGGCGCCGGTCGTCCTCCAGGAAGTGGCCCAGGTCGAGGACCTTGAGCATGTGGGCCTCCTCGGCGGCCCCCCGGACCGGAAATCCGTAGCAGGTGGCCACCTCCAGGATGCAGCGACACAACAGGGTATACAGGACCGGAACGTCGGCAAGAAGACCGAAGAGGCCCGACACCCCCGCCGCCGCCCCCTGCAGCGCCGCTGCGCGACGATGGAAGGCCAGGGTCTCCCGGGCGAAGCGATCCAGGTCCCGGACGTCGGCCCGGAAGAGCTGCTCGGGTTCGGTTCCCACGTCCAGGCCGATCCTCGCGCTGATCCGGTCCAGGACCCCCTGCTGGGAGAAGGTGGCCTCCGAAGCGGTCCGCACCGCCACCAGGGCCCGATGGATACCCTGGGCCAGACTCTCCCTGAGGGATTCAGGCACCGAGTCGAAGGCCTTCTCAAAGGGCCGACCGACCAGGGTGACAACCCTGCCCAGAGGACCCGAACGCTGGGCCGCCCAGGCCTGCACCTCGTCGAGGACTTCCTGCTCGGCGGGCCGGAGATGAGACTTCCAGTCGGACATTCCGTCAGGTTCACCGTCCCCTGGGGTGGAGACCTGCCCGGCTGAAGATCCGGGTTCCTGCTTCCTCCAGGCAGGTTCCGGCCTCCCGACTGGCCAACACTCCCCCAACACGTCCCGCTCCCAGGAGCCTGTGTGAGTATCCCGACCGAGCATCGTCGAGGGATT
>DIWH01000071.1:0-41391 GCA_002423485.1 Candidatus Xenobium occultum | reverse complement strand
ACCGAGGGGTTTCCGGCTGGGTTCCCAGGTCGGGAGGACGCCCCGAGAAGGAGGCAGGATGGCCGGAGTCCTGGTCTACACAGCTCCCACCCGGGGGCACCTGTATCCCCTGGTTCCGACGCTGGAGACCCTGCTGGAAAGAGGTCACGACCTCTTCATCCGCACCGCCGGCGCCGAAGTCAGGAACCTCCGGGAGCTCGGCTTCGAGGCCCGGGCCCTGGCCGACACGGTGGAGTTCGCCATCCGCAACGACTGGCAGCACTTCGAACCCGACGAGGCCCTGCGCAGCCTGCTGCTGTACCTGGTGGACCGCGGTCCAGCCGAAGCCGAGGACCTCACCCGGGCTATCGAGGTCCACCAACCGGACCTGCTTCTGGTGGACGTCCATGCCTTCGGTGCCCTGGCCTGCGCCGAAACCTGCGGCGTGCCCTGGGCTTCCTGGTCGTCCACGCTGCTCCCCTTCCCGGCCCCGGGAATCCCGCCCTTCGGCCTGGGCCTGCCTCGGAGCTCGGGGGCCCTGGGCGCGATGAAGAACTGGGCCAAGGCCAACTCGGTGCAGAAGGCCTATGACCAGGCCCTGCCCCAGCTCAACGCCATGCGGGAGTCCCTGGGGGCGCCTCCCCTGGCTCGCCTGCTGGACTGGCCCACCACGCCACCCCGGCTGCTATATTTCACCGCCGAACCCTTCGAATACCCCCGCCCATGGCCGGACTCGGTGCGCCTGATCGGTCCGGGCAACTGGGAACCCTTCCCAGAGCTGCTGGACCTGGAGGAAGACTCCCGTCCCCTGGTGCTGGTCAGTTGCAGCACCGAATTCCAGAACGACGGGCGTCTGATCAGTGAAGCCCTGGAGGGCCTGGCCCGAGAGAAGGTGCGCGTCCTGGTCACCACCGCCTCGGTGGACCCCGAGACCTTCTCGCCGCCGCCCAACGCCCGGGTGGTGCGCTTCGCAGCCCACGGCCCCCTGATGGCCAAGGCGGCCTGCGTGGTCTGTCCGGGCGGCATGGGCCTGGTCCAGAAGGCCCTCTCGGCCGGAGTTCCGGTCCTGGCTGTGCCCTTCGGGCGCGACCAGGTCGAGGTGGCCCGGCGCATCGAGAACCTCAAAGCTGGGGCTTCTCTTCCGTCCACCCGGATGACCCCCGCCTTGATCCGCCAGGGCGTTCACCGGGCCATGGGGTGCCGTCGCGGCGCCGTCGAGGTCCAACTGGCCTTCCGGCAATGCGGAGGAGCCCAGGCTGCTGCCGATTTGTTGGAGGAGCTGCTGCCGAACCCGCCGGCCTGAAACCTGCCCCGGGCCGGGGTCCTTCAGCCCCGGGCGAAGCCCGCCAGGCCCAGCCGGATCAGGTCCAGACCACCCTGGGACGCCCGCGCCCAGAGCAGGGGCCCCGCCGCCAGGCGCAGCTCCTGCGCCCTCGTCCCCTCCGCGTGGCTCAGGGCCACCGGAACCCGGGCCTGTTGCCCCGAGCCTTGGCTCTGGCCCACCACCAGGGCCAGCGAGGCTCCGGTGTCCCGACGCCATCGCACCGCTGCCGCACGCGCCGAGGGCAGGTCACCAGGCCAGGGGACGAACACGGGGCGGGCCCGCTCGTCCGGCGAAGGTGGGGAGGGGGCCAGCAGGGCACGGCGCAGGGGGGCGCCGGCCTGGATCAGACGGGCGGCCAGAAGGCCTCCGCTGGCGACCTCGCCCAGGGCCAGGTCCAGGCCTCGTTCCCGCAGAATCCGGGAAACCACCTGTTCCAGGCCCTCCCCCGCCTCCGAAAAGAGATGGTTTCCCAGATCCTCGCGCAGCCGGCAGCAGAAGGACTCCAGGCTCTCGTCCGGTTCGCTGCCCGAGCCCCGGGCCGCCAGACGGAGTTCCAGATCCATTGGAGAAAAGTTGACCGTGACCTCGACCCCGGGACAGGCACGCGCCAGGGGGACGATCCGCTGGTCCAGGCCGGATTCGGTCAGGCCGTAAACCTTCAGCACCCTGCGCGCCACGCGCAGCAGACCGGCATGCGGACGCAGCGCGGGCAGCAGTTCTTCCAGGAACATCGGCTGCATCTCGCGAGGAGGCCCGGGAAGCAGGGCCAGCAAGCGCCCGCCGGCCTCCAGCAGGATCCCGGGCGCCGTCCCCAGCCGGTTGGGCAGGGACCTCCCTCCCTCCGGGACCATGGCCTGACGCAGGTTGTTGGAGGGCATCTCCAGACCGCGATCAGCGAAGCGCCGGCGCAGCCCTTCCTCGATTTCCGGGTCGGAGCGCAGAGGACATCCCGTGGCCTGGGCGGCGGCCTCCCGGGTCACATCATCCTGGGTCGGCCCCAATCCGCCCGTGCAGATCACCAGATCCGCGCGCCCCAAGGCCTGCGAGATGGCCTCCTGGAGGTCCGGGCCGTGGTCCCCCACGATGGTCTTGCGGCGGACCGGAATGCCGACTTCATCCAGCCGGGCCGTCAACCACAGGGAATTCGTGTCGCTGCGGTCGGGCGAGAGCAGTTCCGAGCCGGTGGCCAGGATTTCGGCGTGCATGAGATCGATTAGCGGGGGCTGACGGCCAGGAACTCCAGGCCGGGGTTCTTCTCGGCGGTGTAGTTCAGGTCCCACTCGCTGGGGAAGAGCACCACGGGCCGGTCGCAGCCGTCCAGGGCCCGCCGGGCCAGACGCGAAGGCTCGAAGCCCTCCAGCACCTCCTCGGGTCCCACCAGCCAACGCGCCAGACGGTAGCTGAGGGGCTCGAAGCGGGCCTCGACCCCATAGTCGGTCTTCAGGCGATGCTCGACCACCTCGAACTGCAGTCTCCCCACCGCCCCCATGACCGGAGTCCGCACGTGCTCGTCGGCCATCCAGAAGACCTGGATGGCGCCCTCCCGCTGCAACTGCTCGAGGGCCTTGTTGAACTGCTTGCGTCGGGAGGGGTCGTCCACCATCACCCGGGCGAAGTGCTCGGGTGGGAAGAGGGGGATCGGGTCGTAGTGGACATCAGTCCCCTCCACCAGCGTGTCCCCCAGGACCAGTTCGCCCGAGTTGACCAGGCCCACCACGTCGCCGGGGAAGGCCTCATCGACCGTCTCGCGCTCCTGGGCGAAGAGACGCTGGGGGTAGGTCAGGCGGATCACCTCTCCGGTCCGGACGCAGTGGACCTTCATGCCGCGCTCGAAGCGGCCCGTGCACACCCGCAGGAAGGCCACCCGGTCGCGATGCCTGGGGTTCATGTCGGCCTGGATCTTGAAGACGAACCCCGAGAACTCGGGCTCGTTCGGCTCGACCGGGCCGCGGTCGCTGTTGCGAGGCCCGGGGGGAGGAGCCAGGCGCAGGAACTCTTCGAGGAAGAGCTGGACCCCGAAGTTGGTCAGGGCGCTTCCGAAGAACACGGGGGTGACCTTGCCGGCCAGGAAGGCCTCGTGGTCGAAATCCTCCCCCGCCGCTTCGAGAAGCTCGGTCTCCTCCGAGAAGCTGGCGAACACGTCGGGTTCCACCATGCGCGCCACGTCCTCCGAACGCGGGTGCGCCACCCGGACCCGGGCCTTGGAGGCCCCATGCCCCGTGCGTTCAAAGAGGTGCAGCTCGCCGCTCTTCATCTCGTAGATGCCCTTGAAGCGCGAGCCGTTTCCCAGGGGCCAGTTCATGGGGACCGCGTGCATGCCCAGGACCTTCTCGATCTCTCCCAACAGGTCCAGGGGATCCTGGGTGGGACGATCCATCTTGTTGATGAAGGTCAGGATCGGCAGCCCGCGCTGGCGGCACACGTCGAAGAGCTTCAGGGTCTGGGTCTCGATGCCCTTGGCGGCGTCCAGGATCATGACGGCGCAGTCAACCGCCAGCAGCGTCCGGTAGGTGTCCTCACTGAAGTCCTGGTGCCCCGGGGTGTCCAGCAGGTTGAGCAGGAAGCCGTCGTATTCAAAGCTCAGGACGGTGGAGGTCACCGAGATTCCGCGCTGCTTCTCGATCTCCATGAAATCCGAAGCGGCATGGGCCTGCGAGCGGCGCGCCCGGACCGCCCCCGCCAGGTTCACCGCCCCGCCGTACAGCAGCAGCTTCTCGGTCAGGGTGGTCTTGCCGGCGTCGGGGTGCGAGATGATCGCAAAGGTCCGCCGGCGGCGGACCTCTTCCGCGATCCGGGTGGGGTTCTGGAGGGCTTCCTGCATGCTGGTGTCCCACGATCTCGAGGATTCGGCCGATCTTAGCAGGGCCCGGGAAGAGGTGTCAAACACGGCCTCCCGCGCGCCCCCCTGCGCGCAGGGCCTTCTAGAACTGGCCGACCAGGTCGTAGACCGGGATGAACACTGCCAGCAGCACGTAGCCGACCGCGATGCCCATGAAGAGGATCATGACCGGCTCGAGCATGGCTGTCAGGGCCTCCAGGGAATGCTCCACCTCCAGGTCGTAGAAGTCGGCCAGTTTGTTGAGCATCAATGGCAGGTTTCCGGTCTCTTCGCCGATGGCGACCATCTGGGCCAGCATCGGAGGGAAGAGCCGGTATTCCTTGAGGGGCTGGGACAAACGCATGCCGGCCTTCAGGCCCATCTGGACCTCTTCGATCACGTCGGAGATGACCTCGTTGCCGGCGGCCTTGGCCACGATCTCCAGGGCGTGGACCATCGGCACGCCGCTGCCCAGGAGCGTCCCCAGGGTGCGGCAGAAGCGCGAGAGGGCCACCTTCTTCATCAGGATCCCCAGCACCGGGAGATCCAGCATCATCCGGTCCTTCTGGCGGCGTCCCCAAGGGGTCTTGAAGTATTGGAGGACCGTATAGATGCCGGCCCCGATGGCGACCAGGATGGGCAGCATGATCAGGGGGTTGCGAATCGTGCTGGTGATCCAGATCAGGCTGCGGGTGATCCAGGGAAGCCGGACGTCGATCCCCTCGAAGAGGTCGATGAAGGTCGGGAAGACGTAGGTGACCAGGATGAAGGTCACGGCGACACAGGCCACAAACACGACCGCCGGGTAGGTCGTGGCGGCCGCCACCTTCTTCTGCAGGGTCAACTCGCGCTCGAGGAAGGTGGCCAGGCGGTCGAGGATCTCGCCCATGGCGCCCGACATCTCACCGGCTTTGACCATGCTGATGTAGACGGGACTGAAGACATCGGGATGGCGGGCCATGGCCTTGGCCAGCGAGTAGCCCCCGCGGATGTCGTCATAGACCGCCTGGATGGCCCGCGTCAGGCGGGCGTTCAGGGACTGACGCCCCAGCCCCTCCAGGCCTCGGACCGTTGAGATGCCGGAGTTGAAGAGCACCGCAAACTGCCGGGTGAAGATGGCCAGGGCATACAGCGAGACCCTCTCGAAGCGCTGGGACAGCATCCTCAGCGCCCTCAGGGAATCCTTCTTCTCCCGGATGTTGGTGACGGTATAGCGACTGTTCCGGAGGTCCCGGACCACGGACTGGGCATCGGGGGCCTCGACAGACCCCGACACGACCCGGCCCCGTGAATCCAGGGCCTCATAACTAAAAGTCGGCATTCAGGCGCCAGCCTCCCCAGGTCGAACCGGATCCCCTCCAGGCCCCCCAACCGGACCCCCAGAACTCGTCCTCAAGTGGAAGGGGGAACCTCGCGTTCCAGCGCTACTTCTTCGAGGCAGAAGCCTTTCCCCCCTGGAGCGTCCGCCTCCTTGGCGGAGAATCGCGGAAAGACATTTGGACAGTGGCGCGGTGGGGAGGCGGGCAGGCGAGGGCCGCGAAGGGGCCGGCCTGGAGGAAGACCCATGGATTCCGCTTCGACCTTTCGCGCCCTGGCAGAACTGATCCCCGGCGGCGTCAACAGCCCCTTCCGCGCCTTCGGCCAGGTGGGAGGAGCCCCCCCGATCCTGGTGCGCGGCCAGGGCAGCCGGGTCTGGGACCTGGAGGGTCGGGAGTACCTGGACCTGGTCTGTGGATGGGGGCCGCTGCTGATGGGGCACTGCCACCCCCGGATCGTCCAGGCCGTGCAGGAGGCCGCGGGCGAGGGGACCCTCTTCGGAGCCTCCACGACCTGGGAGCTGGACCTGGCCCGCCTGGTCACGGAGGCCTTCCCCTCCGTGGAGATGGTGCGCTTCGTGAACTCGGGAGCCGAAGCCGTCCATGCCGCCCTGCGGGTGGCCCGCTCGGCCCTGGCCCGCCCCCGGATCCTGAAGTTTGAAGGCTGCTATCACGGGCACGTGGAGTGCCTGGACGCCGCGGGACTGGAGGCCGAACAGGCCGGAGGCCCGCTGGCGCTGGGAGCCTCTCCTGGAGCCGCCTCCGAGACCCTGGTGGCCCGCTTCAACGACCTGGAGTCGGTGGCCCGCCTGCTGGCCTCCCATCGGGGCGATGTGGCCGCCGTGCTGGTCGAGCCGGTCACCGGGAGCATGGGCGTAATTCCCCCCAGACCGGGCTTCCTGGAAGGGCTGCGCGATCTCTGCGACCGGGAAGGGGTCCTGCTGATCTTCGACGAGGTCCTGACCGGGTTCCGGGTCGCCCGAGGAGGTGCCCAGGAGCGTTATGGCGTGCGCGCCGACCTGACCTGCCTGGGCAAGGCCCTCTCCGGAGGCCTGCCGATGGGCGGCTACGGAGGCCGGGCCGACCTGATGCGCCGGGTGGCTCCCACGGGGCCGGTCTACCAGGCCGGAACCTACTGCGGGAACCCCGTCAGCGTGCGGGCCGCGGTGGCGGCGATGGAGATGGCCGCCGCCCCCGGGCTGTATGAGGACCTGGAAACCCTGGCCCTGCGCCTGGTTGCGGGGCTCTCGCAGATTCCCGGACTGCTGGTCCAGAACGTCGGCTCGATGTTCTCACTGGGCTTCGGGCCCGAGCGCCTGGAGGACCACCGCGACGCCGAGAAACTGGACACCCGCACCTTCGCGGTCTTCTTCCACGAGATGCTGGCCCGGGGGGTGTACCTGCCCCCCTCCACGTTCGACGCCGCCTGCCTGGCAACCGTCCACACTGCCCAGGAGGTAGACCGGGTGATCCAGGCCGCCGCCGAGGCGGTCCAGGTGGCCCTGGAGAGGACTCCGGGACCGGAATCAGGAAACTGACCGGGTCCCCAACACGGGAGGGGGCTCTGCCCCCAAGGAGATCGTCGATGTCAGGCTTCTTCGATAAACTGGGCGAATCAGTTCGCGAGGCGAGCAAAGGCGTGGTCCGCAAGTCCGAGATGCGCTTGCGGGTCGAGCGCCTCAAGATGGACATCCGCGACCTGCGAGAACAGAAGGACCAGAAGATGCGGGAGATGGCCCACAAGGTGTACGAGCGCTACATCCAGGGCACCTTGCAGGACCCCGAGTTCCTGGCTGCCTGCCAGGACATCAAGACCCTTCAATGGCAGATCGACGAGCGCTGGACGGAGGTCAACCATCTCAACGTGGACTGAGCCCCTGCTGCTGGCCACGGGAAACGCCCACAAGGTCCAGGAGATCCGCGAGATCCTGCAAGGATCGGGCCTCCTTTTGGACACCCTGGAGTCCTTCCCCGGCCTGCCTGAGTCCCCCGAGACCGGGGAGACCTACCTGGAGAACGCCTTGCAGAAGGCCCGGCACTATCACGAGTTGACCGGCATGCCCTGCCTGGCGGATGACTCCGGGCTGGAGATCGACGCCCTGGACGGGGCTCCGGGGCTGCACTCCAGCCGGTACGGCGGCGCCGAGACTCCGCATGAGGAAAAGATCCGGCTGGTCCTGGAGGCCCTGGCCCAGGTCCCCGAGTCGGAGCGGACGGCCCGCTTCCGCTGCGTGGCCGTGGCGGTGGGCCTGGGCCCGGAGCCTCTGGTCAGCGAAGGAACCTGTCCGGGTCGTATCGCCCTCACCCCCGCGGGCTGTGGGGGGTTCGGCTACGACCCGATCTTCTGGGTGCCCTCTGAAGGGGCCACAATGGCCGAGCTCCCCGAAGGGCGCAAGCACCAGATCAGCCATCGGGGGCTGGCCATGCGCGCGCTGGCCCGGAGGCTGCAGGGGTCGGGCGCCCCGAAGGGGAAGCGCTTGTAGCTGAAGGCGCCGGATGTCGCGGCGTCGGATCCTGGAGCCGGAGTGTCTGTTGGCGATGGTTCAGAAAACCCTGCAGATCCGGATGGCCGGAGAGTCCGGAGAGGGGGTCCTGTCCACCGGAGAGCTCATCACCCGGGCTGCCGCTCGCGCGGGTTACAGGGTCCTGACCTCCAAGACCAACCCCGCCGAGATCAAGGGAGGTCACGCCACCTTCCAGGTCTGCCTGGGCCCGGTCCCCCTGCTGGAAGCCAAGGATGAACTGGACGTGCTGGTGGCCTTCAACGAAGAGGCCTGGCAGAAGAGCGGTCCGGATCTGCGCCCAGGTGGCCTGCTGATCTACGACTCGGCCAGCTTCCAGCCCCCCCAGGACCCCGAGCGCTCCCAATACGCCGTGCCGATGACGGGGATCGCCCGCGACCGCCTGAAGTTCGGACTGGCCAAGAACGTGGTGGCCGTCGGGGTGGTGGCGGCCCTCTTCGATCTGGACCGCGAGGTCCTGTGTGAGCTGATCGAGCAGAAGTTCTCGCACAAAGGGGCCGAGGTCGTGGCCCGCAACCTGGAGGCCCTGGACGCGGGCCGGGACTACGTCCGGGAGGTCCTGCCCCAAGAGGCTCTCTTCTCGGTGGAGGCCGACCGACGAAGCCCCACCCGGATGCTGCTCAACGGCAACCAGGCTTTGAGCCTGGGCTTCCTGGCAGCGGGATGCAGCTTCTTCGCAGGCTATCCGATCACCCCGGCCAGCGACGTGATGGAGTTCCTGGCCGTCCAGTTGCCCAGGATCGGAGGCGTGCTGATCCAGGCCGAAGACGAGATCGCCTCGCTGGGAATGGTCCTGGGGGCCTCCTACACCGGAGCCCGTGCCATGACGGCCACCTCGGGACCGGGCTTGAGCCTGATGGTGGAGATGCTGGGGCTGGCCTCCATGGCCGAGATCCCCTGCGTGATCCTGGACGTGCAGCGGGCTGGCCCCTCCACGGGCCTGCCGACCAGGCACGAGCAGAGCGACCTGTTCCTGGCCGCCGTGGGCGGGCACGGAGACAGCCAGCGCCTGGTCCTGGCCCCCACCAGCGTGGCGGACTGCTTCGTTCAGGCCGTGAACGCCTTCAACCTGGCCGAACGCTACCAGGTGCCGGTGCTGGTGCTCTCGGACACGGTCCTGGCCAGCCGGATGACGGACTTCGAGCGGCCAGACCTGGCGAACCTCCCCCGCTGGGAGCGCCTGGAGGCCCGACCCACCGGTCCGGACTTCGAGCGGTACCAGATCACCGAGTCGGGCATCTCACCGATGTCCCTGCCCGGAACCCCGTTCGGCCAGTACGTCGCCACCGGGCTGGAGCACAACCCCCGGGGCCTGCCGCGCTACGATGCGGCCAACCACGCCGCCATGAGCGACAAGCGGTTCCGCAAGTTCTCGAAGGCCGCCCTGGAGGCTCCGGAACCCTTCCGCCAGGGAGACCCAGATTCCGAGCTGGGTCTTCTGACCTGGGGCTCCACGGCGGGCGCCGTGGCCAGCGCCCTTCAGGAGCTCGAACGCCGGGGTGTCCGCCTGGAGATGCTGGCCCCCCGGATGCTCTGGCCCCTTCCCGACCACCAGGTCGGCGAATTCCTGGAGCGCAAGAAGCGGGTGGCCGTGGTCGAATGCAACCGCACCGGCCAGATGGCCACGTTGGTGGCCTCGAGGTACAACCACCCGTTTGGCCTGGGCCGGATCAACGTCTATGGCGGAGCCCCCTTCCGGCAGGCTGAACTGGTCCAGAAGATCGAGGAGTGGTGCCAACATGTCCGCTGAGAACACCCATCCCGCCACCGAGGACTACCGCAGCCAGGAGCGGCCCACGTGGTGCCCAGGGTGCGGGGACTTCGGGGTTCTCAGCGCGGTGCACGGAGCTTTGTCCCAACTGGGAATCCCGCCCGAGAAGATCGTCGCCATCTCAGGCATCGGATGCTCGTCGCGCTTCCCCTTCTTCCTGTCCACCTACGGCATCCACGGCCTCCACGGTCGGACCATGCCGATCACCACGGGCGTCCGGGCGGCCGGGCATGGCCTGCACGTGTTCACCGTGGGCGGAGATGGCGACGCCTTCGCCATCGGCGGCGGGCACCTGCTGCACGCAGCCCGACGCAACCTGGACATCACCTACCTGATCATGGACAACTCGGTCTACGGGTTGACCAAGGGCCAGGCCTCCCCCACCAGCGCCCTGGGATACGCCACCAAGACCAGCCCGAGGGGCACCACCGACATCCCTCTCAACCCGCTGCTGCTGGCCATGGTGGCCGGAGCCAGCTTCGTCGGCCGGGCCTTCTCGGGCCGCCCCAAGGAACTCACCCGGATGATCGTCGAGGCCTCGCGGCACCCGGGGTTTGCCCTGATCGACATCTTCAGTCCCTGCCCCACCTTCAACAAGGTCAACACCTTCAAATCCTATCGCGACGAGGTCGCCGACCTTCCGAAAGACCACGACCCCAGCGACCTCATGCAGGCCATGAACCGGGCAGCCTGTGAATCGCCCCGCTACCTGGGGGTCCTCTATCGGGTCCAGCGCCCCACCTTCCTCCAGCAGCTCGAGCACCTCAAGACGGGGACCGAAGCGGATCGCCCGCGACTGCTGGAAGACCTCTTCGACGAGATGCGCTGAGAGCCACGTGCCGCATTGCCCCGCCTGCCAGCAGGAGGCCCCCGCGGCGGTCTCGCGATGCCCCCTGGACCGGAGCTTCTTCGTCCTGTCCCGCTGCCCGCGCTGTGAGGCGGAAGTCTTCCCCAAAGAGCGCTTCTGTGCCGCCTGCGGGTCTCACCTGGAGGGGGGGCCCGTGCGCCTGGCTGCCAGACTGACGGCGGCTTCGGTGCCGGCCCGGGTGGCCGCCAGCCTTCTGGACGGCCTGGCCCTGCTGGTGGCCTATGAGATCTGGCTCTCGCTGGAATGGGGAGGCGGCCTTCCGGTCGTGGCCCTGCTGGCGGCGGCCTGGTGGGGCCTGTTGCCCGTCCGGGCCGGCCAGACCCTGGGTCAGCACGTCATGGGTCAGGTGGTCCTGACCGAGGACCGCCAGGAGCTGAATCTGAAGGCCTCGCTGGCCCGCATGCTGGCCGCAGCCTTCTCCTGGGCCTTCCTGGGCCCGCTGCGCGCGCTGTTCCGAGCCGACGGAGCCACCACTTCGGAGGCCTGGACGCGGACCCGGACCTGGTCGCTGCAACCCGACGCCGAAGAGACTCCGGCTTGACCACCCCCTGGCCCTCCACCCTGGCGGCCGTCCTGATGAGCCTGGGCCCCGGCCTGGTCTGGCTGGACTACCTGCGCCGACTGAACCCCGGCCGACCCGAAAGCTGGGCCCGGGTGGGCCTGGTCTTCGGCCTGGGTGCTTTGTCGACCCAGGCCGTCCTCTTCACCACGCAGGCAGCATTGCAGCTCTTCCCCTCCGCCGCCCACCCCGGCCCCTCCCCGCTGGACCGGCTCTTCTACTTCGTCGTGTGGGTCGGACTGGTCGAAGAAACCTTCAAGCTCCTGGCCGTGCGGTTGAGCGTCTATCGCCGCTTCCAAGAGCCCTCCCAGGGGCTGATGTTCGCCGGAATAGCCGCCCTGGGCTTCGCCACCGCCGAGAACGCCGTCTACATCCTGCGCTTGGAGGAACCGGCGGTCCTGCTGCAACGGTGGATCCTGTCCACCTTCGGCCACGTCCTGATGGCCATGTTCTGGGGCTACGCCCTGGGAGTGACCCGGGCCGCCCCCCCGGACGAGCGCCGTCCCGGGCTCGTGCTGCGGGGACTGGCCCTTTCGGCCCTGGTGCACGGCCTGTTCAACTGGTTCTTGATGCAGGGCTGGTCGCTGGCAGCCGTGCTGCTGCTGGCGGCCCTCTGGAAGCTCTTCCTGGCCCGCACCCGTCAGGCCGCCCGGCTCTCTCCGCTGCGCCGGATTCCCCGGCGTGCCGTGCGCGAGTGCCCGGCGTGTCGGGCCCTGGTGCGTCGGGACGCGACCTGGTGCACCGCCTGTGGGCAGGTGCTCCCCCAGGGGACCGATGCCTTCTGCCCGGCCTGCCTGGGAGCCGTCGGCGTCCGCGGGGACTGCCCCCATTGCGGTGCCGGCCTGGTGCAGGACCAGAACCCTGGCGGCTGATCGGAGGATTCCGTGGAAGCAAGACGATTTCAGGCGGACCGCCCGGGACCCTAGTTCCTAGGTCAGGGCGGGAGCCACGCTGACCCGGTTGCGACCCGAGTTCTTGGCATTGTACAGGGCCTGATCGGCGTGCTGCACCAGGTCGCTGTAGCCCAGGGCGTCGGTGGGGAAACAACACACCCCCAGGGAAGCCGTGACCCGGACTTCGCGCTCGGCGAAGCGCAACTCAAAGGTCTCACGGATGCGCTGGGCCACCTCGACGGCGCACTGCTTGGTGCTTTCGCGCATCACGATGGCGAACTCGTCGCCACCCTGTCGGCACACGATGTCGCTGGCGCGCACCGACTCGCGCAGGATCGAAGCGACCTCCTTGAGCAGGGCGTCTCCAGCCGGATGGCCCATGGTGTCGTTGTACTGCTTGAACTTGTCGGTGTCCAGCAGGATCAGGCAGGCCGGCTTGCCGGACTGGCGGGCATCGTCCACCTGCAGCTTGAGCTGTTCCTTGAAGAAGCGATGCGTGTACAGCCCCGTC
Organism: Candidatus Xenobium occultum; assembly: GCA_002423485.1. Lineage (GTDB taxonomy): Bacteria > Vulcanimicrobiota > Xenobia > Xenobiales > Xenobiaceae > Xenobium > Xenobium occultum. Next base: position 28,830 of record DIWH01000071.1, on the reverse strand, counting down.
AACCCGTCGGTGAGGGCCTGCTGGCGGGTCTGGTCCATCAGCCGCGCGTTCTTCAAGGCCAAGGCGGCCTGGGAGGCGATGGTCTGGATGAGGTTTCCGTCGGCCTCGGTGAAGGCATGCTTCTCGGGTGAGCCCACGTACAGGCAGCCCAGCAGATCATCCTCGGCCACCAGGGGGGCCGCGATGGCCGACCTCTCGTTGGCCAGCAGGTTGGCATGGCTGTATTCCTGGAAGTCGTCCACCACCAGACGGCTGCGGTGTTGCAGGACCTGCCCCAGGAAGCCTTCCCCTGGGCGAACGACCATGTCCTTGACGAAATCCTTGTAGGGCGAGCGGAACTCGACGGGAACGAAGACGCGCTCGGGCTCGGGCTTGACCTCGCGCTCGTCGGTCTTCTCCTCCAGCAGGATGATCGCGCTCTGGGCCTCCGCGACCAGCTCGGTGACGGCCCCCAGGATCACCCCCAGCGAGTGCTCCTGGCGGAGCTCCCGGCCGATGGACTGGACCATGTTCTGCAGGCCCTCGAGCTGATTCTTCTGGGCCTCCACCTGGGTTCGGATCCGGCGCTCCTCCTCCAGGTCCTTCTGCTTGCTCTCGAAGAGGCGCACCGCGTGGATCGACGGGGCCGCGTGAGCCGCCAGCATGGTCAGGGTGTTGAGATGGTCCTCGGTGTAGGTTCCCGGTGCGAGAGCTCCCACGTAGATGGCGCCGATCGGCTCCTTGTTGACGATCAGGGGAGCGCACATGAAGGACTCTTCGTCCTTGAAGATCCTCTGATCGGAGGGCGAGCCGGAGGCTTCGTTCAACTGCGGTCGGCCCGTCCTCAAGGCCTCGCGGACCGCTGGTTCCTGAAGCTGCAGCAGGTGCGCCATCTCCAGAACCTCCTGGAAGGGCGTCACGCTGCGGGCAGGAAAAGCCTGCCCCTCTTGCAGCACGAAGACGACGCAGGATTGGAAGGGCAGCCCCATCACTCGGAACATGCCCAGCACGATGTCGAGGGTATCGGGAAGGCTGGTGGCGGCCCCCAGGTCCCGGGCCATCTCATAGAGCAGTTGCAGGTCGTCGGCCCTCTTCTGCAGTTCCCGGCTCACCGCTTCTTCCCGGGCCTTGGCGGCCTCCAATTGGAAACGGGCTCCGCGCAGGGCGGCCTGGAGGATCTCGGTCTCGCTCTCATCCTCCTCCGGACCCGAAGCCGCGGCCAGGCGATTGATCAGCAGCACCGGAATGGCGCTGGTGATCAGGCCGACCGCCAGGGGGAAGAGAGTTCCCAGACCCCGAGCCTGGGGGAAGACCCCTTGGGCCGCGATGACGGCCATCCAGGCTGCCAGCACCAGACCCGACGAGTGGACCCAACCGATTCTGGTGTGGTGGGCCAGCCAGGCCTCGTGCTCTCCCTTTTCGCCCAGGGCCTTGACCAGGCGACCCAGCACCAGACGGTCGATCAGCCAGTGCAGCAAGGCGGCTGCCAGCAGTCCGGCCAGGGCAGACCAGGAGACCAGCCGGATCGAGGTCTGCCATTCCAGGGAGGGGGCCAGCATCCCAGGGATGTTGAGCAGAACCAGACCCAGCAAGGCGACGCGCAGCAGATGGACGAAGAGCTCCGCCAGACGTCGCCAGCCCGAATGGGAATCCCGACGAACCAGGATCCGGAAGAGCCAGCCGACCGCCAAGGCACAGAAGGCGATCAGGATGGCCTGGCTGACGACGGGAAGGCCGAAGTGCTCGTAAGAAGGCAAGGCCTCCCCATACAGGGGCGTGGTACGAAGCACGGCCGCCAGGCAGACGAAGAAGCTCAGGCTGATGTACCCGAAACCGGGGATCAGCGCCGAGGAAACCTCCATCAGGATTGCCGCCACCAGCAGGGCCAGGAAGGGGAGCGGGTCCCCGAGGCGTCCCACCTCCAGGGCGGCCACTCCGAGAAGTGCGGCGCTGAGGAACCCCAAGAGGGCCACCAGGGACCGCCCTTGGGTTTCCGACACGCCGTTCACGGGGTCCTGTTCATTCTGAGCCCGGGCCATGATTGATCGACCAACTTCCAGCACCCCTGCGGCATTCCTCTTGCAGGTCCGTCAGGGCAGACGCATCAACACCCGCACGGGATAGTTCGAGGCGCCCTCCGGAATGGTCCACAATGTCAGGAGGGTCTGGCCCCGTGCGGGAACCTCCAGGACCGCCAGCGAGACCTCGGCGAAAGCCGGCACCGGCCGAGGGACCGACCAGTCCAGTAGTTTTCCCTGGCCGATCCGGGCCAGAAAGGTTCCGGTCGCCGGCCCCCCGCGCGGATTGAAGAAGAACTCGACCCTCTGCGGGCGGTCCAAGGGGTTCATCAGGCGCAGGTCGGCCCGGACCACGACCCCATAGTCCCCCTTCAGCTCCGGCCCTGCCAGCACGTTGGGCTGGCGGACCGCTCCGAAGGCCAGCAGGCCCGGGGTCGGCCCCACCTCCCATCCCCGCTCCAGGACCTGGTCGGCGGCGGGATAGATCCCTCGAGCGTGGACATCCTGGGGATTGGACAAGAGGTCGAATCCGACCGGTTCGGCCGGATCGTGCATGGCGAACAGCGCGTACTCCAGGTCCCGGCCCTCCAGCAGGGTCATCTGCAGCGTCCCACTGACCACCTGCTCGAAAGGCAGGCGATGCGTGGCCACCTGCAAGGACTCCCCGGGCGCCAGGATCGCCACCCGCCCCTCGAAGGCCACCAGGCGCCTGAGGAAGACCTGGTTGTTGCGATGCCCGGCTGCAAAGTAGTCGGCATCGGGGCCTGCCGCCCCCTGGATCAGGTGGATCCGGGCCGGGGCGCTTCCTCGATTGCGCAGACGGACCGACAGGAAGAGCGGACCGTCCGGCCGTCCCCCTTCGTGGTAGTACTGGAAGCGCACCGGCTTGAACCGGAGCAGTCCCGCCTGGAAGAGAAGTCCGCGGCTGCGCACCCTCTCAGGATGGTCCGAGAAGGCCAGGATGCGGGCCGGGATCTGCGGCAGGTCCAGGTTCTGGATCGTCCGTCCTGCACAGCGCAACCGCTCTCCGGGCTGCAGGTCCCGCCCGACCCGGACGCCGGCCACCTCCGAGAGGTGCTCGGCCGAGGCGGGTCGGCCCGTGACCTGCAGGGTCCCACCGGAGCCCTGCGCCGGAACGGTCAGGACCTGGCTCGCGCAACCCAGCGCGAGCCAGAAGAGCAGGAGGCCTTTGAAGGAAGCGCCGCCAGGGGCCCGGCAGGCGGCGCCCGGTCGCGTTGCAGACAATCCGGGAAGCCTGTCTGGAATGTAGCATTCCCTCTGCGGTTGGGGAAGGCCGCCCCAGATGCTACAATGGGCCGATGCTCGAGCAAGACGGCTTTGACCATGGGAATCCTGCAGACCACGAGCCCTGGAAGAGGCTGGATCGCGAGACCCCCTTCTTCCGGTTGGCCCAGGAACCGATCTTCAACCTCTCCGAGGCGGAAGAGGAATTTCTCGAGATGCTGCGGGAGGGGGGCCTGGACTTCGACATCCTCCCTCGGCCGGACCCGACCCGCTTCGTGATCCTTTCGGTCCGGCTGGATCAGGCCACCCAACGCGTCGAGATCGAGGTCGACCGGAGCACCCCCCGGACCTGTTCGGTCCTGACCCGTCGGAACGCCTTCGCCGAATCCCTCAAAGGATGGCTGGACCGAATCCTGGGCAGCGAGCGCTTCGATGCCCGGCGTTATGCGGCTTCACGTCGCTACGTCTGGTACGCCTACGTCCTGCCGACGCACCTGCCCGGCGGCAATGCGACCTCCGGCGAGTCCTGCCTCAGCCGGAGCCTCTTCAACTTCGATGCCAGGGAGCGCCACTTCCTGGGCCTTCTGGAGGGAGCTGTGACCGGGCCGCTGCGGATCCAGGTCTATCCCAGGGAGACGGCCTCCGGCGGGCTGGAACTGATGGTCTGTCAAGGCGAAAGACGCCAACCTGCCAGGGTCTTCGTGAAGGGCTTCTACCCCATCACCTACCAGGTGATCACCGAGAACACCCCCTCCGGACGGCTGCTCAAGGAGGTGGTCGACCGGGCCGTCGGCGCCGAGCATCTCGAGGTCGAGTCCAGCCGCCTCAAGGGCCGCCACCTTTCGCTGATCTACGGAGTCCGCCATCCTCGGAGCATCCTGGAGCAGTTCGAGAACTCCTAGGAACCCTAGGGTTCCTGGTCCCCGGCTTCCTCCACCCGGAAGTGCCACGAGACCTGAGTCTGGTTCCCCGCGGCGTCCACGACCTGCAGACGCACCCGGTGAAGCCCGCTGGCCAGCCCCCCGGGCGGCTCGTGCCAGACCAGATCCACCCGGCGCTGCGCCCGGGCGCTGACCTCCTGCCCGTCCAGCCACAGGCGAACCCGAGCCGCTTCCACCATGGTTCCAGGGGACTCATAGCGGGCGAAGACCGGCGAACGTCCCCAGGCGGTCCCCTGAGGCCCGAACTGCTGCACCCGTGGCGGGGAGGGGGCCAGGCTGAGAGCGGGCCCCACGCGCACCGAGAGCCCCCCCTCGGGAGAAAAGAACCGACCCAGGACGAAGGTGTTCGGGGCATCCAGGCCCGGGGGAACCACCAGCCGGGCCCGGTACAACCCGGGTTCCACCTCCCGGGCCGCCAGACCCCGGACCACGCCGGCGACGTCGAAAACCGCCCGCCCGGCCTCCGGGGCACGCAATTCCAGATGCAGGACCTCTCCGGCCCTCAAAGGGCGGGGCGGGACTTCCTCGGAGGGCACAAGTCCCACGCGAACCGCCAGGATCTCGGAGGCCTCCTGCCCCCGCGGGTGCCCAGGATCCACCACCTCCAGGCGACCCACCCGCCCCGTGACCGGATCCAGGCGGGCCAGGGCCGCCCGGCCTCGAGGCAGGTCTTCCAGGAGGCAGGGTTGTCCGTTCAGGAGGACCTCCGCCTTGGAGGAGAGGGAGAGGTTCTGGCGGCCCAGGAGCAATTCCCCGTGGCGGGCATCCAGAAACTCGCCCCGAACCAGGCGGGCTTGGAACCGCAGGTTCCCCCCCTCCCAGCCCAGCACCCGATCCCCTGGAGAGATCAGCCCCCAGGGCACGGGGTTCTGGCCCCCAGAGTGCACCAGGAACACGGCGCGAACCCGGCCCGACGGAATCTCCTGTCCGGACTCCAGCAGGATCCGATCGGGAAGGACCTGCTCGACCAGGGTCCCAACCGAAGCGCCGACGGCGGGCAGGCAGGCCAGGAACAAGACCAGCAGGAGCGCCACCAGACGCCCCGTCCTCACTCTCCCGAAGCCGCCACCGCCGCGGCCACGAAGTCGCGGAAGAGCGGATGGGCCCGGCATGGCCGGGAGCGATACTCGGGGTGGAACTGACAGGCCACGAACCAGGGGTGGTCGCGCAACTCGACGATCTCCACCAGGTTCCGGTCGGGGTTGATGCCGCTGATCACCAGGCCGGCATCCTCCAGGTCCATCCGATAACGATTGTTGAACTCGAAGCGATGGCGGTGGCGCTCGGCGACCTCCAGCGTCCCGTAGGCCTGGAAGGCGCGGGTCCGGCGCCGCAAGCGACAGGTGTAGACCCCCAGGCGCATGGTCCCGCCCATCTTGCGGATGCCCTTCTGTTCGGCCATCTCGGCGATGACCGGGTAGGGGCTTTCAGGGTCCACCTCGGTCGAATTGGCTCCTGCCCAGCCGCAGACGTTGCGGGCGAACTCGACGACGGCCCACTGCAGCCCGTAGCAGATCCCCAGGAAGGGAATTCCCGAAGTCCGAGCGTGGTGGATGGCCAGGATCTTGCCCTCGACCCCCCTCGAGCCGAAGCCGCCGGGCACCAGGATCCCGTGGGCGCCGGAGAGGAGTTCGACCCCCTCGTGGGCCAGCGTCTCGGCGTCCAGCCGCACGATCTCCACCCCCGTGCCGCTGGCGATCCCGGCGTGCTCGAGGGCCTCGGCCAGAGACAGGTAGGCGTCCTTGATCTCGATGTACTTGCCCACCACGCAGATCCGGACATGTCGGGCCGGCTTCTTGATCTTCTTGACCAGGTCTTGCCAACTGGCCAGGTCGGGCTTGCGCGACTCCAGGCCCAGACGCTGCGAGACGAAATCCGCCAGGCCCTGCTTCTCCAAGCGCAGCGGGACCTCGTAGATGGTGGACACGTCGCGGCTCTCGAAGACGGCCTTGGCCGGGACATCGCAGAACAAGGCGATCTTCTCGATCATGTCCGGGGTCATGCTCTTCTCGGTGCGGCAGATGATCACGTCGGGCTGGATGCCGATCGAGCGCAGCTCCTTCACCGAGTGCTGGGTGGGCTTGGTCTTCATCTCGCCCGCCGCCCCCAGGTGGGGGACCAGCGTCACGTGGAGATACAGGACACGGTCGGAGGGGACGTCCTTCTTGAACTGGCGGATGGCCTCCAGGAAGGGCAGACCCTCGATGTCCCCAACGGTGCCGCCCACCTCGACGAGGGCCACGTCGGCCTGGCTCTCCTCGGCCACCTTGCGGACCGAGGCCTTGATCTGGTCGGTGATGTGCGGGATCACCTGGACGGTGGCTCCCAGATAGTCGCCCCGCCGCTCGCGCTCGATCACCGTCCCGTAGATCCGCCCCGTGGTGACGTTGTTCTCGCGGCCCAGGTTCTCGTCGATGAAGCGCTCGTAGTGACCCAGGTCCAGGTCCGTCTCGGCGCCATCGTCGGTGACGAAGACCTCCCCGTGCTGGTAGGGGTTCATGGTGCCCGCATCGACGTTGACGTAAGGGTCCAGCTTCTGGATGGTCACCTTGAAGCCCCGGCTCTTGAGCAGGGTGCCCAGGGAGGCCGCCACGATGCCCTTGCCGATGGACGAGACCACGCCCCCGGTCACGAAGATGTAGCGGGTTTTCTCACTCATGCTCGGAGCAGGATGATCGTGGTCTGCATCGGGAGCTTGGCCTGGTCGACCTCGTAGGTCGTGGTGGCCTGATCCTCTACCCGGGCCACGCGCGAGAGGAAGGCCTCCAGGGGCGAGTCGCACAGAGCGAGATCCTCCAGGCCGGGGACCTGGAAGTGCATCGGGAAGACCAGGTTCGGGTTCAACTGGTTGATCACCAGCCCGGCCTCGGCCGGACCCAGGGTGGACTTGCCGCCCACCGGCAGGAAGAGGACGTCCGCCTTGCCCAGTTGCTGGACCTGCTGATCGGTCAGCAGATGTCCCAGATCTCCCAGGTGGACGAAGTGGACACCATCCCAGAAGAAGTGCCAGACCGTGTTGGGGCCCCGCCGCCGACCGCCGGAGTTGTCGTGGAAGGTCGGCAGCCCCATGAACTTCAGGGTCTCCCCGGTCCGCTTGACCGGGACCTCGTGCTCGACCGGGAAATCCGCGGTGCGCTTGACCACCACAGGCGTGCCCTGAACCCGGCGGATGGCGTTGTGGTCACGGTGCTCGTGAGAGACCACCACCACGTCGGCCTCCAGGTTCGGGAAACTGAAGGGCATGTAGTCCGAGTAGGGGTCGATCAAGACAGCCGCCCCCTTCGGGGAGGTGAGGTAGAAGCTCGAGTGACCGAGATAGCGAATGATCATGTCCAGGTCTTCTCCGGGCGGTTCTGCTGTTCTGCGGAGACGGGACTCAGCGGGCCGAGACGGGGGCGACCATCACGACCAGTTCCTTGTTGACCGCGATGAAGTCCAGCGTATCCAGAGGCTGCTCTCCCCGGTTGTCATACACGGTGACGTTGGTGATGGGGATGAAGTCGCGTTCCTTGTTGATCTCGTCCAGAAGCCTGCCACCCGGAACCACGTGCATCTCGCCCTCAAAGCGGAACGTGGTGGTCAGGAGGATCACGGGGACCTTCTCCTTCACCGCCCTGACTGCCATCTCGCCACCTCCTGCTCCAGGGTCCGCCGATGGGCTGGGATCGACTCCGGGCACCCCGCCGCCCCCGTTTGCCTGCACTTGGAGGCAACAGGGATTCCGTCCAGCGATGCCAGCAGGTTTGACGTCCCTTGAAGGGATTCCTCCCCTGGCAGGCCTCCCTGGGAACGCCCAGGCCGACAATTCGGGGGTTCGGCAGGGGGGGAGGTCGGGTCTTTTGACACCCCCCCGACCCCGATGTTATAGTACCGGGTATTAAGAGAGAGCCCAACCCCCATTGCGGGTCTTGCGGCCCTCCCCGATGTCCCTGGCCCGGAGTCTTTCTCCCGGGCGGCGCACGTTCAGGCGCCGGGAGTCTCGGGGCGGGCCGGTTTCATCCCGGACCCGGCACCCCTGGAGAATTCATGGACAAGAACAACATCTGGCAGAAGATCGACGAAAACGTTCAGCACGTGGCCGAACAGGGCGAACTGGTCCAACCGGGCCAGACCTTCGCGCTGACCCGGCACCAGGAATACGCCATCGCGGAGGTCGGCTCGCGGCTGACCGAAGGCAAGGACCGCATCCTGCTCAAGGCCCCCACCGGCTCGGGCAAGACCGAGGTCTCGCTGCGCGTCGCCGTGCGGCGCGCCCTGGAGACGGGCCGCCACGTGGTGATGCTGGCCCCCACCCGCGACCTGGCCCGCCAGCAGCACATGTACTTTGCCGACCGCCTGGAGGGGACCGGCCTGGAGTGCGTGCAGATGCACGCCGGCATCCCCCCCCGCGACCGCCAGCGTTCGCTGGAACAGCTCCTGGCGGGGAACGTCTCGTTTGCCATCGGCTCGGCCATGCTGCTTCAGCAGCGCAAGTATCGCAGCCTTCTGGAGACCGCCTCGCTGGTGATCGTCGACGACGTGAACGCCTTCGACGAGGACGAGGACCTGGCCCACTTGCGGGGACTGGCGGCTCCGGTCCTGTTCACCTCGGCCACCCCCGAAGCCGTCGAGCGCTTCCTGAAGCGCGAAGGGGCCTGGCGCGAGACCGTGGCCATGACGGACATGCCGTTCGACTCGCCCCCCACCCGGCGCCACGAAGTGCCGGCCAGTTGGAACGAGAACATCTTCACCCAGATCGACCTGGGCATGGAGGTCCTGCGCCGCCACATCGAGTCGGGCAGCCGCATCTACGTGATCAGCCGCACCCGGGCCCGGGTGCCGATCCTGGCCCGCTACATCGAGGACCGCGTGGGCGTGTCGGTCTCCATGCTGCACGGCGAGATGGCCGACAGCCTCGAGCATCGTCGTCGCTCGCGCGGCAAGTCCGCCGACATGCCCCTGGAGGACCGGGTCAGCATGATGCGGCAGTTCCGCGAGAACAAGCCGGCCATCCTGGTGGCCACCAACCTGGTGGGCTCGGGTCTGGACATCCCCATGGCCGACATGGTGCTGGTGACCGACGCCGACCACTTCGGAGAGGCCGAGATCGAGCAGCTCGTCGGCCGGGTGGGCCGCCGCGAGCGCGAGTCCGACTGCGTGCTGATCACGGGCACGACCACTTCCTACACGCAGAACAGCCCCAAGATCAAGCAGTTCACCTATATCCGCAACGGGAAGGTGATCCAGTCCTTCAAGGCCCTCCCGCCGGGCCGTCGCCGGATGGACCGTCGCCGGGCCATCTGAAGCTCAGACGACACCTCCAGGACGCCAGGGCCTCCCCGCCAGGGAGAGGCCCTGGCGTCCTTCAGTTTACATTCCTCCAACCCGCACCGTTCCCGGGCCTGCTATCCTTCGTTCCAGGAGGAGTGTGTCCCCATGACCCTGCCGATCACCCACAACCCCACACCCGGCATGCGGGCCAACCTGGCCCTGCGCCCCGCTTCAGCCCAGGAACTGCTGGCTGCGGCCGAAAGCGTCGACGGGGTGGATCTGACGGGCGGCGAGGTCCTCCGCAGCGGGGTCTTCGGCGGCATCGCCAGCACGGCGGCAACCGCCGGGCCCTCGATCGCAGCGCACGAGCTGGGCCACGCGGTGGCGGCCAACGCGGTCTATCAGAACGCCAACCCGTCGATCAGCATCCAGCCCTTCAAAGGGGGCGTCTGCCGCTACACCCCCGGTCCTCTGACCGACCTGGGCCAGAAGCTGGGGCCCGATGGAGCCCGAGCCCTGGTGGCCGGGGCCGGGACACTGGTGGACGCGACCTCCGCCGCGGTGGCCTTTGCGGTGGGCTACAAGATCCGCAAGGAGCATCCGGTCCTGGGCCCCGCCCTGATGGGCTACGGCGGATTCACGGTGCTCAACAGCATGCTCTATGCAGGGACGGCCTTGAAGGGCTCCCTTCCCCTGCTGGCCAAGCAGGGCAACGACTTTGCCGCCCTGGCCACTTCGATCGGGTTGCCCCCCCTGGCCTCCGTCGCCATCCTGGGAGCCCTGCTGCCCGCCGAGTACCTTCTGCTGCGCCACCTGGAGAAACAGGCCGGCTGACACAGGCACCCCCGAAGCCCCGTCGAAGGGGGCGGCGCGATGAGACAGAACCTGCAAGACTACGTGCTGCTGGACCGCCTGTCCGAGTTGGGCGAGGTGGATCCCCGGCCCATGTTCGGAGGGTTCGGCCTCTACCTCGAAGGTCAGTTCTTCGGACTGGTGGTGGACGGCCAGGCCTACTTCAAGACCTGGCCCGACAGCCTGCCCCGCTATGAGGAACTCGGCATGCAGCCCTTCCAGCCTAGCCCCACCACCCGCCTGAAGACCTACTACCAGGTTCCCCCCGAGGTTGCCAAGGATCCCCGGCGACTGTGCGAGTGGGCTCGGGAATCCTGGCAGGGATTCCGCTGACCCCGGCACCGGACGGCATGGGACTGCTCCTGGTCGGCCTGAACCACAAGACGGCTCCCCTGGTCGTGCGCGAGCGCCTGGCCTTTGGTGAGTCCGGCCTGGAGTCGTCCCTGACCGGGCTTCTGGAGAACCCGGCGGTCCAGGAAGGCGTGATCCTGTCCACCTGCAACCGGACCGAGATCTACGTCTCGACGCCCGACCTCCAGGAAGGCGAACGCCAAGTCCTCGACTTTTTGGCTCGCTCCCGCGGCCTGGAACCCGAGGACTTCAGCACCCACCTCTACAGCCACGCCGAGGATCAGGCGGTGGCCCACCTCTTCGCGGTGGCCAGTGGCCTGGATTCGATGATCCCGGGCGAGAACCAGGTCCTGGGCCAGGTCCGCAAGGCCTGGGAGACCGCGCGCGGGGCCGGCGCGACCGGTCCGCACCTGAACCGCCTCTTTCCCTGGGCCGTCCGGGTGGGCCGGCGAGCCCGCAGCCAGACCCGGATCAATGAGGGTGCCGCCAGCATCAGCCACGCTGCGGTGGAGATGGCCCGCACCCTTCTGGGCGACCTGGCCCGACGCACCGTCCTGGTGCTGGGAGCCGGCAAGATGAGCGAGCTGACCCTGCGGCACCTGACCCACTGCGGCGTCGAACGCCTCTCGGTCAGCAATCGGACGGATGCCCGGGCCCAGGATCTGGCCCGACGCTGCGGCGCCCACGCCGTCCCCTTCGAAGACCTGGACCGGACCCTGGCGGACTGCGACATCCTGCTGACCTCGACCGGGGCACCCCACTTCATCCTGACCCGCCAGCGCCTGGAGCGCCTCATGAAGAACCGGCCCGCCCGGCCCCTCTTCATCATGGACATCGCCCTGCCTCGCGACGTCGAGCCCTCTTGCAGTGAGCTCGCGCAGGTGCACCTGTGCAACCTCGACGACCTGCAGCAGGCCGTCGCCCGCAACCTCTCGCATCGGCACGAGGAGGTGGCCGAGGTGACCCGGATGGTCGAGCAGGAAACCCGGGAGTTCCTCCGCGACCTGGCGGGCCGGAGGGCCGTGCCGGCAATCCGGAGGCTGCGCGAGCACGTCGAGGCCCTCCGCCAGGAAGAGCTGGAGCGCGCCCGAGCCCGCGGACTGAGCGAAGAGCTGTCCGGTCTCCTGGAGACCTTCTCTCGAAACCTGATGCGCAAGCTGCTGCACCAGCCCACCCGGAAGTTGCGCGAGATGGCGGCGGATGGGGTGGACCCCGCCCGATTGCAGTGCAGCCTGGCCTTCTTCGGAATGGAGGAACCCTCGGAGGCATCCGCGGTGGACTCGCCGCAGGTGGCTGCGGAGCGGCCCCTCCTGCGCCTGGGAACCCGCGGAAGCGACCTGGCCGTGGCCCAGTCCGAGGCGGTGGCCGACGAGCTGCGTCGCGCCTGGCCGGACCTGGAAGTTCGTCTGGAGGTCATCCGCACCACCGGGGACCGTCAGCAGGACCGGGCCTTGTCCACCTTCGGAGGCAAGGGCATCTTCACCCGCGAGCTGGAGGAGGCCCTGCTGGAGGGCCGGATCGACCTGGCGGTGCACAGCCTCAAGGACCTGCCGGGCACCCTGCCTGCGGGCCTGACCCTGGCCAGCCCGCCGCAACGCGAGGATCCCCGGGACTGCCTGGTGGGGCCTCCTTTGTCTGAACTTCCCCCCGGCGCCCGGGTGGGTACGGGAAGCCCCCGTCGGCGAGCCCAGTTGCTGGCCCTCCGAGGCGACCTGCGTTGCCTGGAGATCCGGGGGAACCTGCCCACCCGGATCCGCAAGTGGAAGGCCGGAGACTTTGACGCGCTGGTCCTGGCCCAGGCCGGGGTCAACCGGTTGAGCCTGGAACGGCTGGGCCTGACACCCGACCAGGTGCATCCCCTGGAACCCGAAGAGTGCCTGCCGGCGGCCGGACAGGGCCTTCTGGGCCTGGAATTCCGCGAGGACGACGAGATCACCCGGGCCCGACTCCAGGCCCTGGCGCACCCCGAATCGACCAGCGCCGCGCGAGCCGAGCGCGCCTTCCTGGAGGAGCTGCAGGGTGGCTGTCAGGCCCCGGTGGCCGCGTTGGCCCGTCCCGATGCCCAGGGCGTGTGCCTGGAGGCCCTGGTGGCCGCGCCCTCGGGCCAGCCGGTCCTGCGCCGTCGGGACTGGGCTGCCCCCGAGCACTCGGAGGCCCTGGGCCGCCGGGTGGCCCGGGAGCTGCTGGCCTCGGGTGCCCGGCAATGGCTTCCCGGAGCCGGAAGCCCAGAGCGAAGACCGCTGGAAGGTCGGCGCATCGTCGTGACCCGCGCGGCCGATCAGGCCGAGGAACTGGCCGAGCTGCTGTCCGCGCAAGGGGCTCTTCCCCTGCTGGTGCCGACCATCCGCCTGGAAGACCCCGAGGACCTCGCCCCCCTGGACCAGGCCCTGACCGAACTGGAATGCTACGACTGGCTGGTCCTGACCAGTCCCAACGCCCCCCCGCGACTCCGCGCCCGACTGCAGACGGGCCACGCCGAGCTGCGCGCCCGCGTGGCCTGCATCGGCCCCTCCACGGCCCGGGCGGTCCAGGAATGCCTGGGCCTGAAGACCGATCTGCTCCCCCAGGAGTACGTGGCCGAAGGTCTGCTGGAGGCCTTCGAGGCTCACCCTCTCCAGGGCAAGCGGATCCTGCTGGCCCGGGCCGCCGAGGCCCGCGACGTGCTGCCCCGGGTCCTGCGCGAGCGGGGGGCCCGGGTGGACGTCGTTCCCCTGTATCGAACCGTTCCGCTGGAGGACCTGCCCGGCGGGACCCGCCAGGAACTTCTGGAAGGCGTGGACCTGGTCACGGTCACGGCCTCCTCGGTGGTCCGGGCCTTCCACCGGTTGACGCACGACCTTCTGCCTCCTCGGACGACCCCGCTGGCAGCCCTGGGTCCAATCACCGCAAGAACGGCCCGTGAGTTGGGCTATGAACGCGTCGGGGTGGCCCCGGAGGCCACCCTGGAGGCCCTGGTGCAGACCGTGACGGAGATGCTGGCCTGAACTCCGGGGCTGAATTCCAGGAGCGCCGACGGACCTGCCCGCCGGACAGGCCTCTAGGAACCTGGCCCGGGGAGCGCGAAGGCTCCAGACCAGTCAAGTCCTAGGGGGGCTGTACCGCATTGGAGGAGACCACATGGACGCAAACAAGAGCATCGAACTTCTGAACCGCGCCGTCGGCGATGAGCTGCAGGCCGTGCACCAGTACATGTACTGGCACTTCCACCTGGACGACCAGGGCTTTGCGCCGCTGGCTTCGCTTCTGAAGCGGACGGCCATCATGGAGATGGGCCACGTCGAGAACCTGGCCGAGCGCATCCTCTTCCTGAAGGGGGACGTGCGCATGACCGTGCCCGGGCCCGTGCTGACCATCACCGAACCAGCAGAAATCTTGAAGAAGGCGGCCGAGATGGAGGCCGACTCGGCCCGCGACTACAATCAGGCCGCGCTGGAGTGCAGCGCGAACCTGGACGCCGTGTCCAAACAGCTCTTCGAGTCCCTGGTGGCCGACGAGGAAGCCCACTTCGACGCCTTCGACAAACAGCTCGACAACATCAAGCGCTTCGGACCGAGCTACCTGGCGCTCCAGTCCTTCCAGGCAGGCGACGAGAAGAGCGGCGGAGCCTGACCCAGACCCGGAGGGGGGGGGGCCGGGGGCTCCAAGCCGCAGAAGAAGGCCCGGTCCGCCGGGTCTTCTTCTATGTCTTCCCGGACGACGGATGCACCGGTCCTCCCGCTCTGGACGGGGCCTCCCTGACCTCGACCGCGTCAGGCGGAATCCGATAGAGGCGCTGGTCCCCCCCGTCCACCTCCAGGGGAAGGCTCTCGATCAAGGGACGGTTGACCAGGAAGCCAGGGTCGTGAGCCTGGAGTTCCACAAACGCAACCCCCATCTTCCTGGCCTGGGAGACCAGGTCTTCCAGCGAGGCTGCGGAGTACAGTCGTCTGATGGCCTCGATTCTCTCGCCAGGATGGACTCCGTGAGAAACGCTGAGCCCCGACTGGGCCAGGTAGACCCTGCGAAACGAGTAGGATGGAAGGAGCAGGGCCACGTCCGGGAAGGTGGCGATGGCCTGGTCCCGGGGAACCGAACGTCGAGCCTGGAGGGCGTATTCCAACATCGGCCGGGGGATGACTGCATGGGTGCCGGAGTGCCAGGCCAGGCTGACCAGGCCGGTCGCCACGCTCAGCAGGGCCAGGCCGAGGGCCAGCAGACGGGGCAGCAGGCGCGACGTGTTCCACAGTTCCCCCAGGCCCGCAGCCGTCAGGATGCAGGCCACCAGGAACCATGAATGCAGAATCTTGATGTTGTTCCAGGGGACCGTGAAGACCAGCACGTTGCACAGCGCGAAAGGCAGCAGGGAGGCCAACCAGAGCCTGCGCAGGTCCCCCCCAGGCCGCCATGCCACCAAGGGAGGCACGAAGAAGAGAACCCCGAGGTTCAGGGCCCAGAATTGCAGCAGGCCCAAGGCATCGTGCCGGGGGCTCTCCCAGCCGGGCTGGATCGCCACCATCCCCTGACGCATGGCCAGCAGCGCGGGGAGCTGGAGCGCCACCAGGGCGAGGACCGTCAGCCAGAAGGGCCTGCTTCCACTGCGCCGACCGAGGAGCCACAGCGCCCCCAGACACAGCATGGTCCCGATGAAGGAGTGGACCTGCGAGAAGGGCAGCAGCCCTGCACAGAGCCCGGCTCCGACCGCATCGCCCAACTCCAGGCGTCGACCGGCGGTGAAGCGCACCAAGGCCGCCACCCCCAGGCAAAGGCCCAGAAGCGTGGCCCGCGCGTGCACGACGAAATCGCGCAGCATGCCGGTCCAGACGATTCCCCAATCATGCAGGCGGTCAGGAGGCGAATGCATGCTGGCCAGAGCCTGGCCGGGATCCCGCAGCAGGTCGGGCCAGTAGAAGGCAAAGCCCAGTCCCCCACCCAGCAGGAAGAGCCAGACGGCCAGATGGGAGGCAGCCGGAGACAGACCGTGACGAAAGGCCAGCAGGCCGACCAGCCCGGCAAGGCTCGCGGCCAGAACCATGTCCAACACGTTGAAGACCGCGACCAGGTCCTCCAGGCTGAAGGCTTCCGGGCTTCCCATGGCGGCGAAACCCGCCGATGCACTGTTGAGGCGGACCGCCGCGGCAGCCACCACGTCCGCGACGACGTGGTAGCGGAGGGGCAGACCAGACATCAGGGGGTGGTCGATCGGGACGCTGGAGGCCTCCGCCAGAATGCCCGCCAGGGCCATATGGAAAGGGAGGTCCGTCATGGGATCGCCCTGGAGGAGAAGGCCGTCGGCCGTGGTGAGGTGGCGGATTCCGATCAGCAACATCACCGCCAGTGCAGGGATGGCCATCCACCTGGCCACCTGGGCGCCTGTCGGAGGACGACCCTGCAGGACGCGAGGCCCTCGGGCCCAGCACAGCACTCCCAGGCCCAACAGAAGGACCAGGCCCAACAGGCTGAGGGCATCGGATGGTCCGAAGGCGGTCCACAAGGCGCTGGTCACCAGACCCCAGGCGGCGATTCCCAAAGGTGGACCGATCAAAGCGCGCTCCCAGATCCCCGGGCCTTGTTGTCCCCTGGACTCCCCCACGCTGGTCAACAGGATGCCCGCCGAAATGGCCGCCAGAATCGCCAGATAACCCAATTTGAGAAGGCCTCGCTCCAGGCTTGAGTCGACGTTCCAGGGGCCCGGATGCCGGGGGCCTTCAGGTCCGTGAACCGTTGAACGTGGCCCTCTTCGCCTTCCCGGCAGGATTCCTTTCGGCCCGGTCCACCGGGCCTTCTCTTGTCTCTTCCCGGGCGGGCCTGGAGGCAGGCCACCAGGGCGGGGACGTCAACCCCAGGCTCAACTCAAGAGATCCGCCTACTGCGCCTCCTCGGTCCAGGAGCGGATGTGCAGCTTCGGGAGCATCGGGAAGAAGGGAGGCGGCGACTTGGCCAGGTTTGAGTCGTAGAGGATGTCATAGACCGAGAACCCCGAGGAACCGACGTAGCCCCACGGCTTGTCCTGGCCTTCGATCAGCCCACCGTGGATGATGAACTTGCCGACCTCTCCCCAGCGCTCGTCCCATCCATCCACGGCATATCCACCCGAGCCATCCTTCCTCCCGGCAAAGATCGTGCAGTAGAGGTACAGCGGGTCATTGAGGCTCCGGGGGATGGCCCGGCCGAGCCGGACGTTGTAGCCGACCAGGCCCAGCACGTCGCGGCTTCCGCTCGGCTTCTTCCCCAGCGGCGTGTCCGCTCGGGTGAGGTCCCCCGAAACCACGATCTCCTTGTCGCGCTCGATGTCCACCGCCACGGTCCGCGCCCCCCGATTGACGCCGCGCAGGCTGTGGATGGTCCCCGTGGCGTAGACCACTCCGTTGGTGGTCCCGGAGACGACCTCGTAGCTGCCATCCGCCTTCTTGAGAACCGTGTGCCCCGCAGGGATGTCCAAAGGCTTGGGCAGGGCCTGACCGTTCACCTTCGTCCCGGCGGGCAGGTTCGTGCCGCCCTCGGTGTAGACCGTCAGCAAGGACTTCTTGCCGCCCTGGGTGATCGTCACCGTCGAGTTCCCGCCCGAGACCCCGAGCTCCATCGCGTCGACGTCTCCCTGGATGAAAACGCCTCCCAGCGCCTCATTGAAGTCCCCGGTGCCCACCGCCGAGTTCAGGTAGACCCCGGCCAGGGCGGGCGGAGCCGAGGTCTCGCTGCCCCAGGCCGCCTCGGCCAGGTTGCGGGAGTTCTTGGGCATCTCCTTGGTCTTGTCCCCGGTGCGAAGTGCCTCGCGGCCACCCGAGAGCATCCGCTGGTAGCGCTCCAGGATCGGGCTGCCGCTCTTGTTGTAGGGCTTGCCGCCTCCCCCTGTGTATTCGACCCCGTCGCCCTGCTCGGGTCCGGCGAACTTGCTGCTGGTGACGGGCCCCAGGAAAGACGGGGACCCTTCGGTGTCGAAGTAGCCTCCTGGAACGTAGAGTCGGAGGACGTCGTTCTGGTGGAGCGGCCCCTCGACCCGGCTGCGCGACACATCCCAGACCAGGTTCGCTTCGCCCTGGTCGTAGAACATGGCGTACTTGGCGAAGCTCTCCTGCCCGGCGTCCACGGTGATCTTGCGGTAGGGCACGTCGAAGAGGCTGGCCGTCGAAGTGATCCTGTAGATGCGCAGCGTGCTGGTCCCGCGCGGCGGGGTTTCCGCGTCCGGGTGGATTTCCAGCGACCAGGTCCAGTCCCCCAGGCTGCCGCTCATCTTGTGGTGGGGGTTGGCCCCCGTCTGGACCGTGAAGGCGTGAGCCGGCTCCAGCTCCTGCTCGAGATGCTTCTCGAGGAAGGCCAGGGCCTCCGTGACCCCGGCGTCGGCCGCGAAGTAGGCGGCCTGGCTGAAGCGCTGGCGTTGGGCCGCCCGCAGCTCCGTGGGGAGCAACTCCAGCAGCGCCATGGCCAGGAAGAACAGGACCGTCAAGAAGAAGATCGCCAGGAGAAGGGCCGAGCCGCGCCGCCTGGAGGTGCAAACCAGCATGTCTCACCTCAGTTCTTGGAGTAGTAGGGGATCTGGACCAGGCCGTCCAGCGTGTAGCGCTGAACCTTGTCCTGGTTGGACGCTCCGCGCGCCGTCCCGTAGACATCCACGGTCACCCGCACCACGTTGCGGGCCACGACGGCGAACCGCAGCCTCTCGATGTCCCGACCCAGAACCCGGTCGTCCTCGGTGACAAGAGGCGTATTGGCGTCCAGCACCACGGAACGGTCGTCCTCGCGGCGAATCCGCGCCTGGCTGTAGATCGGATGGCGGGGGTTGAAGTCGGGGGCCGGCACGCTGAACACGATGGTGTCGGCCGCATCGCCGGCTGCAGGAGAGAGGATGGCCGGGAGGCTCTGGTCGGGGGGCAGCGCGCGGACCAGGAGCGGGGAGATCCGCTCCATCAACACGCGAGCCTTCTGCTGCAACGCGATCTGCCCGGTGCCGCTGGCGTAGGCGGTCCTGGAGACGTCGTAGATCTGCATCAGGATGACGCCCAACAGACCCAGAAGCGCGACGCTGATCATCGTCTCAAGCAGGGTCATGCCGAAAGGTCGATGCGGTCTCATGGCTGACGATGGAGCGCCTTCATCGAGACGTTGCGGGGGCGCCCGTTCTCCGTCCAGAAGATCGTGACGGTGATCTCGGCCACCGTGTAGCGGTAATCTGCGACGTTGTCGCTCAGACGGCGGACCTGGATGCTCCTCTTGAAACCGGTCCCCAGGGGGAGGTCGTTCAGGAACGGGGCGGCGTTGAGGTCGGGGAGCTTCTCGAAGGGCTGGTTCGGCGGGTCGTTCAGGCCCGACTCCTCGGGGGGAGGCAAGGGGACGGTGAAGGGGAGGTTGCGGACCCGGATCAGCTCGAGAACCTGCCGATTCCAGGTGACCGCCTGGGTCATGCGGCCGCTGAACCGCGTGGACTGGATGGCGAAGGCGAACGAGGCGAAGACACCCAGGATCCCGACTGCCAGGACCACCACGGCGATGGCGATCTCGATCTGCGAGAAGCCTCGGGGACGGCGAGGGGCAGACCGAAGAGAATCCCCCGAAGCCTGTCCGAGCCCCCAAGAGCCTCTGGTCAACTGGTCGCCCTCCCGCCCGACCACGGGGCAGACCCGCCGGGCGCTTGCTCACTCATACAAGGAAATACCGACAAAATCTGGTTTTGTCTACGCTGGGGAGGCCCCTTTCCTCCGCGCAGTAGAGACAACCCTGTAAGACATGGAGGATCTCCTCCAAGATCGGGAAGGGCAAGAAACGTCGCGTCTTCACGAAGAAACCTCGGGAACGCGAAATCCTGGGAAGACCAGATCCCCGTCGCCGTGAGGTGGCAGTCCTGATGCCTCGACGTCCATTCCACGCCGCGTGGTCAAGGGTCAGGCCTTCACGTCGGCTCGGGAAGGGTTCCAGGGGACCGGCGTTCAATTCTGGGACTTCCCTCGCCGAAGGAGGAGCTCCACGAGCATCGAGGGGCTGCGTGCCCCAGGATCTGCCGGTCGCCGCCGCCAGAAGACCGCAACCTCTCGGTGCAGCCGGTGCTCCATTGGCTTGAAGGTCTCCATCGGACCAGGAGGCGCCCCAGACGGATCCTGTCGGTGCCCGGGTTCGTCGGCGTGAGGACAGGAAGAAGGCCATCCATCTTGGACTCTCTGCGAGAATCGGCACCGCCCCCTCCTTCCGCCGCCGCCCGGGTCGCGGCGGTCTTCGCGCTGTACAGCCTGGCCCTGGCCCAGCCCATTTATCAGTTGATCTCGCGGCAACCCGAAATCCTGGTGGCCCGCCGCTCGGAACCGGCCGACCTGCTCGCCCTGGTGGGGGTCTTGAGCCTGCTGCTGCCGGGCCTGCTGTCGCTCGCGGACCTGGGCCTGGGGCGGCTGACGGGCTGGCGGCGCACGGTGCACCTGGCCGTGCTGGCGCCGGCCTTCCTGGCCTTGGGTCTTCAGGTGGGAGGGTTCCTCCCCCTCTCCGACCTGGCGGTGGTGCTGGTGGGCCTGGGTCTGGCCGGCCTGGGCCTGACCCTGGTGGGAACCCGTCCCACGGCGCAGACCTACCTGACCATCCTCAGCCCGGCCGCCCTCATCGTCCCGGCCCTGTTCCTGCTCCATCCCCCGATCAAGGCCGTTCTCCTGCGACAAATCAACGCAGCGGCCTGTTCCCGCCCCAACCGGCCCGGGCGCCCATCGTGATGGTGCTCCTGGACGAGTTCCCGACCTTCACCCTGCTGGACTCCGAAGGCCAGTTGGATGCAGAGCGATTCCCCAACCTGGCTTCCTTCACCCGGGAGGCGACCTGGTACCGTCAGGCGACCACCCCATGTGACGACACCGTCCTGGTGATTCCCAGCCTCTTGTCCAGCCAACCTCCCGATCCGACCCGGATGCCGATCGCCCTGCACCACCCGAAGAACCTCTTCACCTGGTTGGGAGGCACCTACGAGCTGCGGGTCAGCGAGTACATCACCTTGTTGGGACCGCAGGGCCAGACCGTCAACATCAAGGAGTCCTTCTCCGAGAGGGTTCGCCTCCTGCTGAGCGACATGGGGATCGTGTATCTGCACCTGGTCCTGCCCCGGACCGCGCGTGCCCGCGCTCTGCCCCCCGTGAATCACGCCTGGAAGGGTTTCGGCCGTTCAGAGAACTACGTGGAGAGCCGGGACAAGGATTTCCTGCGCTTCATCCAGGCCATGGAACCCCCCGCCGGGGGGCGGCCTCCGCTGTACTTCCTGCACATCCTGCTGCCCCATTACCCCTTTGTCCATCTGCCGGACGGACGGGAGTATGACCACTCGGGCGACCCCGTGTGCGAAGGGGTCGAGGACGGCGTCTGGACCGACTCGTGGAAGGCGACCCAGGGGCGCCAGCGACACACCATGCAGGCCGCCTTCGTCGACCGGTTGCTGGGGCGCATGTTCGCCCGTCTCAAGGAGGTGGGCCTCTACGACCAGGCCCTGGTGGTGGTGACGGCCGACCATGGCGCCAGCTACCGCGGAGGCCTGCCCATGCGCAGCGCCGTGCCTCAGAACTGCGGGGACCTGCTCTTCGTGCCCCTCTTCGTCAAAGCTCCCGGGCAGAAGCAGGGCGGGGTCTCGGATGTGGAGGCCAGTCTCCTGGACCTCCTGCCCACGATGGCGGAGCATCTGGGCACGCAGGTTCCCTGGGAGACGGAGGGGCGCTCCCTGGTGGGCCGCGCCGAGGAGGAAGGCTCCGACTCCAAGCTCCTGCTGGCGCACATCAACACCGACAACCCCCGATTCATCCGAGTGGACGACTGGCGCGGCATCTTCCGCGCCCTGACGGCTCGCAGCCCGTTCCGGCGTCCCGGCCTGGCCGGCCTGTACGAAATCGGCCCGTTGGACCAACTGCTGGGCAGCCAGAATCAAGACGTCCCGACGTGCCAGGGGCAGCGGGCCTCTCTGGACTGGCCGGGCCTGCTGCGCGACGTTCGATTGGATCGCGAGTTCCTGCCGGTCCAGGTGAGCGGTCGGGTCACGCCGGCCTCGCGCAGCCCGCGCCCCCTGGCCGTGGCCTTGAACGGCCGCGTCGTGGCCAGCACCTTCCTCGAGCCGGGTGGATCCTTCTCGGCGATCCTCCCCCCCGAGGCGCTGCGGTCGGGTCCCAACACGGTCGAACTGTACGTGCTCGAAGAGGGTCGCTTGTGCCGGCTCCCTCAGTCCGAGGAGCGCACCTACGTCTTGCAGGAGGGAACGGTCCGTTCGGATCGAGGTGAGGTCTTCTCGTTGGAGGATCGTCCCCTGGCTTCGATGCTTGAGGAGCTGGTCCAGGAGGACCGCCGGGCCCTGCTGAAGGGTTGGCTGAAGGTTCCCGGACCGGGTCGGCTGGTCTTGTTCGCGGGCGGCCGTTCGCTCTCGTCGTGGGAGGTGCCAGCGGGTCGCTCTGCCTTCTCCTACGCCGTCCCCGGAGGACCTGGCGAGTTGCGAGGATTGCGCCTGGTCTACCTGGGCCCCGACGGGTCGGCGGCGGAGATGCAGTATCTCTCGCGCTACCGGCTGGATCCGACCTTCAAGAGCCTGCCCCTGAACCGGCCCTGATGTCCTCCAGGGCCACCGGGACCCAGGACCCCCGTCCCTGGTCCTGATTCCCCTCCAGGTCCGACCGGCTTCGGCCGGACCTCCTGTGGAACGTGACGGATGCGGCAGCAGAGACCTCTTCCGCGAGGCCTGGTCGCCTACTTCCAGGACTCCCGGCTGACCGACCCGTCCTGGACCCACAACCGGATGGGCCGCTCGTGGGGGTAGATGGGCCAGTAGATCATCAGCCGGAGGCGTCCTTTGGCTGGAAGCGGTCGAGGCCCGAAGACCCGCTTGAGGCCGCTCCCGTCGTCCACCCCCACGTCGGTGGGAGGTCTCAGGCGCTCTCCGGTGGTCGTGAGGGCGGCGAACCAGGACTGCCAGGAGACCGTGGCCGGTCGACCGAGCGTCTCCCGAACCTGCACATGGGCCAGGAAGTTGCGCTGATCCGGGGTGACCTCGGCCCCCACCACCCGAAGCTCGACCCCGTCGACGCTGAAGGTGTAGGGAATCCGAAAGGAGGGCGCCGCCTCCTCGGCCGTCAAGGCCAGGGGCAACCCCCAGAGGAATCCCAGCGCGATCCACATCCGCAAGGCCATCCAGGGGGAGTTCGACGCGCTCCGGGCGCGCTCCCTGCGCTCCGACCGACCGGCAGGGCGGCAGGCCGATTTGCAGCCTCCCGAGGAGGAATCCAGGCGTCGCGACGGGCAGTGATCCCGGCTCGGACGTGGAAGGTGTCGCCACCGCCTCCCCCCGTCGAGCGCGAGACCCCTGTCTGGAGAAACCATGTCCATCCTTCTCCCCTTCGCCAGCGCACCCCGAGCGGGCTTCCCCCAGCTCCGCCTGCGCCGGATGCGCCGCAGCGCCGAACTGCGCTCCATGGTCCGCGAGACGCGGTTGGACCCGGCCAACTTCATCTACCCCCTCTTCGCGGTGGAGGGCGAGGGAATCCGCCAGGAGATCCCGGCCATGCCTGGCCAGTTCCACCTGAGCGTGGACGAGCTTGTGCGGGAGGCCGGGGCCGCCTGCGCGGAGGGGGTCCCCGCAGTGCTACTCTTCGGGATCCCCGCTACCAAGGACGCCCGGGGAGCCTCGGCGGCCGACCCCGAGGGCCCGGTCGCCCGGGCCGTCCGCGAGCTGAAGAGGGCGCTGCCCCGCCTGCTGGTTGTCACCGACGTCTGCCTGTGCGAGTACACCGACCACGGGCACTGCGGACTGCTGGACGGCCAGCAGGTCGACAACGACGCCACCCTGCCCGTCCTGGCCGAGACCGCCCTGGCCCATGCCCGGGCCGGCGCCGACATGGTGGCCCCCTCCGACATGATGGATGGCCGGGTCCAGGCCATCCGGGCGCGCCTGGACCAAGAGGGCTTCGATCAGATTCCCATCCTGGCCTACGCCGCGAAGTTCGCCAGCGCCTTCTACGGCCCGTTCCGCGAGGCCGCGCAGTCGGCCCCACAGTTCGGAGACCGCCGCTCCTACCAGATGGACCCCGCCAACCGGCGCGAAGCCCTGCGCGAGGTCCAGGCCGACCTGCAGGAGGGGGCCGATCTGGTGATGGTCAAGCCGGCCCTGGCCTTCCTGGACGTGCTGCGGGAGGTGCGCGAAGAGGTCGCCTGCCCCCTGGCCGCCTACAACGTCAGCGGCGAGTACTCCATGGTCAAGGCCGCCGCGCGCATGGGCTGGATCGACGAGAAGGCGGTGACCTTGGAGATCCTGACGGGGATCAAGCGAGCCGGCGCAGACCTGATCCTGACCTACCACGCCCGCGAGGCGGCGCGCTGGCTGGCTTAGAACCCAGCCGGAAACCCGGCGGGGAGACCTTGCAGTTTCTCGACCGGTTCCAACAATGACAGGCATGCACGGGCCACCGCCTTTCTTCTGGAAAGATGCGGAGTTGAGGGGTGAACCGGTCGTAGAACGCGGACGGGACAAGGGTCACCCCGGAAGCCAACTCGAAAGTTCGTCGCAGGCAATCCAGGATGCGCGCATGGTTGACTCTGAAGCCGGTCACCGGAGCCCAGAATAGATGGACGATGTCCCCCCCTGAAGGCGTGGATGGCTCCGGGCCCGGCCACGAAGAGGTCTTGTGCCCCCAGGAACTGGCCGTCCCGGGCCAGAAACCTCGATCCAGGACAAGGGGCTGGAACAGGGGGCGCCGCATGTGGCGCACGGGGGAGGCGTAGATGGCGCACTGGACGCTTAAATCAGCCTACACGGGCCTGGTCGAGCGCCTCAACCGCTTCCCACAGGGCGCTCCGCCCTCCGAGACGCTGTATCGGATCCTGCGGATCCTGGTCAGCGAGCGCGAGGCCGAAATCCTCTCGCACCTGCCGATCAAGCCCTTCACGGCCCCCCAGGCCAGCCGGATCCTGAAGCTTCCCCTGGTCCAGACGCGGAAGGTGCTTGACGAGTTGGCCAGCCGCGCGATCCTGGTGGACATCCAGCTCGGGGGCCGGACCACCTACGTCCTGCCACCGCCGATCGCGGGTTTCTTCGAGTTTGCGCTGATGCGCACACGCGGCGACATCGACCAGAAGCTGCTCAGCGAGCTGTACTACCAGTATCTCAACGTCGAGGAGGACTTCATACGCCAACTCTTCGGAACCGGAGAGACCCAACTGGGCCGCGCCTTCGTCCACGAGCCCGCTCTCAGCCCCCAGAACGCGCTGCACGTCCTGGACTACGAACGGGCCAGCGAGGTCATTCGGACTGCCTCCCACATCGGAGTCGGCACCTGCTACTGCCGTCACAAGATGAAGCACCTCGGGCGCAACTGTGACGCTCCCATGGAAATCTGCATGTCGTTCGGGAACGTGGCCGAAGCACTGATCCGGCACGGCCATGCCCAAAGCACGGAGGTCGCCGAGGGGTTGGATCTGCTAGGCCTGGCCTACGAGCACAACCTGGTGCAGTTCGGCGAGAACGTGCGCGAGGGCGTCAACTTCATCTGCAACTGCTGCGGATGCTGCTGCGAAGCCATGATCGCCGCAAGGAAGTTCGGCATGCTCCACCCCGTCCACACCACCAACTTCCTGCCGGTGGTGGACGAAGCGCTGTGCGTCGGTTGCGGCAAGTGCCTGACCGTGTGCCCCGTCGGGGCCCTGTCGCTGGTCTCGGCCAACGATCCGTGCAGGCCTGAACGCATGAAGGTCCATGTCGACGAGGAACTGTGCCTCGGCTGCGGAGTCTGCGTGCGCTCCTGCTCGCGCCGCGGCCTGAGCCTGTGCTCGCGCCCGCAGCGGGTCCTCACGCCATTGAACACGACCCATCGCGCCATCGTGATGGCGATCGAGCGCGGCTGCCTGCAGGACCTGATCTTCGACAACCGCGTGCTGTGGAGCCATCGCGCCCTGGCCGCCACCCTGGGCGTCATCCTCCGGCTGCCTCCGGTCAAGCAGTTCATGGCCAACAGGCAGGTGAATTCCCGCTGCCTCGAGCATCTGATCGGCAGATTCCAGGAGTGGTAGTCGGGTGTCCCCGCGGACGCCCACGAACTGGAAGCGACGCCCCCCTCCTGGCGCCCACTCTCTGTGGCCTGAAACTGGCCCGTCCGTCGCTTGAAGTCGCCAATCCACCCCGTGATCCGTCATGTTTCCCGGGAACCTCCCGCGAAACATGACGGATGCGGCCAGGGAGGCGACTTGAAACCGCCGGGGCCGGCGCCGCCATGGTGGCCCCTCCCACCTGATGGATGGCCGGCGCTCGCGGTCCGGGTCTTCTAGAATCCGAACCAGTCGACCCCTGGGGCCAGGCCTCCTTTGCGCCAGATGGCCAGCAGATCCATGGTCAGGGCCACCGACCAGTGGACCGCCACACCGCCCAGGACCGACCCGGTGCGCAGCGCCAGGAAGCCCAGCACCACACCGGCCACGATGGCGCCCAGGGTCTCGGGGAAGGGCTTGAGGAAGTGGATCATGCAGTAGGGCACCATGGAGACCAGGATGGCCGCCTCCCCCATCCTGCGATGCAGGCTGAAGATCAGGAAACCCCGGAAGAAGAACTCCAAGGCCAGGAACTGCAGGGCGTAGGCCGCCTCGAAGACCAGCCACAGCCCCGGCGCCACCCGCGCGTAGGGATAGAACGGGTAGGTGGCCAGGAAGGCTTCGGTGCCTGAAGCCCACCACAAGGGTCCCAGCATCAGGGCAAACATCGCCGGGTAGACCCACAGGTGCTTCGAGCGTCGAGGCATGCGCAACCCGTAGTCGCGCAGGGATCGCCCGCGCCACCGCAGCCACAGGGCCGGGACCACGAAGTAGCCCAGACAGGTGCATCCGGCCCACCACAACAAGGCATACAGATGAAAGACCGGTAGCTCGGCCCGCACGCCCGGGAAGAGGACCGGGAAGCAGTTGGCCAGCCCGAAATACTGGATCAGCGTCAGGACCAACGCCGCGATCCCCAGGGCGCCGGCCACCTCGGCATCCACCCGGGGGGGAGTGAGCACATCACCGCTGCAGGCCAGGGATGGCGAGGAATCCGAAGAGGTTGGCTGCATCTGAACGAAAGACTCCTATTGCATTCCCCACCACCACGGGAAGTCGCCCTGGTCATCGGTCAGAGGCAACCCGGGGTCGGGATGGTGCAGATTCAGCGAACGGCCCTCCAGGCGCAACCAGCCGAGTTCGACCGCCAAAAGACGGGGGCCGGCCGGGTCCAAGGGTCGTCTCGAGCCGACCGCCACGCGCTCCAGCATGGCGGCCTTGGGAAAAGCCGCCTGGACCGAGCCCAGGAGGCGCGCGTTCAGGGGAGGAGGCGCATAGACGGCCAGCAATCCGCCTGCAGAGAGCCGCTCGCGCACCTCCAGCATGAACTCTCGGCTGCTGAGGTGGGCCGGGGGGGTGGCTCCCACCGAGACGTCCACCAGGACCAGGTCCCAGGATCCGGGGAGTCGGCGCAGCCAGGCCCGCGCGTCCCCCACGTAGGCCTGAATCCCCAGGTCGCCCAGGCCGAAGCGCCCCCAGGCCCGCTCCAGGAGGCTGGAATCCAGCTCGACGCCGTGGATCTCGGCCTGCGGCCAGGCCTCCCGGGCCAGGCGGGCGACGGTTCCCCCTCCCAGCCCCAAGACCAGGACCCGAGCGGGAGCCGGAGCCTTCAAGAGTCCCCAGGCCAGCAGCATCTCCTCATAGTAGGTGTCGCCACCCGAGCTCGGGGGATGGGTCGACAGGACGGGGCGCATGGGAATCTCGACGCGCACTCGCGCAGACTCCTGGTCTCCCTCCAGAACGTAGCTGGCCAGGGGAGACTCCCAGCGGTCCAGCACCCCCGGCGGCAGCGTGCGGGGCAACAGGGCTCCAGCCAGAAGAAGCCCGGCCACGCCCAGGGCGGGCCAACCGGTGGCGGCCAGCGCGGGCAACGTGGCAAAAGCCCACAAGGTGTCGCGAGTCCCCAGCACCTCGATCCCCCACAAGGGCGGAGCCAGAGCGCCCAGAAGGCTGCCCATGGCCGAGAAGGCGTACAGGCCTCCCGCCGTGCGCCCGGCCCGTTCGACCCCGGCCAGAGCCCCGCGGAAGGCCAGGGGATAGACCGCTGCCAACAGGGCCGCGGGAGGACCGAAAAGCAGGCTGCAGGCCAGAAGCAGGGCCAGCAATTGGGCTGAGGGGTGCGCAGAGAAGGCAGCGGACAAAGCCAGGCTGACGGGTCTGGCGAGAAGAGCGGTCATGACCGAGGCCAGGGCGCCACCCATCAAGGCGAGCCGGACCGGCCCCCGCCAGGGCCATCGGTCCGCCAGGACCCCGCCCAGCAGGTTGCCAGCCCCCATGGCCAGCAGCGTGCAGGCCAGGATGGCCGACCAGACCAGGGTCCCGTTGCCGAAAGCGGGAGCCAGGAGGCGCGGACCGCAGACCTCCAGGGCCATGACCAGCGCGGCAGCGGCAAAGACGGGAAAGCCGGCCGTCCTCATTCCGTCGGGACGGTCCTGCCTCCGGGCTGGCCCAGCGGCCGCAAGGTCTGGCCCAACACTCACCCCTGGCGCATCTCGGGATGGGCCTGCCAGGCCCGGGTGAACCAGGCCACCATCCGACCCAGCCCCTCGTGCATCCCGATCCTGGGGTCGTAGCCCAGGTCCTGCCGAGCCAGGGTGGTCCGGGCCGAGGTGTGCCCCACGTCGCCGGTCTGGGACTCGAGATGCTCGCGGTGGATCGGCCGGCCCAGGTGTTCTTCAAGAATCTCCAGGGTGCGGGCCAGGCTGGTGCGCTCTCCCCCACCGATGTTGTAGACCCGCCCCTGGACCCCGCGGGCCATGGCCGCCAGGGTGGCCTCCACGGCGTCGTCCACGTAGGTGAAGTCGCGAGTCTGCTGCCCCTGGCCATACACGGGGATGGCCTGGTCCTGCAGGGCCCGACGCAGGAAGCGATGGAAGGCCATGTCGGGTCTCTGTCGGGGCCCGTAGACCGTGAAGTAGCGCAAACCGACCGCGGGGACCCCGAAAGAGTCGTGGTAGACCCGCGCCAGGTGCTCGACGGCCAGCTTGCTGACCCCATACGGAGAGATCGGGCGCAGATCCGCGTCTTCCGCAGTCGGCAAGGTCTGCGCGTCGCCATAGACCGAAGAGGAGGAGGCGTAGACCACCCTCTCCAGGCGCCGCCCCCGGCAGGCCTCGAACAGCCTCTGCGTGGCCAGCACGTTGTCCCGGGTATAGCAGTGGAACTCCTGCCCCCAAGAGCTGCGGACCCCGGCCTGGGCGGCCAGG
>DIWH01000037.1:7208-33336 GCA_002423485.1 Candidatus Xenobium occultum | reverse complement strand
CACTGTTTTAAACCGGATCTCACACAAGGTGGAGGCGGCCATCCACGAAGGCGTGAACAGGCCGCGGCCACGGTCTTGACGGGGGAGGGTCAGCTCTCAGGGCGGGGCGGGCTTCTTCCTGCCGCGGCGGGCGGTGGGCGTGGGGGGGGCGCCTTCGTAGAGGTGCTCCAGGTCGTGGGCGATGGCTATCGAGCGGTCGCGGCGGCAGGCGGCCTGGACCTGGTCGGGGCGGAGGGAGAGGGCCAGGTGGGACCAGTCGAAGTCGCCGTCCTGCAGGCCCTTCCAGCAGGCCTCCAGGTCCTTGCGCCAACGGGGCAGGCGGAAGAGGCGCCACAAGGGGCTGGCGCTGATCAGCACGCCGTCGTCCAGGTTCGGGCGATACGGCAGGCCCGCCACGCGCAGGAGTTCGTCGCGCAGGTCCTGGAGTTCGGCGTGGAGCTTGCGGCTGGCCTCGGCGGCCGTGCGCAGGCGGGTGGCCTCGTGGCCGGAGGCGGCCGACAGGCGCTCCTCCTGGTCCTGGCGCAGGCGGGCCACCTCGGACAGCTTGGGGTTCACGAACTGGTTGACGGCCTGGTACAGAAGATCCGGGTGCAGGCGGGGGTAGTAGAGCCACAGGGTATACGAGCCCGACTCGGTGGACAGGGGCCAGTACACCGGGGCCTGGCGGCGGCTTTTGGAGTAGCGCTTCAGGTGCCAGGCGAAGAAGTCGGCCGGGCGGCGCAGCCAGTCGCGCAGGCTGCGGGCGCCCAAGAGCGCGACCAGGTCGTGCTCGATCTCCTGGGCCCGGTCGCCAAAGAGGAGGCGGGCGGCCTCCTGGACGCGGGAGGCCAGGTCCCAGGGGTGGGGGGACAAGCCCTCGGCGCCGGCGTCGTCCACCAGCAGGCCCGAGGGGGGTAGCTGGAGGAGGGCCTCCCCCACCGCGGGCTGCATGGCGCCGGGCTGCATGGCGCCGGGCGGCAGGGCGCCGGGCGGCAGCGTGGGAAGCGGGTCGAAGGGGCCGCGCTGGATGGGGGCGGGCTGCAGGGCCTGGCGGGGGTCCCAGCGGCCGAAGGCGCAGCCCACCAGGTACTGCACCAGGTCGGCCGAAAGGTCGCGCAGGAAGGCGGGGTCGTCGGGCGGGGGGACGTCCACGTGGTGGGGCGGGCCCACCTGCTCTTCCACGTCCTGCCAGTCGCGGTCCGACAGGCGGTACCAGCGGCGCACCCGGGCGTCGATGTCCAGTTGCGCCCGGTCGTAATCCGCCTCCTGCTCGCGCCGCCAGGCCACCACCTGGCGGGCCAGGTCGCGGGGCCCCGCGGGGGCGAAGGGGTGGAAGGGCGAGGCGAACCAGGCGGTCACCTCGTCGCGCAGGTCGGGCTCGGCGCGCACCTGCCACGAGCGCTGGCCCCAAGCCGCCAGGTCGGGGTCGGCCGTGATGCCGGGCGGGACCGGGAGGCGCTGGACCAGGCCGACCTCGTAGGAGTTGGCGCCGGCGCCACCCTCGGTTTCGGAGGCGCCCAGGCTGAGGCCCAGCAGGTACGAGACGGTCCGCGAGTTGAGCGATGCGGCCAGGGCTGCCCCGTCGCCCTGGATGTTGACGATGGCCGGGCCCTTATGTCCGAAGGCACATCCTGCCGGCAATGCACGTGGCGCGAACCGCTTGTTGGTGCGATGGGGGTATGTCAATCCAGGATAGAAGAAACTGTTTGCGCCCTCAGGGACTTTCGTCCAACGCCCAGGACGGCCAAGAAACCCTACAAAAGAGTTGCGCCCAAAATCCCATCGGCAGCATAGGGATACATCATCAAAATACGGAGAGTACTCGCCCCCTTTTGCGAAGGGGATCCAAGCTGCTCCTGAGCGCAAGCGCCGGTTTGTGAACGCGAGGACCTCCCACCGGAGTCTCAGGTATCGTGCATCATCACTTGTCTTGGCTCCATGGCGAGCCAGTGCGATACCTTCCTCCATTTTGGGAAACCGCACGAAGGCGTTGCGCAGTTCCGACGAGCACCAGTAGCCGTAGACGGCGTAGGGCAGCTTGAAGAACTCCGTCTGGTCGACCGCGTAGGTCGAGTCGTCCGAGAGGCCGCCAGCCAGGTTCTCGACCGAGGCCAGGACCCGCTCTTCCCGGCCGTCGCTGCCCAGCAGGCGCAAGAAGGTCGAGTTGCCTGCCCGCCGCGGCGCTTCCAGCGTATAACATGCCGTCCTGACCGTCGCTCCATCCAGGACGTGCCCGCCCAGATGCGCCATGGCCGAAAGCGTCGCCCGCTTCAGCAGCACCTCCCGCCGCCAGGGCTCCAGCGTCCGTCGGAAGAACCCCGCCTCGGTCGAGATCACCCCCACCTCGCCCTGGGGCGCCAGGTCCGTCACGGCCCGGTCGACGAAGGCGGCGAAGAGGTCCTGGTAGCTGTGGGGGTACTGGCCCTCCAGGTAGTCCTTGACGGCCGGCGTCTCCGCCCCGAACGGCGGGTTCATCAGCACCACGTCGTAGCGCTGGCGCATCAGGTCCACGAAGCCGAAGCCTGCAGCCGCATCCTTGGCGAAGAGGCGGCGCTGGTAGGACTCGGCCCCGGCGGCGCGCTCGGCGTAGGCCTGCAGGGCTTCCAGCAGCACCGTCTCCAGGTCCTCCCAGGTGCGGGTCTCGGTGCTGTCGACGATCTCGTCCAGCACCAGTTGGCGGCCTTGGGGCTCCATCTCCTCGAACAGGAACGACTGGGCGCCGACGGCCTGGGCCCGGCCCTTCTGCAGCACGGCCCGGGTGTCGCGGGCCAGGCGCTCGATCTCCTGCTCGACCTTCAGGAGCGACCCGGCCTCGCCCGCCAGGCGCATGGTGCGGAAGATCTGGCGGACGAAGAGGCCCAGGCTCTTGTAGGGCAGGCCCTGGCAGAACTCCTCCAGCAGGGCCTCCTGGCCCGGCATGGGCTCGGCGCAGACGAAGCGCGAGCGCTCGACGCGGGGGCGATCGGCAGCGCGCAGGCCCAGGCGCTGGTAGCTTTTCTGGGCGCGCAGCCACATGGCCAGGGCCGCGATCTGCACCGCCCGGGGGTCGATGTCGATGCCGTGCAGGTTGTGCTCCAGGACCAGGCCGGGGATGGCGCAATCCAGGGCCCGCTGGTCGGGATAGTCCTGGCGCAGGGTGCGGCCGGTGACCTGCCAGGCCGGGGACTGGGGGTCCTGCCAGGCCTCCCGGTAGATGGTCTCCAAGAGGTCGAAGGAGTACAGCAGGAAGTGCCCGCTGCCGCAGGCCGGATCCAGGATCCGCAGGGCCCGGGGGTCCTTCCTGGCCCGGAAGGGGACGGCCTCGGTCTGGAGGTCGTAGCGGCGGCAGAGCTCGGCGTAGAGGGAGCGGACCTCCTCGAGCTGCTCGCCCTCCGGGTCGTTGCCAAAGAAGCGCCAGGCCCGCCACTCCTGGTACAGGACGCAGCGGAGTTCCTCGAAGGTGCCCTCCCAGCGGCCTGTCTCTCGGAAGCGCTCCCAGGCCCGGGCCCTGTGGTCGTCGGCGTCCAGGCCCAGGTGCTGCGAAGCCCACTGGTGGCCGTCCACCGTGGCGGCGTAGCGCCAGAAGTACCCCAGGTCGTCGCGGTCGGGGTCGGGGCGCGTCCACATGGCGGCCTCGGTCGTTCCCGGGGACGGCCACTCCTCGGTGGCCACGAAGGGTGCAGGCGCAGCCTCTCCAGGCCCCAGGAAGACGGGGCGGCGGCGGCGGACCAGGTAGCGGCAGTCCTCCACCAGGCGGGTGTCGCCGCGGCGCATCTCGTACCACAGGCGGCCCAAGGTGTTGTCGGTGAGGAACTCGACCACGTAGCGGGGCGTGAAGAACTGGTTGCGCACCGCCAGCTCGCGGCTGGAACGGGGGGCCTGCGACGCGGCGCGCATGGCGTCCCGCTCCTCCTTGGGGTTGAAGTACTGGTAGATCCAGCCGATCGTCTCGTCCTCGGCCCACAGGCGGGCAAGATCCGGGGCGTTCAGGCGGTCCAGCACCTCCTCCAGGGCGTGGTCGCCCGGGAAGAGCAGCGAGTGCGGGGCGCGGCGGTCGAAAAGGGTGCCCAGGTCCACGGCCAGCTCGTCGCCCACCCGCTCGAGATAGGTCCGGTAGGCCGGGCCCCGGCCGCCCAGGGCGTCGCCGGCCAGGCGCTCGAAGAGCTGGAAGCCCTCGGACTCCAGGCCCCGGCGCACGGACTCCAGGACCAGGCCGCGCTCTTCGGCCAGGCGCAGGGCGGCCAGGCGGTTCAGGACGGCGAAGGCGGTCCGCAGGGCCATCGCCTGGAAGGCGGCCTGGCGGCGGGACTGCTCCAAGCGGGCGCCTCCCGGCGCGCCCTCGGGACCCGAAACCTCCTGGGCGGCCAGGTGCTGCTGCCAGGCGCGCAGGGCCCGGGCCACGTCGCGGCTGCGGTCGTCCAGGTGGCGCAGGGACTCCAGGGGCAGCACGGTGCCCTCGGGCTGCAGGCCGTAGGTGCGCTGCAACTGGTCCTGGAGGTCGGCCACCAGAAGCCGGCGGCAGTCGGCCACCATGCGGGCCAGGGCGGTGCGGGTGGGCTTGTCGAAACTCACAGGCCGGCCTCCTCCGAGGCGGGAGACGGGGGCTCGACCTCGTCAGGGCCCTCCAGCGCGATTTCCACCTCGCACTGCTGCTGCAGGGCCTGGGAAAGGCGCACCCGCAGGCCCTCCAACCAGTCCGCGAGGTCGGCCGGGCTGGCCAGGCGCCGGGAAGGCACCAGGTCGCGCACGGGGATCCGCTCGATGCGGGGGGGGCTGGGGGGCGGCGCAGACCCATCCCCAGATTCGGGCGGGGGCTCGATCCGGGGGGGCGGGGCGGGGGCCCGGCGGCGCACCTCGGCTTCCACCTCGCGCAGCCGCTGGGGCAGGCCGGAGAGGCGGCCCAGGGCGTGGCCGATCGAGGTGAACTCCTGGCCCTCGCGGGGGCGCTGGGGCAGGTCCAGGCGCAGCAGGCGCTCGGCCAGCTCCTCCTGGTCCTGCTGCTCGAGGCCGGCCCAGGCGGGCTGGCGCTCCAGTTCCTGCAGGGCCTGACGCCTGGCCGTCTCCACCCGCTGGCGCAGCTCGGCGTAGCGACTTTGAGCCTGCTCGAGCAGGAGGCGGACGGCCCCGCGCAGGTCGGCCATCCGGGCGGGCAGGTCGTCGGCCTGCAGGCACTGCTCCAGGCGCTGGCGCTGGCCGGGAAGGTCCAGGTCGCGGGCCTCCTCGGGGCAGAAGTCCAGCAGGTCGCGCATCTCGCGCTGCAGGCCCTGGACCCGGCGCAGCTCCTCCTCGCCCCCCTCGTCCAGGCAGCGCACCAGGTCGCGGGCCCAGCGCACGTCGGACGGGAAGGCGCTGTCGCCGGTGCCCAGCAGGCAGGCGGCGGCGCCGGCGTCCTGGCGCACCAGCTCGGTGCACTCCTCCAGCAGGCGCCGGGCGCGCTCTTCGCCCGACAGGTTCAGCAGGCGCAGGCGGTCGGGAAGCGAGCCCAGGCGTTCCATCAGCTCGGGGACGTGCTGGCGCACGGCGGCGCTGATCTTGTCCTCCAGGGGCACCACGTCGCCGCCGAAAAGCTCCTCCAGGCGGCGGGCGGCGCGGTCCAGGGCGTCCAGCGAGGGCTTGCTGCCCCGCAACGAGACGCCCACGCGGTTGAAGTTCAGGGTGGAGCGCAGGGCCTCGGCGGCCGAGGGGCCCGGGGTGGTCAGGGTGCCCTCGGAGGTGTGCAGCTCCACCTCGCCCGCCATCAAGAGGCCCGCCACCAGGTAGCGGGTGGCGTCCTTGGACCAGCCGTAGGGGGCGGCGGCGAACTCGTCCTGCAGGGTGTTGCCGGGGATCCGGCCGGCGCCCGTCTGGTCCAGGCGCCCGCGCAGCACGCGCAGCACCTCGGCCAGGGCGGGATGGGAAGGATCGACCCGGGCCTGGCCGCTCTTCTTGACCACCAGCTTGAGGGGGTCCAGGTCGGCGGGAACCCGGTCCAGGCGGTCGAGGCCCAGGAAGCGGGCGGCCGTCTCGGTGGGCGGGCGTACCGCCGCCAGGCGCAGGTGCGGGAAGACCAGGGCGGCCGCCTCCGCCAGCATCCGGCGGGCCGCCGCGGACACCGAGTCGCCGGCCTCGGAGGCCGGGAGGGGCTTGCCCCGGAACAGCAGCACCCCCTGCTCGAGGGCCCGGCGCATGGCCCGGCAGGCGCCCTCGCCGTAGACCTCCTTCTGGCGGCGCTCGGAGCGCAGGAAGCCGACCACGTCCTTGTCCGAGCCCTCGGGCACGGTGCGCAGGAACTTCTCGGAGCGCACGGCCTCGGCCAGCAGGTCCTCGACCTCGCCGGGGAAGTCCACCAGCCAGACGATCGAGTTGCGGTACTGCGGCAGCCCGGCCGTGTCGGCCAGCAGGGCCTGGCGGCGCTGTTCGAAGCGGGGGCCCTCGACGGCCTCCAGCAGGAACTGGATCTCGGAGCCCTGGCCCAGGACGGGCGAACGGCCGTAGGTGACGCCGGCCGCCACGCGCTTGACCCCCTCCAGGTCCACGGCGGGGGCGGGCTCGAACAACTCCTCCAACAGCCGGACCCGCAGGGCGTTGACCTCGCCGGCGGTGGGCTGGATCCCGTCGCGCATCCGGCGCAGGGGCTTGACGCCCTCGCTAAGGAAGAGGAAGCCCCCAGCCTGGGGGTCCTCGACCAGGCCGAACTCCTTGCGCTCGACCAGGTTGGCCAGGGCGGCGCGCACCTCGTCGGCCAGGCCCGGCGAGCCCAGGGCCGGGTAGAGCAGGGCGGCCAGGTTCTGAGCGGTGCGCGGGAAGCCGGAGATGGGCTGCAGGGCGGCCACCGCCTTGGCCAGGCGAACCTCCAGCGACCCATTGGGGAAGGCGCCCTCCACGCGGTCGACCCCCTCGACGACGTGGCGGTACTCGCGGGCCAGGTCCACGCGCAGGGTGTCGTAGAAGTCGTCGACGCCGGCCAGGCTGCCCACGGGACGCTGGGCCAGGGGGTGCCGGCCGGCCGGCAGCGACCGGGCCACGTCCACCAGGATGTCCTGGATCACCCGGATGGCCGAGCGCAGGCCCACGCCGCCCGTGGAACGGGCCAGGGTGCGGATCAGCTCCAGCAGGATGTCGAAGTGCTGGGGCAGGAAGGGGTAGAAGCGCAGGAACTGGTCGCGGTCGGGGTCGCCCTTGTAGAGGATGGTGCCGACAAGGCGCGT
The DNA here is from genome assembly GCA_002423485.1 of Candidatus Xenobium occultum. GTDB lineage: Bacteria > Vulcanimicrobiota > Xenobia > Xenobiales > Xenobiaceae > Xenobium > Xenobium occultum. The sequence continues at coordinate 26,191 of DIWH01000037.1, read as the reverse complement.
GAAGGTCAGGGCCGCCTGGCCGGTGCGGTCGAAGAGCTGGCCCACCGCCCGCGAGCCCTCGGGAGACTTGGTCAGAAGGCGGCGGTAGGTAATCTCGCGGATGTCGGCGGCGTCCAGGTGCAGCGAGATGGGGAAGCGGTCGCGCAGCTTGTTCAGCTCGGCCGAGTTGCGGGCGGCCCTCTCGACGATCTCGGTCAGGGTCTGCTGGCCGGTGGCCACCAGCCACACCTTGCCCTTGCCGACCTCCTTGAGGTTGCGGGCCAGGCCGTCCAGGTTCAGGATCAGCTCGCCCCGGGGGGCCACGTACTGGCCCGCCTCGTCCACCAGGAAGAGGATGGCCTCGCAGCCGCTGCGGCGGCGCACGATGTCGATCATGCGGCGGGCCTGCTCGCGGACGTCCAGGGCCTCCTCGAACTTCAGCGAGCGGAAGGAGCCCTTGTCGGGGAACTCCTCGGGCAGGAAGCGGCTGACCAGGGAGTCGGCCCGGGACACGCCCAGGAGCGGGTCGTTGTGGATCTCGTCCCACTCGCCCTTGCCCGGGAAGACCTCGCGGTAGGCCTGGCGGAAGTCCGAAAGCCGGCCCGACTGGTCCAGGCGGAACTCCAGTTGGGCCAGCTTCTTCTCGCGCGAGTAGCCGGCCCACTGCAGGACCTTCCAGTACAGCACGGTGGCCACGGGGGCCAGGGCGGTGTCGGCCAGTTGCTCGGCCGCCAGGTCCAGGAGCACCACCGCCGTGCGGATCTTGTGGGCCGTGGTGCGCAGTTGGGCCCGCACGTCGGGGGCGTTGATCCGGTCCGAGAGCAGGTCCAGGAAGGCGCGCCCGGAGACCTGGCGCTGGGGGTCCAGGGCGAAGCCCAGGTACTTGGTGAACGAGCTCTTGCCCGAGCCGTAGAAGCCGGAGACCCAGATACCGACCTCGGTCACGTCGCCCGAGGTGGCGCCCCGCTCGAAGTGGTCCAGGAACTTGCGGAAGCACCCCTTGACGTGGGCGGTGACCTCGTACTCCTCGACCTCCCGCGCCAGGCGCGCATCGTCCGTGGCGTAGTAGTCGATGACCTTCTCGATGGGCCGGTCCAGGGGCCGGCTGGCCGAGAAGAGCTGGCGGATCGTCTGCATCAGTCGCCTCCGAGGATGATCGAGCGGTAGTTGCCGTCCGGGGGATAGAAACCCAGGAAGCGCAGGGCCGTGTGCCCGTCCCGGCGCCCGGGGTAGAAGAGCACGGTGGGCACCTTGACCTGGTCGTGCAGGGCCGTCTCGAGGGTGTGGGTGCGGTAGTAGGGGTGCAAGAGGGCGGCGTCGGTCAGCAGCAGCACCCGGCCGGGAGCCTCGCGGGTGACCTGGGCCCGCAGGCCCTGGATCAGGGCGTCGTTGCGGCGCAGCGAGTCCTTCACGGCGTCGACCACCTCGTGGAGGTCGGCCTCCTCCTCCACCTCGAGCCAGGACTCCCAGCGTCCCGAGGCCTCGATCGCCTGGCGCATCAGGCCGCCCAGCGAGAGCACCTCGGGCCTCCAGCCGTCCTGCTCGAGAAGCGCCCTCCACTGGGGCAGCTTGCGCTTGACCTCCAGCGTGTCCTGGGGGTGGTGCACGAAGTAGAAGAAGGGATCCGAGCGGGCCGGGTCCAGGGCGTCCTGGTGGCGCAGCCGGCGGCGCAGCTCAGAGAAGGTCGAGTCCAACGAGGACATCGGCAAGCTCCTCCCGGTCGAAATGGTTCCAGCGCAGGTCCACGACCGACCCCGCCGCCTGGAAGATCCAGAGTCCCTGGGGCGCGAGGTCGCTGAGTTCGCGGCGCACGGCCTCTTCGTCCAGTTGCCAGAGACGCCAGTCGGGGTGGGCGGTCACCCCCGAGTCGGTCACGCCCTGGAAGTGCAGGTCGTAGGCCAGCCAGGCCACCGCCAGCGGGTGGGGGGCGCAGGGGAGCAGCTCGCGCAGGCCCCGGCGCGGAGAGCCCAGCAGGCCTAGCTCGGTCAAGAGGCGCACCAAGCCCTGGGAGACGCGTTCTCGGACGGCCGGGCTCCAGGGGCGCTGGGTGCGGCCCTGCTGCCAGGCCTCGCTCAGGAAGGGGACGAGGTCGCGGGCGGAAAGCGCGGCGATCCCCTGCTGGCGCAGGCGGGGGACAACTATTGAGGCCACGTCCCGCACCAGGCGGTCCGAGCGGGCCGCCAGCACCAGGCTGACCTGGGCGAACCACTCGCCGCGGGGGCGTTCCTGCAGCAGGCGCTGCAGAAGCCGGGCGTTGGCGGGGTCGCCCAGGTAGCGGCGGGCGAAGACCAGGCGCACCAGGTCCTGGACCCGCCGGGCGGTGTTGCGGCCCAGCAGGTCCTGGGCCAGCACGCGGGCCTCGAGGTCGGCGGCGGACTCGTCCGGACGCCAGGCGCGCAGCAAGTCGCGGCACTCCGCGAGCAGGGCGCCGCCCTTGATGACCCGCGAGGTGTAGGGATGTTCGGGCAGGTGCTGGGCGGTCACGCGCCGTCCTCGGGCTGGAAGTAGGGGTAGACGCGCAGGCCGGCGCGGGCGGCCGCGGCGTACAGGGCCGCCAGGCGGTCCAGGCAGGCGGGCAGGTCGGCCAGCGACCCCAGGCTGCGGGGGCCCTCCTCCGCGATCTTTGTGGAGGCGGGATCCAGGCTTTCCAGGAGGGCCTGCAGGTCGTCCGGGGGGGGCTGGAGGTCGTGGGCGGGATCCTCCAGCAGGTCCTGCAGGCGACCCTCCAGGGCCTGGGGCAGGCGGAAGAGGTGGAAGCGCTGGGGCCCGACGTGGGGGTCGTGCTCGCGGGCGGCGGCCAGGGTGACCGTCTCCAGCCCGGCCCGCACCGAGGTGCGCGGGAAGAGGCGCGCCGCCATCCGGGCGCCGGCCCCGGAGAGGATCTGCGTGCGCCACCAGGGAGGCGCAACGCGCTCGCCCAAAGCCCCGACGGCCAGGCGCAGGCGCAGGATATGGTCCAGGCGGGTCGGATCCATGGCTTCCCCTCGCGGCAAGACTTGCAGGCGCAAAGCCGAGGCTTCGCGCCACCATGATGGACCCCTCCCGTGCCAGGGGGTATCCCCTCCGAGCAGCCTGACACTCCCTGTCACCACCTCCCTCCTACCCTGAAGGCAGGAACCGACCCGGAGGTGGGAGTTGAACAGCCAGCCCGTCAATCCACAGACCCTTTCCCAATCCAGCGCAACGCCGTTCTACCTGGCGTGCGTCACCCTGGTCGTGTGCTCGGCCGCGGTGGTGATGGTGACGCGGTCCTCAGGCCTCGGCGCGGTAGGGTTCCTGGCGGGAGTGGCCCTGGCGATGTTCTTCCTGGTGCTGCCTTCCTGGCTCGAGCACCGGGCGGCCGGCCTGGACCAGTTGCACGTCGCCCTGGCCGAGCTTGAGACGCGCGCCTACGACCTGGATTCGGTCCGGCGCGAACACCGGCGGGCCCTGGCGCGCTCGGAGGAGCTCCAGGAGAAGGCCGAGGAGCTGGCGGGAGTCCTTCGGGAGCAGGCCGGCCGGCTGGCCGAGCTGTTCGGGTTGCAGGAGGAGCTGATCCAGGCCCGGCAGGACCGCCAGCGCGCCCAGAACCTGCTGGAAGCCCGGGACCGCGTCCTGGTCGAGCACCACGACTCGCTGGAGCGCCTTCTCTCCCAGGAGGGCCTGTCGCCAGAGTATCTGGAGGCCACCACGCGGGCGCTGCAGCAGTTGCGGCGCACGCTGTCCAGCACCGGGCTGGACCCGATCCGGCCCGAACCGGGCGACGCCCTGGATGAGCGGATGCACCAGGTGCTCGGCGCCCAGGAACCACGCCCGGGAGTCCCCGAGCACCACGTGACCCACTGCGAACGATCCGGCTTTCGCCGGGGCGACACCATCCTTCGCCGCGCCGAGGTCTTCCTGGCGGCGGCGAGCGGCCAGACGGAGGGCCAGGCATGAGCAAGCACCCTTGTATCGGAATCGACCTCGGGACCGCAACTTCGGAGATCGCCGTCTGGCAGGACGGGGCTCCGCTGGTCCTGCCCGACCCCGACTCTCCCGGGCGAAGCCCCGTGGTCCCCTCCATCGTGGCGGTGGATCGCTCGGGTCGGCTGCTGGTGGGCGAATCGGCCCGAGCCTACGTGGATCTGCCCGGCAGCGGCGCGCGTCAGGTCAAGCGCAGGATGGGGACGGGCGAGCTGGTCCCCCTGGGCGGACGGGCCTACCGGCCCGAAGAGGTCTCGGCGCAGATCCTGCGGCTTCTGAAGAGCAACGCCGAGCAGGCCCTGGGAGTGACCCTCGAGCGGGCGGTCCTGTCGGTTCCCGCCAACTTCGGCGAGGCCGAGCGCAAGGCCACCTACGACGCAGCCCGCCTGGCCGGGCTGGAGGTGGTGCGCATGATCAACGAGCCCACCGCCGCCGCCCTGGCCTTCGGCGTGCGGAACGCGGACGCCGAGGGGCAGGTGGTGGTCTTCGACTTCGGCGGGGGCACCCTGGACGTCACGGTCCTGGAGATGATGGAGGGCATCCTCGAGGTCAAGGCCAGCTACGGGGACGCACAGCTTGGCGGCAAGGACTTCGACCAGGCCCTGGCCGACCTCCTGGAGCGGAGGTTCCGGCTGGCGCACCCTCAGGCTCAGGCCTCGGAGCGGGCCCGCGCCGAGCTGCGCTCGGTGGCCGAATCGGTCAAGACCCAACTCTCCCGGCACCCCGCGGTGCAGGCCTTCTGTCCCAACTACGCGGTCGATGCGGGTCGGCCTTTGGACCTGGAGTTCGAGGTCACGCGCCGGGAGTTCGAAGAGGCCATCCGCCCGCTGCTGGAGCGGGCCCGCAAGTGCCTGCAGGCCTCGCTCGAGAAGGCCGGGGTCCAGCCCCGCTCGGTCGGCCGGGTGCTGCTGGTGGGGGGCACCACCTACGTCCCGGCGGTTCGCGCCCTGGTGGCGGAGGTGATGGGCCAGGAGCCGCGACGCGAGGTCGACCCCGACCTGGCCGTGGCCCAGGGAGCCGCCATCGAAGCCGCCCTGATCGCCGGGGAGATCCCCAGCGAGGCGGGCCTGATCAAGACCGACGTGACCAGCTTCGGGCTGGGGGTGAACGTCGTCGGGTTCATCGGGCGACACATTGTCAGCGACCTCTACGACGCCCTGATCCAGCCCAACACCACCCTCCCCTACCAGGTCAGCAAGAGCTACTCTCTTCTGCACGCCGAGCAGGACCAGGTCCAGCTCTGCCTGTACCAGGACCATGAAGGGACGGCGAGACGCGTCACCGACGCCCAGGCCACGGGGCTCTCGGCCGAGATCGAGGACATCCCGGTTTCCGAGACGGGGGTCCCTCACCCCCTGGAGGTCGACTTCTCCTACGACCTGAACGGGCTGATCCAACTCCGGGCCCGAATTCCCACCACCGGACAGGAGGTCGCCCTGATGACCTCCCGCGACGGCGCGCGAAGCCTGGACCCGGCCACCTTCGCGGAGTCCAAGGCCAAGGTCGACGACCTGTGGTCCAGAAGCCCCCTGGCCAACCGCTACGAAGGGCTGATCCGCAAGGCCGAACGGATGGTCCCGGAGCTGCGACCCGACGACCGGAAGAAGGTCCACCAGGCCACGGCGGCCCTGCAGGAGGCCCTGGCCTCCGGGGACGAGTCCAGCGTCGAGAAGGCCGCAGACCGGCTGACCGATCTCCTCTTCGACCTGGATGGAGCCTAGAGTCATGGAGGACCCCTACGCCATCCTGGGCATCCCCGAGTCGGCCAGCCCCGAGGAGGTCCGCCGGGCCTATGCCCGACTGGTGCGCCGACACCCGCCGGAGAGCGACCCTTCCAGCTTCGCGCGGGTCCGCCGGGCCTACGAGGTCCTCCGCGACTCCGCCCGCCGGGACGAGCACGACGCCGAGGCGATCTGGGGCGAGCAGTGTCGCGCCCTGATGCATGAGGCCGAAGAGCACCTGCGCCAGGGCCGCCCGGCCCGGGCTGCGGCCTTGCTGAAGCGAATCCTGGTGCTGAACCGGAGCCTGGACACGGCCCGACGCCTCCTGGTCCGGGCCCTGGCCGCCCAGGGGCGCTTCCGGGAAGCCCTGCGCGAGGCCGAGCGCCGGGTCTCGCGGAACCAGGAGGAGCTGGATCCTCTTTGTCTTGCGGCCTTGATCTGCCAGAGGTGGATCGAGGTCTCGCGCGACCACCCCGTCCGGAGACGTCGACTGGAGGCGCGGGCCCATGATCTGCTGGACCGGGCCCATCAAGCCTGCCCCGAAAACCCCGGGGTCCGTGTCCTGAGAGCCCAACTGCACAGACTCATGGACCGGCCCGAACGGGCCCTGGAATACCTGGAGGGCAACTCATTGGACGGCAAGGGCTACAGGGCCTGGGGCCTCAAGCCCCGCCTGACCGAAGCTGCCCTGATGATCGACCGCCTGGACCGCCGAGGGCTTCAAAGTACCCTGTTTGATATCCGGATCTTCTGTCTGGCGGCTGACGGGAGCGCGAAGGAGGCGGGCCTCTTCTTCGTCCACCTGGCCCGGAAGGAGCTCGAAAGAGGAAACTTCCATTCCCTGCGCTGGCTGATCCACGCGGCCGAGGTGTCGGGCTCGGGGGTCCAGGAGGTCCGCCAGGCCCTGGCGCCCCTGAAGGACCTGCAGGCCCTGATCCGCGAGCGGAACCGCGTCCCGGATTCCCTTTGGGGAGTGCGCCGACTGCTCGGACTGGAGATCGAGCTGATCCGGGTGCCGGTCGAGCGCGAAGCGGAGATCCTCCGGCACTGGGGGGAGGTCCAGCACAGAGTCCTGGAAGAGCCCCACAAGCGTCGCCGCCGCTGGGCCAGGAAGCTGCGGGAGTCCTGTCCCATCTTCAGCGGGCGGAACCAACCCCTGCTGGCCGCCCTGGAGGAGCCGTGATGCCTGATGCCAATGGTCCGGAGAATCACTACGGGCGCCTGGGGGTGGCCCCCGCGGCCTCCGACGTGGAGCTCAAGCGAGCCTACTGCCGGGCGGTGCGACAGCACCCGCCGGAAGCCGACCCCGAGGGTTTCCGACGGATCCGGGAGGCCTGGGAGACCCTCAATGACCCCCGCTCGCGCAGCCAGTACGACGCCCTCCTGCGTCACGGCGGCGAGATCCAGCGCCTCTTCGAGGCCGCCCAGGCCGCGGAGGAGGCCGAAGACTTCCAGGAATCCAGCCGCCTGCTGAAGCGCATCCTGGTCCTGAGCCCGGACATGGAGGGGGCTCGGGTCCGGCTGGCCTTCGGCCATCTTCGTCAAGAGCAGTGGGACCAGGCCATCCGCCAATTCGACCATCTGGTCCGGGAGGGGGCGGAATCCGACCACCATTGCCACTGGGCGGCCCAAGCGCGATTCCTCCAGGGCATCCAGGAAGGGACGCCGGAAGCGCGCTCGGCGGAGCTCTTCAAAGAGGCGATGGAGCTGTACCGGCGGGCCAGCCGACTGGAGCCTGGCAACGCCGAACCCCACCTGGGCATGGCCCGCATCCACCGCCATCAGGACCGCCCTGACGAGGCCCTGGTCTGCGTCGAGAGGGCCGTGGCCGCCGACGGCCGGGTGGACTTCCAGGATTTCGAGGCCCTGCATCTGGCCTGCCTGATCCATCTGGAGCGCGAGGACCTGGCGGGGTTCGAGCAGACCCTGCGGCGCATCGAGGGGCTGTCGGGTGAAGCGGAATCATTGAGGTACGTGGGGTGGCACTTCGCCGAATCCGCGCTGCGCGCGGCCCGGGCAGGTGCCTTCTTGCCGGCAGGTCGGCTGGCCGCGGCGGCGCTGAAGTTCGCGCCAGACGAGCCCTGGATGCGCGAGATGGCGGGGGGCTTCCAGCAACTGGCGGAGGTCGCGCGGGAATTCGAGAGGATCCCCGAGGAGGAGGAGATCCTGAAGGTCATGCTGGCGCTGGAGCTGCAGATCTGCGTCGCCTCCGAGGAGGATCGCGAGCCGTTGCAGGCCCGGTGGAACGAGACGGTGGGACTCCTTCCCCGGATCAAGCCGAAGGTGCTCTTGAAGTGGACCGCCATCTTGAAGAAGAGTTGCCCGACCTTCTATCGGCGCAACAAGGAACTGGTGGATCAGATGGAGACCCTGGGCGTCAAGTTGGGCCCGATCCTGGCGGAAGGAGACCGGGCTTGCCAGGATCCCCAGCTTCCCGAAGTGCTTCGTGGGGTGGCGGGGCTGATACGCTGGATGGCCGCAGACACGCTCGGAGAGCACAAGACAGAGCACATCGAGGGAATCAAGAAGGCCTTCGAGACCGTGCCGACCTGGCCACCTGCGGAGATCCGAGCCGGCCTGGCGCGGCTCCGAACGAACTACCCGGCCCTGTGCGCCAGCTACGAAAGGCTCTTGGGAGATCTGGAGAAGGTCGTGGGGACGAAGTACGTCGAGCCCGCCACGGACAACTCGGGGTGCTGGGGCTGCGTCTTCCTTCTGGCGATCGCCTCGGTGCTGATGTTCATGGCCGGGGGGTGCGGCTAGCCTGCAAAGGCATCGGAGCACGCATTCTCGTCGTCCCTGGCGCCTTGACGGATGACCGGTTCCCTGTAGAATCACGCAAAAGACCGTCTGCCGCTTGCTATTCGGGAGGTCCCTGTTGTCCAAATCCCTGATCGTTGCCGAGAAACCCAGCGTCGCCCGCGATATCGCCAAGGCCCTGGGTGGCTTTGAAGACCACAAAGAATACCTGGAGAGTGAGGCCTGGGTGGTTTCCTGGGCCGTGGGCCACCTGGTCGAGTTCAAGGACCCCGACGAGATCGACCCCCGCTACCGGCAGTGGAAGCTCGAGGATCTGCCGATCCTCCCCTCCCCCTTCGAACTCAAGCCCAAATCGGGCAACTCTGCCCGCTTGACGATGCTCAAGAAACTGCTCAACCGCAAGGACGTCACGGGCGTGGTCAACGCCTGCGACGCCGGCCGGGAGGGCGAGCTGATCTTCCGCGAGATCGTGGACTACGTGAAGGTTCACAAGCCCAGCCAGCGCCTCTGGCTGCAGTCGATGACCCCCGAGGCCATCCGCCAGGGCTTCCAGAATCTGCGCCCCGGTTCCGAGTATGATCGCCTGGGCGACGCCGCCCGATGCCGCTCGGAGGCCGACTGGCTGATCGGGATGAACGCCACCCGGGCCCTGACCCGGCGGATGAAGACCCGCACCGAGAAGAACTCCTGGTCGGCGGGCCGGGTGCAGACTCCGACCCTGGCCATGCTGGTGGACCGGGAGCTGGAGATCCTCACCTTCCGCCCGACCCCCTTCTGGCGGATCCAGGGCCGCTTCCTGGCCCCCGACGGGCACTCCGGCGCCCACGAGTACGAGGCCACCTGGTTCGACCCGTCCTTCCGTGGGGACCCCGACCACCCCCGCAAGGACGACTGGATCACCGAGGAGGCCCGGCTCGCCGAGGTCCTCGAGGCCGTCCGCGGCAACCCGGGCACGGCCGAGGAGACCCGCAAGCCGCAGAACGAGTCGGCCCCGCCGCTCTTCGACCTGACCACCCTGCAGAGGGAGGCCAACCGCCGCTTCGGGATGTCGGCCCGCAGCACCCTGAGTGCCGCCCAGAGGCTGTATGAAGCCCACAAGCTGATCACCTACCCGCGCACCGACTCGCGCTGCCTGCCCCCGGACTACCGGGGCCCCGTCCAGGACGTCCTGCGCATGTTGGAGGGCAAGTCGGGACGGCCGGCGGATGGCTTCCTGGACTTCCCCCTGTATGGACGAGCCGCCCGCCATCTCCAGGCGGACGGGCTACAGAACCAGGCCCGGATCTTCGACGCCAAGGGGGTCAGCGACCACTTCGCGATCATCCCCACCACCGAGGCGCCTCCCTCCGGTTTGCGCCCCGACGAGGCCCGGATCTACAACCTGATCGTCCGGCGCTTCCTGGCCGCCTTCTATCCTCCGGCCACCTGGATCAAGGTCGAGCGGGTCACGGTCGTGGCCGGGCACCATTTCCGCACCCGCTCGCGCCACCTGGCCAAGGCCGGATGGTATGAGGTCTACGGCCGAGACGCCGAGTCCGAGAAGGACCGCGAGCTGCCCGCCCTGGTCGCAGGCCAGGACAAGACGAACGATGTCCCTGCCCGCAACCTCACCTTGGAGGCCCGCGCCGACGAGACCCGCCCCCCCGCCCGCATCAACGAGGGGCGGCTGCTCAGCCTGATGGAGAACGCCGGCAAGAACGTCGACGACGCCCAGCTCTCGCGAATCCTCCACGAGAAGGGGCTGGGAACCCCGGCCACCCGGGCCGAGATCATCGAGGCCCTGATCACCCGGAAGTACGTTGAACGGGTGAAGGGCGCCCTGAAGACCACCACCAAGGGCATCCTGCTGATCGACATGCTGCGCCGGATCGAGGTCTCACGACTGGCCTCGCCCGAGCTGACCGGCGAGATGGAGTTCCGCCTGCACCAGGTCGAAGAGGGCACCCATGAGCGCGACGACTACATGTCCGAAATCCAGGACTACACCATCGAGATCGTCGAGCGGGCCCGCAACTTCGAGTATACCGGGCTCTTCAGCGAGGACCCTCCCCTGGGTTCCTGCCCGATGTGCCACGCCCGGAAGGTCCGGGAACAGGCCCGCTTCTACGCCTGCGAGGGCAATCTGGGCAAAGGGGATGGCGAGTGCGGCTTCATCCTGTGGAAGGACCGGGCGGGACGCTACCTGGACCGACGCACGGTCGAAGAGTTGCTCTCCGCTGGCCACACCGACCTGCTGGAAGGTTTCTCGACCTCTTCGGGCCAACCTTATCGAGCCAGTCTGCGCCTGACCCCGACCGGGGAGTGTGAGCTGGAGGCCGAGCGCTCGGCCGACGCGCCGGACACCCCGGCGGCGCTCCCGGTCAGCGAGGAGCCGGTGGGAGAATGTCCCTTCCATCCGGAGTGTCGCGTGGTGGAGACCCCGACCCACTATCGCTGCCAGGGAATCTGCGTGGAGAAGGCCGAGAGGAAGTCCGGACTGATCCTGCCCCGGGTGGTCTGCCAGCGGGAGATCTCCCGCGAAGAGGTGCAGCCCTATCTGGCCGAGAGGAAGACCGCTCTGCTGGAGAACTTCATCTCGCGCTTCGGCAAGCCATTCAAGGCGTATCTGCTGCTCAAGGACACGGGCAAGCACGGCTTTGAGTTCCCACCCCGGGCGCCCTCGGCGGGGCGTCGGGGGGCGCGCGCCCGGACCGCAGAGGAGACCGAGAAGGAGGCAGCCCCCTCGCGGGGGCGGACCACCACCCGGAAGGCCGCGGGCAGCAAGACCTCGACAGACAAATCGTCGACGCGCAAGACGGCCACCCGCAAGGCCACCAAGGCGACGACCGCGACCAAGGCGGCGAAGTCGACCTCGGCCAGGGCCGCCAAGAAGGCCTCAGGCCCTGCCCAGGGCGACGCTTCGGCCAAACCGACGCGCTCCCGCAAGACCGCTCCCAAGAGCTGAGTGGGGACCCGGGAGGCTTCGGGAAGGTGCCAGGCAGGCCGAATCGGCGGCCTGATCCTGGCCCTTCTTCTGCTTGTGGCCCCGGCCCAGACAGCCGGAAGCCCGCAGGGGGAGCCCCCTGTTCCCCGAATGAGCCCCACCCGGCCCGCCCCCCCGGGTGGCGCCTGGAGACCCTCTCCTCGGCCTGGTTCCGGGGAGCCCCAAGGAGGAAGAGCCGTGGCCCAGATTCCCGTGGCCGTCGAGGTCACCCCGGAGATGACTCCGCAGCAGATGCGAGCCTACTACCTCGAGCAGACCCGCCGCAGCATGACGGAATGGGAAGCCAGGAACTGGTCCTTCCAGGACTCCCCTCCCTTCCGGCTGGAGGATCCGGGTCCCCTGGAGGTCCGACTGACTCCGGAACTGGCCCGAAAAATCGACCTGCGCGCCCAGGTGGAGGCCTTTGCCGCCGAGGCCCAGGTCTCCACGGCAGGGGTCCGAGAGAACCAGAACGTCCTGTGCCCTTGGGACCACCGCTACCGGATCAACGAATACATCCTGGCCCTGATGAGCGAGTCCCTCAGCCGCCTGGTGAAGGAACTCCACCAGGAGTGGGTGGCCGGCCTGCCGCAGGTCAGCCCCGAAGAGGCGGCGGCCCGCCTGGGGCCCGTCGGGGTGGAGGTGATCGAAGAGATCTTCGGGATGGACCTGGCGGAGGCCATGCGCTTCGCCCGCCAGAACCCGATCCGCATCGTCGGGGGAGAAGTCCGCTCCAACACCCCCCGCTTCGTGGACCTGACGTCCCGGATCTATGCTGCCCAAGGGTTGCACGTGTTTTTGACCGAGGACCCCTCCTGCAAGGACACCTCGACGATCTTCCTGTGGAGCTTCCTGACCTACATGCTGGGACTCTCGGGAGGGGACTACTACACCTCCAGCCACGGAGCCCCGCAGAAACAGAGTGACAAGATCCTGGGGCCCGACGGCTCGCAGTACCTTCCCCCGGAGTATGCGCGGATCGTGGCCCACATGCGCGACATCCTGCACGAGGTCGAGACCACCGGCTACACCCTTCGCCTGGCTGCCCGCAACGACGCGCACCTGCACCGTTCGCTGACCTATCCCCGGATGGGGCGACTGTACGCGGACTACCTGCGCAAGGGCCCGGCCTCGGAGGAGGCCCTGGCGCTGATCCGCCGGGCCACCGAGGCGGGGATGCGGCTCAAGCTGGACTTCTTCGGCGGGGCCGGCTACCGGACCCTCGAACCGGTGCTGAAGGAGTTGGAAATCCTCAAAGCCTTCGAGGGGGGCTTCCTGCGCACCGAGGAGGACCCGTTCTTCCACAACATCGGATTCCGGGTGGCCCGGAAGAAGACCGGGGAGGGCTACGAGGTCCTGCACGACAGCGTCGACGCCAGCCTTCCCCAGGTGGTGAGATCGGCGGGTTATGAGGTTCTGCTGCGGGACGCCCCGTTGGGACAGACCCTCTTCAACGTGGACCCCGATTCGGACCGCTTCGTGGTCGGCCAGGTCGTGCCGGCCTCGGAGGCGGGAAACCTCGAACGCCTGGGCGTGACCAGCCTGCCCCTGACCCCGGACCGGATCTTCGCCATCTACTCACCCAACCAGTTCTTCCTGATGCTGGCCGAGAACGACCGCGTCCAGATGGTCGAAGAGGGCATCTGGGGCGACTACTCCAGCTTCGACGTGCACACCTACGTCTCGGCCCTGTCCTGGGACGAATGGGCTGACTTCCACAAGATCCCCGTGGTTCGCACTCCGGTCGGTTTCAAGGAGATCGCCGCTGTGCAGCGGCAGGTGGAGGCCGCCATGCTGCGGCATCCGGGGCAACCGATCGAGGTGCAGGACGAGCTGGACAACCGGATCCGGATCGGAGCGCGCCCCAAGGTCCATCATGCCGGCGAAGAGAGCGGCGGGAAGATCGGCGGCCCCCGAGAGCCGATCCCCAACCTGCTGGGACAGAGCGTGATTGCCATGCGCGAGAAGAGCAGCGGCGAGGCCTGCATCTCGGCAGTGGCCCTGATGGCCCGCCTCCACCTGGAGTCCCGCGAGCCGGGCTGCCAGGACCGGATCTACCTGCACCACAACCTGGATCGCCTCTTCCGTGAAAGCCGGATCGCCCACCCGATGGAGTTCCGAGGCGACAAGGTGCACTACAACGAGGCCATCTTCGACCCCGAGGAGCTGGCCCGGGCCAAGGCGGCGGGCATCGAGGAGAAGAACCGCTTCAACAACTACTTCAGGAACCTGGCCCTGGCCATGAGCGACCCGTCGCTCACCCGGAGCGGGCGTCCCCTGACCCTGCAGGAGGTGCGCAGCATCCTGATCGAGGCCATGCCGGGGATGCGTGAGGACTGGCAGCGCCTGGAGCGGGTGGATGTCTGGTCCGATGGCCTGCAGTTGTGGTTCGCCCCGGGCGGATGCGTGCGCGACATCTGCCTGCGCCCCTCCGGGACCGACGCCAAGTCCAAGGTCTACTTCGATGGGACCGACAAGGGGGGACTCGAGGAGATCTTCAACCAGCACTTCCGCGACTTCGAGGCGCGCCCAGGTGCGCTGTATCAGAAGCTTCTGGGTTCCTGACGCGGGCTCCTGGCCAGATCGACGGGGCCCCGAGTCTCCTCGGGGCCCCGTACTTCCCGTGTCAGCGGAGGGAGGAGATTCAGTCGTCCTCGTCCTGGGGCGTTCCCCCGCTGCCCTTCTCCATCACCCTGTCCAGGAAGGCGGCCAGGCGGTCGAAGTTGGGGAAGAAGAACTCGTCCACCCGCACCCTGGTCTCGCGGGTTCCGATCACCAGACTTCGGAAGCCTTTGAGCCGACGCCCGGGACCGAGGTAGATCAACCGCCCCCAGTTGGCGTCGAAGAACACGTTCCGGCCGGCATAACGCAGGCCCTCACGGCGCACGGTGATGACCGTCCCCAAAGCACCGAGAAGAGGAGCGAGCGTCAACCCGACCAGAAACAGGCCCAGCCCCATGGGCAGGCCGGCGAAAATCAGGGTCCCGTCCAATCCCCCGGCAACGGGAAAGACCTCAAGGTTGCGCCACCCGATCCGGATCAACCAGGCTGCGACCCCCAAGGCCAGGGCACCGAAAACACCCCCAACGGGCGTCAGGCCCGGCCTCAACTCCAACTGCATCCCCCGCCCCGCCCCGCCCCGCCCCCGTCTCTTCAAGGCAACCCGCCCTGGGAGGCGCGTTCGACGGCACACCTGGAATCACCGGTTCGGATCATGGCTTGCCCTCCAGGTCGATCTGCCCGGTGGAATAGTACTGCGGATACCCCTTCTCGATGTGGACCATCTGCAGATGATGAACTCCATTGCAGGCCAGGGTGAATCTCTTGTCTTCGTGATCCACCTGGTAGGATGTCTGGTAGTCGCTGTGGTCGCTGGGGCAGGTCGGAATCCGCCCCAGGGGAGCCGGGTTCCCGAGGGTCAGGGCCTGCAGGCTGTCCGGATAGTCCCCTTCGTTGTCGTTGGCGTAGATCTGCAGGGCGGCTCCGAGGTTCCGGAGGTTTGAGACGCAGGCGGCATGAGTCGCCCGGGCTCGACTCAGGGCCAGGCGGGGGATGAAGAGGGCCAGGAGCAACCCGATGATGGTCAGCATGACCATCAACTCGATCAGGGTGTGACCTGACGGACGGTGGCGTTCTGAGAAACGAATGGTTCTCGCCTCCTTTCCAGCGGTCCGGAGAAATGAAACCCTTTCTTGAATTCTGGGCAGTTCCCCGGCGGATGTCAAGAGACCGCTGGAGATGGCTTCGGCCGGGATTTCGGAGCATTCATGCCTGCAGACAAGAACCCCTGGAAAGTCCCGATCATTCGGAGACGGACTCCGGCCAGTGCCCTTCAATGTGGCGAATTTCCTGGATCGGCCGCGATCTTCCTTGACAGCTTCCTGCCCAGGGCCTATCATAGTGCAAGTTTGAACGCCGGCCTGCCCTCGGGCGGACCGAATCAAGATATCAACTCGGCATGTCACCGACTCCCGGTACCTGGCCGTGACGAAAGGAGGGAGCGCGAATATGGAGACTCGAGTCATCGACGGTGAGCCGATTGATGTTGCCTTGAAGCGTTTCCGGCGTCAGTGCCAGAAAGAAGGCGTACTGGCTGAGGTCAAGAAGCGGGAGTACTACGACAAGCCCAGTGTGCGTCGCAAGAAGAAGGCGATTGCCGCCCGGCGGCGTCGGCGCCGCTAGCCCGAAGCCTCTTCTGACGAAGGACCCTGGCCGCACGGTCAGGGTTCTTTGCATTTGACGGAGAAGGAGCCCGACGAAGACCGATGACCCCAGCCATCTTCGACCTGGGGGGCGTCCTCCTGGAATACGAGCCCCGCCGGTTGTATCGGAAGTTCTTCCCCGACCCCGAAGAGATGGAGCAGTTCCTGGAGCAGGTCGTCACCTCCGAATGGAATGACCGCCTGGACTGCGGATGGAGCTTCGCGGAAGGCGTGGCCGAACTGGTCGCCCGCCACCCGGCCCACGAGGAGGCCATCCGCGCCTTCAAGGAGCGCTGGTTGGAGATGATCGGGGATCCGATTCACGCCAACGTGATCGTGTTGGGAGAACTCCACTCTGCGGGCGTGCCCCTCTACGCCCTGAGCAACTTCTCGGCCGAGACCTGGCCCCTGGCCCGTCCTCTCTTCCCTTTCCTGGAGAGATTCGACGGGATCCTGATCTCGGGCGAGGTGGGGTTCGGCAAACCCGACCCCGCCTTCTTCAGGCTCCTGGCCAGGCGCCACGGTTTCCACCTGGAGGGGGCCGTCTTCGTGGACGACAACCCGCGCAATTTCCAGGCGGCCTTGGATCTGGGAATGAAGGCCATCCACTACCAGGGAGATCCTCTCCGCTTACGGAACAGGCTGGGCGAGTTCTACCCGTTCCTGAACCCGGGTGTTTCCGGCACCCCGCAAGGTGGGTAGAGAATCCTGGCAAGAAATCAACCCGTGGAGGTTCACCCCTATGCCCGCACGCACCGCAGAGGCCCTCTGGGAAGGCGACCTGGTCTCCGGCAAAGGCCGTATGAAGTTGGGAAGCGGGGCCTTCGAGGGCCAGTACTCGTTCGGCTCCCGTTTTGAAGAGGGCACCGGCACCAACCCCGAAGAGTTGATCGGCGCCGCCCACGCAGGCTGCTTCTCGATGGCCTTTGGCCACGGCCTGGCCCAGGCGGGCTTCACCCCTCGCCGGATCCAGACCCACGCCAAGGTCCACCTGGGCAAGGTGGAAGGTGGCTTCGCCATCACCCGCATCGACCTGGAGAGCGAGGCCGACGTGCCTGGAATCGACGAGGCCACCTTCCAGGAGCAGGCCGAAGGCGCCAAGAAGGGATGTCCCGTCTCCAAGGCCCTGGCCGGAGTCGAGATCCGACTGCAGGCCCGACTGCTGAAAGCCTAGAACCAGGAGGGGGAGGTGCCCGGGCTCGGGGCCTCCCCCACCTCGCATCCATGGAATCCTCCTACATCCACTCCCTGCGCGCGCGGATCGACCACGATCTCCTCCTGATGCCCGGAGTCGGCGCCCTGGTGCGCGACCCCGAGGGCCGGTTCCTGATCCAGTTGCGCGCCGAGGACGGCGAGTGGTCGCTCCCCGGCGGAGCCATCGAACCCGGCGAGACTCCAGCCCAGGCCGTGCGCCGCGAAGTCCAGGAGGAGACGGGGCTGCTGGTCGAGCCCGTCCGCGTCCGAGCCGTTCTGGGCGGCGAGCACTTCCGCAACACCTATCTCAACGGGGACACCGTCGAGTACTGCGTCATCCTCTTCGACTGCCGCGTGGTCGGCGGGTCGCTGTCCACCGCCGACCCCGAGACCCAACTCCTGGAGTGGTATCACCCGGAGGAGATCCCCGCCCTGTCCCCCTCCATGCCGAAAGAGGTGTTCCACCCCGGTTCGGAGACCTTCTTCCAGTCCTGACGCCCACCCCGCGGCGGGCAGGGCCACTCCTGAAGGTGGCGAAGCGCCGGCTCATGTCCTATCAGTACATCTTCACCATGCACCACCTGAACAAGGTGCACGGCCAGAAACAGGTCCTCAAGGACATCACCCTGGCCTTCTTTCCCGGCGCCAAGATCGGCGTCCTGGGTCCCAACGGCGCCGGCAAGAGCTCGCTCTTGCGGATCATGGCCACCGAAGACCGCAACTTCCAGGGTCATGCCGAGCCCGCCGCCGGCATCACCATCGGGCACGTCCCCCAGGAACCGCAACTGGATCCCGACCTGACGGTCCTGGAGAACGTGCGCCAGGGAGCCGCCGACGTCGTGGCCCTGCTGACGCGTTACGAGGAGGTCTCGGAGCGCCTCGGCGAGGTCGAGGATCCCGACGAGATGGATCGCCTGATCGCCGAGCAGGGCCGGCTTCTGGACGAGATCGAGGCCCGCGATGGCTGGGAGTTGGACCGGGTGGCCGAGATCCTCATGCGGGCCATCGGGACCCCCCCGGGCGACTCGGCCGTCGAGCACCTCTCCGGCGGCGAAAAGCGACGCGTGGCCCTGGCCCGGACCCTGCTGCAACAGCCGGACCTCCTGCTTCTGGATGAGCCCACCAACCACCTCGACGCGGAGGCGGTGGGCTGGCTGGAGAAGCACCTCGAACAGTATGAGGGGACCGTGGTCTCGGTCACCCACGACCGCTACTTCCTGGACAACGTGGCGGGGTGGATCCTGGAGCTGGACCGGGGTCGGGGCATCCCCTTCAAAGGCAACTACTCGAGCTGGCTCGAGCAGAAGGAGGCCCGCCTGGCCCAGGAAGAGCGCGAGGAGAGCGCCCGACAGCGCACCCTCAAGCGAGAACTGGAGTGGGTCCGCCTCTCCCACAAGGCCCGTCAGGCCAAGGGAAAGGCGCGCCTGAAGGCCTTCGAGGAGTTGTCGGCCCGCGACTTCGAAGGCCGAAGCGAGGCCTCGGAGATCCGCATTCCACCGGGTCCTCCACTGGGCATGCAGGTCCTGGAGATCGAAAAGCTGTGCAAGGCCTACGATGGCCGGCCCCTGATCCAGGACCTGAGCTTCAGCCTCCCCCGGGGAGGCATCGTGGGGATCATCGGCCCCAACGGTTCGGGCAAGACCACCCTCTTCCGGATGATCGTCGGCCAGGAAGAGCCCGACTCGGGCACCCTGAAGCTGGGCGAGAGCGTGGCGCTGGCCTACGTCGACCAGAGTCGGGACGCTCTTCAGGAGGACCGGCAGGTCTGGGAGGAGATCTCCGACGGCTGCGACCCGGTCATGGTGGGCAAGCGCGAGATGCCCGCCCGGCAGTATGCGGCCCTGTTCAACTTCAAGGGTCATGACCAGCAGAAGAGGGTCGGCGACCTTTCCGGAGGCGAACGCAACCGGGTCCACATGGCCAAGCTGCTGAAGAGCGGAGGCAACCTGCTGCTCTTGGATGAGCCTTCCAACGACCTGGACGTGGACACCCTCCGAGCCCTGGAGGAGGCGCTGCTGGACTTCCCCGGCTGCGCCATGGTGATCAGCCACGACCGCTGGTTCCTGGACCGCATCGCCACCCACATCCTCGCCTTCGAGGGCGACAGCAAGACGGTTTGGTTCGAGGGGAACTGGTCCGAATACGAAGAGGACCGCCGCTCCCGTCTCGGAGCGGCTGCCGACCAGCCCCACCGCATCAAGTACCGGCAGCTGACGAGGT
>DIWH01000037.1:0-7110 GCA_002423485.1 Candidatus Xenobium occultum | reverse complement strand
TGCCACCGGGACGGCTATGGATTCGTCATCCCCGACGACGGTGGTGAGGACATATTTATACCGGCCCGCTACCTGCGGGAATCCATGCACGGGGACCGGGTTACGGCCGGCTTTGATGCCCGGCCGGGACACGGCAAGCGGGAGGGGCGGGTCATCGAGACCCTGGAACGGGGGTACACCACGGTCGTCGGCCGTTACGAAGCGTCAGGAAAAGTGGGACGTATTATTCCCGATGAGCAGCGGATCACCTGCGATATTACCGTTTCTTCCGCTGACCGGGGAAATGCACGCAGCGGGGAGATGGTGGTGGCGAAGATACTGGAGTATCCCGCGACGGGTCACGGAGCGCGGGCACGGGTAATCGAGGTGCTCGGCCTTGCCGATGACCCGGCGGTGGAGGTCCCGACCATTGTCAGGAAATACGGTCTGCCCCATGACTTCCCCGCTGAAGTCCTTGCCGAGGCACGCGCCGTTTCCCCTCTCGTCACCGAGGCGGATATGGTTGGGCGTACCGATCTTCGGGGCGAGACGACCGTTACCATCGACGGTGAAACAGCCCGGGACTTCGATGACGCGGTTTCGGTGCGAAGAGAAGGCGCCGCTATCCGGCTGCGGGTTTCCATCGCGGACGTCTCCCACTACGTTCGCAAGGGATCTCCCCTTGACGGTGAGGCATTGAACCGGGGCACATCGGTCTATTTCCCCGACCGCTGCATCCCCATGCTGCCCGAAGAGCTCTCCAACGGCATCTGCTCCCTCAACCCCCGGGAGGAGCGGCTCACGGTCACGGCGGAGATGCTGTTCGACGGAGAGGGGGAATGCGGGGAGACCCGTTTTTACCCGAGCGTCATCAGAAGTGACGAGCGCCTTACCTATACCGAGGTGAAGGAGATCCTTGCGGATAAAAATCCCGGGACAATGGCCCGCTATCGCGCTCTGTTCGACGACCTGCGGACCATGGAGGAACTTGCCGGAAGGCTCACGGAAAAAAGGAGGCGGAGGGGGAGCATCGATTTCGATCTGCCGGAGCCGGAGATCATCCTGGACCTGCAGGGAAGGCCGGAATCCATTGGCAGGGCCGAACGGAACCTGGCCCACCGCATCATCGAGGAGTTCATGCTGGCCGCCAACGAGGCAGTTGCCGCCTTTCTCACGGAACGGGAACAGCCCTGCCTCTACCGTGTCCACGAACCGCCCGACCCCATGAAACTGAAGGACTTCCGGGAATTCATCAAGCCCCTGGGACTCTCTTTCCGCATGAGGGGTGGCGCCGTCGCGCCGGCTGAACTGCAGCGGCTGCTGGCAGAGGTGGACGGCAGGCCCGAGGAGAAGATGGTTAACCAGGTGCTCCTACGCTGCATGAAGCAGGCGCGCTATGACGCGGAAAACAGCGGACATTTCGGACTTGCCTCTTCCTGCTACCTGCACTTCACCTCCCCGATTCGCCGCTATCCTGACCTGGTGGTCCACCGCATCCTGAAGGGCTATCTGGGCGGCAGCCTGAAGAAACGGGATGCGAAAAAGATTGCGGCCGAACTTCCGGACACGGCGGAGCAATCGAGCCGCCGGGAGCGCACGGCCATGGAGGCGGAACGGGAGATTATCCAGATGAAGCGCATCCAGTACATGGAAGAACGGATCGGCGATGTGTTCGACGGTTTCATCACCGGCGTCGCCGGCTACGGGTTTTTCGTGGAACTGGCGGACCTTCTGGTGGAAGGGCTCGTTCATATCACCGCGCTCTCGGATGATTATTACAACCTCCTGGAGAAACAACATACCCTGCTGGGCGAGCGGAGCGGCCGCCGGTTCCGCATCGGCGACCAGGTGCAGGTGCGGGTGGATGGGGTCAGTCGGGCGAAAAAGCGGATCGAATTTTCCCTGGCGGATGAACCGGCCCGTGCGGTTCCCGGCCGGGGAGGGCGGGGACCTTTCTCGCGTGTGCGTCCGTCCGTGGCCGGTTCGCGGCCCGGCAAGGGAAAGGGCGCGCGGCCGGGGCGGCCCGGCAAGCGGCGGTGAAAGCGGTTGCGTATCATTACGGTGCTATGCTAAGGTTTTACGGCTTTTCCGGTGTCGCGCCGGTGCGCGGGAAAGGAAATCGAAGGAGGCGGCCCGGTCATGAAAGACGAAAAGATACTGACGCTTATCGAGCATCTCGTTGAATTGCGCAAAAGGCTGATCATCATCATCGTCGTGGTGGTCATCGGCATGGGGATAGCCTGGAATTTTTCCGAACATCTCCTTACGTTTATCGAACGCCCCTTGACGGGCCCTACCTATCTCAGCGATCTGAAAATACGGGCGTACGGGGAGATGAAGAAGCGGTATCCGTCTCTCTATGCACGGTTTGACCTGGAGAAGGAAACCAAGGTTTCCGTCACGGCCCGCAAGCTCAACTACAGCGCTCCGCTGGAGCCGTTCTTCATCCAGTGCAAGATAGCCCTTATCATGGGTTTCATCATCGCGCTTCCCGTCGTTTTCCTTCAGGTATGGCGCTTCGTGGCGCCGGGACTCACTGTGCGGGAAAGGCGGCTGGTGGTCCCGTTTGTTTCCACGGCGACAGTCAGTTTCTGTGTCGGAGCGCTGTTTTTTCTGGTAGTCATCTGGCCGGTGATCATCAATTTTTCCCTCTCCTACGAATCGGCGGGGTTGCAGAGCTGGTTCAACATCAGCTCCTATGTGAATTTCTGCCTCCGCCTGATTCTCATCTTCGGCCTGATATTCGAACTGCCTATCCTGTCGCTTACCCTGTCCCGGTTCGGTATCGTCACCGGAAGGCTCCTGGCGCGAAACAGGAAGTACGCGGTTCTCGCCAGCGCTATTATTGCCGCCTTTCACGCCGACCTGGTGACCATGTTCGTCGTGATGGTGCCTCTCTACCTGATGTACGAGGTGAGCATCTGGGTGGCCTATCTATTCGAAAAGAAAAAGTCGGCAGATGACGCCGCGCAGGCGTGACATGATTATTTACCGAAACAGAAAGGAACTATCCGGGAGGATTCGCGACGCCGTCGTCACCGTCGGCAACTTCGACGGCGTGCACCGGGGACACCGGGAGATCTTCCGCAGAGTGCGGTCGGTCGCAGCGGAACTCGGCGGGAGTTCGGTGGTGGTTACCTTTGTTCCGCACCCGCTGAAGGTCCTCGCTCCGGAGCGCGATTTCCGCCTGATCACCACCTACACCGAAAAGGAGAGGCTCATCGGGGAATCGGGTGTCGACTACCTTGTTACACTCCCCTTTACCCGCGAGTTCGCCGCCATTTCGGCGGAACGGTTCGTGCGCGAGATCCTGGCGGGCGATATCGCCATGAAGAGGTTCATCATCGGGTATGACTACGCCTTCGGCCGCAACCGGGAAGGGGATGTTCATCTGCTGCGGCGACTGGGAGCGGAGCTTGGGTTCGACGTAGATGTGCTGGACCAGATAGGCGACGGTAAAACCGGATTCAGCAGCAGCACGATCCGGGAACGGATCTCACAGGGTGATGTGCGGGGTGTGGTTCCGCTTCTGGGCCGGCATTTTTCCGTTGGGGGGCTGGTCGTTCACGGTTTTCACCGGGGGAGGGGAATAGGGTTCCCTACCGCCAATATCCAGGTGGAGGAAGAGCTTCTGCCGCTTCCGGGCGTGTATGCGGTAAGGGTGGAGGGGGACGGATGGCTCCGCGACGGCGCTTGCAACGTCGGCGACAATCCGACCTTCCATGCAGCAAAGGTCACGGTTGAGGCCCACCTCCTGGATTTCGAAGGGGACCTCTACGGCAAAAGGCTGCGGGTGCATTTCATCGACAGGATCCGGGATGAAGAGGAGTTTCAGGACATCCGGGCGCTCACCGAGGCTATCCGCGGGGATGTGGCCCGCTGCCGGGACGTTCTGCGGGACGCCGTACTCGCGTTCTATCATGACGAATAAGGCGGAAGGGGCAATCGGGGCGGAAGGAACACGCAAGCCGGAGCGTCGTCGGCACTGGCAATTCTGGGTCGGCGCGGGGATAAGCGTTTTCTTTCTGGCGATCCTGTTTCGATCCATGGACTTCGCCAAGCTGCTGGATGCCTTGCGCTCCATGGACGCGCGTTTTCTGGTCCCTGCCGTGGCCGCGACTCTGTTCAGCTACTACACGCGGGCATACCGCTGGAAACTGCTGCTGGCGGAGGAAAAAAACGCCTCCATGGGCAATCTCTTCGCTGCCGTGTCCATCGGCTACATGGCCAACAACCTGCTTCCGGCACGGATAGGGGAGTTGGTGCGGGTCTATGTGCTCGGCGAGCGGGAGGGGATCGACAAGGGCACGGTGTTCGCCTCCCTTGTCCTGGACCGATTGTTCGACGGGTGTGCCGTTCTCTGTATCCTGCTGGCGACACTCTTCACCCTCCGGCTTCCCGGAGAGGGCGAAGGAGTCAGGGCCGCCCTGGTGACGGGCGGATATGTGACGGCGGCCGCCTACCTGGCGATTATCGGTTTTCTGGTGCTCCTGAAAAAAAGGACCTCCGCAATGCTCCGTCTGGCGGAGAGGGTGCTGAAACCTTTTCCCCCCGCGGTTACGGCGAAGGTTATGCCGCTGCTCGGTTCGTTCATCGGGGGTGTCCGGCTCTCGTCACGGCTGGGAAATCTTCTCGGCCTCGCGGCCTCGTCCGTAGTCATCTGGGCCTCGGCGGTCTGGCCCATCGACCTTCTGCTCCGGTCCTTCGGCATCGTCCTGCCCATAACCGCATCCCTGTTCATCATGGTGCTGCTGGTGGTCGCGGTGATGATACCCGCTTCGCCGGGCTATATCGGGACCTATCACTACGCATGCTACCAGGCGCTGACGGTCTTCGGCATCACCGGTGAAAAGGCCCTCGGCGTGGCCCTTGTCATCCATGCCGTCAACTTCTTTCCCATAACGTTTCTCGGGCTCTACTATCTTGTCCGTGGGAGAATGACGCTTTCCGGGCTGGCGGAAAAAGGGCAATGAGACCTGCCAGGTTTTCAAAACCCGGCAGGTCTGCCTTCTCCGTGGTTGAATCGAGGATATGCAGAAAGGTACGGATCCCGTGAACCGGAATACACTCTTCGCTTCCGTAGATATATGGGCGGTCCTCTCCATCATCGTGCCGCTCTGCGTCTATCTGCTGACCCTCGCGCCGACGGTTACCTTTTATGACAGCGGAGAATTCCTGACCGCCGTCTCCTCGCTGGGCGCTCCCCACTCTCCCGGCTACCCGCTGTTTGTCAACTACGCCAAGCCGTTTACCTGGCTTCCCTTCGGCAGCATCGCCTTCCGTGTCAATTTCGCTACCGCAGTTTCAGCCTCGCTCGCCTGTCTCGGAGTGTATCTCCTTACGGTACGTGTTCTGGCGGAGAGTGAGGATGATACGGAAGCGGGGTTGCCGCAATTCCTGCGGCGGTCGGCTGGACTCTGCGCCGCGCTTGCCTTCGCCTTCTCCCCGCGTCTCTGGCTCCAGTCCAATCACGATAAACCCTACCCGCTACTGGCGTTTCTCGCTGCCCTCATCTTCTGGCTCCTCCTGGTGTGGAGGGAGAAATACCTCCGGGGTGAGGAGTACCCGGGGCTGGTCTACCTTGGCGCCTTTCTCTGCGGGCTGGCGTTCGGCGCCCATCAGATCATCGTTCTTCTGGTTCCGTCCTTTGCATTTCTGGTCCTGGTCACGGATCGACGGCTCATCACCCGCGTCAGGGAGCAGTTACTGGCGTTGTCATTCTTTTTCGTCGGTTTTTCCGTGTATCTCCACCTGCCGGTCCGGGCGATGGCGAACCCTCTCCTCAACTGGGGCGACCCACAGAGCCTGTCCCGCTTTCTCTGGAGTTTTCTGCGCAAGGGATATCCCATGGAAAAGGTGGACCGGGACCTGCATCTCCTCCTGAAGCAGCTGACAGCGTTCAACCTGGTTCATGAGTTTACGGCTGTCGGACTGTTCCTGATTCTGGTCGGCGCCGTTGCCTGCCGTAACCGCCGGAAAGAGTTCATCATTGCCTTCGGCATAGCGATCGCGGTCTTTCTCGCCTACATCGTCGGGTACCAGAACACGCCGGAAGAAACGATCTTCCTCACCGAGGAATTCTTCACCCCCCTCTATCTTCTTGCCGCGGTTTTCATTGGTATCGGGATATTCTCCCTGACGCGGATGCTTGCGGGCGCGGCCGGTACGTCCGTCCGCCGGGCGCGACCCGTACTCCTGCTCCTGCCGGCGTTGCTGCCGGCCGCCCTCTGCACGGCAAATTTTCACGAAAATGATCAGCACGAGAATTTCCTTGCCTTCGATTACGCCGCCAATACCTTCCGTTCCCTTCCGACCGGGGCCGCGCTTTTTACCTGGGGGGACAGCGGCGCCTTTCCCCTCTGGTACCTGCAGGGGGTGGAGAGAATGCGGGAAGACCTGGACCTGCTCCACATCCCGCACCTCCAGTTCGTCTGGTACCTGGACACCTTCCCCCATCTCTTTCGGGAAAGCGCTCTGCGGAAGAAGGGCGTGGACGCAATGCCCATCCGTGATGTCCTGGTACTTGCCATGGGAGAGCAGATGGCGCGGCGGCCCGTCTTCCTGGACTTTTCCACCCGCTATTCGGTGGAATCGGGCTCGTTGCCCCTTGTGCAGAGAGGAATCGTATACCAGCTGGCAGTCAGGGCGCAGCAAATGGGGGAGGCGCCGGACACGAGCCTGTGGGATCTCTACTCACTGCGGGGCGTTCTCGGTGAGCGGCTGTTTTTTCGCGACCTTGATTCGGACAAGGCGGTCCAGATCTACGCTTACAGTCGACTGGATGCGGGACGGACTCTCCTTTCCCTCGGCAGGACCGGGGAGGGGAGCGCCGAGTTACTGATGTCCGGAAGACTGAGCCCGGCCATGCTCGGCGAGGCCCGGCGGATTATGCTGGAACACGGGGTAAGGTGAATTATGGAGATACGTGGAAAAACCAGGGTGCTGGGGATTATCGGTTGGCCGGTGGGGCACTCCCTGTCGCCGCCCATGCAGAATGCGGCAATCGACGCACTCGGTCTGGACTATGTCTATGTGCCGTTTCCGGTGGCGCCGGAGTTTCTGGGAGCGGCAGTCGAGGGACTCCGGCGTCTCGGTGTATGGGGCTGTAATGTCACCATACCGCACAAGACA
>DIWH01000050.1 GCA_002423485.1 Candidatus Xenobium occultum | reverse complement strand
CGGCTCCGGTGGCCGAGCCGACTCAGCCTGTCCAGCCCACGGCTCCGGCACAGCAACCCGGCGCGCCCGACGTCGAGGTCGACTCCTCGCTGCCCGCGAACGTGCGGGCTTTGACGCCCGAGTTCTTCGAAGACCTGGGGCATATCGGCTACAACTACAAGGGCATCGCCAAGGGCGACTTCGTCCTGACCTTCGACGACGGTCCCAATCCCAACGTGACGCCGAAGATCCTCGACACCCTCAAAGAGCACGGAGTCCAGGGCGCGGTCTTCTTCGTGACGGGTCAGAACGCTCAGCGCTATCCGGACCTGGTCCGACGCATCGTCGACGAGGGGCACGTCCTGGGAGGGCACACCTGGAACCACCCCAGCCTGACCGGCCTGTCCAAGGACAAGGCCCTCTCCGAGTTGACCCGCACGGACGAGGCGGTCGATCAGGTCCTGGGTTATGACTACCCGTTGAATCTGGTGCGCCCTCCCTATGGCGCCACCAATGCCTCCGTCCTGGAGACCATCGGCGAGACCTATGGGGGCAACTCGGTGCTGTGGCAGGTGGACAGTGAGGACTGGAAGGTCCAGTCGGATCTGCGCCAGGGCAACCCCACCACCTCGCTGGTGGACCGCGTGGTGGCCGGGGCCAATCAGGTGGATCGCCGGGGCACCGGCGGGGTCATCCTGATGCACGACATCCACTCCAACACCGCCAAGGACCTCGGCAAGGTCCTCGACGCCCTCCAGGCCCGGGGCTATCGGATCATCTCGATCACCGACGTCGGTCAGACCGACTCGGCGCCCGGGGGGCTGGCCAACCAGTAGACGCATTTTGGAGGACACTCGATGCACGCTCCCGCCGGGCCCCAGGTCTGGACTCCCACCTCGAGGGGCCTGGAGGCCCGGCTGGAGAACGGCCTGCTGGCGCTGGCCTTCCTGGCCCCGGGAATGGTCCGGGTCCGTTTCACCTCCGAGACGGAATTCGCGCCCTCTCGTCCCTGGGACCCCGCCCGTCCGGACGAGGACTTCGAGCCGCCTTCCCTGGCCTTCAACACGCAGGGTGAGAGCCTGGAGGTCGAGGTGGACCCCCTGCGGGTGCGCTTGGACCTGTCCCGGGGGACCCTGGCTTTCTCGGACTTGCAGGGGCGCCGCTTCGCGGAGGACCAGGCCGGATTCCGGGCGGTGGAGGTCGCTCCAGGAGTGGAGGGGCTGGTCTCCGAGCAGGTCGAGGGTCTGCCTCCCGGTCGGGCGCGGCGGTTGGTCCTTCTGGACAAGGCCATGCACCCGGAGGAGGGCTACCACGGGTTCGGGCAGCGCTCGCAGCGTCTGGAACGCCGGGGCAACCGTTTCACGCACTGGAATCAGGACGCCGCCTGGGGGCATAACCGAAGCGACGACAACCTCTACCAGAGCCATCCCGTGTTCCTGGCCGTCCGGCCTGGATTGGCCTGGGGGCTGTGGTTGCGCTCGACCTGGTGGAGCCGTTTCGACGTGGGGAGGACCCGACCCGGGACCCTGGAGCTGGCCACCCTGGGTGGGGAGTTGGACTACGTCCTCTTCTACGGGCCGGACCCCGCCGGAGTGGTCGAGAAGCTGACCCGCCTGACCGGGCGTCCCATGCTCCCCCCCCTCTGGAGCCTGGGCTACCACCAGTCCCGCTGGAGCTATCGCACGGCGCGGGAGGTGGAGGACCTGGTCGGGCAGTTCCGCTCCCGGGGCATCCCGCTGGATGCGGTCCACCTGGACATCGACTACATGCGGGGATACCGCTGCTTCACCTGGGACCCGGAGCGCTTCCCGGATCCCGCCGCCACGATGGATCGACTTCGAGCCCAGGGGGTCCGGGCCGTGACCATCGTGGACCCCGGGATCAAGCACGAGCCCGCGGCGGGCTATCCCGTGGCCGACGAGATGCTGGCCCGAGGTCTCTTCTGCCGCGCTCGTCAGGGGCAGCCCTTCCAGGGGTTCTGCTGGCCTGACGCGGCCCTCTTCCCGGACTTCGCCCGGGAGGAGGTGCGCCACTGGTGGGGTCAGCAGCATCGCCCCCTCCTGGAAGCCGGGGTCTCCGGGATCTGGCAGGACATGAACGAGCCCTCGGTCTTCGCGGGGCCCTTCAGCGAGGGGGAGGCTGGCCAGATGCGGGTTCCCCTGGACCTGATGCACGGCGACGCGGACGGTCTTGCGCCCCACGCCGAGGTCCACAACGTCTATGGGCTCCTGATGTGCCAGGCCACCCGCCAGGGCCTGGAGCACCTGCGGCCCGACGAGCGTCCCTGGACCCTGACGCGAAGCGCCGGCACCGGAGTCCAGGCGCTCTCGTGCACCTGGATGGGGGACAACACCTCCTGGTGGGAACACCTGGAGATGAGTCTTCCCCAACTGGCCAGCATGGGCCTGAGCGGCGTGCCCCACGCAGGAGTCGACATCGGCGGCTTCCTGGGGAACTGCACGGCCGAGCTCCTGGTCCGCTGGACGCAGGCCGGGGTCTTCCATCCCTTCATGCGCAACCATTCGGCCTGGGATACCGTGCCCCAGGAGCCCTGGGCCTTCGGGCCCGAAACCGAGGCCCTGGTTCGCGAGGCCATCGCCTTGCGCTATCGCCTCCTGCCCTATCTGCTGACCCTGGCCCACCGGGCCCACCGCAGCGGCGAGCCGATCCTCCGCCCCATGCTCTACGACTTTCCGGAACAGGAGGAGCTGCGCGACCTGGACGACCAGTTCATGTTCGGTCCTGCCCTGCTGGTGGCCCCTGTGGTGCGTCAGGGGCACCGCCATCGGCTGGTGCACCTGCCGCCGGGCGAGTGGTTCGACTTCTGGGACGGGACCCGACACGAGGGCCCCCTGGCGCTGGCCGTGGCGGCTCCCCTGGAGAGGATTCCCCTCTTCGTCCGGGCCGGCTCCGTGCTGGCCCTGGGCAACGCCCGCCTCAGCACCGCAGAGCCCCTGACCGAGTTGACCCTGGAGGTCTTCCCCGGAAGCATCGCCAGCGAGTGGACCTGGATCGAGGAAGGCGGTCTTTCTCCTGTCCACGGTCCTGAGGATCTGGCAGAGACCCGGGTGTCGATTCATCCCGGAGCCTTCCTGGAGGTGAGGATCCACCCGCGCTCGGGGGGCTGGCAGCCCCACCCGCGCACGTTGCGAGTGCGGATCCACTGCCAGGAGCGCCCCGGGCGGGTGCTTGTGGATCAGGAAGGCTGCGAGTGGACCTGGAATGATCGCGAGGTCGAGGTGAGCTGGCCCGACGAGGGGCGCCCCCGGGTGGTCCGATGTTGCTGAACGCGGGCGGCTTCCAGGCCGTGCTGCTGGCAGCCTTCGGAGGGCCTGAATCTCCCGACGAGGTCATGCCATTCCTGGAGAGGGTCGTCGCCGGTCGGAACGTCCCCCGCTCGCGCCTGGAGGAGGTCGCCACCCACTACCACCACTTCGGCGGGCGCAGCCCCGTCAACGATCACAACCGGGCCCTGGCCCGGGCCCTGGAGGTCGAACTGGCCAAGGTCGGTCTGGACTGGCCGGTCTATCTGGGCAACCGCAACTGGCACCCCCACTTCGAAGAGACCCTGGCCCGCATGCGGGACGACGGCATCGGGCGCGCGCTGGCGCTCTTCACCACACCCTACGGGTCCTATCCGGGGTGCCGGCAGTACCTCGAGGACCTGGAGCGGGCCCGGGCCACGGTCGGGGAGGGGGCTCCCGAACTGGTCAAGGTCCGCTCATGGTTCGACCACCCGGGATTCATCCAAGCGGCCACCGAGAGGACCTGGGAGGCGCTGGAGGCCCTTCCCCGGTCCGAGCGCCCCGGGGCCCGGCTGGTCTTCACGGCCCACAGCCTGCCGATGATCATGGCCCGGACGTCGCCCTACGTGGCTCAGTTGCGTCTGGCCTGTTCCCTGGTGGCCGAGGCCCTGGGACTGGGCCGCCCGGATTGGCACCTGGTCTTCCAGAGCCGGAGCGGTCCGCCCAGCCAGCCCTGGCTCGAACCCGACGTCTTGGAGTTCCTGGAAGGGCTGTCGGGAACCGGGGCGGTCCTGCTCAGTCCGATCGGCTTCCTGTCCGACCACATCGAGGTCCTCTGGGACCTGGATGTCGAGGCCTCTCGCCTCTGCCGCGACCGGGGGCTTTCCTTCCGGAGGGCCGCGACCGTGGGGGTTCATCCCGCCTTCGTCCGGGGTCTTCGTCAACTGCTGGAGGAGTCGGCGCGTCCCGGCTCGCCCGTGCTGAAGCTGCGGCCCGAGGCTCCAGAGCACCGGACCTGCGGTGCGGATTGTTGTCGGAGACCCCCCGGCCCGGGCTGAACCTGGATCATATGCAGCCCTGGGCGGGCCTGCTAACCTTGCGCTTGACACTCGGAGGTTTCGTCTTGAGCGATCCCCGGATCCTCCAACTCTGCCGTCTGGCAGAACGCTTTCAGGAAGGGTGCTTCGAGGTCGACGCTGGCGTCGCCGGAAACGACGAAGTGGCTCGACTGGCGGGTTCCCTGGGTGAATTGGGGCGGACCCTGCACGAGGGGCTCGAGAAGGTTCGCCTGCTGGCCCGGATCACCGAGGAGATCAACTCCGGCCTGCTCCTGGACGACGTCCTCGAACACGTCTTCGACGGCTTCCGCCCGCTGATCCCCTATGACCGGATCGGTTTGAGCCTTTTGGAGGACCAGGGGCAGACGGTGCGAGTCCGCTGGGAGCGTTCAGAGCTTGCGGGGCCACCCTTCCCGGAGGGCTATAGCCTGACTCTGCGAGAAACCAGCCTGGGCTCCCTGCTGGAAGAGAACCGTCCCCGCATCCTCAACGATCTCCGCGCCTACCTCCGGGAGAGGCCCGAATCGGAGGCCACGCGCTATCTGGTGGAGGCGGGAATCCAGGCCAGCCTGACCTGTCCTCTCCGGGCCATGGGATACCCCGTGGGCTTCCTGTTCTTCTCGAGTTGTCAGGTGGGAGTCTATCGCGAGGCTCACGTCGACCTCTTCGCCCAGATCGCCGGCCAGGTCAGCATCATCCTGGAGAAGGCCCGCCTGTATCAGGAGATTGCCGAACTCAACCACCTCAAGGACCGTTTCCTGGGCGTGGCGGCCCACGATCTGCGCAGTCCCCTGGCCTTCCTCAAAGGCTACCTGGATTTGCTGCGCGAGGGGGATATGGGCGAGTTGGCCCCGGCGCAGGTGGAGGCCGTCGAGAAGATGCGCTCGACGTGCCGGACCATGCTGGCCCTGCTCAACGATCTGCTCAGCCTCAACGCCATCGCCTCGGGCCAGGTTCGGATGACCCCCCGGCTCGAGGATCCCCGCCTTCTGCTGCAGGAGTGCGCGGCCATCGGGGTCATGCTGGCGACGCGCAAGAAGATGCACCTGCTTCTGGAGGCCCCTGACGAGCTCCCGATGGTGGTCTGTGATCGCGAGAAGATGGCCCAGGCGCTGAACAACCTGGTCTCCAACGCGGTCAAGTTCTCTCATCCGGGAACGACGGTGACGATTCGGGCTGGGACCGACCAGGGTGCGATCTGGTTCGAGGTGGCCGATCAGGGACTGGGGATCCCCGAGCACGAGCTGGGAGGTCTCTTCTCCTTCCTGCACAGGCCTTCGGTCCGTCCCACGGGCGGTGAGATGAGCACCGGCCTGGGACTGCCCATCGTGCGTCGCATCTTGGAGGCCCACGGTGGGACCGTCCGGGCCTCCAGCGTGCCGGGCCAGGGCTCGATTTTCACCGTCCGGCTCCCTCTGGAGGGTCGGCTGCAACCTGGAGTCCGGCTGGGCTGATTTCGGAGCTTCAGGCGAGCAGCGGCTCGAGGCCCACGGGTTGGTAGGGGCAGGCGGGGTCCTCTCCCAGGCAGTCGCCGCTGGCGGCGTAGGCTCGCGAACGTGAGCCACCGCACAGGTCGCGGTAGCCGCAGCGGCCGCAGCGACCACCAAAGGCCTCGGCGCTGCGCAGGCTGCGGAAGAGGGGGCTGTCCCGGTAGACGACGGAAAGTGTGTCCTCGCGCACGTTGCCTGCCACCACTGGCAGGAATCCGCTGGGCGAGACCCGACCCTGGTAGTCCACGAAGACGATGCCCTTGCCGTCCCGGGTCCGGGCCGTGTGGCTGCGCGGAGCGCTGGTCGTCGGCCCCAGTCGGCGGCGCAGGTCGGTCAGCAGGTCCAGGGCCAGGGGACTCGGGTTCGCGGCGGTCCCCGCCTGGACCTGGTGCACGACGCGCCGGAAGAAGGGGGCCTCGACCGTCCGCACCGTCAGGTCGTGGCCCGAAGCCTCGTGGAGCATCCAGCACACGGCCTCGCACTCGTCGGGGCCGGGGGCGGACAGTTCGGTGCCCCGGCCGGTGGCGATGAGGAAGAAGACTTCCCAGACTCGGACGCCCGCCTGGACGAGTCGCTGACAGATCGCCGGGAAGAACCGCAGGTTCTCGGACATGACCGTCGAGTTGATCTGGACCTTCAGGCCGGCTCCCACCGCCCGACGGGCGCACTCCAGGGTGCGCTGGTAGGTCCCGGGCACCCCGCGCAGTCCGTCATGGGTGGCTTCATCGGGTCCGTCCAGAGAAAGCGAGATGGCCGAAAGGCCCGAGGCCGCCAGTCGATCCACGACCTGGTCGGTCAGAAGCGGCGTGACCGCCGGAGAGAGGGCCACGGGGATGCCCCGGGAGCGGACCTGTTCCAGGAGGGTCCACAGGTCCCGGCGCTTGAGGACGTCTCCGCCGGTCATCACCAGGATCGGGGAGGGTTTGCCGAAGGCGGCAATCTGGTCCAGGAGCGCCAGGCCTTCCTGGTGGTCCAACTCCCCTTCCAGGGCCTGGGGGATCGCGGAGGCCCGGCAGTGTCGGCAGGCCAGGTCGCAGGCCCGGGTGGTCTCCCAGAAGACCAGGATCGGCTTCTCGTCCAGGTTCCAGTTCAAGACGTTCTCCCTCGGCGATGCTCGTTCCGGAGACTCACACTGGCTCCTCGGGCCATGCTAGTCCGGGCGGCGGCCGCCCCATAATGATCTGGATCAAGCCGGGCCGGCGGCCTAGACCCCTGAGACCCATGTCGTGATATCCCCCATGCCTCCTTTCCTGACTGGAGGCGATCCCGGGGCCCGAAGGTCCCGCTCGAGGAGCGTCACATGTCGAATCCGATCAGCTCATCCGGCAGCGCCGGAGCCAGCGAGTACCTTCGGCTTACGGGGAACCGAGGCGCGGGTCAGCCGCCCACAGAGGCCGGGGCCGCAGCCGGTGGAGCCCAGCAGACGGCTTCCAACGCGGACGTGCTCAGCGTCGATCCCGTGGCTGCGACCGAGGAGTCGGGCGGTTCCAACCTGCCCAACTTCGGTGCCTGGGATCAGTCGGCAGCCGGGAACGACCCGGTCGCATCGGCTGGGAAGCAGGCCGACCAGGCTCAGGCCGCCACGGCCACGCAGCAGGCCACCGTGGGCCAGCACGAGAACGCCACGCAGCAGGCCACCGACAAGAGCCAACAGGCCACCCAGCAGACCCAGTCCAACCAGCAGACCCAGGCCAACCAGGCGGCCAACCAGTTGAACCTCAAGAACCAGCAGGCCAAGAATCCCATGGGGGCCAATGCCATGGGAACCATGCCTGGGGCCATGCCGGGGGCAATGAACCCTGGAATGGCGCCTGGTGGAATGACCGGGATGGGTGGCGCTCCGGGCAGCATCAGCCCGCAGGTCGGAGACATGGGCGACATGCTCAGCAGCCTGGACGTCAAGAAGGACCAGGAAGGCCAGC
Organism: Candidatus Xenobium occultum; assembly: GCA_002423485.1. Lineage (GTDB taxonomy): Bacteria > Vulcanimicrobiota > Xenobia > Xenobiales > Xenobiaceae > Xenobium > Xenobium occultum. Next base: position 62,752 of record DIWH01000050.1, on the reverse strand, counting down.
AGAAGCTGCAGGATGCGGCGCGCAGCGCCAACCAGACCGCCCAGAGCCAGCAGTCGGCCGGCCAGCAGAACCAGGCCCAGGCTGGTCAGCAGGCCCAGCAGGTCAAAGAGAACCTGAATGCCCAGGCCGGCCAGCAGCAGCAGGCCCAGAACCTGAACTCCCAGGCCAACCAGCAGGGGCAGGTGGCCCAGGTCGAGCAGAGCCAGGCCACTCAGGCCAACCAGGCAGCCAACCAGGCCCGCCAGCAGGCTCAGGCCGAGAAGCAGAAGGCCGTCCAGGGCCAGCAGATGGAGAAGCAGGGCAAGACCACCGAGCAGACCGGCAAGACCACCGAGCAGACCGGCAAGGCCACCGAGCAGACCGGCAAAGCCACCGAGCAGTCCGGCAAGGGCACCGAGCAGGCGGGCCAGGGGATGTCCCAGGCCGGGTCGGCCATGCGTCAGACCGGACAGTCCCTGATGAGCAACCCCTACACGGCGGCGGCCGGAGCGGCCATGGTGGCCAGTGGAACGGCCATGGAGGCCAGCGGAAAGGCCATGGAGGCCAGCGGCAAGGCCATGCAGGCCGCCGGTCAGGGCCAGCAGCAGGCCGGCCAGGGGCAACAGCAGGCCGGCAAGTCCCAAGCCCAGCAGGGCAAGACCCAGGCCCAGCAGGGCAAGACCCAGGCCCAGCAGGCCAAGAACGCCGAGCAGCAGCACAACCAGACCAACCAGCAGAAGACCCAGGAAGCCCAGAAGCACTCCGACAAGTCCGAGCAGGCCACGACCCAGAAGGATCAGCATCTCCAGGATGCCGACCAGGCGGGCCAGGAAGCCCAGCAGCGGGCCCAGGACGCCCAGGCCGGGATGCAGAACCAGAACCAGTTGTCCAACGCCGCGCAGACTAACGCCGACAACGCCACCCGGGCCTCGGGCAACGCCGACAAGATCGGTCAGGCCCAGCAGGAGGCCTTCAAGGACGGTGGCCAGCAGGCCAAGGCCGGCGGTCAGGCCGCCAGCCAGGCCAGCGAAGGCACGGCCGGCCGGGCCACTGGCCAAGGCGCCTCCCAGCAGGCCGGTCAGGCCAACGCTGGCCAGCAGGCTCGGCCCGTGACCCAGGGCAAGGCCGGTCAGCAGGCCGGTCAGCAGGGTGGCCAGGGCGCCGGTCAGGGTCAGGGCAAGCCCAACCTCCTCCAGCAGATGCTGGGCGGTGAGGGCGGCCAGGGCAACCCGATGGCCCAGATGGGCACCCAACTGGCCATGGACGGTGCCGGTCAGGTGGTCCAGGGGGCGCAGGCGATGGGCCAGGTGGCCAACATGAACAACCAGGTGTCCCAGTCCAACCAGATGCTGGGCAGCATGTCCAGTGGAGTGGACGCCTTGACGGGGGCCGGAGTCGCACCGGTCGCGCCGCCGGTGGCTCCCGCAGCCCCGGCCGCTCCGGCGATGGCTGCTCCCGCGGCTCCGGCGGCTCCCGCCGCTCCGGCGATGGCCGCTCCGGCGGCTCCCGCCGCACCGGCGGCACCGACGGGGATGGGCGCTGCGGCTCCGGCTGCCGCTCCCAGCCCGATGGGTGGAGCCGCCCCGGCTGCTCCTGGGGGCGCCTCGCCGATGGGCGCGCCGGGCTTGGGGAAGGGGCTTCCCGGGATGGGGAAGGCCATGCCGGGGATGGGGATGGCCTCTCCCCGGACGGCCACCCCGGCGGCTTCGGCCGGCTCCAGCGCAGGTGCGGCCGGAATGGGCGCCGCAGCGACACCCACGCCGGCAGCTCCTCCCGCTTCGGGCGGCGGCGGCCAGGACGCCAGCTTCTCGGTGGCCGAGGACCGGGTGACCGTCAACCTCAACAACCTGAAGAGCTGATCCCGGGGCGCGAGCCCCTCAATCAAGAGGCGGGCCCTCGCGGGTCCGCCTCTTTTCTTCATTCTCGGGGCTTTCCAGCCGGAAGGGCTCTGGAGGTGGAGCCGAGGCCCTCGGAGGCGTCCTGCCGGCCTGGGGGTGGGAGATTCAGAGCGTGGCGATCACCCGGGTGTCCTTCTGCAGGTCGTGGTAGATGGCCTCAAGCTGTTCCCGGCTGGTGGCGTGCACGGTCATCACCACCGACACGTAGCGTCCCTCGCGACTGGGGCGGACCCGGATCTGCCTGGATTCCAGGCCCGGCGCGTAGCGCCGCACGATCTCGGCAACGTGCTGGGTGAAACCCTCTTCGGCCTTCCCGAAGGCCTTGATCTCAAACTCACAAGGGAAGACCAGGGGGCTCTCCTGGGAGGGGTCGAGGGGGGGCTGGTTGGGGGTACTCACTGGGCGATCCTTCCGGAGAACGACCCATGGCTTCAGGGGATCCTGCCCCGGGCGCCACGGGATCGGGGTGTGAGGTCAGTGGTGATGTCCGTGCGGGCCGTGCACGTGGCCGTGGGCCAGTTCTTCGGGTGTGGCCTCCCGGACCCCGGCGATTTCGACGTCGAAGTTCAGGTCCTGTCCAGCCAGGGGATGATTGGCGTCCAGGTGGACCTCCGTCTCAGCCACTCCGGTGATCCGGGCGACCATGTGCTGGTCTCCACCATGCAGTTGCACCACCATGCCGGGCTGGGGTTCGGTGTCACCGAAGGCCTGGCGATCGACCGAGAACTTCAGGTCCGGGTTGAGCTCGCCGTAGGCCTGGGCGGCGGGGACGTGGACCTTCTTCGTGCTCCCCACCTTCATGCCGTCCAGGGCCTGCTCCAGGCCCGGGATGATGTTTCCGTGACCGTGCAGATACTCCAGGGGGCCTTCGCTGGACTGGTCCAGCACCTCCCCCTTCGCGTCGGTCAACGTGTATTTCATCGAGACGACCTGGTCCTTGGTTACCATGAGGGTCTCCCATCTGCGGCCCGCTTCAGGCGGGACTCGGGCGCGCCTTCGGGGCAACCCTCGACTTTCCTGGCCTCGCCCGTCGAAGGAGGGACTGGCCGACGTGCCGGGAAGGCCCTGCCGCGTGACCGGCCTGTTCTTCCTTCTCGCCCTTCTGGTGGCGATCAATGCCCTGTACGTGGCCGGCGAGTTCGCGACGGTGGCGGCGCGCAAGTTCCGGATCGAGGCCCTGGCCGACCGGGGGGACCCCGCCGCCTTGCGTCTGCTTCCCCACGTGGTCGACGCCGCGTCCCTGGATCGCTACGTGGCCGCCTGCCAGATCGGCATCACCCTGTCCAGTCTGCTGCTGGGCGCGCTGGGGCAGCGCCGCCTGGCTGCCTGGATCGGCCCACCGATGCAGGAATGGTGGGGACTGGAGCCGATGGCCGCGGCCTCGGTCTCGGCCACCCTGGTCCTGCTGGGGTTGACCGGGCTGCAGGTGGTGCTGGGTGAACTGGTCCCCAAAGCCGTGGCCTTGCGCCATCCCGAGCAGGTGGCCCTGGGCCTGACGGTGCCGATGAACCTTTCGCTTCGCGTCTTCTCGTGGTTCATCGTCCTCCTGAACGGGTCGGGGAACCTGGTCCTGAGGATCCTGGGAATCCCCCTGCATGCCCATCGTCACGTCCATTCTCCGGAAGAGCTCGAGCAACTTCTGGCCCACGGGGTGCGTGCCGGGACGCTGCAGGTCGAAGAGCACCGGCGCCTCAAGCAGGCGCTGCGCTTCGGTCGGCGTCCGGTCCGCGACGTCATGGTTCCGCGCACGCGCATCACCGCCCTGGACATCGGTTGCGGAGTGGAGGAGGTCCTGGGCGTGGTGGAGGCCTCGCGCTTCACCCGGTTCCCCGTGTATCAGGAGACCGAGGACACTATTGTGGGAATCCTGCATCTGAAGGACCTCTCGCTGGCCCTGGCCCTGGAGGAACACCCTGCCGATCTGCGCTCGCTCCTGCGCCCGGCCCTGGTCTTCCCGTCCTCGCTGGCGGTTGACGCCGTCCTGGAGGGATTGCGCCGCGAGCGGGCCCACCTGGCCATCCTGGTGGACGAGTATGGGGGGACCGAGGGCATGGTCACGCTGGAGGACCTCCTCGAGGAGGTCCTGGGAGAGATCGACGACGAGTTCGACCGGGCCCGTCCCGACATGGTTCGCGTCTCGCCTGGACAGTACCTGGTGCGGGGGACGGTGCCCTTGAGTGAACTGGAGGAGCTGACCGGGATGCGCTCGGGGGTTCGCGAGGTCCACACCGTCGGAGGGCTGGTGATGCACCTTCTGGGCCAGGTCCCGGAACCCGGTCAGAAGGTCCGTTGCTCGGGCTTCGAGTTGAAGGTGGAGGAGATGCGGTTGCGCCAGGTCACCCGGGTCCGGGTCCGGATGGTGGAGGGCTCGTGAGCTTCCTGGTGCTGGGTGGGATCATCCTGGCCTTGATCCTCTTCAATGCGCTGTACGTGGCGGCCGAGTTCGCGTTGCTGGCCGTCCAGCCCACCCAGTTGGAGCAGAAGGCGGGCCAGGAACCTTGGGCGGCCCGGATGCTGGCCGTCCTGCATGACTCAGCCCGTCAGGACCACTACATCGCGGTGGCCCAGGTCGGGATCACCCTGGCCAGCCTGGGACTGGGCATGTACAGCGAGCACGCCCTGGCAGGGCTCTTCCTGCCCTACCTCGAGGGGCTCCCCTTGGGCCAGGTGGCGGCCCATGGTCTGGCGACCGGTTTGTCCCTGCTCCTACTGACCTACCTGCACATCGTCCTGGGGGAAATGGTCCCCAAGAGCCTGGCCCTGATGCACTCCCTGGCCACGGCCCGCTTCGTCGAACTGCCGATGCGCCTGAGCGCCTTCCTGCTGGGGCCCATGGTCTGGGCATTGAACTCCCTGGGAAACCTGATTCTCCGCCTCTTGAAGCTGCCCATCTCCCAGGATCTGAGCCTGGTCTACTCCCCCGAAGAGCTGCGGCTGGTCTTCGCCGAGAGCCGGGAAGGAGGCGCCCTGGCCCCTGAACAGCACGAGTGGCTGCAGAGCCTTCTGGGCTTGCGTGAGCGGACGGTCCGCCAGGTCATGGTGGCCCGCACCCGGGTGGTGGGTCTCTCCGTCGAGGCCACGGTCCTGGAGGGGTTGGAGCGCGTCCGGGAGGAGGGTTACACCCGCTACCCCCTCTTCGAAGGCGATCTGGATCATCTGATGGGAGTGGTCCACGTCCGGGACCTCTTCGGGGCCCTGCGCCGAGGGTCTCGCGATCGGCCGATTCGCGACCTGATGCGCTCCTGCCCCTACCTGCCCGAGAGCCTGCACCTCGACCAGGCCCTGGACCGGATGCGCGCCGAGCAGGCGCACATGGCCGTGGTGGTGGACGAGCACGGAGGCACTGCCGGGATCGTCACCCTGGAAGACCTGGTCGAGGAGGTCTTCGGCGAGGTCTTCGACGAGTTTGATGACGACGAACCCCCCCCGGTGGGGGAGGTGGGCCCTGGAGAGTGGACCGTCCAGGGAGACGTGCTGCTGGAGGATCTCACCGAGACCGTGGGACGTCCCGTCATGCGAGACGGGGTCGAGACCGTCAGCGGTCTGGTCCTGGACCTCTTGGAGCGTCCTCCCGAGGTGGGGGACAAAATCCGCTGGCAGGGCGTCACCTTCGAGGTGTGGGATGTGGCCGACATGGTGGCCGCCTTGTGCCTGGTTCGCCTCGATCCCGAGCCTGAAGCCGAGAACCCCGCAGACTCCTAGCGCGGCTCACGCCCGCGCCCGGGGGGGCCGCCCGAGCCGGGCGGGTCAGTTCAGGACGTGGTTCTCGCCCAAATCCCGGAGCCACTCGCGGACCTTCAGGCTGGCCGTCTCGAGGTTGCAGCCCAGGCCGTCCGCAGTGTGTCGGACCAGGTCGGCAACCGTCCGGGTTCCATCCAGCAGACCCGCCAGGTCGGCCGCGCCCGGGCTGAGCCAGGCTGGTTGGTTCCAGGTCGGGTCGTGGAACTCGGCCTTGCCGTGGCGGCTGAGCAGATCCTTCCACAGCCCGGCGACCTGGGGACCCAGCACCGGTCTGGAATCCAGCTCGGGCTGCCAGGACGGGTCTCCGAAGCGTTCCCGGTCGTCCAGCCAGGGCCCGACCGTGGGCACGACGCCGTGCAGCGGCATCCCCACGCGGCGCTCCTCCGACCAGCCCGGGTGGTCCGCGCGCAGGCGCCGGGCCAGGGCCACCCCGATGGCCATCCCTTCGATTCCATGGGCCCGATAGGATTCCAGGTAGCGCTCGAACTCAGCGGTATACGCCTCGGGATCCCCCGTGTAGGGGAGGTGCCGGGTGATGAAGTAGCCTTGCGGGACATCCGAGAAGTGCAGCAGCGTCAGGCCCCATGCCGAGCTCGTGCCCAGCCAGGAGCGCATCCGCTCCAGGAAGGGGCGGCCGGGGATCAGGGGGTAGTTGGTGACCATCGCCAGGGTTCCCCCGATCTCCAGGTGGCTCTCCAGGCCCTGGAAGAGCTCGGCCACCACGTCCTCGCCTCCTTCGCCTCCCGTCCGGTAGGCAGCCATGGACCGGTCAGGGGTGGGCACGAAGGGCGGGTTGACCGTGATGAGATCGAAGGTTTCGCCTGGCACCGGCTCGTACAGGTTCCCTTCACGGAACTCGACGCGCGGACTGCATCCGTTCAGGGTGGCGTTGAGCCGGGAGAAGCGCAGGGCCCGAGGGTTCAGGTCCACCCCCACGACCGACTCGGCGTGCCGTGAGGCCAGGATCGCGTGGATCCCCGAGCCGGTGCACAGGTCCAACGCTCGACGGACAGGGGTGCGCGGAGTGGTGCGGGCCAGCATGTAGCTGTCCTCGCCCAACTCGTAGACATGGCTGGGGTACTTCACCTGGGCCATCACCCGGTCGGTGAAGACCCAGGTGCCCTGGCACGGGTGCAGGTCGGCCCGCGCGATCACCCCGTCCGGAACCACGCTGAGCAGGCCGGCCTGGACCAGGGCCTCCACTCCGGCGCCGGTCAGGGCCGCCTCGATGCGGTTTCGGGGCACCTTCTGGCCCAGGAGCCACAACGCCGTCAGGTCGGCCCGGGCCGAGTTCTCCTGCCGGCAGCGCCAGAGGTACCCCGGGATCTCGCGGAACTGCAGGAAGGGCAGATCGGGGACCCCGAGCACCGCCAGGACCCCCTGCTCGGTGTAGCCGGCCTCTTCCAGGCGGGGCACCAGGAAGGGCAGGGGCGTCGGCCGGGGGCCGGCACTGTCGACGCGGTGGGTGACGAGGTTCTCGAGACGCATGCTGGCGGCCTTCCGCCTGACCCGGTCCGGCCCCTGCCGGGAACAAGCGGGAAAAAGACAGGCGGGNNGAGAGGCACGGGCCCGCCTGCGGGTCAGGGCTCGACGATCACCCGGTCGGTGCCCCCACGGCCAAAGGTCTCGGGATGGTACATCTCCTCGGCCTTTGGGGGCGGGACCACGAAGTGGCCGGGGGTCGTGGCGCGGGAGACGTAGGTGTACTCGTACACCCCTTCCCACAACAGCGAGGTGAAGGCCTCGGCACGCTCATCGCGCAGGTTCTCGTGCTCGTACCACGGACCCCACCACCAGAATCCGGGCCGGTTGGCCTCTTTGGTGACGCCCTCGGGCAGCTTCTCGGTCACCGCCAGCGTCGGGTTCAGCGGTTCCAGGCCGGCCGGCAGCGGATCCACCAGGGCCACGTGGGTGCGACGGGTGGGTGCCACCAGGCTGATCCGCGTCTGCACCCGGGTACCGGCCTGGATCCGCCAGGTTCCGTCGGGATCCCGGCGGACGTCCTTGGGGTTGTCGACGGCATGGTAGGTGCGCTGCACCGTGAAGCCGTGATCGGCAGGGTCCAGGTGGAGGTCCTTGGGCGCGTAACGCATCCCGATCCGGTAGTAGAGTCGGCCCGGGCCCTCCTTGGCCAGCGTCAGGTCCTGGCGGCCCTTCCCGGCAAGCCAGGACATCGGGACCTCCGTGTGCTTGCGCTCGGTCGAGCGGCCCTGGAACTTCTGCTCTCCGGCGAAGGTCTGCCCCAGCCACAGGCGGGCCACGAAGTCGGGAGTGGTCTTCTCGTAGGTCTGGAAGTAGCGGTCCAGGGCCAGAAGGATGAACACGTTCTCCTGGGTGTTGCCCCAACGCCCGCGGGTGCGGTGTTCCAGAAGGCCCCGCACCAGCTTCGGGATGAGGTCGCTCTTTGGCTGGTCCTGAATCAGGGCGGAGAGCAGGACTCCGTCGGTCCGGCGATCCGAGGCCAGCAGCAGGTAGTCCTGGTCGGAGTAGGAGGTGGTGAAGTGGGCCGATCCGGCCGTCTCCGCGACGCGGTTGGCCAGGTGCCCCTGGATCGAGGCTCGGACCGAGGAAGAACCCGGGTCCTGCGCCAGGGTCGGCAAGAGCCAGCCCAGCGCCTCAAGCGACAGGCCCTCCAGTCCGGCCTCCTGGAACAACGCCCGGGCCTTCGCCGGATCGGGATCTCCCATCCTCAGGCGGACCTCCAGGGCGTAGGCGGCGATGGCCCGGCGGCACAGCGGGCTGTACTCGGCGGGGATGTGCTTCTCGACGGTCCGCAGATAGGTCTTGGAGCGGTCCAGCATGTCCTGGGGGACCTGGAAGCCCTTCTCCTTGGCCCGGACCAGGGCGTGGGCCGCGTGGACGCTGACGTAGGGGAAGTCGCGGTCATCCCGGCGCCAGAAGCCGAAGCCTCCGTCCGGACGCTGGAGGTTGCGCAGGTGCTCGATGTCCCGGGCCACGGCGGCCACCATCTCCTTGGCCGAGGGCAGCCCCTCGGCCTGGAAGGCCGCCAGGACGTCCTTCAGGGCGGCGATGGCCAGGACCCGCGACGAGACCTGCTCGGCGCACTCGAAGGGGTAGGCCACCAGGTACAGGACCGCGTCGGTCAGTTCCTGCAGGGCGGTCGAGGTGGTGGTGATCTCCAGGCCTCCGAACTGGGGCCAGACCTCACCCGGAGCGGAGACCGGTTGGATCGTGGCCCCCTGGTCCAGGTGGCCGTAGGTGGCGAAGGCCTCGGTGGTGGCCGGAGTCCAGACCGGCAGGCCCACCTCCGCCGCGTCGGCATAGGTTCCTGAGGTGGCGCCCACCTGGAAGGCCGCCTGGCCCGCTTGCTCGGCGGCAGCGGGGAAGCGGACCTCCACCCGGTCGTTGGCAGGCACCGTCAGCTTGCGCCCGGCCCCGTCGGTGAGCTTCAGGTTGCGCGTTCGCAGCGCCACCTGGACGTTCAGCGGTCGATCCGTCTGGTTCTGCACGACGACGGGCAGTTCCAGTCGATCCCCGAAGTTCAGGAAGCGGGGGGCCGAAGGGCGCACCATCAGGGGCAGGCGGGCCACCACGGTGGACTCGCCCTTCCCGAAGTACTTCTCGCCGGCCACCGCCACGGCGGTGATCCGGTAGCGGGTCAGGTTGTCGGGCACCTTGAGGGTGACCTGGGCCCGGCCGTTCTGGTCGGTGGGCAGGGCCGCCTTGAACAGGGCCAGGGGGTTGAAGTCGGTGCGCATGCGGATGGCCGGTCCGGGTTCGGCGCCGCCCCCACCGCCGAAGTTGGCCGCTTCGGGCATGGCCTCGGCCATCATCATCATCGAGGGACTGGGGGGAGGAAGGCCCATGGCGTCTTCCATGTCCAGGCCCGTGGACTTGGTGCGCAGCCCGCCTCGGGGGCGACTGGCCTCGTCGCTCAAGTCGATGCTGGAGGCCAGTTGGACGAACTCGCGCAGATGGAAGTCGTCCATCTCGGGGCCGCGGTTGGCGTAGAAGGTCTCCAGGGGGTCGGCGACGTCATACCCGGTCAGGGCCAGGACGGCCTCGTCGGCCACCACCACCGCCACCTCGCCGCCGGAAACCGGCCGGTCGGCGCTGTCACGCAGCTCGATTTCCACAGTCGTCGTCCCGCCGGGTTCCAACCCCTGCTCGCGGGGGGTGGCCGACAGCTTCAGCGAGCGCTGCAGCGCGGGGACCGACAGGTTCAGGCTGCCACTGGCGTAGGCGGGACGGGTCGGCAGGCTCTTGTCGGGTGCGCCGCTGGCGTCGGTGCGGAGGGTCGCCCCGACCAGGTCGACCTGGATGTGCACGTTGGGGATGTAGGATTCGTGGATGGGGATCCGCAGGGTGTGGGTCCCCTTCTCGACGCGGAAGCGCTGCGAGAGGACCCGGCCCGAACGGCGCAGGGTCAGGACGCCCTCGGCCGGAGTGAACGGAGCCTGTACCAGGATCTCGGCGGTCTGGCCGGGGAGGTACTCCTTGCGGTCGGGAACCAGCGGGACCTTCTCCTGCTCGACTCCGCGGCCTCGGGGCACCACGCCTCCGGCCACCCAGACGGTCATCCGGGTCTGGTTGGGGCGCCCCTTGGCGTCGCGAACCGTGGCTGTGATCTGCCAGGTGCCGCCCTGCTTGGGCTGGACCAGCACCGGGACGGGTCGGCTGGCGCTCTGGACGGTCTGCTCGTGGACGTCGAGTTCCACCTCGCGCCACTCGCCGCCTCGGGTCTGGTAGTCCAGGCGGGCCGAGCGGATGTGGATCGAGCGTCCGGCCTGGGGCTTGCCGTCCAGGTCGCTGAGCACCGCCTCCAGGCGGATGGGCTGACCCGCCTCGACAAAGGTGCGAGGGGTCTTCAGGCCGACGTAGTGTTCGGAGGGGTGGACCAGCATCTGGGTGCTGGCCGACCAGGTCTGACGGTTGACGTCCTGGACCGAGGCCGCGGCCTCGACCGAGGTGGCTCCCGGCGGCTCGACGCCCAGGAAGTCCATCGCGAGGCGATGCCGGCCGGAGGAGTCGGTGCGTCCTTCCAGGGAACGGATTGTCGTGGCCGCGCGGTTCGACGGGAAGAACCCGTAGTCCCACCACGGCGTCCAGGTCCCGAAGGTGAACTCGTCCCAGCCCGGCGGGCTGAAGTGCCCCGGGGTGGCCGTGACGATCCAGTTGACCTCGGCGTCGGGCAGGCCGCCCCCGGCGTAGTAGGCCGCCGAGACCGTGGCCGTGGCCGAACCGCCCACCAGGTGGATTCCGTCCGAGACCTCGGCCTGGACCTCGAATTCAGGGCGGCGGAACTCTTCGACCCCGAAGGTGTGGGTCGTGCGCATCCCGGCCAGCCCGCCCGAGCCGCCCGTGGCTGCCAGTTGCACCACCGCCTGGCCCAGGTTCATGGTCCCCGGCAGGGACAAGGTGAAGTCGAACCCTCCCAGGGAACTCAAAGCCGCTTCGCCCTGGGCGATCTGGTTGCGCCGGGAGTCCAGCAGGGTCCAGGTCACCGTTCGGGCCGCCTCGGCCAGGCCCATCAGGTCTCCCTTGGGGCCGGCGCCCACGCGGCGGGCCCAGCCTTTCAGGTGGACGGTCTCGCCGGGTCGGTACAGCCCCCGGTCGTCAAAGATGAACCAGCGCAAGGTGTCCTGCTCGGCGCGCCGGGTCCAGCCTCGGCCGCCGTGGATGGCCTGGGGCAGGAAGGCCACGTCGTCCCCCAGGCGGGCCAGCAGGATGTCGTTCAGACCACCCTTGGAACCCAGGTCCATGGTGGCCGTCCCGTCTGTTCCGGTGCGACCCGTCGTGCCGGCTCCGGTCAGCTCGAGCTGCACGTCGCCCAGGGGACGTCCGTCGACCAGCGAGCTGGCCCAGGCCACCAGGCTCTGGGAGTCGAGGAAGGCGTCCAGCCCGATCCCGGTCACCTGGACCCAGGCCGCCATCGGATCGCTTCGGCGTTGGCCTTCGGGGAAGGCCGTAGGCTCCACCATGACCAGCACGTGCCCCTTGCCGCGGACCAGGGCGGCCGAGAGATCGATCCCCGTCTCGGCGTACTCGTCTGCCGGGGCCTTCACGGGAATCTGGCCGTCGAAGATCTTCTTGCCCGGAAGCTCGGGGCGCGGGTCGCGCCAGGACTCGCGGGCCCAGGCCACGTAGGCGGGCCAGTCCTGGGGGGTGACCTGGAAGAGTTGCACCTTCAGTGCCGGCTGGTTGACCGTGAAGACCGAGTAGGTGGGCTTGCCCTGGGGGTCAACCACCACCAGGGGGCCGCCGACCGTGTGCAGCGCGGGCCGGGCGGGGCCGACCTCGAACTTCAGGGGAACATCCTGGCCCAGGGTCTGACCGAAGACATCCCGGACCGACGAGCGCACCGTGACGGTATAGGTGGTGCGGCCCTTGGAGCGCCCCATCAGGGTCAGCCGGTCCCCGTGGAGGGCAGCCTTCATGCCGGGAAGCTGGGGCGTGACGTGCAGTTGCTGGTCCGGGTCGAAGGTCTCCGGATCCAGTTCGTTGCTGAACTCGATCTGCCAGGGCGTCAAGGGGGGGCACTGCTCGCCCCAACCGCAGCGGTGGTCGACCACCTTCAGGGGGCCGTAGGTGTGGAAGTTGAAACTTTCCGTCTTCGTGCTGGTCAGCGGGCCCTCGGCGGAGGGCGTCCCGGGTCCGAGGGTGACCTGGACGGTCGAGTCGCCCGGCAGGGGTTTGACGGTCCGCAGCACCAGGAAGCGCCCAGGCTGCTGGCCGGCAATCAGTTCCTGGATGCGAGCGTCGCCGGCGATTTCGTTGTCATTGGCCAGGCGGACGGGGTGCTCGGAGTCGCCCACGCGGACCTTCAGGGTCTTCAGCACGGCCTGGGGCTGGATGCGCTGGTCAAAGGCCAGGAAGAGCAGGGGGTGGAGGGGTTGGGACCCGCCCTGGGGATGGCGGCCCACCATTCGAGGCGGCGGGGTGGTGAAGTTCCACGAGGCCGTCCGGGCCAGGGCCTCGCCGGTCTGAGGCCTGGTCCCGGCCGGCACCTGGACGGTGAAGCGGGTGGCCATGGGCAGCCGCTGCTCTGCGGGGTCGAAGACCACCGTTCGGGTGCCGATCCAGCGCCAGGCCCCTGGCGGCTGGGGCGTCAGCCGCACAGGCACGCTCTGGGAGGCCTCCGCCTGCGAACTGACCGTGACCATGGGCTGTGAGAAGGTCACCGAGACCTGGGGAGCCAGGGGCACTTCGCCCTCGGGGGCTCGGCGCAGCACCTCCAGGGGGCCTTCGGAGGACGTCGGGGCCCCGGTTGGGGCAGCCTCAACCGGGGGGAAGGGTTGCTGGACCGTGGTCCCGGTTCGGGGAGCGGGCAGCGACCCCTCGCGCAGCGCGAAGTCCGCCGGCTTTCCGGCATCCGTCTGGAACTCGGGCAGGCGGGCCAGCAGGGCCTGGACCTCAGCCGGAGTCATGGGGGTGGTGGCCGGAGTCGGCAGCCGGTCTGCAGGTCCAGCCTGGGCCTGGCCCTGGGAGAGCCGCATGAGCAGACCGGGGGAGGGAGAAGCTTGAGGGCGGGTCATGCCGGCGGGTTCCTCCGAAAAGGCGCCCTCATCCCGGGCACAAGCCCAGGCCAGCAGAACCGTGAGGAGCAAGAGCGCGACGAGTTTGAAGTTCTTCATGGTCTCCCGACTGTCGCCAACCGGCCCGGGGATCTTCTCCTCGAGACGGGCGCCAGGTGATCTCCGCACCCCGGAGGGCACGGGCCTGTCCTGGAAGTTCGCAGCAGGCCCGGGGGAAACCTACCGGGCCGGCGGGGCGAGACGCGGGAGGGAGGTTCAGGGAGGGTCTCCTCGGAACTCCAGCACCACCGAGTTGATGCAGTAACGCAGGCCCGTAGGCGCCGGGCCGTCTTCGAAGAGATGCCCCAGATGCCCGCCGCAGCGGGCACAGTGCACCTCGGTGCGCACCATCCCGTGGGAGGTGTCGATTCGGGTCCCCACGCTCTGGGGCGTCGCGGGCTGGAAGTAGCTGGGCCAACCGGTCCCGGAGTCGAACTTCTCCGGCGAGCGGAACAAGAGGTTCCCGCAGCCCACGCAGTGGTAGGTGCCCAGGCCGCGGTGGTCGTGCAGCACGCCGCTGCAGGCCAGTTCCGTCCCCGCCCCGCGCAGGACCCGGTACTGCTCGGGGGACAGCATCTGGCGCCATTCGGTCTCGGTGTGCTGGACCGGAAAGGTGGGCGGGGGCAGGTCGGAGCCGGGCACGCAGGCGGCGCTCACCAGGCCCAGCCCCGCCAAGAATTTCTTGAGTCGTGGTTGCACGTCGGCGTTTTCTCCATCTCACAGGTGGAACGCGATCCGCTATGGGAAGGTTCCCGGCAGGAATCTCTCCGAAGCGGGCGCAACCCCCGTCCCGAATGCCGATTCTGCGAACCGTCCATCGAGGCCGGGTGGAATTGAGCCCCTCAAGGGCCCTGGTCTTGAGTTTTCTCCTGTTGATCCTGGTCGGCACGGCGGTGTTGAGCTTCCCCGTGTGCTCGGTTCCCGGCCGCCAGACCTCGATGGTGGACGCCTTCTTCATGGCCACGTCGGCGGTCTGCGTGACCGGCCTGGCCACCCTGGACACCGGGCAGCACTTCAGTCGGACCGGCCAGGTCGCCATCCTGATCCTGATCCAGTTGGGGGGCCTGGGGATCCTCCTCTTCTCGTCCTCCCTGGTCCTGGTCTTCGGCGGGCGGCTGGGGCTGCGGGGGCGGCTGCTGGTCAAGGAGCACCTCCCCGGCTTGAGCCTGGCGGGCGTGGCCCGCCTGACCAGACACGTGCTGTCCTATATCTTCGGTTTCGAGGCCCTGGGGGCCGCGCTTTTGTGGCTCGCTTGGGGGCCCCGGTTGGGTTGGGCTGAGGGCCTGTACCACGCCGTCTTTCACTCGGTTTCGGCCTTCTGCAACGCCGGCTTTTCGACCTGGTCGACGGGCCTGGTGGGTTCCTGTGAGGACCTCCTGGTCAACCTGGTCGTGATGGGCCTGATCACGGTGGGCGGAATCGGCTTCCTGGCAGCCTCGGAGCTGCGCGGTCGGTTGCTGGACAGGGACTGGCGGGGGAGGCTCTCACCCCACACCCGGGCCGTCCTGGTCACCAGCCTGACCCTGGTCCTGGGAGGAGCCTTGGCCATCGCCTTCTTCGAGTGGGACAACCCCCGAACCCTGGGGGCCCTGAGCGGGACGGGCCGGATCCTGGCTTCGCTCTTCCAGTCGGTCACCTGCCGGACCGCCGGTTTCAATACCTTGGACATCTCGGCACTTCGCGACGAGACCCACCAGTTGATGATGATCCTGATGTTCGTGGGGGGGGCGCCGGGCTCCACCGCCGGTGGGATCAAGGTGACCACGTTTGCCATCCTGATGCTGGCCACCTGGGCCCAGTTGACCGGGGCGCCGGATGTCGAGATTTCGGGACGCCGGATCGCATCTCGCCGGATTCTCCAGGCCCTGGCCCTGACGGTGGTGGCCCTCCTCAGCGTGCTGGTGTGCACGACGCTCTTGAACGTCCTGGAGTCCAAGCCCTACGATGCCCTCCTCTTCGAAACGGTCTCGGCGCTGGGCACGGTGGGGCTGAGCACGGGGATCACCCCCAGCCTGGGCCCGGCCTCCAAGATTCTTCTTTGCGTGGCCATGTTTGCCGGGCGGGTGGGCCCCTTGACCCTGGCCTCCAGTCTGGTCTTCCGCACGTCGCGAACCTCTGGCCGTCGGCCGGAAGGAGAGGTGGTCCTGGGATGAGACGTCAGTTCCTGGTGGTCGGTCTGGGGCGTTTCGGCGTCAGCCTGGCCGTGTTGTTGGAGGAGATGGGCGGTGAGGTCCTGGCCGTCGACCACCGCGAGGCCGCCGTCACGGAGGTGGCCGACCAGGTGACCCACAGCCTGATCGCGGACACGACCGAAGAGCGGGTCGTCAAGGACCTGGGGGTCGAACACTTCGACGAGGTGGTCTGCGCCATCGGGACCAACGTCGAGGCCAGCTTGATGACCACCCTGCTGCTGCGCGAGTTCGGAGCCCGTTTCATCGTGTCCAAGGCCAGCACCGAGCTGCACGGGCGCTTGTTGGAGAAGATCGGGGCGGATCGCGTGATCTACCCCGAGCGCGACATGGCGGCCCGCCTGGCTCGGGACTTCTTCGCACCGCCGGGCATCGAGGAACTGCTGGACCTGTCGGTGCAGCACAAGATGTTCCAGATCAAGGCCCCCGTGCATTTCCACGAGCGCAGCCTGGCCGACCTGCACCTGCGGGCCCGCTTCGGAATGAACATCATCGCCATCCGGCGAGGTGAGAACACCATCGTCAGCCCCCCGGCCCAGGAGATCCTCCACGACGGCGACGGCCTGGTCGTCGTGGGAGACTATGATCGGGCCCAGGAGGCGTTGAAGAACCCGGAGTAGGGGGGCAGCCCGGCGCACCTGGTGCCTGGGGAGGCGAAGGTGGATGCGCGCCAGGGATCAGACACCTGAAGGCGACTCTGTCCCAGCACCTGCCCGGAGATTTTCGGATCCAGGCGGATGGCAGTTGCTTGACAGACGCACCTGTCTGGTGAGGTTCGGCCGGATCGATGGCCTGCAAGCCAGGTCTCCTCACGGATTCCTGTTGTTCAGGTCCAACCCGCCCCCGGGACGGCCGTCCTGGCGGTCCGAGGGGGCGTCTCCTCCCTCGAACCACCCCTGGTCGTCCCGGATTCTGCGGGCTTCCGGCTTGCCCAGCAGGTAGATCGCCAGTCGGTAGAAGTGCCTGGCCATGGCGGCCCGGTCGTCCAGGTCCGAGGCGGCGATCTCCAGGACGAGGTAGTCCTTGTTGCTCAACTCGGTGCGGATCTCGCGATCCCGCTTCGCCGTCTCGGGGTTGCCGTGCAGGTGCTGGCTCAGGCCGTCCAGATAGATGCAGATGCGGTCGTCCTCCTCGTAGTAGGCATCGGGCGTCGTGCTGCCCAACGGGCGCCCCAGGTGGATCGACTTCTGCCACTCGGGCTCGGGGAAGCCGGCTTTCAGCAGCATGCTCCTCAGCCGGGCCTCGGCGACGTTTACCGGCATGTGGCCTTCCTTGGGGGCCGACTGGGGGAGCCTGGCGGGCAGGTCGTGGGCCTTCTCCAGAACACTGCCCCACTGCTGGAAGCGTTCCAGGGCCACGGTGCGGTCCAGGTGCTTGTGGTAGAACTGGTTCCGGAACGTCTGCAGGCAGTCCACGCAGGAGGTGAGGCAGGCCGAGGGGCACTCGGCCGCCACCTGCCGGGCCGCTTCCACCACTTCGCTCCAACGGGCCAGGGCCTGTTCCAGAAGGCCTGAGCCGCCCGGCATGGGGTCGTACAGCAGCGCGTCCACCTCGTCCACCCCCGAGCGGCCGACCACCAGGACCTCCAGGTCCTCGCGCTCCATCTCCAGGACCCGGCTCATCCCGATGCGCAGGACCTCGGCCAGGGTGAAGGCCTCGGTGCGGTCCGGGCAGGAGGGAAGCGACAGCACGTCCGCCACCACCGAGGCGAAGAAGCCCAGGCGCTCGGGGACCCGGCCGCAGCGCTCCTGGTGGCTCTTCAGGAAGTGCTCCAGTTCGCGCTCGGACGAGAAGGGCGAGCGGCTCTGGCCGCACACCCGGCAGACCGGGTAACCCAGGCGCCCCTGGGCGACCTCGCTGCCCGCGCCCACGTTGACCAGGCGCAGGTGGACCCCCCGGCGGAAGAGCAGGTCACGTTCACCCCAGCGGTGCCCTGCCCCCCCAGCGTGGCGATCCAACTCGTAGCCGTAGACCGCCACGGGGAGCTGGAAGCGGTACTCCTCGTCGTCGGTGATGTAGGACAGGTGCTGCAGGTCTGCATCGCAGCAGGGCAGGGCCTCCAGGCGCATCGAGCCCAGGGCTTCCAGCGCCTGGGGGGTGGGGACCCCCTGCTCGGCGATCGCCTCGTGGGACACGTCCACGGCATACAGCGTCGGTTCGGTGGCCTCCAGGTGGAAGGTGCGGGGCGTGAAGCGGTGCCCGTTGGCGTAGATGAGGTTCCCCGGGACGTACTCCCGCAGGGCCACCGCCGGCGGGCGGGGCAGGTCGAAGTCGCGACCGCCCGAGCCGACCCTGGGCATCAGGGCGGTTCCCACGACCGAGCCGATCTCCAGGCCGTAGCCCGGCAGGAAGCCCTCGCTGGCCAGGACGCCGAAGGTATTGGTGTCGTCGTATCCCTCGGCTTCCTGGCGGCGGCGGGTCAGGGTGCCCTTCAGCTTCTTCACCAGCCGTTCGCAGCGGTCGCGCAGGGCCTGGTCGTCGGCATCCAGGGCCCCCTTGGCCTGGCGCACGGCCTCCAGGCGGTCCAGTTGGCGCAGCGCCCAGTCCAGACGCTTCTTCAGGGCAGCCAGGACGCTGCGCAGGGCCTGGGTGGTGTCCAGCAGCAGGGCCTCCAGGCGCTCTGGGGTGGCGACGGCGGCGTCCTCGGCCGGCCAGGACTCGGCCAGCGCAACCCGCAGGTGGCCCAGCAGGTCCTCGCGGTGGGCCAGGATCGCCTGCTGGAGAGGGTTCACATCCAGGGGTTGCGGCAGCACGATTCCCTGCGTGTCGAAGAGGTACTCGCGGATGCGCCCGGGGAACAGGGCCCGCAGGGTCTCCTGCAGTTCGGGGCGGGTGCGGGCCAGGCCGTGCAGGCGGCTGAGCACGGCGGCATGCACGTGCCGGGCCAGCATCAACTCGTTGCGCATGTTGAAGCGCGGGGGTTCCACCCGGCCCGCCAGGAACTTCAGGGGGTCAGCGAACCAGGCCCGGTCGTGGCCCACGGGCCGGGCATAGGTGATGTTCACGGCGATCCGGTGGCGCCGGCCGGCGCGGCCCACGCGCTGCCAGTAGTTGGAGGGCAGGGGCGGCACGTTGCGCAGGAGCACCGTGTCCAGCGCGCCGATGTCGACCCCCATCTCCAGGGTGGGCGTGCAGACCAAGGTGTTCACGGCCTCGCCTTCGGACTTGAAGAGCCGCTCCAGGCGCTCGCGCTCGTCGGCGGGGACCTGGGCCGAGTGCTCGGCGGCCGCCAGCATGGCGAAGCGCCCATCCAGAGCCAGGATCTCGTAGTTGTCCCGGTCTTCCGGCTCGAACTGCAGCCTGCCCGGGCAGCGCCAGGCCACGCAGGCGTTGTTGGGCGTGGGGCGGGTCTGGACCCTGCGGCAGGTCTGGCAGCGCCAACGGCCGGTGTGGGGAGTCAGGCGCATGAGGTCGGCGTCCAGTTGGCGCACTCCGGCGCAGCCCGGCAGGTTCTTGTCCCGCGAGCCGGTCAGGGTCACCGTGGCCAGAAGACCCAGGCCCTCGGTCAAGAGGTCCCAGAGTCCGGTGACGAACTCGTTGACCTGGTCCTCGGGAACGCCCCAACGGCGGGCGGTCTGGCGCACCAGGGTGTCCCCCCGTTCGCCCACCCATTGGGCCACCCAGCGCGGGTCGTCCGAGGGGTCTCGCTGCAGTTTCAGGCCCTTGGGCACGCCCTTCAGGAGGGGGAGGTAGCCCCGCTGCACCTCCCGGCTGCCCTCCTCCCAGATCCGCGAGAAGATGCGGCCCTCGCGGTCCAGGAGGAACATGCGACGGCGGAAGACGTCCAGGAGGGCGGCGATGCCTTCGGCCAGCACCTGGGAGGCGTGCCCCAGGCGGGTCGACCACTCCTGGATGAAGGGCAGTTCGGGGACCAGGCCGTCGTATTCCACGCGCAGGCGTCCCCAGGGCTCCAGGCCCGTCTGCTGCTTGAGGGGCGTGGTGATCTCGCGGAGCAGTTGATTGCGCAGGAAGTACTTGCGATTGTCGGTGTGCTGGACCGGGTAGGCCTGCTTGCGGGTCTCCTGCCAGACCTCGGGCAGCAGGGCCTGCGACAGCGCGTCGTCCTCGTCCAGGGTCTGGTCCAGGCGGGCCAACAGGTCCCCCAGCGAGATCCGCCCCTGGCGCAGCCTGGACCAGACCAGCTCGCGCAGCCGGAAGCGCCGGGCTCGGTCGCGCATCCAGCCCGCCTGGAAGGCCGCGTCCTGCCGGTTGTCGGTGAAGACCAGCAGGCGGCGGCGCTCGGCCTCCTGCAACATGTTCTGGGCCAGGATATGCACGTCCGAGACGGTGACGGCCCGCACCGGTCGGGCCGGCTCGCGGTAGCGGCCGCCCTGGCGGCGCCCCTGGGCCCCGCACGACAGGCACCGGGCCAGTTGCCCGACGGTGGCTTCGCGCGAGGGCACGGCCCGCAGGACCACGGTGGCTGCTTCCCGCCCGCACCCGTCGCAGCGCTGCGGGCGGTCCGGATGGGCGGCGCCGCACCAGCGGCACAGGTGCAGTTCCTGCGAGCCTCCGGGCTCGTCGTCGTCCTCGTCCTCCGAGACCAGGTGGTCGAAGAGCAGCACCCGCGAGCCCCCCTGCGACTCCTCCAGGGCCGGCCAGAAGGTGCGGTCAGCCGTGGCCTGGCCGCCCCCGAAGCCCCGGGCGGTCAGCGAGAAGTCCGAAAGGTGGTGGACGAAGTAGTGCTGCCCGCAGGTGGTGCAGGTCAGCACGGGGTAGGGGAAGAGGGGGTCCTGCTCCTCCTGGCGTTCCTGCTCGGCCGAGAGCCACAGCCGGGGAGCCGGCTCGCCTTCGGGGAAGGTGACCACGGCCCGCTCCACGCCGCGCACGAAGGCGTGCACCACCGGGCGGAGCAGGGGGCGCCCCTCCTGGCGGGCGGCGGCGCCCAGGGCCAGCCAGGCCAGGACCTCCTCCTCGCAGACGGGTCGCCCCAGCCTCTGCTCCAGGGCCTCCACAAGCCAGGTCAGCGGACGGGGGCGGTCCAGCAACTCCGAGAGGGCGAAGCACAGTTCGTTGCGCGACAGACGGGCGTGCAGGGTCAAAGGCCAGTCGGCTCCGGGCTCCAGCCACCAGCCGGTCAGGCCCCGGAAGGCCTCGGCCAGGCGCAGGCCCGTCTGGTCTTCGTCCAGGGCCTCCAGAACGTGGCGCAGGTGGGTCGCGGGGTCTGCGTGCGGAGCGGGCGGCGTCTCGCGCGGCGTGCTCCAATCGTCCTTCTCGTATTCCTCGCTGACCAGGACGACGTCGTCGCCCTTCACGCCGAAGAAGCGGCAGGCGAAGTCCTGGGCGGCCTTCTCGCCGATGTCGGGGTCAGCCAGGGTGGCCGAGGTGCCGATGCACACGGTGTCGTCCGGGCCCCGGCCGCACCAGGCCCGCAGACGCCGGATCAGGCAGGCCGTCTCGGCTCCGGTGGCGCCCCCATAGGTGTGGGCCTCGTCGAAGACCAGGTAGTCCAGGCGGGCGCCGTCAAAGATTTCGACATCCTTCTGTCGGGTGAGCAGCAACTCGAGCTGCTTGACGTTGGTCAGCAGGATGCGGGGCCGGGTGGCCGGGTCGCGCATCTCCTCGCGCGAGACGCGCTCTTCGGCTGGGTGGACCGCTCCGGAGCGCTCCTTCTGGGCCCGGTCGAAGGCGGCCAGGTAGTCCTGGCGCGAGGAGCCCGCGCGCAGCCTCTTGCCGGTCACGTCGGCCCGGCGCTCGGGGGTCCGGCCCACGTACATGCCGAAGGAGATTCCTGTGCCTGCAAGCAATCCGCGCAGGCGCAGCAACTGGTCCTCGGCCAGGGCGTTCATCGGGTAGACCAGCACCGCCACCAGGGCCTCGGGGGCCTTCTGGTCGCGCAACTCCAGGCAGCGGCTGATTATGGGGTAGAGGAAGGTCTCGGTCTTGCCCGAGCCGGTTCCTGTCGAGACCAGCACGTGGCGTCCCGCGGCGATGGCCCGGATGGCCTTCTCCTGGTGTCCGTACAGATGGGGCCAGGCGACCAGGTTGGGCATGAAGGGGTGCAGCAGCCCCTCTTCCACCAGCTCCTTCACCGCCGCACCGGTCCGGAACGAGCGCGACAGGCTGATGAAGGGCCCCTTCAAAAGCGGCGTTTCACGGGTCTCCTCCAAGGACAGCAGTGTGCGCATCTGCCCGGACAACCCCGGGTCCGCGAAGGGATAGGCCGAGAGCTGGTAGCGCAGGAAGTTGCCGACGACGCGCTCGGTGTAGGTGATGGGGTTGATGGACACGGGGGCGTTCTAGGCTCCTTGTTGCGGATACCAGCGCTGCAGGGTCTGGACCAGGAGCCTGAAGGCGGGGTCCTGGCAACGGTGGAAGGGCGCGTGGCGGGCCACATCCAGATGTAGGGCCGAGGAGAAGTGGACCTTCGTATGTCTGAGCGCCCACTTCAGGGCACCCTTGGGGTCCGGGGGCTTGGTCTGCCGGGCTGGCCACCAGCCGTTCGCCTCCAGCCAGGAGCGCAGGGATTGCACCCCGCGTTCCCGGTTGAACCCGACAACGCGTTCAATGGAGGGGTCGTCCTGCCAGATCCAGACTTCGAGTTCCGGAACCAGCACCACGACCTCGAAGCTCTCGGCAGGCCAGGTCGTCTCCATCCTGCGGCGGAGCTTGTCTCGGATCACGCGTGGCTTGGGAGCGCCCTCCCAGGCCGCGTCCAGCATGAGCACGGCCTGACGGTGAGTGAAGGAGTAGGGCTTCAAGAGATCGGCGCCGCGACGAAAGACCCCGGGGTCGTTGCCTTCGCGCTCGACCAGGATCGTGGGCTTGAAGTCGCCGATGCTGAACGTCTCCAGGAAATCTGGCCGGCGCAGAAGCCCACGCAACACATGCTCCATCGTGCCATCAGCCACCAGGAAGACGCAGTCGCCCAGGTCCTCGCTCATTCGAAGACCCCTGCAGCGAAGAGCGTTCCCAGGCTGGACTCACCCTTCCAGTTGCGCAGGACGGGATGCTGGCTACCGGGGGTGGCCACGACCCCGCCCTGTGCGGCCAGGCGCAGGGTGAGGAGGTTCGGCAGGTCAGTCTGGACGACCACCAAGGGGGATTGGGTCGTCACCAGTACCTGCGAGCCGTAAATTGACTGGAGCGACTGGAGAACGGTCTCGATGGCCCGGGGGTGTAGGCCCTCCTCGGGTTCTTCCACGGCCACCAGGCCCGGTGGGTCGGGAAGGTAGGGCAAAAGCGTCAGGGCCAGCAATCTCAAGGTCCCGTGGGAAAGCCCGCTGGAAGTGACCTCGAACCCGGCCCGATAGCCGAGACGTAGGTAGGCGTGATGGTCCTCTTCTCGGACGACCGCGCGGATGGTCTCCACCTCGGGCAGGGCAGTCTGCACGTGGGCCTCCCAGCGCTCGAAGTTCACGCGGTCCTGGTCCCTCAGTCGCTTGACCAACCAGGGGAGGTTCGAGGCGTTGTGGAGGAACGATGCGGGCTGACCTGGAGGAGACGGCCGCCGCATCCGGCGCCAGTCGGGCTGGAACAGGAGCACGCCCCGGGCCAGGAGGTTGCGGAACCACAGGGCCGTGGCGAAAAGGCGGTGGTCTGCGGGCAGGTTGGACAGCGCCGTCTGGTCGGCAGGGAGTTCGAAGCGGAACTCCTTGTCGGGAGCCTCGCCTCCGGCGCCGTTCGGCTCGGAGCGGAAGACGGCCAGGCCGTCGCGGCCACGGGTGAGGAGTTGCTGCTCTGTGGGGAGGCCCTGTCGCTCGGATTCCTCCACTGGCAAGGCGATCAGTAGTTCCTTGGCCACGACCAGTCGTCCGAGTTGTTGCAGTTCGAAGGTCAGCCGATAGAGCAATCGCCGACGGGGCCGGGCACCGCGCTCGGCCACCTCCTCGATTTCCGTCAGGGGCAGCTCGATCCGGGATGGGGCCAAAGCTTCCACTTCCAGCGTGAACTGGCTGCCCCGGCCCCTGTGCAGCAGTTCAGCAAGCACCTGAGCCCTTGGACCGCCGTCGTCCTTGCGGGCTTCCAGGAAGGCCTCGTTGCAGGTCCGAGCCCCGGCCAGGTCCCCCAGCAGGACCAGGCTGTCCAGCAAGGTCGACTTGCCCGAGCCGTTGGCACCGACCAGCACCACATAGTCGCCCAGGGCTTGGTCGAAGGCGTCAAAGCAGCGATAGTTGTCGAGGCGCAGGCGGGTCAGCATGGCTTGTTCACCAGCCGCCACGGGGCTTCGGCAGGTGCGCCTCGGCGAAGCCACTCGACAACCGGTCCTTTGGGTGATTCGGCCTTTGGGTTGATCCACACCAGGTCGGTCAGGCTGCGGCACCTCGTGGCAGTGGCGCATTCGGCGAACGCCTGACGGGCGCGGCTGTCGTAGGAGACGATGATGTGGTCAGCGACCCGGGCCGCGTCCACCAGCAGGGCGTCCTTCTGGGCCATCTTCTTGCGCTGTTCTGGGGCATCCCAGGATTGGAGAGCCTGCCTCAGTGGAGGGTCCTCCGGGGCTTCGAGAAGTGGAGCCTTCTTGCGGGCCGTCATGGCCGCCCGCCATTGGGTGAAGTAGCGATTGTGGGGCGTATGCTTCCGGTATTCTTCCAGGATGGCTCGAGTCAGAACGACCCTGTGGCACATGTCCTTCATCTCGTTGAGAAACTGCCTGGCGGCCTTGCTGTCTTCGCCCTCTCCCGTGCCACAGGCCCGCGCGACGCAGGTGTCCACCACCATCAATTTGGAGTTCTTGGTGGTCACGGGCGGCTTCGCCTGTCGGCGACTGCATCCAGGTAATCAGAATCGGCCTGGAGGCTGATGTCGTCGAAGTCTGCCGGCCAGTCCCCGAAGGCGCCTTCTTCGTCCAGGGTGCAGCTGGTGACCCCGGTCACGCCGGCGTCGTCGCGTGAGAACCAGTGCAGGGCCACCTCTTTGGGCGGGAGTGAGACCTTCTCTTTGGCGATGGCGACCTGCAGGCCGCGGAGCAACAGGGAACTGTGGGTCTCGATGATGACCCGGCTGCCGCGCGCCGCGGCCTCCAGCAGGATTCTGGCCAAGGCGTACTGAGCCGAAGGGTGCAGGTGGATCTCCGGTTGTTCCAGGTAGACCAGTTGTTCGGGGGCGGCGGCCCGCAGCGCCACCAGCACAGGCAGGACCTGGGATACCCCCAATCCGACGTCGGCGATGTTTACCAGGTCCCGCGCACCGCCGCGTGCCGAGGTGCGAGTGCGCCCGACGCTGATGGCCAGGCTGGTATCGTCGACCGGCTTCGTGTCGACCTTCCAGGTGAGCCCCAGGTCGGAGAGGTCCTTGCCTAGTCGTTGGACCCTCTCGCCCGCGCTGCTCTTCCAGTTGTGGATGAGGCTGGCCATGTAGTTCTGGAACTGGCCTGGGAATTCTTTGCCGACAGCGGTGACCGGGTATGATCGCTCCGGATTTCCGCGCAGACCAGGGAGGTGGATGATGCCGCGGATCAGGTTCGCGGCCCAGTCCGGGCCGAATTTGTAGGGAGAATGGAAGAGTTCAGGCACCCCATCCGTTCGGCCGTGAGCGGCGACCAGGAAGCAGCGGTGCGGTTGCACACTCCAGGCGAAGGCCGGTGGCCGCCGTTCGTCCTCCATCTCCTGAAGGCCCGGTAGAACGGCCCGGACCGACTCGCTGATCTGCGCGCTGGTCAGATCCGGCGTCAGGTCGACCGTCTTGCCATGGTAACTGGAGCTGGTCCGCTCGATCTCCAGGGTTTCCTTGCCGCCAATCCGGTAGGTGGTGGCCACCGCAACCTGCCCGCGCTCGGTCGCAGTGCCGATGGTGACCTTACCGGCCCTTTTGGTCGATCTCCTGGAACCCTCACCCAGGCCCGTATGAAGAAGTTGGGCGGCTTCCGAGAACTTGACGTTCTCACCGTTCAACAGCAGCGGCCCGGGGTCGAACGGCGCGTTCAGGGTCTGCTTCTGCAGCAGCAGGCCCTGCATCACCGTCGACTTAC
This sequence comes from Candidatus Xenobium occultum, assembly GCA_002423485.1. Lineage (GTDB taxonomy): Bacteria > Vulcanimicrobiota > Xenobia > Xenobiales > Xenobiaceae > Xenobium > Xenobium occultum. The sequence continues at coordinate 37,500 of DIWH01000050.1, read as the reverse complement.
CCGAACTGTTGGCGCCCGCCAGGATCGTCAGCTTGCCGAGGTTCAGGGACAGTTTCTCACCGAGCGACTTGAGCCCCTCGATGTCGATGCGGGAGATCCCCCCCATTGAGCGCAAGGTGGGCATTCCTGTCTCCTCTCTCGCGGCGGCCCCTGAAGGCTGGCCCTGTGGTGCGCCCTGCCCGGTGGCGTCGGCCTCTTCGACACGAAGCGTGGGATTCCACCTGGAGCCGGAGTTCGGTGGGAGGCTCCGCAAACGCTGGAACGGAGGGCGCTGAGCTGCCTTCAACCCGACACAGCGGCGCAGACTTGAGGGTGCCGTGTGGTGGAATTTCGGTCTGGTCTTCAAAGACACCCTTCTTCCTTGTGCCCCAGGACGCGGGACACGGTGACCTTCGCCGTCCTGGTCTGCGGGTCGAAGCCCCAGACCGCCAAGCCCTGGTGATTCGTGCCGTCTTCGCCCATCAGGCCCGCCTGGCGGAAGAGCGCGGCGATTCCTGCCACGTATCGGCGAGCCCGATTGATCCGAAGCGACTCCAGGCTCCCGTCAATCCAGACCGCCAGTCGGTCGTCCAAATTGGGGACCTGGCGCAGAAGACCGACTGGCAGCGGAAGGATCAGAGTCCGCACGTCATTGCGGCTGATGTTGGTGGTGTACGTCTCTGGGAAGTCCTCACTGCTTTGGCCCCTGGCGGCTTCTGCCTCTCCCAGGGGGACGGGGAGCGCCGGCTCCCACTCGATCTGTTGGGCCAGGCGGCTTGGATTGAAGACCGGCTTGAACTCGACGCCCAGGGCGTGCCGGACGCACAGTTCGACGAGCCGGTCGCCGTCGATCAGGATGACGGGGCGGGACGGGTCCTGATCGAGGAACTCCAGAGCCGAACCGGTGAATCGGCCTGTGGTGATGAAGATCCCCTTTTGGGGAGGGATCAACACTCCACGAAGGGCGCGCACTGCCTGAAGGGACACCGACAAGTTCGGTCTGCATCGTTTGGCCTGGACGCGGTAGGTGATCCTGTCTGCGGCGGAGAGACCTTCGACTCCCTCTCGGGTGCACACCACATCGATGCTGCCGTCGCCAGGTCGACCCGTCACGAGCACGTCGCCAAGGCCCATGGCTCCCAACAGGGCGCGACAGAGCTTCTCGAACTGGCTGCCCGTCCTGCAGAATTCGTAGATCCCCTCCAGAAGAACTCTCCGTTCGTTGCTGGTATGCGGGCTCATCAGAACCTCCGGGTGGTCGGGCAGGCGGTCGATATCCCGGGTCGGGCCGGCGTCGTTCCCGTAACCCTCGCCTTCGCCTTCGGCCTGCCCAATATCCGCGGCGGGTGCGCAGGTCGAACCGTCTTAAGTCGGAGACCGGAGGGCCGCGGTTCCTGGCTCGACTCGACCTTGTGCAGCCCCGGGTCCGCGAAGGGATAGGCCGAAAGCTGGTAGCGCAGGAAGTTGCCCACAACGCGCTCGGTGTAGGTGATGGGGTTGATGGACATGGGGACCTCGGATTTTCTGTCGAATCGCATATTGAATCCAGGCTGGAAGCGGGCGGAGAAGGGGGCTCTTGTGAGGCTCCCGGTCTCTGCTGTCGTCTAGATCCACAGCGTCCCCAGCAGTTCCGCCTCCGGGTATTTGAAAGGCAGAACCAGCTCGGAGAGGCGCTCATCCAGGAACTGCCCGGCCGATTCCTGGGCGGCCTCGACGACGTCTCCAGAGGCCCGCGGAGACAGGTCCTCCTGGCGGGGACCCGGGCCGCCGGCAAGCCGGTTCAGGAGGAGAAGGACCTCCCAGTCCTTCAGCAGCCTGAAGCGGTCAGGCTCCCGCAAGACTCCGACTACCTGGAATCGCATCAGGCCGGTCCCGCCAGTCAAGCGGTCCTTGACGCGGAACACGAACAGGGTCCCGGATATTCCGGCGGGAGCGGGGGCCAGGGTGTGGGGCAGTGCCCTGGCTTGCTGCAGGGCCAGATTCATGAGGCGGTGGCCCACACCCAGGATCTTCTTTCGTTCGGTCACCCTGCCTGTCTTGCGGTCGAAGTGCAGTCCCGAGTAACGGGGCAGGATTCCCGGCTCCGATCGCCATTCGTCAGGGGTGGCGAAGTTCAGGGAGCCGGCCTCCTCGGTGGGCCTGCGGCGATTGTGTGACAGGATGGCCTGGAAGAACGGCTTGAGGTCGGAGAGCTCCACCTTGGGGACGTCCTCAGATACCTGCTGATAGTCGAAGCGGGCGCAGTGCCCCACCAGACTGCGGACGGTCGAGACCACGTCCTGGCCGCCAAACTGGCGGGTCTGGGCGTCGAACCATCCATTGAAGGAAGCCTCGTCCCCGCCTCGGGCGAACTGGCGTCGCCCCGTGGAATAAAGATCCTGGAAGAAGCTGGTGCGGCTGAAGCCGAGGACCATGCCGAACAGGTCTTCAGGTTCGTCCATCACCTCGTCGAAGGCCCGGGTGATGTTGGAGATCTTTTCGACAAGCTTGCCGAAGATCCGGGCTTCGACCGTGGCCGGATTGGAGACCACGACCACGTCCACCAGGCGCTTCTGGCCATAGCGGCTCAGGCGGCCGACCCTTTGGTGCAGGCGCATCGGGTTCCAGGGAAGGTCGACGTGAATCAGGGTGTGGCACCGCTCCTGGAGGTCGATGCCCTCGCCCCCTGCCTCGGTCGAGACCAGGAAGCGCGCGGATCCGGAGTTGAAGGCTTCAGCCGCCTGCTGGCGCGTCATCCGCAGCGGAATCGTGCGCCCTCGGGAGTCCACCACCCCTTCGGCTTTCTCGTCGCCGTTGATGAAGGCCGCGCAGCGATCGCCGAACTCCTGGAAAAGGCGCGAAATCAGCAGGGACTGGGTTGCTTTGTATTCGGTGAACAGCAGGACCGGACGGTCCTGGAAATCGGTCCGCAGCAGTTCCAGGATCAGCTCGATCTTGGTTTCTCGCTCCACCGCCTCGGCGGCACGGACCAGTTCGCGAAGATGCGGTTCCTCGTCTTCCATCAGGAGCAGTTCGTTGGCGGCCTCGACGAGTTGTTCCTCGAGTTCGGCCAACTGGTCCAGTTCCTCAACATCCTGGGCCTCTCGAAGGCGGGAGATGCGCTTTTCGAGGCGTTCCTTCTCCTGGCGGCGTTCCTGTTGGCCCTGCAGGCGCCGGCGCAGGGCTCGCAGGACGGCCGCCACGGAGCTGGCCGCCAGCTTCTGGATGGCGATGAGCACCAGGGTTACCGCTGCGCCCAACTGCTCGCTTCCCGCGCGCGAGAGCCTGTTCGAGTAGGCGTAGCCGTTCTCGATGAACTCGGACACCAGGTCGTAGAAGTCCTGTTCGGCCCGGCTGTAGCCATAGTCCACCCGGCGGACCCTGGGCGGTTGGAAGAGGCGGGTTCCCTGCAGGTCGGTCACCGAGTATTTGTTGTTGCGGATGATGACCGAGGGCAGGTGCTCCAGTTGGTACTGGATCGCCTTGCGAGGGTTGAACAGGTCCTTGCGCAGCAACTGCAGCAGCGCCAGGAACCCCCAGTCCTTGCCGCGGTGGGGAGTTCCCGTGAAGAAGACCATCGAGCCGATCTTGCCCTGATCCTCCAGTTGCTGCACCAGTCGATAGGCCAGGGTAGGGCCCAGGTCTTCATCGCTGTTCAGGTGGTGCGCCTCGTCCACCAGGATCACGTCCCAGGGGTCGGCTTCGAACAGACGTTCATGGCGTCCATTCCGGTCCTGCCGCAGGGTGTGGTAGGAGGCCACGACCTGATCCTCGCGCTCCCAGAAGTTGGAGCGCCCCCGGTCGTCCTCGGAACGATAGACCTGCAAGCGGATGTCGAACATGTGGAACATCCGGTCGCGCCACTGTTCGACCAGCGAGGCAGGGGTCAGGATCAGCACTCGGCGGGCCTGGCCCCGGGCCAGCAGGGGCCAGAGGATCAGGCCCGCCTCGATGGTCTTGCCCAGGCCGACGTCGTCGGCCACAAGCCAACGGGTAGGCCAGGACTGGTTAACCTGGCGGCACACCCAGAGTTGGTGGGGGAGAAGGTCGATATTGGACGGGGAAAAGACGCCCCAGGCATCGTTTGCCGAGGTGATGGCCTCGGCCTGGAGTCGCAGGACTGTGGGCAGGAGGGGATCCCAGGTCGAGCGCCCGGCCACCTGGGTGGCTCGCGCCTGTTCCTCCAGGTCAGCCACGTCGACCCGATGCATGGCCCCGTCATCGAACTCCACGATGGCCAAGGGCCCCTGGAGCATCTGCACAGTCCCAGTTCCATGGCTGGAGTGGCGGACCCTGGCACCAGGTTCGACGGTGGGGAGGCTCACCGAAGCGTGCCTCCTGCGAGGATCTCGCGGAGATGGTCCTCGCTGCCGTACCGGAACGGCCTGTCGAAGGACAACCCGAAAGTCAACTCGTCTTCATCGAGATGTGCCGCCAGCGCCTCGTAGATTCGTTGGGAGGACTCGACGTGCTCTTCGGCACCGACCTGGGCACCGGTTACGAATTCGACCGCTTCGCGTACCCGTTGGACTGGCGTGAAGCAGTAGGGGTGCACTTCGGGGTTCTTCAGTACCCCTCTACGCACCAGTTCGCGGAGCACGAAGCAGATGCCGACGCCCAGGGTTCTCCTCAGGTTGGGCGCAGAGAAGCCGGCAGCCTGCCAATAGCGGCTACGGCGGGGGGTGAGGAGGTCTCTGATGGTCTGCGTCGATCCGGGCTTGTTGAACTCCAGGAACATGGCGGAATACTCGTGGATCCAGCGGCTCAACTGGTAGATGGACGGCAGGTATCCGAGCCAACGGAAGAACTCCTGGTCGTCCTCCTCAGCGAAGTACCCTTCCAGAACACGCGTGAGAGACTCCGGATCCTCCGCTGAGGCGACGACCAGATCGAGCCATCCCTTGCGCTCGCACTTCTTCAGGAACGCCCGGCTCTGCTCTTTCGTCTGTCGTCCCATGGTGTGGAAGGCGCCGAGAGACAGGAGGACCAGCCAGTCCTTGCGAGAGGTGAGATCGTCGGCCACGGTGGACCAGTCGGGGTCTGGCCACGGATAGACCTCCTGTTCGTAGCGCAGGTCAAACCCGTGGGGATCCCCACCGCGCATCCCGTTCCACCACGTGGCTAGAGCTCTCAGCCGGTCCTTGACCGGGATGTCATCGGGTGACGGGGGCGCAGGTTTGAGGTCTTTCGGCGGCGGTTGCAGGAGACGCTGCAGCTCCTCGATGTCGGAGGGCGGCAGCCCCAGGCTCCGCAATGCCTCCCGGTTCAGGCTGCGGGCCAGCCAAGCACCCTCCCGGGCCTGGAGCTTCCTGTAGACCACGGCTGCTGCATCTCGGCCCAGGCGGCCGTGGAGGAGGTATTGCAACGCGGAGAGGCGCTTGACGTCGTCTGGCGCCGCCAGGACCCAGGCCGCCACGGTTTCACTGTCCACCACCGGTTGGCCGCGGTGTTCCTGGAAGAGCGTGACGGCGGGACCCTGGTACCGCTCCGCGAGTAGCGCCTCCGGATCGGCGAAGGAGGCGAGCCAGACCTCGTCACGATCGGTGGACTTGCTGGACAACAGGTGGGCTCCAAAGGCCCAGTGGCCGGCCCCGTTGAGTAACCGCAACTTTCCGAGGCCGTCGCGAAGTTCTCGCACTTCCCCGTGCAGTTCCACTTCGTAGGGTTCCAGCAACCTTCGGGAGACGCTTGGGCCGAGGAGTAGGGCCTCTTCGGGCCCCAGATTGTCATCAGGGGCCAGCCTGGACAGGAGTCCCGGCAGCTTCAGGACGGGCTTGCTGCTCTTGGGATGGACCCTGCCCAGAACCCGCCAGACGCTCTCGTGGATGAGTTGCCCGGGCTTGAACAAGCGTTCCATGATGGGGCCGGCCGCTGTGAAGACCTCTTCTCGGGAGAGCAAGCCTGAGACTTGGTAGGCGATGTCATTGAATCCGGTGGTCCCGCCAAAAGTCCCCCACAGGGAGGTGGGGATGACTTGGTGGTGGGAGGCGAGTCGCTCCAGGCAGGCCTGTTCCAGTGCCCGGACGAGTTGCGCTGCACTCGATTCGCCTCCTTCTGGAATGGAGCGCGACGTCGCGCCGCTGAGGATCTCCCAGAGTTGGCCCCAGAACTGGTCCGAAGTCACGGACTCGTGGAGGCCCAGGGCTGCCCGGGCGGCAGGCCACCCTTGGCTTCCAACCTCTTCAAAGAGGCGGCACAATAGTATGCCGGCATCGGCGCCCAGGGTTTGCGCAATCCGTCTGTTGGCCCCCGAGCCGCTCGCCACCTGGTGGCGGCCGATGTCCACCTCCATGTGCGCGTTGAAGGCAAACCGGCACGGGAGCGCTTCTCGAAGGGGAGTGGTAACCCAGCAGCGCGGGACGTCATCTGGAATCGTTCCGAGGCCCGACGGGCCCAAGGCCAGGAGGACCTGGCCCGCAGAACTGGCTAGCAAGAGGCCGCGATCCAGACCGTCCACGGCACCAGCCCCGAGACAGCCCAACGACAGGCCTCCGATGCTCAGCACCGGATGAGGCGCCCAAGCCAGGGAGTCGCGGGTGCCCTTCGCGTCCTCCCAGATGATTTCGTCGATGCCTCTCGAGAAGACCAGCAGTAGCGGAGCCCACCGTCGGAAGGTGTCCAGGATCTCCTCGCCCCACTGCTTGTGGTCGGTCGCTGGGGGCAGGAGGGTGATCCGTGTGCCGAAGCGGTCTCCGTCGTAGTCTGAGGGGCAATGCGCGGTCGGTACGGGATACATCCCGCCCACAACCTCGAACGCTAGGCGCCCACTGCGGACTTCCACCCGGTCGCTGGCCAGGAAGACCGACTTGAACCCCAGGCCGAACTTTCCGGTCCGCGCGAGGTCGGCTCCAGATTCCGCCTCTTTGTCTGAGCCGTGCATGATGAGCATCTTCTCCAGGTCCCGGTGGTACCCACGGTCTCGATACTCGCGTTCTCCAAGCCGGAATTGATTGATTAGACGTCCGCCGTGCCCAAAGGTCAGCCCTTCGGAATGCTCCTGGACAAGGAAGGCCCGGAATATCCCGTCTGGACCCGCCATGTCCTCCAGCTCCACCACGGCGTCGTCTGCGTTCTGGAACAACTCGAAGGGGATCGAGCTACGGCTGTACTGGAAGTGCTGGCCGACCTTCGTGCGGACCATCTCCAGCAGAAGCGCCTGGGCCTGCGGATCCTCGCGGACCAACCTGGTGATCTGGCCTTGGATCACCGGGAGAGAGCGCTCCACTTCGGAAAGCAGCCGGTTCCTGGTGTCCGGTATGGTGGTCACTTCCGCTTCCGCCTTCCTGCGGAGCAACTGCTCGTGCAACTCGACTTTTCGGGCCAGTTCACCTGCCCGTCGGCGAGGCAATTGCCCAAAGTAGAAGGGAAGGTTGTCCTCGACCAGGCGCTGGGCTAACTTGAGGTCGAACTGGCCCGCCTGGAGGATCCTCTCCTCCCAGAAGGCCCGGCTCCTCTTGAGGTCGTCCTCGATGGCCTGGGGTGACTTCTCGTGGTGGTAGCACAGGCGCATGACCCGGACCAGGGTCTTCCAGACAAGCTCGTGCACCTCGTCCTGCTCCATACCCTGGGGTTCCACTCGCAGGAAACTCAGGGTCCAGTGCAGGCCGTCCTCCCGTAGGCTCGGCTTGTGCTTGCCCGGCGTCAGGAGCAGGTTGTCCACATGCGTGGCCACGCGGACCACGAGGGTCTGGCCGATCAGGGATGTCACCTGTAGTCCGCTTCCTTCGACGACCTCGACATCCAGGTGGAATCGTACGGGTCTCTGGGGAAGTCCCGGACGGGTCAGGCGGCAGGTCGGTTCTGAGGGGAGCCAGAGCCCGTTCGTAATGGAAGGCCAGTCGGTGGAAAGCAGCCGTTCGGTTTCCTTCTGCAATTGCGGGTCGAGTGGGGCAAAGACGGCGAAAGCCCCGCCGATCACTTCCTGGGTGCAGCACCCCCAGGCGGGGCCCTGGAACAGAGTCTTCAGGCATTTCAGCAGCGAGGTCCCGGGCGTGGCGGCAATTTTTGTCTCGGCCAGGGGAACCTCGCGCGTGGGGGCCGAGTCCACGGCGTGGTCCAGGATCTCTCCCATCCTCTCGTCCACCACGCTCTCGGGGTGAGCCTTCCCGCTCTCTCGACACAAGGCCGACGCTTTTCGCCACTTGCCCTCGAGGTTGAGCAGCTTCAATCCGGACAGGTTTTCTCGGAATCCTCTTTCGCGAGCCGCCAGGCCCAGGTAGGCAATGGCCAAATCCTTCAGGATCGCCCTGGGCTTGTCTTCGTGCTGGGAGGCGACCCATCGGTAGAGTTCCAGGAGTCGTCCCAGTGGAACAGGGCGGCACAGGGCTTCGAGCAGAGTGGAGGCCGGCGCGGCCAGAGTTGAGTGTTCGTTCAAAGCCTGGAGCAGGGGCGCAGCCGGCAACAATCCTTCCGGCATGGCGGCAACGGCCTCACCCAGGCGGGTTCGATCCAACTCGGTCAGAGGCAGGGATCCCAGGGCTGGGACCACAGCATCCTGCAGGAGGAGATCAAGGCTCTCCAGGACGGCATCAGGAGCCGGAAGGAGTTCCTGGCACATATCCACCCAGGCCGGGTGGGCGACGACTTCGGGCGAGACTTCGAGTACGGAAAGGTACCCGGCGCCGAAGCGATCCAGGAAGGGCTTCAGGACCCCATCCAGGCCGCGGAGGCACAGGATGTGCCCGGGGGATCGAGCCGAGCCGAGGCGGACCGGGAGCCAGGGTCGGGCCGCCATCCGGTCGCAGAGAACTGGCGCCAGGTCCTTGGCCCCGGAGTCGCGGACGCACTTCCAGCCGTCCAGGATCTCCTTCCAGAATCTGGAGGGCTCTTCAGAGCGCAGGGCAAGGAGGATGGCGGCTCGGGCATCCAGCGGGGCCAGGATCTGGCGCTGGCGCGCCTGGACGTCGGGATGGGAGGAAGGTCGAATGCGGAGGACAGGGCCGCCCAGGGCTTCCGAAAGCGGGTACCCGATTTCGAGGTATGCCTCACCCTCGGCCGAGACCAGGCGCCCATCCACCGCTTCGTGCAGGGCAAGTCTCTTGAACAGCAGGTCGTCCCGGACCCCCAGGAAGACGAAATCGCGCTGTTCTCGGCTCAGGCTTCGGAGGGCCTCACCCGACGCTTGCGCCGAGCGATCCACGAGTTCCTGGACAACCTGTCGTTCCTCGGGTGCCTGGATTTCCAGGGCTGCCTGGGCCCGGGGCGTCAGGCCGGCGGTCACTGCGGGGTCGAGGACGCGCCAGACATCTCCGGTGCTTTTCAGAAGCGTGGCCAGGACGCCGGGCCAGGAGGCTTCCGAGTCTTGAGGGCGCAGCAGCCACAGCGGCCCGTTGGCATCGTAATGCTCTTTGCACCCATGAACCAGGTAGCGCAGGGGCGAAGCCCAGGTCTCGCGACGTTCATCCTGGCACAGTCGCTCGGCTAGTTTCCCCCTGGCCTGCGGTGTACCCAGATTCGGTTTCTGAGTCAGGATCCTGGCGACGGATGAGGCGTTGCAGGGCGCCACGGCTTCCTCGACGCCATAGACGAGCCGGACGGTCGGCCCGTCCAGGCTGAGGATGGCAGGGCCATCATTCGAGGGCAGGGCCTGCGACACCAGAGTCTCCAGCTCGGGCCGGGGACCGCTCAGCCGGAAGAGCCTTGCGGAATCTTGCGATGCCTGCAACTGCTGGAAGGTGTGGCGCGACTTCTTTCCTGAGGTGGCCTCGAAGGCAGGGAAGAGCTGCAGCAGCTCGTTTCGTCGCCACAGTTCCGTGCGCGGCCCGGTCCAGCACCATGCCACCTGCTCCAGCATTCCGTCGACCACCTGGGACTCGCCTCGCCCGGCGAGGGCCCCGAGGATTCGCCTGATATCCTCCTCCGATGGCGTCCCGCCTTCCAGGGGGTGCGTGTCGTCCAGCAACAGCCCCGGAAGGACCAGGACCTGGAGGCCCAGAGAGTTCAACTCGTGGACCAGGGAATAGCCCGCCTCCGCCGCGCCCTTGTCATATTTGGGCGCGAAGAAACTGCCCGGCGCCATCATCCGGGCCAGGCATTGCAGGAAGTGGGCCAGCGGCTTGGCCTGGCTGTAGGACAGGCCGTTCAGGGCGCAGCGCAGGAAATCGACCACCCATGATCGGATCCAGGATGGGCCGTCCCCCTCGGCGGGCGCGAGACTTGCAGACAGGACCCGGACCAGGAGGTCGAAGCCCAACTCGCGCGCCTCTTTGCTCTTGCGTCCAAGCTTGTCCAGGTGCGTGAATAGTTCCACGGGCTGGTCGCCGAGCAGGCACCGGAGTTCTTCGCGGTTCAGCCACGACCGTGGCTCGACGCTCGACAGGCGGGGGGTTCCAGGCCGCAGGATGGCCGCCTGATCTGCCAGTCGGTCCAGTCTGGGGAAGGTGTCGCGGACCACCGCTTCCTCTGCTGGCGGGAAGCTGTAGGAAGCGGTCTCGGGCCGGGGGCGGGGCACCAGGACCCAGCGGCTGGTGGGGTCCTGGCCCGCCGAGACCACCGCACCGTCGCCGTTCCCACCCTGACCCAACCGGCACTCCCAGGTGTGGTCCCGACAGACCACCGCCAGGTGCGCGTCCAGTTTGGTCCGCAGGGCCCGCGTGAGTTCGCTCAGAGGCGCGTGGGACCAGGCGGATTCCTCGGCAAACCGGGCCACGGCCCCAGGGATCAACGGGAGGACGCCTTCGCGCCAGAGCAGTCGGTTCCAGGTGGCCTTGAGCTCCTCGGCGTTCGAGACCCGCTCCGGAGCGATCTGCGTCTGCCCGAGGTCCACCTGCGAGCGATCGGGGGGCAGGAAGTAGTAACCGTGCAGCAACAAGTCCACTTGGCTGTCGATGGCCAGTGGAACCGTGGCGAAGGGCTCGCCGACGGGGAGGAACGAGGTGTGACGCAAGCGCAGCACACCCGTGCCCGGCGCCTCGGACCTGACGGTCAGATAGGCGCCTCCGTGGGGTTGGTTCTTGTCGGGACTCTGCACCGAGTCGTCGTCGTCCAGCAGCATGATGGCGGGACGGGGCCAGTGGGGACTGTCTTTCAGGGTCTGGAACTCCTGGCGATCCAGGACCTGTTCGCACCCCCCGAAAGGAAGGCTGGTGCGGCTGCCATTCTGGGCTGAACCACGGGACACATGCAGGGTTCCCTGGAGCACAGCGACCTGTCTGGGCTTCAGGATTCCCGGGAAGCCAGAGCGGCGAGCCTTGGGATCCAGTTCCAGCCGGGCCACCTCGACGGGCGCCGAAGCGCTGCCGTCCAGTCGCACCTGCCGGAACTCCTTCAGGTGACGGAGCAAGGGAAAGACGACCGAGAGTTCCGTGCCCAGTTGGGGCCACCACCGCTCGACCTCGGCCTCGTGGTCGCCTGCGAAGACGCTGGCGATGGCCATCACCTCTCCCTTGGAATCCGTGGGACAATGCTTGCGGCTGCGCAGGGGCAGCCAGACGAAGAACCAGCGTTGCCAGTCCCCGGCCAGGCTCTGCAAGCGCTCCACCATGAGTCGCTCTTGGTCTTCCGCCACGGCGTTCCAGGAGTCGTAATGCGGCCCGAGGCGGGCATGACGCAGGCCCGTCCAGGGGTTCAGCAGGTCCAGGTACTCCTGTTCGCCCGTGTCCTCGACGCAGGAGGCGCCAAAGAAGAAGGCCTCGCAGAAGTGGAATACGCTCTTCAGACCCAGTCCGAACTTGCCGATGGCCTCCTCGTCCAGGACCTTTCGCCCCAACCCGAGGCGTCGGATCGCTTCCCGGTCAGCGTCACGGAACCGCCCGTCATTCATGAGGACCAGGCTGGGCGCCTCCAGCAGGGGATGCCCCGCCCCGGCGATGCCTGGCGCCTTCGCCAACAGGACCCGTTCGGCGCGACCATCGTCCGCGTTCTGCACGAGTTCCCGGATGACGGGGAAGCCTTCCTTGTACCCGGACAGGTTGCCCTGCACCTGTCCGATGAAGGCCGACGGGTCGGCTGTGAAGCCTTTGTTGGCTGAGCCGAACCCCTGTCTGGTCGATTTGGTCGTCACGCGTGCTGCATTCCCTTCCCTTGGTCTTGCCCTGCTACGGGTGGGGTGCTGATCCGTCTGAACAGCGAACCATCCGATCCAATGTGTAATCGCGGCGCCTCCTGGTGACGCCAGAGAGAAATCTTCGGTCTGACGGCATCTGGGATCACGAGAATTGAAGTTTGACGGTGACGATCAAAGAGTATTTCTTCTTGGACTCTGTCTGCCATTCAGACTTCAATCCTACGAACTTGGGAACGCTGACCTCGCCCAGCAGGGTCAGGTTCCTCTGGACCTCGGCGGCTAGGTTAAGTTCCACCACCTCGGACTGGAGCGGGTTCCGGGAACTTCTGTTGTGGATGAGGTCTCTGACATGGAAGTCGTCGAGCAGGTTGGTCTTGCTGGCATAGGCTTTGGCGGCCTCCGGATCGGCTTTACCGCCTGAGAAATCGCTGCAACTCCTGAACTTGGAACGGAATGTCTCGCCCAGACCGCCCTCAAACTTTGCGCGTCCTTTGACGACCTTGTATTGACCGTTGCCATCCCAGGTCACAGTGCCCTGGTCGGTCTCCTCCTCTTGGTGGAGGATCTCAGTCCTGGTGGCGCCGAGGTGAGCACAGACGGAACGGAAGGCGCGCCACTTGTCCATGACGGCCTGCATCCGCGCTTGTTGGGCCTCGTAGTAGAGGTCCGTGGCCACCGGGCTTTGGATCAACGCCGCACCGGGTTGGGCCAGGCCGGACCGGAGGATGCCCTGGATGATGGGGTCTTGGATTTCAGTAAGCGGATGAGGGAGCGCCAGGACGCCCTGCGGAACCTTCAGCGCTCCGCCCTTTGAGTCGTACTCGCATCGGTCCAAATAGATCCGGTCGACCAGCAGCAGGACTCGCCGAGCCCAAGGTTCCGGTGGAAGGCATGAGTCTTCAGACATTCAGACCTCTCTTCAAATTGCTAGCGGCGTAGAAATTTCAGGATTGCGAGGGCAAGAAGTCCGAGTGCTACGCCCACCAGCAGGCAGGAGAAGGATTTCGTGTCGTCAAGCCCATTCTGGATGCGACGAATTCCATTGCGGCGATGCCCATGGACTCTTGTCAGGAGCTCTTTGAGGTCCTCCCAGGTCCTGTCTTCGACCACGCGCTCCACTCGACTCACGCCCCCCTTCAGGCACACGATCTGGTTGTCAACCCACTCTTCGGTAGTCTGCTGGGAGCCTGCTTCGTTGTCGCCCAGGCAGGCCAGGACCATGCGACGCTCGGCATGGTCACGGTCTTGCAGCGGGAGTCGAAGGGCGAGCGCCCCATTTCTATCCAACCAAATCGAAATCGCACCCTTCTCGACGGGTTGAGGCGACCTCTGAATATCGACGAATTTCTTGACGGCCAAACTGTCAGGAGTGGTCAATTTCTTCCATTCATTGCCAACGTTCTGGGCACAATAGTCATCGTCGTTCTCGAAATTGCCGCTCTGGCCCCAGATATATGTCCAAGCCATGGTCTCGGTCTCACTTTCGCAGAAGAATTTTTAGCCAAAGCTTTACAATGGCCTCCGTACTCTTGAGATCCTTGGTGCTCCCAAAGATCCAGGTCACTTCAATCTTTCCCTTCAGGATTCTCTTCATCTCCTTCAGTTCGTCACGTTCAACCAATTCGTCGCGGTACGTGCTCAGTCTTGAAGGGTCGTAGTTGGGGTCCTGGTCGCAGAAGGTCCCCAGGATGTAGAGTGACTGGGGTCCCGTCTTCTCATGAAGCCAGCTACATACTTGCTCCAGGTCGGACTTGATACGCTTGGCGTAACCCTTGCGGACGGCGTCCTCGTCGTAGCGCAGAAGCTTGTTCGTGTCGAACAGGTAGAGCACCACGTCGGCCTTCTTGACTTCCTCCTGCCAGATGGTACGGGCTCCGAGACCGGCCTCGACATCGTTGAAGGATTTGAGGTAGATTTTCAGGTTCAGATCCTTCAGTTCGAACGGGCGTTTGTCCTTGCGGTCGACGCCAATGGTCTGGAAATACTCTTGGGGGATCTCTCCTTTCGAAAGGAAGTCGGCCAGGGTTGTCTTGCCTGTTGCTTTCGCTCCGAGGATGGCAATACGCTTCCCCTTCACGGCGATGACGATGTCTTCCCACAATATTTTAGCTCCGGCACCGCAGAGCCCTATTGCCCCTACTACGATCCACCACACAACAGGGATCAATGTCTTGGCCCTCCAATGAGCATTGTCTAGAACAGCCACCCCTGGTCCCGGCCGCGGTCGGCGGCGCGGGGCAGGTCGTGGGCGCCGGTGGGGCCGTCCGCGGTGGGGGTGCCCTCGCGGGGGGGCGGGCCGCCTGGCGAGGGCGGCGGGCCCGGCTTTCGGGGTTGGCTTCCGGTCCCCGAGGGGCCCGCTTCGCTGTTGTTGTCGAGGCCATGTTTCAGCCGCCGGTATTCCAGGTCGCCCAGCAGGTTGCGGGCGTGGAGTGCAGGCGTTGTCATGGGTCGAAGAGCCCCAACTGGTCGCGGCCTGCTCGATAGGGTCTCTCCTGTTCCGCAGCCCGCGGCAGGCCCTCGAGCATGCGACTCTTGGAGGCAGACGCGGCCTGGCTTGGAATCGGTGTCATCTTGCGACCGCCACCGGCCTCGCCCCAGGCCTGTTGCCAGCCACCCTCCGGCGTCCAAGAAAGCGCCGTGGAAGGTGAGAAGCGGTCGCCCGCTCGTTGACGGAACGTTTCAGAGAATCGATCCAGGCCGGTCTCCTGCAGGGTCTCGAAGGCCAGAAGGCTCAAGGTCGTCAGTCGGCATTCCGGAGGGTGGTCCTTGTCGACCCGGAAGAAGCCGATCGGGTCATCTGGATCGTGCTTGAGCACGTGGCGCACGTCTTCGACCTCCAGGCCGAATGCCGTGGCTGCCAGGGCCTCGATTTCGGCTCGGGCGGCCGAGCGATCACTAGGCGCAACGGCCCAGGCCGTGGATGGGACGGCGTCGGGACCAAGAACCGGCCCCATGAGGGCCTGGACTCTCTCGCCCATAGCCTGTCGAAGAACCTCTGGTGGATCCGGAACTGGTAGGAGGTCGTAGCACGTGGAAAGGTGGTAATTGCCCCTGAGTCTCGTGACCAGGTCGAAGGCAAAACTGTTGAGGACGGCCACGAGCCACCACGGAATGCCGGAGCGCAGGTCGATCGCTCGGAGTGTGTAGGTCGTGATGCTGCAAGGTGGTAGGAGGCTAGCGATTACACTTCGCGCATCGGTGTTTCTCGCGACTTCCCTGAACACGATCCTGGGCCGCATGAAGGCCGACAGGTCCAACTCCGGTCGGCGCCCGCCCTTGGACTGATACCATTTGCGGACCTGGTCCCCGGTCATCAGGATGCCAGGCTCGGCCCAGGCATTGTCGTACATATGGGTGGTCTTGCCTTCGGCCACCGGGTAGATGTCCTGGCTCTCAAGCCAGGCGCGCGTCCTGGGATCACGGAAGTCGGGGAGCGGTGCTTGCGACCTCAGGCGCTCCACCTCCCGCGCCGAGAGGAAGAAGCTGTGGTCGTTGGTTTTGTGCACCTCCGTTAGGACCAGGGTGCCAAACTCCTTCACGAGGAACTCCCCAAAGGTCCGGCTGTTGCGGTACATCCGGTCGACAAAGCCCTGGTCTTGGTTGTTGCGGATTTCCAGGAAGGCGAGCGTCCCCGGGCTGAACCTCAGCACCTGCTCCCGCCCGTAGGGGATGGCGTGGCGCTCGGCCTGCTCCCAGTCGGCCAGATCGCGCTGCATGAAGGCGGTCTGGATGGCCTGGGTCTGGCCGCCTTTCTGGACCAGGACGGGGCAGAACTTGAAGCGTCCATCGACGTCCGGGAAGATCTTCTCCCGGTTCTCGAAACCGAAAAGCCAGCGCCAGCGCCCGTGGTCCAGGAAGAGCTCGCGCAGCCCCGAGGTGCCCTTGTCGGTGTAGACGCCGCTGGGCACCACCAGGCCCAGTTGGCCCCGGGGGGCCAGCAGGCGCCAGGCCTGCTCCAGGAACATCTTGTAGGTGTTCAGGTCGGCCGAGCCCTGGTGCCGGAAGGGGTGGGCGGGGTCGGCGTGGCCCCGGCGCCCCCGCCGGTGACCGGCCCAGATGCAGTGCAGCATCTCGTTCCTCTTGCCGCTTCGGTCCAGGCTGAACGAGGCCCCCTGGTCGGCTCCGTCTCCGAAGGGGGAGGCGGCGTTCTTGACCAGGTTGGACATGGCCTTGAAGTCGGCGTTGTAGGAGAGCCAGGCAGACTCGTCCCGGGGGCAGCCCCGGAACAGAGCCGTCTGGAGGGCCAGGGCCTCCTGCTTCCCGTAGGTGCGGTACAGGGGGTCCAGGTTGCTGAAGAACTCCTTGGAGTTGGGCTTCTGGATCTCCCAGGGCGGGTTGCCCACCATGGCGTCGAAGCCGCCGTGGACCGGGAAACCTTCGGCGGTCCCGGGGCCCGCGGTGGCCTGGAAGACGTCGGGGAACTCCAGCTCCCAGTGGAAGAAGCGGTGCCGCTGGCGCAGTTCGGCGGTCAGGGCCCGGGTCGGCTCGGACGGGGCGTGCAGCCGGCCGGGCAGGGGGGCGTGCTCCAGTTGGTCGGCCGGCCAGAACCAGGCGGCGCACCAGCGGTCGAAGGCCTCGTGCAGGGTCTGCAGCGCCGGGGAACCCTGGACCCGCTCGCGGTAGAAGCGGGCCTGGGCCTCGGCGTCGGTGGCCTCGAAGGCGTGCAGCTCCTCGAAGAGGCGGACGGCCTCGTCGTGGGTGGTCTCGGGCTGGAACCCCTCCAGGGCGTGCTCCATCAACTGCTGGGGACCCAAGGTGTCGATCCAATGGCCCAGGGCGGGCTTGACCCGGTCGCCGCGGAAGGCCTTCAGGGCCCGGTTCCAGGCCTCCTTGGGGAAGTGGACGCCGTTGGTGTGGACCTTGTCGCCGCCCTCGCGCTCCCAGGCCAGGGCCGGGTAGTCCTGGAAACGGTCGAACCAGCAGCCCACCAGCGAGTTGCCGCACTTCACCTTGTGGTCCAGGAAGGTGAAGGGAAGATCCCGGTCCATGGTCTCCACCCACAGGGCCACCCGGCACAATTCCACGGCCAGGGGGTCCAGGTCCACCCCGTACAGGCAGCGCTCCACCACGTGGCGGCGCAACCGGGCGCGCACCCGGCTCTCGGCGTCCTCGGCGTCCACCGGCATGTCGCGCACGCAGCCGGCGAACCAGGGGGGGCGGGCGCCCTCCTCCAGGGTCACCTCCAGGCGGTCGTCGGGGCCCGCGGCGCCCTGCCCCCGGGTCCCGCGGGTCAGCCAGCCGTGGTGCAGCAGGCTCTCCCACAGGGCCTCGGCCAGGTAGCGCAGGGTGGCGATCAAAAACGAGCCCGAGCCGCAGGCCGGGTCGCAGACCTTCAGGGCCAGCAGTTCCTCCGGCGGGCGCACCGTCCACTCGGCGGTCGGGGCCTCTTCGCGCCCATCGGGCGGGGTGTACAGCAGGGGGTGCAGGGTGCGCCGCACCGTGGGGATGGCCAGTTGGGGGCGGGTATAGAAGGTGCCCGAGCCCTTGCGGGTGCCTCCGAAGCGCACCAGGTACCACTCGCCGGGCAGGACCACCCGGCGGATCAGGCTGCGGGCCGCGCTCTGGCGTGCCTGCTCGTGGCGGGCCAGGGCCTCGGGGCTGCGGGAGGAGGGGCTGCGCACCATCTTCCCCGCTTCCACCGCCCTCAGGGCCCAGTGGACGGCCCGCTCCCGGGCCGCCCTGCGCCGGTCGTCGGGGTCCTCCTCGTCCTGGTCGGCGGCCCCGGGTTCGGAGTCCTGCTCGGCGCCGGGCTCCTCCGCCTCCTCTTCGGCGGCTTCCTCCTCGTCGGTCTCTTCTCCCTCCTCCTCGGAGGCCTCGGACCGGGAAGGCTTCTTGAACTTCTCGACCAGCGAGCGGAGCCCGCCCGCGTCCATGGCCTCCAGGCGGGACAGGGGCAGGGCCGGTTCGTCGCCCAGGGCCAGGAAGACCACCGGGTCCTCCTCGGCCACATGGCGAAGCTCGAAGTCCAGCAGGCCCTCGTAGAGGATGCCGATGTACTCCGAGGACAGGTCCGCGAAGTCCACCGGAGCCTCCACCCACACCGAGCGGTTCCCCTGGCGCACTCGCACCTTGCTGCGGGTCAGCAGTTCCAGCATGGTGCGCACGGCGGCGTCGCCGGGCAGGCACTCCAGGGTGGGATCCTCCAGCACCGCCAGGGCTTGGCGGATGGGGTCGGCCGCGGACGGGTCTCCGGGCTCGAAGAGGGCTCCGCCATAGCGGCGCACGGGCAGGGCCTCGTGGGGAGAGCCCTCGTGGACCAGTCGGAACAAGGCCAGCACCCGCGGCCAGGCGGCGGGGGGACGGCTGCGCAGGCGCTCGGCTCCGGAGGACCAGAAGGCCTCCCCGGCCCGGCTGCCGGCCGAGGCCCCCACCCGGTCCAGGGCCTCGCGCAGGCCCTGCAGGCTGTAGCCGTCGTGGTACAGGGCGTTCTCGCGGGGCAGAAGGTCCAGGGCCTCCGAGAACAGCAGCACCACCATCCGCATCACCACCCGGGTGGCGGCCCGGTAGATGTCGCGCGCCGAGACGGGGCGGACGGGGTCGGCCTGCAGCCCGGCCAGGGCGGGGCCGTACTCGCGGATCAGCACCTCCACGGCCTGGCGGACCCGCTCGCCCAGCACCGAGGAGAGCTCGGCCTGGCCTTTGCGCGAGGCCTCGATGGCGGCGCGCAGGGGCGCGGCCTGGCCTTCCCGCGCCGGCGCCAGGGCGTGCCGGGACAAGAGCGCGCGCAGGGCGTCCACCTGGGGGCCCGGGGCGCCCTCCAGGAACCACAGGTCGGTGTCCCATTCGGCCCAGGCCTCGTGGTCCAGGCCCGCGTGGACCAGTCGGAACTGCCGGGCGTTGGTCAGGAGGCCCAGGCGCACCTCGGTCCGGCGCAGCCACTCCACCATCCGGGCCACGGCCCGGCGCCCCCGGCCCACCCCCAACCGGCGGGCCTGGTCGTCGAAGAAGACCGGCAGCACGGCCCCGTGGGGACCCTGCCACACCCGGCGCGGGCGCACGGCCTCGCCGGTGATCGAGCGGCGCGTCCACTCGGCCGAGAGCGCCCCGCCCTTGACCCAGGCGCCCGAGTCGGCGTCGGCCCGGCCTCCCAGGCCCAGCACCTGCTCCAGCACCGTGTCCAGCAGGCGCGACTCGCCGCCCTCCACCTCCAGGCGGGCCAGGTCGCGGCGCAGGCGCTCCTCCAGCCAGGCGGGCAGCGGCTCCGGCCCCTGGGGGAAGAACTCGGCCACCTTCGAGGGCGCCAGCAGCAGGCCGCCGTGGCGCAGCGAGGCCCACCAGTCGCTCATCGGGGAAGGCCGCCTTCGTCCCACGGGTTGAAGATCTGGGCGCCGGTTCGACTGAAGTCCCGGGTGTTCCGGGTGACCACGACCAGGCCATGGGTCTGGGCGATCGCCGCAATCATGGAATCGAGAATCGGAAGAGGGGTCCCCTGGCGCAGAGCCTCTCCTTGAATCCTCCCCCAGGTTCTCGCCGCCCGGGAGTCCAGGGCAAGGATCCGTCCATGGAAGGCAACCTGGAGTTCCTCCTCCAGCCAGGCTGTCAACTTCCTGCGCCGATTCTCGTCCGGGTGGTGAGAGGCTCCTTTGAACAGTTCCCCAAGGGTCACCGCGCTGATGAACAGGTCCCTGGTGTCCTGTCCGTCCAACCAGGCGGCCACGTTCGGGTCGGGTGCAGGTTTGCGGCCCTCGGCAAGGACACACGTGTCCAGAAGGAAGCTCAAAGCTCGACCTCCCGGCCCATCTCGTCTCGACGCTCCAGGTCCAGGTCGGGGTCGGCCAGGGGGGACTCCTGAAGGAAGCGCAGCATGGAACGCCGCGGCTCCCTCAAGCGGCGATACTCCTCGATGGACAGCACGACGGCTTCCTGCTCACCCTGCACGGAAATGACCTGCGGGCCTTGCTCTCGGGCGTCGCGGATAAGATTCCCGAGGTTCGTCTTGGCCTCGTCCAAGGGCCACGTGTTCACGGGCACACCTCCGAAGTCTGCTCCCTGGTCGGTTCGACGCCGGTGCCCTCAAGTCCGTGAGGAACCCGACAGGACACGGCCCCCTCCCAGTCGCTCATCGGGTCACCTCCGTCCCTGGTTCCAGTCGTCTGCATCGCCGCTTCCGGGGCGGGAAACCGCCGGCCCCGGGGCGAACTCTTCGGGTATGGACAAGTCGGCGTCCCAACTCCACCGGATCACCGTGGACCCCGAGGTCTGCGGCGGCAGGCCATGCCTGCGGGGGCTGCGGGTCCGCGTCAGCGACATCCTCGAGATGCTGGCGGCGGGAAACTCGCACGAGTCGATCTTGGAGGATTATCCGTACCTCGAACCGGGAGACCTCGTGGCCGCACTCCAGTTTGCCGCCCGGCAGGCCGATCACCCGATCTTGCGCAGCGCCTGAACCGAGCGGTTTCTCATCGACGCCCTGTTGCTCCCCGCGCTGGCTCGCTGGCTTGAGCAGGCCGGGCATGAAGCCTGGCACGTCGCCGATGTCGGACTGCTTTCGTCGCCGGACAGTGAGGTCTGGGCCTTTGCCGAATCCCGCGGCGCCGTCGTGGTCACCAAGGACCAGGACTTCGTCGAGTTGGCCGCCTGGCGAGCCCAGGGGCCTCAGGTGCTGTGGGTTCGGATCGGCAACTGCACACGGGCAGAGTTGATCGGTGCCTTCGAGTGTGTGCTGCTGGCGGCCGTCAGGGCATTGCAGGCGGGCGAACAGATCGTCGAAATTCTCTGAGGGGGCCCCAGCCTCCGGGAGTCGCCCGCCCCTCATCGCCTGACCTCCGGCAGGCGGATCTCGAGGGCCACCGGGAAGACCTGAGCCTCCCCGCGCATTTCGTAGCGCCTGGGCAGCAGGTGCGTCAGCACCCGGGTGCGCTCCCTTTCCAGTTGGTCGCGCAGCTCCACGTAGTGCTCGCGGCGGCGGCGCAGCTCGGCCTCCTTCTCGGCGGTGCTGCGCTCCAGGTCGGCCACGTCCTCGTCGAACAGCAGGCCCTGGCCGGCCTGCGAACGCAGCTCTGCAAGTTCGCGCTCCAGCCGCTGCATGGTGGCGTTCTCGATCAGGGACGAGACCTCGCCGTGGCGGGTCTTGAAACGGGCCTCCTCGTTCTTGCGGGCGCTGGCCGCCGTGGCCTGGAGGACGGTCCGCAGCCGCTCGGTCAGCTCGCGTCGTGACCGGTCCACGAAGGCTCGCACCTCGCGGTGGATTTCCAGCCAGATCTCGCGGGCCTCGGCCAGGTCCTCGG
This sequence comes from Candidatus Xenobium occultum, assembly GCA_002423485.1. Classification (GTDB taxonomy): domain Bacteria; phylum Vulcanimicrobiota; class Xenobia; order Xenobiales; family Xenobiaceae; genus Xenobium; species Xenobium occultum. The sequence continues at coordinate 16,311 of DIWH01000050.1, read as the reverse complement.
GGGTCGGGGGGACCCCATCGTCCGACCGCCACTCCAGGGGAGCCCGGTGGGGCAGGGCAGGGGCCAGGTCACCCCGCCGCACGGGCAGGGCCACCGTGCGGACCCAGTGGTGGAAGCCCTCGCGCAGGTCGTTGACGGCCAGCTCCTCCAGGGTCAACAGCACCAGGGCCTCGGCGCCTTCGGGCAGGGGGCCGCGGCGCACCGACCAGCGGCTGGCCGAGCTCTCGCCCGGGAAGCGCTCGCGGGCGAAGGCGGCCAGGGCGGCGTGGAAGAGGGGATGCCCCAGGTGCAGCAGGGCCGTGTCGCGCCGCGGGCGGAAGACGGGCCTTCCCCCCACGTCCACCACCAGGCGCTCGGGGTCGAAGACCAGGCCCGGCAGGACTCCCCGGACCCCGCGCCGCTCCGGCAGGCGCAGGGTGTCGTCCACCAGGCCCGCCCACGAGCCGGGGATGGGATGCACCAGTTGCTGGCGGCCCTGCTCATCCGCGGGGGACAAGCGGGGCAGGCCCGCGCGCATGCCCATGGCCTTCTCCAGGGTCTCGCGCAGGGCCGGCGGGTCCAGGTCCAGCTCGGCGGCGAAGTCCCGCAAGGCCTCCCGTTCCTCCTGGCCGCCCCATTCGACCTCCAGGCGGGGGACGTGGGCCCGGCCCCGGGCCCTGTGCAGATCCGCCTCCAGGTCGGCGCGAACCGCCGAGGCGGAGGCGCCCTGGACCAGTCGGCGCTCCACGGCCCGGTCGAAGACGTCCGCGGTCGAGCCCAGGTCCTCGCGGATGGTGTGGACCTTGCCGGCCACGTAGGCCAGGAAGGCCAGGTCGTCGTCGTCCTCGGTGTGAAAGTGGAAGACGGTGACGTCGCGGGCCTGGCCGTGGCGGTCCAGTCGGCCGTTGCGCTGCTCGAGGCGGGTCGGGTTCCAGGGGATGTCGTAGTGCAGCAGGTAGCGGGCCGACTCCTGCAGGTTCAGGCCCTCCGAGGCGGCGTCCGTGGCCACCAGGATCCGCACGGGGTCGGCCGGGTCGTTGAAGGCGGCTTTGATGGCCTCGCGCTCGGGCTCGCCCATCCCTCCGTACAGTTCCAGGAGGACCCCGGGCTGGGGGAAGCGCGCGCGCAGGCGGCCCGCCAGGTCGTCCAGGGTGGCCTTGTATTCCGTGAAGACCACCAGCCGCTCGTCCGCTCGGAAGGCGCCCTCGGGCGTCCGCAGGCGTTGGTCCAGCAGCCGCAGCAGGGCGTCGAAGCGGGCATCCCGGCGCGGAGGCCGGCCCGGCGCGTTCAGGCCCAGGGCCTCCAGGGCGCGGTCCAGGGCCTCCATCTCGGGACGCAGCGAGGCTTCCAGGGGTTTGAGCCAGGCGCCCACCGTCCGGGCCGCGTGGGCGGTGCGGCCCTCGGCCTCGCGGTCGTCAGCCGTCTCTTCGACCACCGCGCGGCGGGCCGAGTGGACCTCCTCCACCCGGGCCTCCTCGTCCGCTTCCAGGCCCGCCAGGTAGCGCCGCCAGGAGTCCGCGAAGGCCACCGGGCAAGAGAGCAGGCGCTTGCCCAGGACCTCGACCGCGAAGCCGCCGGCCAGGTGCTCCTTGCGTCCCTGGCGGGCCATGAGGGTGCGGACCTTGGCCCGGAAGGCCCCGAAGGCCTGGGACAGCCGCTGCTCCTCGGCCGACAGGGTCAGGCTCAGGGCCTCCAGGCGGCGCTCGGCGAAGCGCGGCCGGTCGCCGTGCTGGTTGATCTCCGTCTTGAGGCGCCGCACCACCACCTCTTCGATGCGGCGCTTCACCCCGTCGGTGAGGTTCTCGGCGGTGCGCGAGAAGCGCACGGGGTCCAGGGACTCCAGAAGGCCCGTGAAGCTGCGGGTGTGGCCGTTGTGGGGGGTGGCTGTCAGGAAGACCCGATGCTCGAAGCGGGGGGCCAGAAGCTTCAGCATCTTCGAGGCCTCGCTCTCCTCCCCGAAGGGCGCCGGCGCCAGGTTGTGGGCCTCGTCGGCGATCAAGAGGTCCCAGGGCAGGTGGGGCGAGTCCTCGGGCACCCGGCAGGCGGCGCGGAACTCCTCGAAGACGTCGGGCTGCTTGAGGTAGTCATACGAGGTGATGATCCGCGGGAACAGGCGCCAGGGGTTGGCGTCCAGGCCCAGGCGCCGGCGCAGCGCGTGGGTGGCCGGGCGGTCCACCATGTCGAAGGACAGCGAGAATTTCTCGCGCATCTCCTGCTGCCACTGGGTGCGCAGCGAGGCCGGGCAGAGGATCAGCACGCGGCGGATGCGCCGGCGCAGGATCAGCTCCGAAAGCACCAGGCCGGCCTCGATGGTCTTGCCCAGGCCCACGTCGTCGGCCAGCAGCAGGGCCACCCGGGGCATCCGCAGGGCCTTCAGCAGGGGCACCAGTTGGAAGTCCTCCACCTGGATGGCCCCGTGGAAGGGGGCGGCCAGGGGCATCCGGTCCATCGGGCGGGTGCCGTCGGCGGGGTCCAGGAAGGGGGACAGGGCCGTCCAGCGCGTGGCCCGCACCAGGGCGTCGAAGTCGCCGGGCACCATGGGGCCGGTGCGCTCCACCTCGGGCAGGTTCGTGGGCGCCAGCAGGTCGGTGGCCACCTCCCGCTCCCACAGAAGCGTCTCTTCTTGGGGGCTGTTGGGGTCCAGGTACTCCAGGGTCACCAGGTGGACCCGCCCCTCCAGCCCCCCGTCGAAGGGAACCACCGAGCTGATCAGGCCACGCCGGTTGCGCACCCTGGCCAGCATGCCCAGGCGCGGAATTCCGTTGGATTGCTGAAGACCTGGCACTCCGTCCCTCCGGGTCGCAGGTTGGGCCGGGGCTTCCACGCCGTCGCAACAGTTCCCTGGCGGATTGAAAGCCCTTCTCCAGGAGCTGGCAGCCCCTCCTGGAAGTCTAGACGGCTCCGGTGACGTAGGGTGTCAGGAGGGAGGAGCCGCCGTGGCGGGTTCTGAGGACGAGAGGATCCTGTGCGAGGTCGAGGGCGTCCGCAAGGGGCGGAGCCGCAACCGCTGCACCGTGCGGGTGGCCGTCACCGACGCCGGCGAAGTGATCCTGCGCACCATCGACAAGAACGGGGTCTCGCCGATCGTGGCCGTGCTGGCCCCGGCCGAGGCGCTCAGCCTGTCCGCAGCCCTGGCCTCGGCTGTGCGCAAGGCGCAGTTCCCCGCCCCGCGGGTGCCGGTGCGGGCGGGGCGGCGGACGGTGGCGGGGTAGGGGAGGGCGGACCTGCTGGTCACGTGGTCTCGGGATCCGGCCACTCGGGCTCTTCCCGCAGGGCCTCCAGCACCTCCCGGTCGCCTGCGCGCTCGGCTACGGCCCATACCGCCGCCCTGGCCAGGCCTTCGTAAGGCAACTCCTCGTCCGAGCCCGCCGCGTCCAGCACGGACCGGCGCACGCTTTCCCAGTCGGCGGTCGCAGCATTCATGTAGCCCTTCAGGCCCCATTCCTGCAAGCCCACCAGGGCACGATAGCCGTAGGGGTAGCGGACCAGGTCGTCGCAGCGCCGAACGGCCGCGTAGGAGGTTGCTGGAGCCACTGGGCGACCCTGGGCGTCCAGGCGTTCGCGAAGCTCCGAGGTGGTCAGCGGCTTATCAGCCTGGATCAGGATCTGGGTCATCGCCTCGGTCAGGCTACCCCAATCGGCCTCCTGCGTGGCGTCGGCATACACCCCATAGGCGCAGCGGAAGAGCCTCGACTCCTGGGAGAGCGCGTAATCGACGCGCTCAGTCGGCAGGTGCTCCAAGCCTGGCCGCCAGGAGGTCTCCCGGCAATTCACACGGGTCTGGGTCCCCTTGATGTGTTCGAGGGCCTGGGCGCGCAGGCGGGCGGCATGGAACCCGGGCAGCTCCAGGTTCTGGGGCAGGGTCCAGGTCGAACCGGACAGGCGGAAGAAGGTGCCGTCCTCCTCACCCCGGGCCAGGCACATACCGATCGAGAACCGGGGCATCGGACGCCTGACCGACAGTCTCTCTTCAATCTCTGTCTCGTGCAGGGGGCCTGCGGAGGTGCGCAGGATCTCTTTGAGATCCTCGCGCAGGTCCACTCTCTGCCAGTCGGCGTCGGCGGGTGAGACCTCCAGTCGGCGGTGCGTCCGGAACCGGAGGTCCCGGCGCAGAAGCCAGTAGAGGCTGAATTCGTTCAGCCATTCCGGGAGTTGCACCTGGTCTCCCAGGTGCCCCAGCAACAGGCGGGTGTTCGTGACCTGGCCCAGGGACCAGAGCCTCTTGAGCAGGGTCTCCTTCCAGGACTGAACTTCCGGGTCTGTGGTCGGGATGGTCTCTGTCAGGGCCCAGGTTCCCATCCGAACCAGGAAGAACCGCTCGTCGGCTCCCAGGACGTTGCCGAGGCTCTGGTGGCTGATCTCTCTGTCTGGAAAATACTTCTGGAACAGGGTGCGGAACTCTTCCAGTTGCAGGGGCCGACCTTCGGCCCGAAGGATGGTTTCTGCGGCGTCGGCATGAAAGAACGCGGCTTGCGGCGCAAGGTGGAAGAGGCGACCCTGGGGCGTGTCCGTGACGGTGACTCCCCACAGGAGCTGGGCTATGCGCTCGGCATCCCGGTCCGGAAGGTTCTCGCCCAGGTGACGGCTGAGGAACTCGGCGATTTCGTGGGACCCAACCTGCCGGGGGAGGGCAGTCATCGCCTTGGTGTGCAGCCTGCGCAATTGTTCAACGAGCACGATGTTGCTGAAGAAGAGGTCTTCATCCGGGGCCAACTCGACGTTGTGTGTCGTCAGGGCCACCAGGGCCAGGACGACCCGACCCGGCTCCCTCGAGTCCGACCAGCCCAGTTCATCGACCAGTTCATCCGTGGTGGCAAATCCAAGGCGCAGAGACCTTGCTTCACGAAGCCAGCTCCAGACCCGACGCAGCCCTTGTTGACGGGTCAGGATTTTGAGCGCCTTGCTCTCCAGTTGCCGAATGCGTTCGCGGGTCAGGTTCAGGATCTCGCCGATCTCAGCCAGGGTTTTGGGCGGTCGTCCATCCAGGCCGAGTCGGTCCATCAAAATGGACCATCGTCGGTCCGGAGGTTGTCCGTATCCTGGGCTCCACAATGCTTCGCGCACCTGCTCGAGAATGGCCTCCGGGGTGTCTGGGGGGGGCGGCTTGGGGGCGCTGGTTGTCTCTGGCGGCGCAGGCTCCCGCTTATCCTGCTCTTGCTCCGGATCCGTGCCCGTCCCAAGTGGGCGCGGGGCGAAGGCATGCCGGTTCGTCGTCGCGGTCTCCAATTTCTCCAGCGACTGGGGCAAGCCGTGGAATTGCTGGACGAAGCGGGCCCTGGATAGCCGGTCCCATTCCTGGTCTTCGTCGCCCAGGTTGACCATGGTCTTGACTCGATCACTCCAGGGATGCCTGTCGGGGACCCAGCGCGGCAGGGCTTGACAGATTTCCTGCCAACACCCGATCCCGAAGTTGCGAATCTCCATCATCTCGGCCCGGGTCAGGCACAGGATCTTTCCGACAGTGTCCGCACGGCCGCGCACGAGGCAATTCCTCAGTCTGGTGGACAGGCCCATCTGGTGTATGGAAACGGCTCCCGGGTCCATCGTCTGGGTTGGGACCCCAACCGAGGTTGACTCGATGGGCGCCTTCGTCTCCCTGTGGAACTCCCTGTTGCAGGCGTCACAACGGAGCCACCCGCGACCGGCCATTCCCTGCGGCGACTGGCAGAAAGGGCAGGGGTTTGTCCCCTTGGTTTCGGGCGTGGCCTCGGGTTGCCCTTGACACAGTCGGAGAAAGGCCTCGCGGGACTGCTCGTCGCGAGCCCGGTCCTCTTCGCCCAGTGTCGCCATGGTCTCGACCCGGTTGCGCCAGGGATGCCCGGGTGGGACCACCATCATGAGCTGGTCGCACAGGTCCTGCCAACAACTGCTTCCGAAGTTGCGATTCTGCAACAGCTCGAAGCGCGTCTTGGACAACACTTTGCCGACGGTGTCCAGGCCGCTGCGCACCAGGCTGTTTCGGGTCCGGGTCGAGACCAGTTCCAGCAGGCTTTGCCCACCCGAACGTTGGAACAAGCGGACGAATTCGTCCCTCGATTGCCTGTCAGGCTCTTCGTTGCCGTGCTTCAGGGAGGTGAGGGTCTCGACTCGCTCTCGCCAGGGATGCCCGAGAGGGACTGTTCGACGGAGTTGCTTGTACAGGTCCCACCAACATCCGCTGCCGAAGCCGTGAATCTCCAGCAGTTCGGAACGCGTCTTGCTCAGTACTTTTCCGACCGTTTCCAGGCCGTTGCCCTCCAAGCATTTCCGCGTCCAGGGCGAGAGCCGTTCCAGAATCTCAACATCACGCGGTGCTTCTGCTTCTTGGCAGGATGCAGTGCGAACCTGTCTCTTCGGGGAGGTCCAGAAGAAGCTCTCCCCGCAGCTCTCGCAATGGATCCAGCCTGTGTGTTTCCCTTCCTGGGGCGCTTGGCAATGTGCGCAGCAAGCCGCAGGTTCATAGGTCTCGGCGGTCGGGTTCCACAGCAGGGCACCCCGGCACAAATGGCAGGTGGAGAACTCTGGAATCTGCGAACCGCTGGTGGGAATTTCCCCCGCGCACCAGGGGCAAACTGCCGTGGGTGCTTCCGGAGCCGGGGCTTCATCCCAGAAGTCTGGCAAGGCATTGAGCCGAGCGTAGGCGCTCTCCAGTCGGTCCAGGCGGCGGCGAGCCAGTTGCTCGAAATCTTCTCCCAATCTCCCCATGACCACCGGATCAAAGCGTTCGCGGAGGCAGGCCATCTGGCGCTCGACCTCCGAGGGAGAGGCCATGGGGGGGAGATCCAGGACTTCCAGAAGACCCTCCGCAGTCGGTTCCCGGAATTCGGCGACGATCGCCTCGATCTGGCTGATCGGAACGTCCAGGAGCAGGCACATCTGCTGGATGACCTGGCGTTCCTGAGGATGAAATTCGCCGTCGGCGCATGCGACCTCCGTGGCCGTTTGCACCAGAAGTTCCCTGGCAGCAGGCTCGAGGGGGCGAAGAGACTCGCTCAGGACCCGAGGATCCGGAGGCTGGTTCCTGGCTGCGTCGATCAATGAGCAAACTTGGTCCAGGCGACAGTCCTGGTAGGCAAGACGATCCCTGAAGAAATCGACGATGGCCTTGGTCTCTTCATCCAGAATTACACCATCCGCCTTGGCCACGTTCATGAGGAGGTGGACCAGGGCATAGGTCACATCGGCTGTCTCAGGGGCGGGACCAGGTTCCGGGCAGGGAGCCTCGGGGGGGGCGACACGCTCAGGTGCAAAGGGCACCGTTGGCGGAGAGGACTGGGGGGCATCCGGCCGACCTGACAACCCGAAGAATTGCTGGACCGCTTCGACGCCAGAATGGACTTGCCGGGGGTCCAGGGCCAGGGTCTCCAGAAGATCCAGCTCGCAGGCTTCTTGGACGCCAGGAGTGGCCGGGTCCACCAGTGCGAGGTGCTGTTCCAGGCATCGGACGATTGGCACCCTCAGGCCGGCTCTGAGTTCGTGCTCCAGTTCGACGATCAGTTCTGGGAATTCGGAGAGTCGACTGAGCAGGGGCTCCCAGTCGGGGATACCGGGCGTGGCCGCCGAAGGCTCTTCTGGGGGCCACCATTCCCGGCGAAGCGAGTCCGCGACCCTGGCGATCTCCTGACGCAGACCCTCGCCGTCATCGGGCACGGTCCCATCGGTCTCGGGCCCGAGTGGCTGGATTCCCAGAGCCTCAAGGCGTCCCAGGACCTCCGCCATCACTCCTTCCGGGTCCTGGAAATACTCGCTGCCCCGGATACGGATGAAGCGCAGATTGGCAACCCGTTCCAAGAGTGCCTGTCGGGCCAGGTCCTTCTCCAACTGCTCGGGAGGATGGTACTGGTCTCCATCGCATTCGATGGCGACCCGACCGGAGGCGCCCTCGACCACCAGGTCCACCCGGTAGACGCCGACCGGAAGCTGCGGATGAACTCGATGCCCCGCCCGGAGCAGGCGCTCGCAAACGAGCTTCTCGAAGACCGACTCCGTTGATTCGGCTGCCTCGCGTTGGGCGAGTTCCTGTCCCGAGGCGCTGGCGCAATACTCCAGGAGGGTGCGACGGAGGTCGTCAGGCTTGAGGTCCACGGCAGGGTTCACCGAATGCAGGACCCACATCTGGTCTCGAGCGCGACTGGCCGCCACGTTGTAGCGCTGGACCGAATCGTCCCGTGCCATCAGCCGGAGCGGGCCAGAATCCGGGGAGTCCACCATCGACAGAAACATGATGTCGCGTTCGTCGCCCTGGAACTGAGCGGAGTTGCCGCACACGATGCGGCGGCGGGCATACTCCTCGGGATCCAGTCGCTCCCTGAGGATGTTTTGAACCAGGCGCGTCTGGTCGTCGCCCAGCAGGCTGATCACGCCGAAGGTCTTCCGGGCGTAGGCTGGGTGTCGCGTGCAGGCCACCAGCAGCGAGACCAGATGACGCGCCTCTTCTTCGTTGACCTTTCCCACGCGTCGCCCGTGGGGGACCCGCCAGGCCACAGTCGGCGGGGAGATCGACTCCAGGGGCTCGCGCAGGGGCAGCATTTCGCCGCCGTAGCACAGCGCATTCGAGAACCGGATGATCTCCGGGACGCTGCGGAAGTGCTCGCGCAGACGGATGGTGCCACCGAAGGATTGCCTGGCCAAGTCATAGACCGAGGACTTGCCGTCATAGAGGACTCGGTTGGGGATTTCGTGGAGGTGTTCTCCGATCAGGTTCTCGACGATCTGGATTTCCTGTCCTACGGCGGCGGGGCTCACCTGCATATGGTCGCCCACCACCAGGATCCTCTTGGCCAGGGCAAATGCGGCCAGACCGGTCAGGTCGCTTTGACTGGCTTCGTCCAGGATCAGCACGTCGAATGGGGTCGTTCCCGGCGTGAAGCTCTCGAAGACGCGGGAGAGCGGCATGATCCAGACCGGGACTGCCGTACGGCAACTCGCCAGTTGTCGACGCGCTTGAGCCCGAAGTCGAGGGACCCGTTTGCCTGTTCCCTTGCCGATCTTCCGCATCAGGTCGGCCCAGCCGATCAGGGCTTGGCGCTCCTGAATCCCAGTTCTCTGCATCTGGGCCTTCCAGGTCCTGGCCTCGATGAAGCGTGCCGTGATCCGGCGAAGTTCATCCTGCAGTGTATTCACCTCGGTTTGCAGGTCCGCCAAGCGGATCCGGTTGCGGCGAGCCAGGGTCTGGTGCCATTGGCGGAAATTCCAGGCTTTCTGGAATTTGTTGTTTGGGGGGGTAGCCTCGTCGTGGGGGGGGACTCGCTTGTCGATGGCGTTGGCCCATCCGGGGGCGCATTCCGCCAAGCGCTGCAGCAAGGTCGACCTGAGCTCGAGCAGGGAGGCTTGCTCTTCGAGGTGTGCCAATCGCTGCCAGGCTTGGGCAAAGGTCTCCGAATTGCGGGTCTCCAACGCCAGGCGCAGGCGCCCGACAAGCCCTTCGGCGTCTGATTCCGGATACTGGGAAATGATGTCCAGGATATCGTCGATCAGGCGACTGACTCTTCGATGTTCCAGTTTGAGCACGCGGGATTCCAGGGCCGGCAGCAGGACCGTCTCCACCGCTTCGCGGATTCGCAGCAGTTCCCCGTGGGGATGGGGGGCGGGATCCGTTGTCTCCTCGACCAGGTGCCAGGTGATTCCACAATCCTTCATCTTCAGGATGACGGCAGCCCACGTCCGAGGGCGCCAGTTCAATGCCGCCTCGATCCGCTCGATGAAGACCCGGGCTTCCCGTTCGGGTCGGTCGCCCAACCCCGGTGCCCCGTGGGCCACCATCTGTCGGTGCCACCTTTCGCGGAGCCTGTTGCGCATTTCGAGGATGCGCAAATGATCCTCCAGCGCCTGGAATTCCTCTAGTGTTGCCGGTTGGCGTCCCGAGACCCGGGCTCCTTGCAGGAAGCGTTTCCATCGCGGCTGGAACAGGAGAGTGGCCCAGGTCAGGTCGCCTCGGGCTTCCACACGGGCGAGGAGCTCGGAGCAGATGGTGAGCTGCTCTGTGAGGGGAATCTTTAAAGAAATGTCGGGGTCCAGTTGCAGGACGCGCTCAGTCCGCTGTGCCACGCCCCGGTTCGTCTCATCGATCAGGTCAAGCAGGCTGCGCCAGGTTCGGGCGTCCTCTTCGTGGATCCCCGAAGCGACGCATTCCATTTGCCAGTTCTCGTCAATCCGAATTTGAGCGACAGCGGCCTGCGCCGCTCGGGCGAGCTCTTCCAAATGCTCTGGATTTTCCTCCTCCAAGCTGAAGATGTGGCCAGCGAAGTCACGATCCGAGGCCTCCAGTCGAGTCAGGCGTTCCACGATTTCCTGGAATCTTCCCGGTGAAGGCAGGTCCAGCAACCGGGGCAGGCGGTCGGCCATGGCCCGTTCGTCCTGGGCAGGAAGCGTAGCATTGGTTCGGTAGAGTTCGGCAATTTCGGAAGGAGAGAGCGGGAGGGCCGAGCCCTCCTCCACGGGACCCGGGATCCAGTCGTGCACCCCCTTCCAAGAGGCCAGGTGGCGAGCAGCCTCGGCAGGGAGGATTGACTCGCCGGCCACCACGACGTGCTCGTATTCCCGGCGGTGGGCCTCAGCCAGTTCTTGGCAGGTGGCCTCGAGTCGGCTCTGGAACTCGGCCCGACGTAGACCCAGCAGGTCCACTTCCTTCTTCAGAGTGTGGGGATCACTGAGGCCCAGTCTGGAGGCGATGGTCTGAATTGCCGCTTCCAACTGCTTTCGGCTCTCCCGGTCGTCGTCCAGGACGCTGACGCAGAGCGGACGGAGTTCCTCGGCCACCTTGTCTCGCAAGACTCGCAGAGCCTTTGAGGTATGGCTGGTGACAAGCACGCTCTGCCCTTTGGCAAGCAGGTGCCCGATCAGGTTTGCGATTGTGTGCGTCTTGCCCGTGCCTGGCGGACCTTGGACCAGGACGCAACCCGTCTCGGCAAGCCTCTGTGCTACTTCGCGTTGTTCCGGGTTGGCGGGATGGGTAAAGAGAAGCTCACCGGGATCTGGCTCTCGGGGAGCCGACGAGAACGAGCTGGCCAGCTCCACCCCGACGATGTTGGCCAGGGCAGGAGGCAGGGTCCTGCAAGTGCTCAGCGACTGCAGGAAGGCACTGACCGAGTCTTCAAATCCTTGCCCCCTCTGTGTAAGGAATAGAACCGGTTCCTGCCGGACACTGGGGACGCCTTGGGGGATGGTTTCGGGACCCTCCAGGAAACGGCCCTGTGCGAAAAGGCGCTGGACCAGGCCCTTCAAGAAGGTGGCGGCGTCCCGCCCTAGCGGTTGGAAGCCCCCCTCTTCCAGCTCGACTCGCAGATTGCTGATGGCTGCAGCATCTGCGTCCTGTGCTTCTCGAATCGCGGGGGTGTACAGCTCCGGCTCTCGGTCCGCAGGCCTGACCACGAAACGAGGAACCTGAGGCTGAAACTCCAACTCCAGGGCCTGCACGAGCAGAGGGTGCTCGATCGGGCCGCGAGGACCACGCCATGAGAGGATGCCATCGCCGAGGCAAAGCGATAGATTCCCGCTTTCGCGTTCGAGTTGGCTGTGCAGTTCGAAAAGCCGATCGAATACATCCAGAGCGGCGCGGACCGGTCGTTCAGCATCCTGCCAGGCCTGGCGGCGTTCCATCCAGAAGATCCAGGCCTCCCTTCGGAGGGGTGAGTCCTCGAAGCGTTCGGTGACCGTCTCGCCCTCTTCGAACCGGTTTCGACTGCCGCGAGGAGAGGGGGGCAGTTCAAAACGATCCCATCCGGGTTCAAGCCAGTCGACCAGTTCATCGGGAAGTGCCGGGCACGGGGTCAGGCGGGGCCTGCGGACGGTCAGGAGGGCTTCTTCGTCGTCGGGCGTGAGGGATATCGAAGGGTCCGAGGGGAGGCCGCGCAGGCGCATGCGCCACGTGTACTCGGAAAGATTCAACCGGGGTGGACGACCCAGTTGTCGGAATTCGCGCAGGAAGTTCCAGACCCGGGCCAGACGGGTTCGTGCCGTCTCGAAGGCCTGCGAATCCTCTTCGATACCGTGGTGCCCGGACCAGAGTTTGCCTGACTCCAACCCCTGCAGCATTCAACCCTCCATCGTCATCTGTCACCCGAGCCGGTCGAGACTTGCCGCCAGGACAGGAGCGCTCCGTCTTGTGACTTTGGATTCTCTTGTGCCTCAGGCTTCTGTGGCCACTTGGGCCCGAGGCCGCCCACCGCTTTGGATGGGTTCCCTCAAGAGGTGTCGGCTCCCTCCAGGGCTGGGGGAGCCAGGATAAATCCAAGAGAATCTGTCGATCTCTTCGAGGGTCCGCCAAACCTGGCCGGCTCGCCCATCCCCTCATCTTTCGCAGGAATCTCCTGGGAAACATGCTGGATTCGCGGGATGCGGGGCGGGGTGCGGCGGCGAGCCCGGCTTGCTGGTGCCGGGGTGCCACCGCGTGCGCCTGACATCGCGCGCCGTTGTTGCATACTCCCTCTCCTTCATCTTTCGCAGGAATCTCCTGGGAAACACGCTGGATTCGCGGGGCGCGGGCCTCGGCGCCCCCAGTGCCCCTCGCTCTTGCCCCCTCGCCGTCCTCGCCCCCCCAGTGCCCCCCGCCCTTGCCCCCTCGCCGTCCTCGCCTCCCAGTGCGCCTCGCTCTTGCCCCCTCTCCACCCTCGCCCCCCAGTGCGCCTCGCTCTTGCCCCCTCTCCATCCCCGCCCCCCTCGCCGCCCCCGCCCCCCCTCGCCGCCCCCCCCTCTCACCCCATCTCCCGCCCCCGGCTTCCTGCCGCCACCAGCTCGAGGCTTTCCGGGTGCAGGTCGAGGTTCGAGACGGCGGCCAGGCGCTGGTCGAAGGCCTGCCGGGCGCAGGCCAGGATTGCTCGGGCTTCGGTCCGGTCCGGGGCCGCCTGGCCGGTGGGCTCGGCGGCGGGCTGGCCGAGCCATCGGCTGAGGGCCTGGTCGTTGAGGCGCCAGGTGGCGCCGTCCTGCATCGAGACCATCGCCAGTTCCTGGCGCATCCGGCGCCCCTGGTCATTCTGCCAGCGCAGGATGCAGGCCACCGCGGCCCTTCCGGGCAGGTCCGGGCACAGGGCCGCCCTCCCGTCGAAGTCCAGCTCGCCCGCCCGCGACAGGAAGAGGCGAAGCAGCGGGGATTCGGCGTCCAGCATCTCGACCGAGTCGTCGTTGCGGGCCACCTCGCGGCGGGTGGTGACGCGGGCGCGTCGGGCGCGGCGGCCCAGTTCGTCCACCAGGTCCTGGGGCAGGCGCAGTTCCAGGGTCGAGCCCTGGCGGGTGCGGCCCAGGATCTCCACGCCCAGGGCCGCGCACATCCCCTCCACGAACGAGCGCAGGTGCTGGTCCGCCAGGTTCAGCTCGTTCCGGAACTCGCCCGCCCCGGTGCGGGCGGCCCAGGCGAAGAGCTCCCGTTGCCTTTCCACCGCCTGGCGCGCGCGGTCCAGGGCTTCCTCCAGCATGGCCTCGGTCTGGTGGGGGGCCTGGTGGGCGGCAGCCTCCAGGATCTCCTCCACCTCCAGGACGTCGGCAAACTGGCCGAGGATCTCGTCCTCCAGGCCGGGGCGGAATTCGCCTCCCAGGACCGAGAGGTCCTCGACCACCTTCTGGATCTTCCCATACAGGTCCACGGTGATCTTGGAGTCCAGCGTCTGCGGGGAATGGATGTTGAAGACCACCACCTGGCGCGTCTGGCCATAGCGATACAGTCTTCCCACGCGCTGGACCAGCCGCATCGGGTTCCATGGGAGGTCATAGTTGGCCATCACGTGGCAGCGGTCGTGCAGGTTCAGTCCTTCGCCGCCGGCCTCCGTGGAGATCAGGAACTGCACGCCCTCCTGGCCCCTGAACGCGTGCACCACGGCCCTCCTCTCGTCGTGGTTGAGAGAGCCGTGCAGGGTCGCCACGCGGTCGGCCCCGAAGCGCTCGGCGAGGGCGCGACGGAGGTGCTCCTGGGTGGCCCGATACTCGGTGAAGACCAGCAGCTTCTCGTGCGGGTTCCTGGCCAGCAAATGCTCAACGAGGCCGTCCAGGAAGCGCTTCAGCTTGCGATCGCGGGGCAGCAGGGCGGCCGTCTGGGTCAGGACCTGCTCGAGGAGGGGCAGCTCGCCTTCGAAGAAGCCGGTGCTCTCGGCCTGCTGCTCTTCCCACTCGCCCTGGAACCTGGAGTCGAACTCTTCGCCCTGCGCCTCCGTCGGGGGGGAGCCGCTGCGAAGGCGCTCTCGGCGGCGTTCCAGCGCGCCGTGGATGGCCGCCACGCTCGAGGCCGCCAGCTTCCGGTAGGTGGTCATCACGAAGCCGATGGCCCGGCCCCGCATGCCCAGCCGGGCTCCCGCCTGGTAGCCCCGGGTGAGGTAGGCCTGGAGGCGCTGGTTGAAGAGCTCGTCCTCGGGCGAGCCCTCCACCTGCAGCGCGTGAACGGTCTTCCCCTGGAAAAGCAGGCGCCCCTCGGCGTCGGTCACCTCGGCTTTGGAGTTGCGGATCACCAGGTCGCCGAGGATCTCCGGGTTGCCCCGCAGGGTGCGGATGCTGGCCTGGAGTTCGGGCCTCAGAAGTTCCAAAAGGGCCTGGAAGAGGTCCTCTCGGCCCTGGTGCGGTGTGGCCGTTAGAAGCAGCATGGCGTCGGTGCGGCCTCGCAGGTGTGCCGCCAGCCGGAACCTGTCGCTGGCCTCGAAGCGCGAGCCGCGCTGGTGCCGAGACAGCCTGTGGGCTTCGTCGAACACGACCAGGTCCCAGGGCTCGGCCTGGAGGAGGCGCTCCAGATGGCCTTCGGCCTTCAGGCGGTCGACCGAGGCGATGACCCGCTCGTGCAGCTTCCAGTGCCCCACATCGTGGACCTCGAAGTCCCGACCGTAGACCTGGAAGTCGCGGAAGGCGAACTTGTCGGCCAGCTCCTCTTGCCATTGGCGCGTCAGGCCAGCCGGGCAGGCGATCAGGATGCGTCGGAACGAGCCGCGCTGGCGCAGGGCCGCCAGGAGCATGCCGACCTCGATGGTCTTGCCCAGACCCACGTCCTCCGCGATCATCCAGTTCAGGTTGCCGGAGGCCAGGATGTGGTGGACCAGGTTCACCTGGTGGGGGAGGGGGTCGATGTCCAGGGTGGAGAGGGCCCCGGTGTTCTCGTTCCACAACTCCAGGGCCCGCGCCAGGCAGCGCAGGCGCAATCGCTCGGAGTTCCCGGGCGGCCCGAAGAGCCCGCGCTCGAAGCGCTCCTCGACTCCGCTGATCTGGCGGAGGTTCTCGAAGGGGAGCCAGGCCCGGTGGCCGGAGGCCTGGAATTCGACCAGGACCTGATGTCGCCCGCCCAGCACCCGGCTCTCCAGGACGACCCCCTCGCCCAGGGAGGGGCGCGTGCGGGAGCGCGGGATGTCCTGGACCGACATGCCCAGCAGGAAGCCGGAGCCCAGCTCTTCCGCGCGATGCCAGCTCAGGTTCGGGGGGCGCAGCCACTGGACCAGGATCCGGGTCTCGCCGTCCTGCAGGGTGGTCTCGCGGACGACCCCGGGTCCGTCGCCGTCGGTTCTGGAAACCCAGCAGCCGGCCAGCGGGGTGAGTCTCTTCAGGGGCATCATCCGACCTCGATCTCGAAGGTGAGCGCGCGTCCGGCGGAGGTGATCCGGATCGAGCCCGCCTTCGTTCTCCCCGGCGTGCGGGGCCAGCGCAGCGGCATGACCCTCTCATTGGCTTCCAGGTCATTGCGGACGTAGTATTCGAAGGCTTTCCAGCACCGATGGATCCTGGGGTCGGAATACCACTCGTCGTGAAGTTCCTCGAGGTAGGTCTGCAGCCGTTCTGGCCCCGGGCCCGTCATCGCGAGGCGCAGTGAGAACCTCCATCCCGGGCAGGGGGAGGGGTGGTAGCCCTTCGGCGGCCTCCCACCGGGCAGGGCCATGAACTCGGGGTGCTCCAGCCAGATGGCTCGAATCAGGCAGGCGGTCTCCAGAGCCTCGCTGGAGTAACCTTCCCGGATCGCCCGCCACAGGGCGGCGCGGGTCGCTCCGTGCTGGCAGGACTCCAGGATCCGGGCCAGGCGAGGGATGTCCACGGAGGGCCAGCCAGCCTGGTCGGCCCAGTGAGTGGCCAGGAGTTCGGCGCGCTGTCTCTGGTCCAGCGGACGTTCCACGGCGACTTTGCCCAGGTCCGGGCGGCTTGGAGCCGACTCGGCCTCGGGGGCCGACGGTGCCAGATCCAGCCAATCGGGTTCGGGATAGTCCGGCCAGGCAGGAGGGCCTGCCACGTCCTCATACACCGCCAACAAGACCAGCGCGTCCTCCAGGTCGGAATCCGGAACCGGCTCGGGGGGGAGCGCCTGGACCGGGGCGCGCGGCAAGTCGGGGGGAACGTCCTTTGCCAGGCCTTGAACCGGTGCCGGGCGGAGCGCTTGGACTGCGGTGCGCGGCAACTCGG
>DIWH01000058.1:190116-224259 GCA_002423485.1 Candidatus Xenobium occultum | reverse complement strand
TGGGGCAGGTGTGGTTCGGCATCTGTGCCAGGAATGACTGGACGCCGGAGGTGGTCAACGACGGTACGCTGGAGCGCCTGGAGGCCCGGCGAGCCGAGTGGCGCGACCGGCGCGACCGGGGCGAGGTGGACCTGGAGGCGCTGATGCCCCTGCCGGGGGCGGAGCGACCGGACCTCTATGACCTGGAGGAGGAGGAGCGCTGGAAGTACTGGGTGCCCCGGGAACTGCCCGCCCCCGCGTCCCCCGGCGCAAGCACCGATGGGGGGGTGGGCGACCACGCCCCGGCCTCGGTGCGCGAGGTGAAGCTGCTGGACCCGGCCTGCGGGTCGGGGCACTTCCTGGTGATCGCCTTCGAGCTGCTGGCTGCCCTGTACCAGGAGGA
This sequence comes from Candidatus Xenobium occultum, assembly GCA_002423485.1. Classification (GTDB taxonomy): domain Bacteria; phylum Vulcanimicrobiota; class Xenobia; order Xenobiales; family Xenobiaceae; genus Xenobium; species Xenobium occultum. The sequence continues at coordinate 223,877 of DIWH01000058.1, read as the reverse complement.
GGCCAGGCAGCGCCGGGCGGCGGGCCAGTCGCTGGCGGAGGAGGAGTGGACGCCCCACGCCATCGCCGCCAGCATCCTGGAGCGGAACCTGCACGGCATCGACCTGGACCCGCGGGCGGTGCAGATCGCGGCCGCGGCCTTGTGGCTGAAGGCCCGGACCTGGTGCCGGGAGGGGCAACCTTCGAAGGCGAAGGTGCCCGCGCTGCACCCTCGCAGAATCAACCTGGTGGCCTCGAACCTGGGGCTGGCTTCGCTGCCGAAGGACGACCCGGCCCTGGTGGAACTGGTCGAAGCGGTGGAGCGCGAGACGGGTATCCCCGAGCGTCTGACCCGTCAAGTCGTGGAGGCCCTGAAGGGCGCCGACTACCTGGGCAGCCTGTTGAAGGTGGACGCTGCCGTGGAGGCGGCGCTGGCCACCTGGGAGACCCAGCAGCGGCGAGGCGACCAGATCCGTGGCCAGGGCAGGCTGTTCGAGACGCCCCAGCAGTTGAGCTTCGACGACCAGGACCGCGCCGCCCGACGCCAAAGCCTGGTGGACCGGCTGGAGGAGTTCCTGAAGCGCCACACCCGGGCCGACGAATTGGGCCTGCGCCTGCGCGGCGAGCAACTGGCGGCGGGCGTGCGCTTCGCCCGGATGCTGCGCGAGGGGCAGTACCACCTGGTGGTGGGGAACCCGCCATACCAGGGGACCGCAAAGATGGAGGGCGGAGAGTACCTGGCCCGGCACTACACGGAGGGGAAGGCGGATCTGTACGCGGCGTTCATGCTGCGGGGGCTGCAGTTGCTTGGCCAAGACGGCATCGCAGCACTGCTGACGATGCGTGGCTGGATGTTCATTGGGAGTTATGAGTCTCTTCGCAGGAAGCTCTGTGAGCATGCAGCCTTCCAAGTAGTCGCCGATCTTGGCGTAGGTGCCTTTCAAGAGATATCGGGCCACGTAGTCTCGGCTGTCCTGCCCATTATCCGCTCTGGAATCACCCAAATCGTTGATAGCCCTGTTATCGGAATTGCTCGCAGCCCAGAGCTCGAATCGTCGAAACAGAAGCGCGCCGCCCTCCTGGCCGGCGTGGGCCGCCACACCTTCCACCCCGCCCGCCTGAAGGTCGTCCCCGGCTGGCCCCTGGTCTACTGGTGGGACGAGGAGTTCCTGCAGCGCTACGCGGCGGCGGAGAAGATGGGAGAGGTGTCACCGGCGCGGCAGGGGATGCCTACTGCAGACAACAACAGATATCTTCGGAACCACTGGGAAATATTACGGCAGTCACTGATTCTTTGTCCCGTTTCCACCTCATTCATTGATAAACACCCTGTCCAATGGGCTCCCTATATCAAAGGTGCTGAAGGTCGAAAATGGTATGAACCTACTTGCGACATCCTGAACTGGACCCATAGCGGAATTGAGCTCAAAGTGATGAACGAGACTCGATATCGCAGCTACACCAAGAACATCAAGAACGAATCCTACTACTTCCGTCCCGGGATTGCGTTTGCCACTATTGGCAACAATTTCACTGCTCGGCTCCACCGATTCTGCAGCATTATTGGGGATATGGGCGCCTCCATCTATATTGATGACAAGACCTCTACCGTCTGTCTACTAAACTCATCACAGACACAGGAAACCGTAAACAGCCTTAATCCCGGGGTGCACTTCGGAGTCGGCGACGTGAACCGCCTGCCCCTCTTCCCCATCGAGTCCGCAGACGAGATCGTGGCCCGCCTGGACGAGGCCTTCAGCGAGCACGAGGCCCACCGCGAGACCTCGGTCGAGTTCAAGCAGCCCGGCCCCTCCTGCTGGGCCTGGGCTCAAGACTGGGCGCAAGCCGCCGTGGACCGCCCGGCCGGCGCGCCGCTTCCCCCCTGGGAACCGGTGCACACGCAGGCGACTCCGCTGGACCATCTGTCCTTCGCATTGGGCGTGGCCCTGGGCCGCTTCGGGGCCCCCCCCGCTGCGTTGGCCGAAGGCCAACGCAGCACCTATGTTTTGGCCGAAGGCCAACGCAGCACCTATGTTTTGGCCGAAGGCCTGCTGGACGAGGCGCCGGCGTCGGCGCTGCCGCATGGCATACTGTTTATTGCTGCTACCGCCTTCGGCGCCAGCAGCGGAGACGGCCTGGCCCACCCCGCCTGCGCGCCCCTGCACGATGCCTGGGCCGCCCACGGCGCGAGGATCGCCCCGAAGGCCACGCTCCATGAATACCTGCGCCTCAAGTTCTTCGCCGACGACCACCTGAAGCGCTACGAGAAGCGGCCCATTTACTTCCCCCTCTCGTCCGAGAAGAAGAGCTTCGTGGCCTGGGTCTCGATCCACCGCTGGAGGGACGACACGCTGCAGGTGCTGCTGGCCGACCACCTGCAACCCGCCCTGTCGCACCTTTCCGGCGAACTGGCGGATCTCTCCGAGGCCCGCCAGGGCGGCGACCGCCAGGACCAGGCGCGGGCCGAGGCCCGCGCAGCCGAGGTGCAGGCCCTGCACGAGGAACTGCGCGCCTTCGTCCACCTGGTCGAGGAGGTGGCCGAGAAAGGCGCCCCCCGCACCGGCAAGGCCCCCGCCCGCGAGGTGGACGCCCGCTTCCGGATGGACCTGGACGACGGCGTCATGATCAACTCCGCAGCCCTGTGGCCGCTGCTGAAGCCCCAGTGGAAGGACCCCGAGAAGTGGTGGGCGGAACTCTGCGAAGGCGGCCTCCCCCCCTCCGGGGGGGCTGGGGGGGGCGGTCTCCCCCCCTCGGGGGGGGCTGGGGGGGGCAAAAAGAACTACGACTGGTCGCACCTTTCCGCGCGCTACTTCCCCAAGCGCGTGGACTCCAAATGCCAGCAGGACCCCTCGCTGGCCGTGGCCCACGGTGTTTTCTGGAAGTACCACCCCGCCAAAGCCTTCCAGTGGGAACTGCGCCTGCAGGCCCCCGACGAACTGGGCTCGGACTTCCGCCTCGACGAGCCTGGCTCGGACCTGTACAGAGAAGACTTCCAGCGCCAGCACCCCGATCAGGTGCGCGAGTTGCGCGAGGCCGAGGAGCGCCGCCGCCAGCGCAAGGCCGAGAGGGCCGGCGAGGACTCTGGGTCCGCCGAGGGCGAACTGGACTTCGAGGGCGACGAGGAGGAGTAGGCGCGCGAGCGACGGGTCGGCCGATTCCTGGTCGTGGGCTTTGAGTCCGACCAGCCGGACACAAGCAGGCTTGCGTATGGTATCATCCAAAAAACGAGACACAACCTCGACCGGGGTGCTTGGAAGCGCCCCAGGCCACTCGAGAACAGACGGCTTGCCAGAGCCTGTCGGAACGGCAGAGGTGAAGCCTGGACTTGAGCCCCTACGTGCCAGAAGACCTGCCCGTCAGCGATCTGGACCTGGCCAGCCTGGTCCCCAGGAGGGCGTGTCCTGTCTTGCCTCGGCGCCGCCTATCCGCTAGATTAAAACAAGGGAAACATGTTTTTCATAGGAGCCGCTGCACGTGGAGGGCATCCAGATTTCCGCCAGTGTGTCCGCCTCCACCAAGGAGCGATTGGACCGCTTCACGGCCCGGCACGGGCTGAAGAAGAGCTTCGTCATCGAGCAGGCGTTGCTCTACTTCCTGGAAGCCCGGCGGGAACTTCCCGATGAAGCCTTCATCCCTGCGCGACTGGTCGTGGAGGAACGGGCCTTCGAGCAGGTGGCCTCACTCCTGGAGAGCCCCCCCCCGCCCACCGAGGCACTCCAGAGGTTGATGCGTGGCCCTGCAGCTTGAGATCCGCCCCCTGCAACGAGGGGATGATCGCGGTCGCTTCACCTGCGGGCAAGAAGACCTGGATCGCTTCTTCCGCCACTATGCCGGCCAGAACCAGTTCAACCTGCACCTGGCGGTGACCTATGTCGCGATCCTCGAGGGTTTCCTGGCTGGGTTTGCCACTGTTTCCGTGAGCGGACTGGAGCGCTCGCGGGTCCCCCAGCCGAGCCTGCGTCGGCGGCTCCCCGCCTATCCGCTGCCGATCCTTCGCCTGGCCCGGTTGGGAGTCGACACCCGGGCGCAGGGGCGCGGAGTCGGGACGGCCTTGCTGCGACACGTGTTGCACCTGGCCTGCCAACAGAGCGACTCGCTGGGTTGCGTCGGCGTGGTCACCGACGCCAAGCCTGAGGCCACCATCTTCTACGAAGCCTTCGGGTTCGTCCCGTTGGAGGGGGTGAGCGAAGGGACCCTGCACGGGGATCCGACTCCCATGTTCCTTCCGATCAGGACGATCCTCCGCGCGCTGGACTCCAGATAGCGAGCCCGGGGGCTGACACGATGCGCGCCCGTCGCAGCGGGACGAGGTCCACTTGGGGGTCAAAGATGTGCGCAACGGCGGGGGCAGCCCGCCGGCCCCCCACCACCCCGGTAGACCCCGGCAGGCTCCGCCCGGCCGGTCGAGAAGGTGCCCGCAAAATGCCCCAGGGAGAAGGAATGACCCGACTCGCCACCACCCTGATCCGCGATCTGCAGGAGGTCCTGCGCGAGCGGCCCCTGGTCATCTGGCTTGACTCGGAGGGGCTGTACTCCGGCTTCGTCCAGCGACTGGGCCAGGAGGGCGAGCTCTCGGTTCCGGTGGTGGGCTTCCGGGGCAGCTACCTCGAGACGCTGCTGGCCCTGGAGCCCTTCCAGAACCGGCTGGATCCCGAGCCCCTGCTGGTGCACCTGCCCGGCCACACCGACAAGACGGTGCGCAAGACCCCCTTCCTGGAGCTGTACCACGCGGGGCGCCGCTTCCAGAAGAACCTGGGGACCCTGGTCCGCCAGGCCGCGGCCGGGGAAGTCCCGCCCGACGAGGTCGAGCGCTACCTGGCCTCGGGCCCGGTCAGCTTCCAGGCCGCCGAAGCCTGGCTGGAGGAGCAGGCCTCGCGCGACCGCCGGGGCCTGGCCGGAGTCCTGGCGGCGCTGGAGCCCGAGTGGGTCTTCGACGAGCTGATGGGTCGGGGAGGCGCGCTGCGCGCGCGCCTGGAAGAAGAGTCCGACCTGGGCGACTTGCAGGACTTCTTCCACCGGCACACGGGCTTCTCGGAGGCCTTCGCCCGCTTCGCGGCGGGCGCCCCCCGCCCCGCCGGCCTGCGGGTCCTGAGCGATGCCCTGGCCAGTTGGGTGTTGTGCGTGGAGTACGTCCACGACCTGGCCCGGCCGCCCCGACTGCCCGAGCTTCTGCCCCTGGCCAGGCTGAGCGCGCCCTTGCGCGACGCCAGCACGGCCCTGGCCCGCAGGCTGCGCGAGGACCACCCCGAGGTCTATCGCAGCCAGGCCCTGCTGACGGAGGCCCAGTTGGGGCCCGAGATCTCCGCCGGGCTGCCAGAGGAACTGGGCCGGATCGACACCTTCAGCGGCGAGGACAGCCGGCTTCTGAAGGCCGCCGTGCAGGCCCTTGAAGAGGAACGCTGGACCCAGGCCCGAGCCTGGGCCGAGCACCGCCTGGCGGACAACTCCTTCTGGCTGGAGATCGAGCCCGCCCGACGCCACGAGTGGGAACTGGTGCAGTGCGCGGCCCGCTTCGGCCAGGCACTCCAAGCGGCCGGCCGGCCGCTTGAAGGCCTGCGCCTGCTGGAAGAGGCCGTGGAAGCCTACACGGGCAAGGATCAAGGCGCCCGCCGGGACGGCGCCCAGGAGGTGGACCGGGCCCATCGGCACTTTGAAGAGCTGCGTCGCCGCAAGCTGGGGACCTGGTTGCCCCACGCCTCGGACCTGTGGATGGCGGCGGGCCGGTTGCGGGCCCTGTACCGAGAGTGGGCGGACCACCTGGCCCGGGACTTCGCCACGATCTGCGACGAGGAGGGCCTCGTGCCCCCGGTGGCCTTGCAGCAGCGCACCCTCTACGAGCAGGTGGTCCACCCCCTCGTGCGGCGGGACTCGGCCCGGGTCGTTTTGTTCCTGGTGGACGCGCTGCGCTACGAGATGGCGGCCGAACTGGCCTCCAGCCTGGAGGGTCCGGGGGCGACGGTGCACCTCGCTGCCCGGCTGGCCGAGCTGCCCACCATCACGGCGGTGGGGATGAACGCCCTGGCCCCGACCTCGCGGGACGGGCGGCTCACCCTGGCGCCGCTGGCCGGGAAAGGCACCTTCGGGGGCTTCCGCTGCGGCGAGTACACCGTCCGGGACCCCGCCAACCGCCTGCGCGCCATGGCCGAGCGCAGCCTGGACCGCCTGCCGGGCAAGAGGAAGTCTCCGCCGAACCTGGACCTGGCCCAACTGGTGGACCTGCCCGCCGAGGACCTCAAGAAGAACCTCTCGGGCCACCACCTGGTGGTGGTCCACTCGCGGGAGATCGACGACGCGGGCGAGGCCAGCCTGGGGCTGTCCACCTTCGACACCTGGCTGGGCCAGTTGCGGGTGGCGGTCCAGAAGCTGCGCAGCCTGGGCCTGAACGAGTTCGTGATCACCTCCGACCACGGCTTCCTGCTTCAGGACGAGACGGCCCACACGGTTCCCTACGCCGGGGGGCGCGAACGGGATCGCCGCTTCGCCGTGCTGGACACCTTCGTCAAAGAGCCCGACACGCAGGGGGCCACCCTGTCCTCCCTGGGCTACGAGGGGGCCGAGGGCTACCTGCTCTTGCCCCGGGACACCCGTACCTTCAACCTGACCAACCGCAGCTCGGCCACCTTCGTCCACGGGGGCAACACCCTGCAGGAGCGGGTGATCCCGGTTTTGACCGTGTCCAGCCGCAAGGCCCGCCTGGCCCCACTGTCCCGCTATCGCGCCCTGGCCCAGGCCGGCGCGCCCCTGCTGGGGCTGAGCCGGATCCGGGTGAAGCTGGAGGTTGCGCCCGGCCAGACGGGCCTGCTGCAGTCGGACCGGAAGGTGGCCCTGGGCCTGCGGGTGCCCAATCGGGCAGCCGAGGTGGACCTGCGGGACGCCTCGGGGGCCGAGCTTGTCAACCAGCGAGTGCTGGTCGAGGTGGACGCGGGCTGGGCCGAGGTTTTGTTCAGCCTGGTCGGCTCGGGTTTGGAGAGGGCCCAGGTGGAGGTCTACCATCCCGATTCGGAGGAGGACGTCGAGCCTTGCCGGCTGGAGGAGTTCTTCGACGTCAAGACTGTGGGAAGCAGCCTCACAGGTTCGGCTGGGGTGGGGGGCAGCCTCCCGGGTTCCACCGCGGGGGGCGCCAGCGTGACCGGGTCACCCCCCGAGGGAAGCCGCCTCACAGGTTCGGCTGCGGGGGGCGGCAGCCTGACCGACGACCGCCCCTGGCACTCGGCCATCCAGGACGAGGGCCATCGGAAGGTCCTGCTGCACCTGGAGCAGTATGGAACCGTCACCGAAGAGCAGGCCGGCGGGATGCTGGGGGGCCCCAGGGCCGAGCGGCGCTTCAACATGCGGCTGCAGGGTTACCGAGCCCTGTTGCCTTTCCAGGTCTCGATGGAAGTCACCGCCAGCGGCAAGCGATACGTGAAGAACCACACCACCCCCTGATCCACCCGGCAAGGAGACGACCATGTCCAACGAGATTCAGCACATCCTGGAGCGCCTGCGCGGCGGGGTGGTCCCCGGGCGGGGGTTGGACCTTTTCGCCGTGGGCATCGAGGTCTCGCGGGCCGAGCTGGCACGGCAACTGGACCGGGCCGAAGCGGGCGATGGCGCCTACAAGTTCCTGCGCGGCGGCTACGGCTGCGGGAAGACCTTCACGGCCCGGCTGACCCAACTGGACGCCCAGAAGCGCAACTTCGCCACCAGCTTCGTGGTGGTCTCGGACAACGACCTGCAGTTCCATCGCTTCGACGAGGTCTACCGCAAGGTGATGCAGGAGCTGGCCACGCCCTGGTGCGAGCGCGCCGCCCTGGGCGACATCCTGGACCGCTGGGTGGCCCACGTGGAGGAGAGCCTGCTGGCCCTCGGCGCCGACGAGAACGACCCGGACTTCGACCAGCAGGTGCTGCGCGAGCTGGACGCCCGGTTGAAGTCGGCCACCGGCGGCAAGGCGCCCGAGGACATGGTCCGGGTGATCCGCAAGGTCTTCGAGCTGAAGCAGCAGGGCAACCTGGTGGACGCGGGGGCCCTGATCTCGTGGCTGTCGGGCAGCGCCAACGTGGCCGCGGGGGCCAAGAAGCTGGCGGGCGTGAAGGGCGAGATCGGCAGCCAGGAGGCCATGGACTATTTGCGCGGCATCCTCGAGATCATCAAGGCCGCCGGCCACCCGGGCTGGGTCATCGTGATCGACGAGGTGGAGACCGTCCTGCGCATGCGCCGGGACGTCCGGGGCAAGGTGCTGAACGGCCTGCGGCAGATCCTGGATGCCAGCGACCGCTACCCGGGCCTGGTCTGGCTGTTCACGGGAACGCCCGAATTCTTCGACACCACCCGGGGCGTGGCGGGCCTTCCCCCCCTGCACGACCGGATCCAGTTCCACCTGTCCGGCGGCTACGCCAACGTGCGCCAGCCCCAACTGGAACTGAAGCCCTTCGATGCCGCGCGCCTGCGGGCGGTGGCCCTGAAGCTGCGCGAACTCTTCCCCGCCTTGGACCGTTCGCGGATGGATCGGGTGGTCACAAGCTCCGTGGTCGATCGCCTGGTGGCCCGCGTCACCGAGGGCTTCCGAGGCGACGTGGGCGTGGTGCCGCGCCAGTTCCTGCGCCAGTTCGTGAACCTTCTGGACCTGGTGGACCAGCATCCGGACTACGACCCCATCCAGGCCGAGGGCCTGGCCCCCCTGGACCTGACCGAGGAGGAGCGCCGGTTGGCCGCGGGCCAGCCCGCCTTCGAGGAAGAGGCCGAGGATTCAAGGGCCTACGAGGTGGTGGAGTTCTGAGCCGCCCCTCGGCCTTCTCGCGCTTCCCGCCCCGGCTTCAGGAGGCCATCGTGGCCCGACTGGGCTGGACCTCGTTGCGGCCGGTGCAGGAGGAGGCCGGCCACGCCATCCTGGACGGATGCAACGCCGTCATCCTGGCCCCCACGGCGGGGGGCAAGACCGAGGCCTCGGTCTTGCCCGTCCTGGCTGGCCTGATGGAGCGACAGGCCGAGGGCGTGGGCGCCCTCTACGTGGCTCCCATCAAGGCCCTGCTGAACAACCAGGAAGTCCGCCTGGGCACCTACACCCGGATGGTGGGCCTGCGGCGCTTCCTGTGGCACGGAGACGCCAAGGCCTCGGCCAAGAAGGCCTTCTTGCGCGAACCCGACGACGTGCTGATGATCACGCCCGAGTCGCTGGAGGTGATGCTGCTGTCGGGCCGGGTCCCGCACCAGCGCCTCTTCGCCGACCTGCGCTACGTGATCCTCGACGAGATCCACGCCATGGCCGGCGTGGACCGGGGCGCCCACCTGATGTCGGTGCTGGAGCGCCTGGCCGCGCACTCCCGCCACGACCTGCAGCGGATCGGCCTGTCGGCGACGGTGGGAAACCCGCAGGACATCCTGGAGTGGCTGAAGGGCACCTCAAGCCGACCGGGCCGGGTGGTGGACCCGCCGCGGAAGCCCGCCCCCAGGGAACTGCGGGTCCGCCTGCACCAGAACCGGATCGAGCTGGCCGAGGCGGCCACGGCCGCGGCCCTGGGACGGAAGAGTCTGTTCTTCTGCCAGAGCCGGGCGCTGACCGAAGAGGTGGCCCAGAAGATGCGCGCGGACGGCCTGGACGTCTTCGTGCACCACAGTTCGGTGGCCCTGGAAGAGCGCCAGGCCGCCGAGGAGCGCTTCCACCACGGGCGCAATGCGGTCATCGTGTGCACCTCCACCCTGGAACTGGGCATCGACGTGGGCGACCTGGACCGGGTGCTGCAGGCCAACGCGCCCTCCACGGTGTCCTCGTTCCTGCAGCGGATGGGCCGCACGGGCCGCCGGGCCGGCCAGACGGCCAACACCATGTTCTTCTGCGAGGACCGCGAGGTGGTTCTGCAGGCCGCGGCCCTGATCGAACTGGCCCGCTCGGGCTGGGTGGAATCCGTCCCGCGCCAGACCCGCTGCTGGCCCGTGCTGGTGCACCAACTGCTGGCCCTCACCCTGCAGCACGGGGCGATCCCCCGACGGGACTGTTGGGACCAGCTTTCCCGGGTGCCCGACTTCCGCGGGATCAGCGAACCTGAGTTCGACGAGCTGGTGGAGCACATGCTGGCCGAGGGCTACCTCTTCGAAACCGGCGGGGCCCTGTCCATGGGGGACGTGGCCGAGCGGGTCTTCGGCCGCAAGAACTTCATGGAACTGTACGCCGTCTTCAGCACGCCCCAGCTCTACGCCGTGGTCACCCGGGCGGGCCGGGCCCTGGGCTCGCTGGAGCAGAGCTTCGTGGACAAGCTGGTGGAGAGGGTCACCTGCTTTTTGCTGGGTGGCCGGGCCTGGGTGGCGGAGGCGATCGTCCACGGCGAGCGCAAGGTGGTGGTGAGCGCCGCCCCAAGAGGCCGCAAGCCCGGTTGGGGCGGCTATACGCCTCAGTTCCTGGGCTACGAGCTGTGCCAGAAGATGGCGGAGATCCTGACCAGCCAGACTTCGCTTCCCTACCTGGACGAAGCCTCCACCAGGACTCTGCAGGACCTGCGCGCGGAGCTGGGCCGGGGCCTGCGCGGCCAGCGCCTGGTCGGGGAGGGCACCCCCGACGGGGAGTTCCTGTGGACCTACGCGGGCGGCGCGGTGAACCTGACGCTGAAATACGGCCTGCAACTGCTGCGCGGCTGGACCCCGGCCAGCGACAACTTCCGCCTGAAGTTCGCCGACGGCCAGACCAGCCCCCAGGCCCTTGACGAGGCCCTGGAACAGTTGGGCGACCCGGGTTTCTGGGAGGATCCCGACCTGCGGGCCCGCCTGATGGACAGCCTGCCCGAGTACCGCCTGAGCAAGTTCCAGCGGGCCCTGCCCCGGCGCTTCGCCATGGAGATGGTGGAAGGCTACCTGCTGGACATCCCCACCACCCTGCGCTTCCTGCGGGGGCCCCTGCCCAGGCCCTTGCAACCTGTCGAAGGGACGGTCACCCCCCCCGCGAAGGAACGGCCGTGAGCAGCCACCTGGTCATCGCCAACAAAGTGCAGCCCTTCTCGGGACCCACGCTGACGTCGCCCCAGGTCTTCGACCTGATGATGCAGCACGGATGCTGGGAATACACGGACTCGGCCCCCTACTTCCCGTCGATGAAGGAGGGCGACGCGCTTTTCTTCTACCTGGGCGGCCCCAAGGCCCGGTACTTTGCCGGCGAGGCCCTGGTGGCCGGCCCCGGGCAGCCGATCACGAAGGACAGCCCGAAGACCTTCAATCGCAACGACGTCCCGTTCTACACCTGGCGCCTGCCGCTGAAGGACGTCGTGCGCTACGAGCCCGGCCAGGTCGGCCTGGAGACTCTGGAGAAGGTGTCGTGGGTGGTGGCCAGCCCCGTCGAGCGGAAGTTCATCGGCCTGCTGCTGCGCGTGGGGTGTCGGAAGCTGACGCCTGAGGACGTCTCACGGATCCGGGCGGCCGCCGGCAGGCGCTGAGGGCGCCCCGGCGGAGCGTCAGTCCGGCTGGCCTTGGCCCGCCTCCGGCGCCGGCGAAGCGCCCCGTGCGTCGTCGAAGGCCAGCCGCAGGAGCGTCCCGCCCCCGCGGCACCCCCAGCACCAGGTCACCCTCGGCTCTCACGCCAGGCGGCGAATCCAGGAATGCTTCGAGAGGTTTCCTTTCCAGCAGGGATCGGCTCGCCCCGGCCGCGAATCCTTCCGCCCGGCTGCGCTTCCATTGGGGGGCGCGCCAGGTCGCTCTGGTCGCAGGGGGGCGCCCCGCTTGCCCTCCCGCGCCGGAAATCGGTCGGGAGGTCCATCGCATCTTGAGATCCCGAATTCCTGGCCGGGCGCTGCCCGGACTCCGTCTCCTCCTCCTCTTCCTCCTGCTGGCCCTGCTGGTCTTCGTCCCCTGGACGGCCCGCAGCCAGGCCGACACCCCTGCTGGCCTCTTCTACCACTTCCGGGACCAGGCCATCCCCTTGAGCGTCGTTCCCGACGTGGTGGCCGTGCGCCTGGCGCCCGGAGCCACCCTGGAGCGGACGGCCGGTCGGGTCCAGCCCCTGGGCCAGGGAGCCTGGCGCCTGGTCTCCACCGTCGGGAAGGCGGGCGCCACCGAGCAGGCCCGCGAGATGCTGGACGAGTCCGGGGTCGAGTTCACCTCGCCCGTGGTCCAGGCCGAAGGGGGCCGGGCCATCCTGAGCGATGAGATCATTGTCCGCTTCCGCCCCGAGGCCACCCCCGAGCAGATCGACTCGGCTCTGCAGGGCTTCACCCCGATTCCCCGCCAGCACCTGGCGGAGCGCTCGCACCTGGTGCGGGTGGCCACGCGCTCGGGCCTGGAAGCCTTGGAGGCAGCCAACCGCCTGGCGAAGCTGCCCTACGTGCAGTACGCCGAGCCCAACTTCCTGAACCTGCTGGACGAAGGCCTTCCGTCCTCGCAGAACGCCTCGGCTCCAAACCTCGAGGCCCTCAGGGCCCGGTTCTCCGGCCCCGTCCGCTTCCAGGCCTCCCCGACGGCCCCCGCCCGCGAGCCCGTCGACTCGCGAGGAGCCGCCACCTGGACCACGATCCTGGACGAGGACTTCTCCAAGGCCTTCCCCGAGGGCAACGGCTGGGTCGTCTCGGGGAACCCCACCTGGGGTCGCGTCGGCTTCAGCGAGACCGAGATCCGTCTGTGGCCTGCCGCCGGCGGCTCCAACGCTGTGCCCTGGCAGGACGGCACCCCGACCAACCTCGACGCCCGGATGACCTACGGGCCCTTCGACCTCTCGGACGCCCAGTTCGCCCGGATGGTGATCCGGCTGGACGAGAACGTCTCGGGGTGGATGAACGAAGGCCTGGCTGTGTTCTACTCAACCGACGGCGTGAGCTTTGTCCAGGCGGATATCAAGAACATGGGGGGCGGTTACGGATACAGCTACAGCTTCAACCAGGGTCCCGGCCAGAGCAAGGCTGGCGTGATCGCCGACCTGCGTCGCCAGCCCCAGGTCTGGATCCAGATCCAGTATCACACTGCCGACCCGGCCGGCTCGCCGGGCCCCTTCATCAAGAGCCTCCAGATCAAGAAGGCCACCCAGCCCGGGCGGGTCATCTCCAACGACCCCCTCTCCTCCCTGCAGTGGCACCTGGACAACGCCGGGCAGACCGGTGGCACGCCGGGAGCCGACATCCGGGCCGTCAACGCCTGGGCCCGCACCGAGGTGGACCCGGACCTGGTGGTGGCGGTGATCGACACCGGCGTCGAAGCGCACGAGGACCTCAACTGGATTCCCGGCTACGACGCCACCGGCGGCGGAGGACCGGGAACCCCGGGACCCAACCAGGGGCACGGCACCTCCTGCGCCGGGCTGATCGGGGCCATCGGGAACAACGGGATCGGCGTGATCGGCGTGGCGCCGGGCGTGAAGATCATGCCCATCCGGCTCTGCGATGACGCCGGAATGTGGGCCGAGGCCGACGACATCGCCGCGGGCATCCGCTGGGCCTTCCAGAACGGGGCCCGGGTGCTGAGCAACTCCTGGCGCTACGGCCTGCCCTCGGCGGAGATCCATGAGGCCATCATCGAGGCCACCGAGGCCGGGGCTGTCGTCCTGTTCGCTGCGGACAACACCCAGGGCGAGGAGGTGGCCTATCCGGCCCGCTACCCCGAGACCATCGCCGTGGGCTCCTCCAACCAGTGTGACGAGCCCAAGCGGGTTGACGACCAGAGCATGGAGCTGTACGGCCACAACTCAGGGCCCGAGCTCTCGGTCGTGGCCCCGGGCACCTCGATGGTCACCACCGACCTGATGGGCGCCGAAGGCGACTCGGACGACAACTACACCACCAACTTCAACGGCACCAGCTCGGCCACCCCGGTGGCTGCCGGCGTGGTGGCCCTGATGCTGTCCGAGACCCCCACCCTGACCGTCGGCGAGGTTCGCGACCTGCTCCAGCGCACGGCCGACGACATCGACCCGGTCCGGCTGGTGGCGGACCCCGTCAACGACCTGCTGGGGTTCGGACGGGTCAACGCCGATGCCGCCCTGCTGGCGGTCGAGACCAAGCGGGCCCTGGGGGGCAGCGGCCTGGCGGCCGGCACCAACGCCGGCCTGGGTGATGGCAGCGGCGGCGGCTGCTTCATCGCCACCGCCGCCTACGGCTCGGCCTTCCACCCCAAGGTGGCCGTGTTGCGCCAGTTCCGCGACCAGCACCTGCTGACCAACGCCCCGGGCCGCGGCTTGACGGCCCTGTACTACCGCACCTCTCCGCCCGTCGCGGCCTTCATCCAGGAGCGTCCGGCCCTGCGGGCCGCGGTGCGCGCTTCCCTGACCCCCGTGGTGGCCGCGGTGGAATACCCGCTGCCAGCCCTTGGGGTGGTCCTGGCCCTGGCCCTGTTGGCCTTCCGGCGCCGCCGGTTGCGCCAGGTCTGAGCCTGGGGTCGACCTGACCCTCGCGCCCCCGGGTGCCGCGGTGCCCGGGGGCGCTTGCGTTTGGAGACGGAGTCCTCAGCCCTCGACCAGGGTCAGGTTGAAGCTGACGTCGCGCCCCCCCAGGAAAGCCAGGAACGCATCGTAGTCCTGCACGTTGAAGCAGCCCGCCGAGCTGGTCGTGCTGGCGTTGCCGCGGTGCAGGCGGATCTCGTTGCTGTGGCTGGGACTGGCCATCTCGGAGGCTGAGTAGACCCCGTCTCCGTTGCGGTCCACTGCGGTCGGGACCGTCATGTTTTTCGAGCTGCTGCCCACGATGAAGGCATCGTCGTTGAACTTGCCGTCCCGCCAGCGGGGCGTGATCGTGTAGTTGCCGGGAAGCACCATCTCGGGATTCCAGCCGCCGGAAGGCGTGGTGAACCCGGGCCGGGTGCTGGCCGCAAAGGCCTTCATCTGCCCGTCGGGCTTCAGCACCACGAAGACGTCCTCGTAGGCCTTGGTGCCGTCGTTTTCGGTGCGGATGGCCAGGACGGTGGGTTGGCCGTTCGCGAAGAGTTCGCCTCCCTGGGCGCGGATCATGGCCGTGGCCTTCTCCCAGGTCAGGTCCTTGAGGTTCCCGACCTCCACGGGCGCGGAGGTCTTTGCGGGGAGGGGCCGTCCTGCGGCGTCGATGCCCAGGCGCTCGCGCGCCTCGGGGGCCGGCGAGCCGTCCAGGAAGCGGCCATCGCGGAGGGTCTGGTAGTCGGCGCCCTGGCCGGCCAGGAACTCCTGGCGGGTGATCCTGCCATCCCCATCGGCATCATACTGGTCTGCGCGGATTTTCAAGCGCAAGGAGGGAGTTTTTAACATGATGTTGCCGATGTTGCCGGTTTGTTGACAGGATTCAGGCCTTTGGGGCGATGTCGAGCCGCTGAGGGTGCCGCCCTTCGACGCCCTCGCGCCGGCAGGCCGCGGGGCAGGCCTTGGAGAAGTGCTTTGCGCTTGCCAGGGAATCCCTGGAAATCCTGGATCGTCTGGGGGGATGGGGGAAAGCGGTGTCTGGCATGATCTCAGCCTGGGTCTCCCGACTGCGCGGTCGCCGTGGTGGCCCTGAATCGTGGCGCGACGAGGCTTCGTTCCTGGAGGTGACCACCGGGGCGGAGGGTCTGTTGACGATCCGCTCGCTTCTTCTGGAACGACCCCTGTTCCGCATGCGCGCCGCCCTGGCGCCGGCCGGCCCGCCGGGGGCGGGGCGGCTGGAGGTCCCGCTGGCAGCCTCGGGCTCGAGCAGACCCTGGCTTCGCGTAGAGGTCCTGCGCTCGGGTGACCCGGTTCCCGGCGGCGAGACCTTCCTGGTCGGCAGCCACGCCGAGCGGAAGCGGGATGTCCAGACCCTGGTCTTCCAGTTGGAGTGTCTCGAGGCCGGGGTGCGCTACGCCTTCGAGGCGGATCCCGGTCTGGAGGTCCTGGATCTGGCCCCGGCGACGCCTCTGCCTTCGCTCTTCGAGGGAGTCCCCTCCGCGCAGGACATGGCCACGTTCCTGCACCAGTTGACGCACGGTCGGCGTCGGGTCCCCCAGATCCTGAACAGCCTCGCCCGGTGCGCTTCGCCCGCAGCGGCGGCGAAGGCCCTGGAACTGGCGGCCCGCTGGCCCGCCGAGGCAGACCCGCAGCCCCTCGTTCAGGCCCTGGGCTGCCTCTTCGAAGAGCGGGGCCACCGGGTCAATCCCGAATCCCTGGAGGCCTTCTGTCTGCTGGTGGATCTGGAGCGCGGGGTCGGGCCTGGGATCTCGCCCGCCGCGGCCCTGGCCGTGGCCGAACTCTTCGCCTTCTCGCTGGACCAGGAAGCCTGGAACTCGAACTTCTCGCAGTTCGGGAGTTTTTCGGAGGCACTGGAGGGCGCGCACGAACCCGCGGCCACCCGACTGCTTGACAAATTGCGCCAGCAACGGCGAACTCCGCTGGACATCCTCGAAGACCTGGCCGGCGACTCGCAGAGCCGCCGCGTCGCCGCCGCCGTGCGGGTCCTCAAGCCGCTGCTGCCCGGGGGGCGCATCCGGGTCAACGAAGAGCAGTTGGCCTTGCTTCCCCTGCTGCAGGACAGCGGTCGCCCGGTCCATCCCGAGACCATGCTGGCCTTGTGCCTGTTCGTCGATCTGGAGACCGGCGATCTGGACCGCGAGCGCCTGGAGGCGTTGTCGACCGGGGCCAATACCCTGGACACCTCCATGTATGCCATGGTCGCGGTGGCCGGCGCCTTCGGGCTGGAGCTGGAGGCCTTTGCCCTGGAGCCTGAACCCGGAGAGTTCGAGGCCGAACGGGTGGGCCGACTGGCCACGGGCTCGGAGGGCGGCCTGCTGGCCTGCTTCCGCCGGGCCGGCGAGACGGGCCGCCGCTGGGAGTGGGTCCGCGGGGCCGAGGACTTCCTTCGGGCCGAGGGCCATGGCCTGGACTTCAGCGGCATCTTCCTGGCCCGCCTGGTCGGCGACAGCCAGGAGCCCTTGCAGCCCCTGGACCCGGCCCGTCTGCACGACCACGGCGAGGTGCTCTCGCGCCAGCAACTGGCCTTGCGCCAGATCCAGGCCGCCCTGCGGCGCATGGCCGGCGAGGCCCTGGACCGGGTCTTCCTCAGCCAGGAACCCTCGGTGCTGGAGGCGACGTGCGAGTGGCTGGGCTCCGGCGGGGCGGCCCGCGTCTTGGACCCCCTGATCCCACCCGAGACCCGTCGCCAACTGGTCGCCTCGCTCAGCCGGGGAGGCCTGGACGTGCGCGCGGATCGCCGCCTCGTGGCCGCGGCCGCAACCCAGCCCGCCTTGGAGCTTCTCAGCCTGCTGCTGCTGCAGCAGATGGCCATGTCGCCTCACCTGAAGCTGAACGGAACCTTCCGCCACTTCGATGATCGCGCCATGCGGGCCACCCTGCTGGAGCGGGTGACCGAGCTGGCGGCCTCTCCCGAAGTGGCTTTGAGGGCGCTGGCGATCCGTCTGATGGCCTCGGCCGACCTGGCTGGGGACCGGGCCACCCGCCTGGGCATGGAGTACCCGTTGGGTCTGGCCCGGGCCGATCTGGACGCCGGGGTGCAGGCCGCCGCGGTGGAAGCCTTGACCCGGCTGGCGCTGGTGGACCTGGTGGCGCTGCCCCAGGCCGTCGAGGTGGTCCCCTTCGAGGAAGGCCAGGGGGTCGTGCGGAGCGTCTTGTCCGAGGCCGACTGTGCCGGCATCGCCTCGGGGGTGCAGGGATGGCTGGAGCAGGTCGCCCGGGTGGATTCGGTCCGGCCGATGGGCCTGCCGATCACCGACGCCGAGGGTCGCCTGGACCCGGACCTGGCGCGTCCCCTCATCGAGCTGCTGGCCACGCTTCAGCAGGCCTCGCGCCACGATGGCTCCCTGTCCCGAGCGCGCTGGCTGGCCCTGGCCTCGCTGGAGGACCTGGCCGCCTCGGGCCGCGCCCTGCTGGAGGCCTGGAGGCTTCTGGCCCGCCAGGAAGGCCTGCCCTTGGAGGAGCTGGACCCCGAGGCCTGCAACCTGGAGTTCCGCCTGTTGGTGGAAGACCAGGCTCCGAGGCTGCTGCAGCGCTGCGGCGGCATGCCCTTCCTGGGCGGGCCGGGGCGACCCCTGAATCTCTACCGGCTGGCGCCCGGTCGCTCTTTGGGACCCCTGGCCACCTTCGAGAAGTACCGGGGCGTGGTGGTGACCGAGGAAGCCCCCATGTTCACCGAACTGCTGGAGCGCGCCCGTCGGGCCGACCTGCGCCGGGTCCGGGTCTTGCGCCTGCCGGCCTTCAACGTGGCCCAGGCAGAGGGGCTGCCGGACCTGCAGACGGCCCGGCTGGACACTGCGGTCGAGCTGCGCGAGGTCGAGGTGCTGGACCCCGTGACGGCGTCCTTCCAGCCACTCCCAGGCTGGCTGGCCCGTTCCAGGATCGAGCTGGGGTTGGACTCCGAGTCGCTTGAGGATCTGCAGGCCGTGGTGTCCCTGGCCCTGGGACGCAAGCCCCAACCCATCGCCCCCCGGGTCGAGGAGGACGCCTCGCCCGCCAGGAACAGCTCGCCGGGACGGGACCCGGAGGCCCTGCCTCGGGTGGCTGCCGCCCTGGCCCGACAGTTCGAGCTGGAAGGCGCGCAGGAACGCCTGCGGGGTCTGCTGGTCCAGATTCTGGGCTGATTGCCCGGGTTCAGGGCTGGTGGGAGCGCTTCCGGGCGACCTCCACCATCTGTGCGGCCAGGTCCTGGGCACACTGGAGGGCCACCTGGCGCACCGCGTCCCGGTAACCGGCCGTTCCCTGGCTGGCTCGGGTCAGGTCGCTGCGGAAGACCGCCACGGGCCCGTGCACCAGCACCTGTCCGGATTGGGCATCCACGATGCCCAGTCGGGCCAGGCCCCCCACGGTCAGCAGGCTCTGAGGAGCCGCCTCGCCGACGCGGACCGGTTGCTGGGGCACCAGGCTCGAAGCGGTCCGGGTGAACTGGTGCTGCAACCGGAACTCGACCTTCGACCAGGCGACCAGGGGGGTCCCGAATTTGTGGGCCAGGGCCACGGCGGTGGTCGGGTCGGGCTCCTGGGTCCGGTCCAGGGCCGCCAGTCGCGGGTCATCGGTCGCGGGCACGACCAGGTCCACCTGGGCGTGGGCCTTCTCGACCGCCTCTTCCACGGCGCGCAGGAACGTGGCGGAGTCCAAGCCGGCGAAGTCGTCGGCGTCTTCCAACTCCAGGGTCAGCGGCAGCAGCAGCATCTGCACCTTGCCCTGGGGTTCTGCCTGGGCCTGAAGGGTGCAGGGGGCGGCCAGCACGAGGATGGCCAGGATGGCCAGAAGGATTCGTTTCATGAGGGTTTCCCTCCCAGGATGGCGGGTTGCAGGTTGAGAATCTTCCGGGTCCTTGCCCGAGGCGGCCGGATTTCCTGCAGGACCTGGATCTTCAGGAGGTCCCGGCGGGTGACTCCCCAGAATTTCCCCGGGCCCGGGTCTCGGGCATCAGGAGGTGGCATGCAGGTCTACAGTCGGATGCCCAGCCCGCTGGGCGAGCTTCTGCTCACGGCCGAGGAGGGAGCCCTGTCGGGAGTCTGGTTCGAGGGGCAGCACGAGCCCTGCGGGGAACGCGACGACGCGGCCCTGTCGGAGGCCCGGCGTCAACTGCAGGTTTACTTCGAGGGTCGGCTTCGGGTCTTCGATCTGACCCTGGCCCCGCAGGGGACGCCCTTCCAACAGAGGGTCTGGGACGAGATCCGCCGGATCCCCTTCGGCAGCACCCGCAGCTACGGCGAGCTGGCCCGTCGGCTGGGAAGACCCGGCGCGTCCCGGGCGGTGGGCGGGGCCACGGGCCGGAACCCCCTGTCCATCGTGGTTCCCTGCCACCGCGTGGTGGGCGCCGGGGGGAGCCTGACCGGGTACGGTGGGGGCCTGGAGCGCAAGCGCTTCCTGCTTGAGTTGGAGGGGATTCCCATCCGCTGATCGCCAGTTTTGGCAGGGGCCTTCGAGCGGAGTCTGGAACCTCCAGGGCGTGTCCCGTGTGCTGCTGGTCCGCCGCCTGGGCCGCCTGGCCTACCTTCCCGCCATGGCTTTGATGGAGGATCTGGTGAGGCGCCGGAAGGCTGGAGAGATCCCCGACACCCTGCTTGTGCTGGAGCACGAGCCGGTCATCACCTGCCCGCCCCGCTCTCCTTCCGAGCTGCTGCTGGCCGATCCCCAGACCCTGCGTCGGCGGGGGATCGAGGTCCACCCGACCAGCCGCGGAGGCCTCATCACCTACCACGGCCCGGGCCAACTGGTGGCCTACCCGATCCTGGACCTGCGGCCGGATCGCTGCGATCTGCATCGCTACCTGCGGGACCTGGAGGAGGTGATCCTGCGGGTCCTGGCCCGGCTGGGCATCCAGGGGACCCGAAGGCCCGGGCTGACGGGAGTCTGGGTGGGAACGGAGAAGGTGGCGGCCCTGGGCGTCCGGGTCAGCCGCTGGATCACCTCTCACGGCCTGGCCCTGAACGTCGGGATGGACCTGACCGGCTTCGACAACATCATCCCCTGCGGCCTGCGCGGGGCCGGCCTGACTTCCTGCAGTCGCCTGGCGGGGCGGCCCGTGGAGGTGGACGAGGTGGCCTCCCTTCTGGTGCCGATCCTGGGCCAGGTCTTCGAGCGGGTTCCCCGGGAAGAGGAGCCGCTCCAGCCAGACTGAGCCGCGTGGTGCGGCCGGAAATCCAGGGCCGTCAGAAGCGGCCAGCGAGGACTCATGAGCCAGCCCAACAATCCGACCCCGACCCGAGAGCTTCCCCGCCCGGGCCAGCCCGAGTGGGAGCAGCGAGCGGAACGCCCCGAGTGGATCCGGGTGCGCATGCACACCGGCGAGACCTATGGTCGGGTCAACTCGCTCTTGCGCGGACATCACCTGAACACGGTCTGTCAGGCGGCGCGCTGCCCCAACATCCACGAGTGCTGGAGCGAGGGCACGGCGACGTTCATGATCATGGGAGACGTGTGCACGAGGTCCTGCGCCTACTGCGCGGTGAAGTCCGGCCACCCGGGGCCCTTGGACCCTGAAGAGCCGGCTTCCGTGGCGCGGGCCGTGGAAGCGATGGACCTTGAGCACGCGGTGATCACCTCGGTGGACCGCGACGATCTGGAGGACTTCGGGGCTGGCCACTTTGCGGCTACCGTCCGGGCCATCCGCCAGCTTCGCCCGAAGACCCGGATCGAGGTGCTGATCCCCGACTTCGCCGGCGAGCCCGGGCCCTTGCAGCACCTGCTGGAGAGTCGTCCGGACGTGCTGAACCACAACACCGAGACCGTGCAGCGGCTCTACCCGCGCCTTCGTTCGCGGGGGGTCTACGCCCGCTGCCTGGAGCTGCTGGCGCGGGCCCGCCGCTTCCGCGAGGACGTCCACCCCTCCATGCTGGTCAAGTCGGGCCTGATGGTGGGGCTGGGGGAGACCACCGAGGAGTTGTTGGCCACCTTCCGGGATCTGCGGATTGCGGGGGTGGAGATCCTGACCCTGGGACAGTATCTCCGACCCACGATGAAGCATGTTCCCGTCGAGCGCTACTACACTCCGCAGGAGTTTGCGGATCTGCGGTCCGAGGCCACGGCGATGGGCTTCCGCTTCGTCGAATCCGGGCCGCTGGTCCGCTCCTCCTACCACGCCAGCCGGCATCGGGCCGGAGCCCTGGGAGGGCCATGAGCGACCTTCTCCGTCGCCTGCTTCCCACCGTCTGGGGCCGGGGTCCGGAGGCCGCGCCCCAGGACCTCGTGGTCTCGGAGGCCGGCCTGCGCTTCACCTGCTCGGAGGGGCGCCTGGCGATCCTGACGACCTTTGGAGGCCCCCCTCTCTTCGTGCTGGAGAGCTTCCCCGGGGTGCGCCTGAGCACGGTCCGCACCGACCGGGGAGGGCACCCGGCGCTCCTGCTCCACCTGGGGCAGGACCTGACGATCACCTGCGTGCAGTTCGGGCAGACGCCCCCGGGTCAGGCCCACGTCCTGGTTCGAGCCACCCGCAAGCGCCTGCCCGAGGGAGGGCAGGCCCTGGAATTCACCTTCGCCCGCGAGGCCGACCAGGTCCGCTACCTGGCCGAGCTGGGCCCCGGGCTGGTGCCGCTGGGTTTTCGCGAGCACGCGCCGGCCGAGGCGGTCTTCACCGAGGTCCCGCCCCTGAGCCAGATGGTCGCCTTCCTGAAAGCCACCCTGCACCAGCGGCGGACGGCGCTGCGCAGCCTGAAGGGGCTGGCCCGACGCTGCGCGGATCCTCAGGTCCGAGCCGGGATCGACGATTTCTGGGCTCGCCTCAACCCCGGACACGACTTCAACCAGCCGGTGATCGAGGAACTCCGTCAGGCCCTTGAGGACCAGGGGCGCCCGGTCAACCTGAACACCCTGATCGCCTTGTGCCTCATGGCCGATCTCTTCCTGGGTCGGATCGACAGCACCCATGTGGACGACCTGGTCAACCGGGACCGTCCCCTGCTGATCTCGGAGGACGCGGCGGCCGCCGCGGCGCGCTTTCTTGGAGGACGCCCGGTCCGGGCCGCAGGCAGTGACGCCGACCGGGCCCTGGGTTTCCTGTGGGCCGCGGTGGCCGAGCGTTCGGCCCGCACCATCCTGGAGGATCTGGCCGAGGACTCGGGCAGCGAGACCTCCCGGGCCCGGGTTCGTCGTCTGCTGGAACGGGTCGCACCCGACCAGGGGCTGAACAACGACGAGCAGGAGGCCCTGCGCAGCTATCTGGCGGCCTGCGGCCGGACCATCCATTCCGATACCCTGACGGCCCTGTGCCTGTACGTCGATTTTGAGGCTGGCATCCTGGCCGAGGAGGACATCGACGCCCTGACCCCGGCGCGCTCGTTCGTCGACCACTCCCTGTACGCCCTGCTGGCGGTGGCCGGGGCCTTCGAGGTGGACCTGCGCTGCCTGGTGCTGGGGGACGAGGACGAGTCGGTCCGCTGGCACGGCCTGGAATGCCTGGTGGGGCTGGGCGAGCAGGGAGCCTTGGCGCGTTTCCTGGAACCGGGGCTGCCCGGCTTCCACACCCGCCACCTGCCCGACCTTTCCGCCGTCCAGCAGGCGCGGGCCGAGGGACTCGGCTTCACCGGCGAGGTCCTGGTCCGCTTCTCCGTCCTGGACTATCTGGAGGTCTCGGACCTGCGTGCCTTCCTGGGGCAGCAGGTCCCTGTGCTGGCCTGCTTCCAGTCGGAGGATCGGAACGTGCGCTGGCGGGTGATCGAGCCGGCCTCCCCACATCGGGAGGATCTGGAGGGGCTGACCGGTCCCTTCGGCTTCATCGAGGGCTTCCGGGCCTACCGCTTCCATGGCCGGGTGCTGGGGCGGGTGCTGCAGGTCCGCCCCGAAGATCTGGTGGGTCGCTGCTCGGTGGTGGCGGTCGATCTGGATCATCGAGGCAATCGGCACTATCGTTTCCTGGCCGAGGTCCTGGACCCTGAACAGATGCTTCAGGCCCTGGGACAGGGGTTGGAGTGGTCCGGAGGCATCGCGGTCTTCCCCCAGGTGGATCGGCTCCCGCCCGATCTGATCGAGCCCGGCCCCGACCACCTGTTGGGACGTCCCGAGGACACCTCCGCCGAGGTCCGCCGACTGGAGTTGTGCTTCCGGGCGGTGCGATCGGTGTTGCAGGAGGGGCCTGAAGTCCTCACCTTGGACCAGCACGCCGAGTCGGTGGATTCCCTGCGCCGGGCCCTGCGCTCGCCTCAGGTCCGCTCGGCCCTGCTGGGGGTCGTGGAACCAGCAACCCGGCACATCCTGGTGCGCCTGGCCGGCGAGGAGGGGCAACCGCCTCCCGGCACCATGCGCCTGGCTCCGGCCATGCTGGATTGCCTGGCCTTCCCCGAGGGCCAGCAGGTGGCCGCCCTGCTGGTTCTGCAGGCCCTGTGCTCCAGTCCGCGGGTCCGGATCGCCGGCCTCCGCCGCGAGTGGCACCCCGAGGCCTTCCAGGCCCTGCTCCAGGAGAGCCTGTTCCGCATGGCCTTGTCGGATTCGGTCGAGCTGCGCAGCGCGTCCTGGGCCCTGCTGGCCACCGAGGCGGTGGGCGTGGACCGCTCGCGTCGAGAGGCGGCCGCCTACCTGTTGATGCGCCACCTGGAGGGCCCCCAGGGCGAGAAGGCGGCCCGAGCCCTGGCGGCCCTGGCCCTGGCTCCCACGGTTCCCCTGCCGCCGGCCGTGGAGATCGCGGCGCCGGGTTTCGAGGTGGGGGCGCGTGAGCGTGAGGACGCGGAACTGGAAGGCGTGCGGGCGGATCTCGAGGCCTGGCTGGCCACCCCTGGGGGGGGCGAGGAAGTCCCTGCGCGCGCCAACCTCAAGGGTGAGGACCGCAAGATCCAGGCTCTGGCCCGACTGTTGGTCCAGCTCAACCGGTCCTGGCGCCTGGAAGGGGGGGCTGGCCGGGACAGGCGCCTGGCGGTGCTGGCTCTAGGACGCGAGCAGGCCCTTCGCCAGTCCATGCTGCGGGCCTGGAACGTTTTCGCCGAGGCGCGCGGGACCTTCCTGTCCCGGCTGGTCGGTGCCGGGAAAGAGGTCTACCAGGACTACCTGGCCTTCCTGGAGGCCGAGACGGTCCGGTTGCCCGATCCGCCCCGACTGGACATCGACGTCGAGGTCCTGCCCGCGGGCGAGACGCTGGGCGTGGGCTCCTCGCCCCTTTTCCTGAGGCTGGCCGCCCTGGTCCCCGCGACGGGAGACCACTCCGGGCCCAGCCTGCTGGAGGTGCCCGGCGACCACGCCTCGCAGACCGCCCTGGACCCCGGGCGGTGCCGGGTCTTTTCCACGGACGCTCCCTCCTGGAAGGACTTCCTGGCAACTGGAGGGACCAGCGATCGCGCCAGCCTCCAGGCCCTGGCGGACCTGTACCGCTCCCTGACGTCCTCACAGCCGACCCCGTCGTCCCCGACCCGACCCGAGGCCCCGTCGGGATTCGACCCGCCCGAGCCGAACCTGGAAGGGCTGGCCCAGGACCTGAGCCACACCTTCAACCTGCCTCGCGAGCGTCATTCGGCGGCCCTGACCATCCTGGTCGGTCTGGCCGGTCGGAGCGTCTGGCCCCTACCGCCCCGGCGCGGCGCCTGAGGCGGGGTCGGGCTCCGTCCATCTGGCCAGTTTGACGAAGGACAGGAAGTTGCAGCCGGCGTGCAGGGCCACGGGGATGGCCAGGTTCCCGGTGACCTGCCAGGCCAGGCCCATCCCCAGGCCCACCACTCCGGCCCACAGGCCCGTCACGGCCAGGCGCCGGTCGCCGGTGTGAAGCAGGCCGAACAGGACGCTGGAAGCCCACAGTCCGAATTCGCGACAGAGGATGCCCCGAAAGAAGGCCTCTTCGCAGAAACCCGAGAGAAGCGAGAGCCCCACGGCCCACGAGACGGGGAGACCCTGGAACAAGGGCCCCAGGAATCCGTCCAGGACCCAGCCGGCGTCGGAGAGGCCCCGGCGGCCCAGGAACTGGAAAAGCCCGGTCGAGGCCTGGGACAGGATGCCCCCGGCCAGGAGCGCGACCAGGATCTCGGGGGTGGCGGACAGATTCCTCCACCACGGCAGATCGCGCACCAGGCCCCAGACCAGGGCCGTTGCACCCAGGGCTGCCTGGACCGCCACCAGGACGGGCAGGGCCTGGCGCCATCGGGGAGGAGAGGGCATGGGCCAGGGGCTTCTGCGGGAGGGCCCGGTCTCCTGTCCCCCTGGGCCGCCCCGAAACCACGTGAGAATTCGTGGCAAACAAGGCAGGAGGTGCGGGGGTTTCAAGAAACATGGGTATAATGGGGGCACGCCAGAATCCTTGGGAGGATCGTGCTTTGGGGCAATCTGGGGGGTTGCCGTGGTGGGGCTCAGGCCGAACGGCCACCTGGAGCTTGGCGCGGCGATCCAGGGAGGTCAGGTAGAAGAGTGGCAAGAGGGATCGATCCCAGCGCGTTCGAGCACGTGGCTTCAAGCTACCGGGAGGTGGCCCAGGCGGCGTCGCAACAGTTGAACAAGGCAGCCCTGGTCAGCCGCCTGTCCGAAGCCAAAGGAAAGGCTCTCAAGAAGGTCAATGTCCCCAACGACGACAATGCGCCCTTCCTGCCTCGCGGGTCGACGGTGCATTTTCGGACGGTGGATGCCAGCCGGCTGAAGCGCGGCAGTTTCGTCATCATCCGCCGGGGTTCGGATCTGGTCATCCGGCGTTTCATCCGGCTGCAGGTCACCACCACGGCCCTCTTGATCCACGTGGCCCGGTTGAACAATGGCCTGGAGAAGCCGGTCACTCCGTCCAACCTTCTCGGGCAGATCCAACTGGTCGAGGTCAAAGGTCGGTCCTACGATCCCACGCCTCCGAGAACCGTCAAGGATGTCTTCACCGAGTTCGGAACGTGCACGGTGGCAGCCAAGCTGGGGCGCATGTTGAAGATGCTGATCCCGGCTCGGTTCCGAAAGGTCTCCCCGGGATCGCAGGCTTTGGACTGAGGTCCATCCCTCAACGGGCCGGAGGCTGAAGGTGGAAGGAGTGGGCTCCCCGACGGTCCACCAGGACCGAGAGGGCGCGGCCCCAGTACCACCAGAATTCCCGGCCTTCAGCCAGCCCTTCCAGGCCGCTGGCCAGGTCGGGTGCGTCCTGCTCCATCTCCTCGACCAGGCGCTCGAACTCGACCGGGCTCTTTTGGTCGGGTTCGCCCAGGACGGCGCGCAGCTCCGATCGCGGGCTTCCCGACCCGGCGACGGGGAGGTCGTCCAACTCCAGGCGGGG
Source organism: Candidatus Xenobium occultum (assembly GCA_002423485.1). Taxonomy (GTDB): domain Bacteria; phylum Vulcanimicrobiota; class Xenobia; order Xenobiales; family Xenobiaceae; genus Xenobium; species Xenobium occultum. Next base: position 197,401 of record DIWH01000058.1, on the reverse strand, counting down.
CCCGGCCACCGAGACCACCCGGCCCTCTTCGTCCAGGTGGACATACAGGGTGCCCAGGCTGGAGGTGTAGGTGACGTGTGAGCCCAGGAACCCCGCAAAGCGGGCTCCGGCCGTGCGGGCCCGGGCCGCGGCGTCGGCGGCCGGCATGCCCAGGTGGATGCCCAGGATCGAGGCGCTCTCCACGCTCATGGGCTCAGATTTCCCTGGCGGGCCCCGGGTTCCTGGTCCTGCTCAGAGCGCTCGCCGCCAGAAGGACAGGGCGGTCTCGCCGTAGCGTTCCCGGCGGATGAGGTGCAGGTCTCCCGAGACCTCCGGATAGAAGTCCTTGTGGTGGTGCTCGAAGACCACCAGGCCCCCTGGTCGGAGCAGAGGCTCCAGTCCCGCCAAGGTCTCGGGCCCCTCCGGGGCCCCGTAGGGCGGGTCGGCCAGCACCACGTCGAAGGGGCCCACCACCCGGGCCAGGATGGCCGGCAGCCGGCCGCGCAGGATCGGCCCGAGCGATCCGACCGCCTGCTGGAGGGCCTTCAGCGAACGCGGGTCAGACTCTACGAAGACCACCTCCCGGGCCCCTTCCTCCAACGCCGCCAGGCCCAGCGAGCCCGTGCCGGCGAAGAGGTCCAGGACGCGCGCCTGGTCCAGCTCCGAGGCCAGGATGGCCATCAGGGCTTCACGGACCTTGGCCGTGGTGGGGCGCATCCCGGGGTGGACGGGCAACCTCTTGCCTCGGCCTTTCATCAGTGGACCGTCTCCGAGACCCTGGCTTCCAGGCTTTCGAAGTGTTCGCGCAGGACCCGGTGCTCGGGCCGGGCCAGTTCCGGGTCCCGGGCCAGCACCTCGCGGGCAGCTTCTCGGGCCAGTTCTACCAGATCGACGTCGCGCAGCAGGTCGGCCACCTTCAATTCCGGGAAGCCCGCCTGGCGGACCCCATAGTAGTCTCCCGGACCTCGGATCTGCAGGTCCTCCTCGGCCACCTCGAAGCCATCCGAGAGCCGGGCGATCGCGGCCAGGCGCCTCTGGGTCTGAGGACTGGTGGCGTTTCCCATGAACAGGCACCTCGAGGCGTGGGTCCCGCGACCCACCCGGCCGCGCAGTTGGTGGAGCTGGGCCAGTCCGAAGCGATCGGCGTCCTGAACCAGCATGACGGTGGCGTTGGGCACGTCGACTCCCACCTCGATGACCGTTGTCGAGATCAGGATGTGGTGGTCTCCTTTCCGGAAGGCTTCCATCACCTGGTCCTTCTCGGCGGCCTTCATCCGGCCGTGCAGAAGGCCCACCGAGAACTCCGGGAAGATCTCGGTCCCCAGGATCCGGGCCTCCTCTACGACGGCGGTGGCCTCCAGGGTCTCGTTCTCGTCGATCAGGGGGCACACGATGTAGGCCTGGCGTCCTTGACGAACCTCCTGGCGGATCTCTTCGTAGACGCGCCGGCGCTGCTCGAAAGGCACCGACTCCGAGTGGATGGGCTGGCGGCCGGGAGGCATCTCGTCCAGCCGCGAGACCTCCAGCTCGCCGTAGAGTGTCAGGGCCAGGGTCCGGGGGATGGGGGTTGCGGTCATCACCAACAGGTCCGGGTTCCGCCCCTTCTGGCGCAGCACCGTGCGCTGCATGACCCCGAACTTGTGCTGTTCGTCCACCACCACCAGTCCCAGGTTGGCGAACTCCACGCCCTCCTGGATCAGGGCGTGGGTTCCCACCACCAGGTCCAGTTCGTGGCTGGCCAGCAGCTCATAGGTCTGGTCCTTGCCTTTCCGGGTCATGCTGCCCTGCAGACGGCCGACCCGGACTCCAGCCGGGACCAGCAACTCCTGGAGCTTCTTGAAGTGCTGCTCGGCCAGGATTTCGGTGGGGGCCATCAGGGCAGCCTGGAATCCGTTGCGGATGGCCACGAAGGCGGCGAAGGCGGCCACCATGGTCTTGCCCGAGCCCACGTCTCCCTGCAGCAGACGGTTCATCGCGTGCTGCCGGGTCAGGTCTTCGAGGATTTCGGCGAAGACCCGGCGCTGGGCGCCCGTCGGGGGGAACGGCATCAACTCCAGGAAGGGATCCAGAAGTCCGTCCAAGGTCTGATAGAAGTGGGCCCTGGGATCCTGCTGCAGTTCCTGGCGGCGCTGGGCCACCTGGACCTGCAGCAGGAAGAGCTCTTCGAAGGCCAGACGGCGTCGGGCGACCTCGTGTGCCTGGAAGGTGGTGGGCCAGTGGTAGTCCAGGAGCGCTTCCGAGCGCGCCGGCATCCTTTCACGCGTGCGCAGATCCGCCGGCAGCGCCTCGCTGGCCAGGGGAGCATAGGTCGGCACCACTTGGAACTGCAGCTTGCGCAGCCAACCCTGGGTCAGCCTGCCGGTCAACGGGTACACCGGGACGATCCGACCCGTCGCCAGCGAGGGGCCCTGGGGAGGATCGATCTCCGGGCTGAGCATCTGGATGCCGAACCCGGTGCGCTCGACCTTCCCGAAGACCGTCACCTCCAAGCCGGCGCGCAGGTTCTTCATCATGTTCTTCTGGTTGAACCAGGTCAGCAGCAGGGTGCCAGAGCGGTCGCTCAGGGGAGCCTGGAGGATCGTCAGGCCGGGGCGGGGCTTCTTCTCCCGAAAGGCTCCCAGCCTGCCCCGAACCGTCTCCAGGGCCTCGTGCTTGACCTGGGCGATGGGCTTGATCCGCGTGCGGTCCTCCCAGCGTCGCGGGAAGTGCGTCAGAAGGTCGCCCACGGTCTTCACGCCCAGGTTGCCCAGAAGTCCGCCCAGGCGGGGACCGACGCCCTTGAGGAACTGCACGTCGGCGCGCAGGTTCAATGTGGCCACCCCGGCCGGGGGGCGCAAAGCCTGCACGGATCGGGTCGGGGGAGCCTCAGCGCCGGGGGGGGAGGCCAGGCGGGCCAGGTCCCGACCGACCTGGACCAGGCGGTGCTGGCGCTCGCCGGGCGAAAGGTCGGGATAGCCCAGCAGGGGACGCACCGTCCGGTTCAGGGTCCGGCCCTCCTCGGGAGGGAGGGTCTCGCTGCGCAGGCGGAAGCTCTCCAGCACCCGCTCCAGGTCGCTGCGGTTCCGACAGCCGTCACGGTATTCCCGGCGCAACAGCTCGACCATCCGGGCTGCCAGGTTTCGGGTCCGAGGGCTCAGTCCTTCGGACATGGCATCGCCTCGGAGGGGGCGGCTTCCTGCGCCAGGCTCTGTTCCATCTGGGCCAGAAGTCGGCTGACGAGGATCTCCTCGGCCACGCGAATCCCATTTTCGATGGTCCGGGCCATCGCCCGACCATGACACTTGATGACCAGCCCCCGCAACCCCAGGAACATGGCGCCGCCGTGTTCGGAGTGGTCATGGGACTGCGCCAGCGAGCGCAGGGCGGGGCGCAACAGCCATCCTCCCAGCCGGGCCCGCGGAGAGGAGCCGGCGGCCTGTCGGACCTGCCCCATGAACCACTCGGCCACGGCTTCGCCGGTCTTGAGGATCAGGTTGCCCGAGAAGCCATCGCAGACCGCCACGTCCACCTGCGAGCGGAAGAAGCCGGTGGGTTCGACGTTGCCCACGAAGTTCAGGCCGGATCCCTTGAGCATGGGAGTCACGGCGGCCACCAGGCTGTTGCCCTTGCCCTCCTCGGAACCCAGCGACAGCAGCCCCACCCGCGGGTTGTCTCGACCCAGGACCAACCGGGCATAGACCGATCCCATGACGGCCCACTGCAAGAGCCACTCCGGTCGACAGTCTGCGTTGGCCCCCATGTCCAGGGCGATCGAGGGGGTGGGATGGGTGGGGAAGACCGCGGCCAGGGCCGGGCGCTTGATGCCGGGCAGGCGCCCCACCCCGGTCAGGGCGATCTGGTGCAGGGCCGCCGTGTTCCCGGCGCACACGAAGGCCTGAGCCTGTCCATCGCGCACCATGTTGGCCGCCAGCATCATCGAGGCTCGCTTGCGCTGGCGCAGGGATGGTCCGGCGGGATCGTCCATGCTGATGGCCTCGTCGGTGTGGACCACCTGGATCTCGCGCTCGGGCGGTTCGGCCTGGAGCAGGGGCTGAATCTTCGACTCGTCTCCCACCAGGATCAGCTCGCTGTGACAGGACCTCGAGGCGCGGATCGCGCCCCGGACGATCTCCTCCGGCGCGTGATCGCCTCCCATGGCATCCAGGACGATCTTCATGGGCAGAACCTTCGATTTTCAGGATGCGGGGGGTGCCCCCCCGGGGAAGACCTATGTTCCACTTCGCCCCGCTTTCCTTCTCCAACCTGTGCCATCAGGCCCCCTGCTCAGAGCACGCCGCGTTGTTTCAGGCTGACGAAGCGCCCCCGGCCGACCACCAGGTGGTCGAGGATCTCGATCCCCAGGATCTCTCCGGCCTGGCGCAGCCGGCGGGTCAGGGCCAGGTCTTCGGGACTTGGCTCCGGGTCTCCGCTGGGGTGGTTGTGGGCCACCACGACCGCCGCGGCCGAGTGGGCCACGGCGGGCTGGAAGACCTCCCGGGGGTGGACCAGGCTGGAGGTCAGGGTGCCGATGGAGACCGTCTCGGTCTGCAGAAGACGCCTGCGGGCATCCAGGTACAGGGCCCGGAAGTGCTCCTTGCGCAGGCCGGCCATGTCGGCCACCAGGCACCAGGCTTCCTCGGGGGAGGCCACCGAAGGCCCCGGGGCCGAGGCGGCGCGGCGGCCCAGCTCGAAGGCGGCTGCCAGGGCGGCGGCCCGGGCAGGCCCCACGCCTCGGGTGCGCAGGAGGTCCCGGGCGGGCGTGCAGGCCAGTCTGGCCGTGCCCGAACCGGCCAGGCTGTCGGCCACTTCCAGGACCGTATGCCCTGCGTTGCCGGAGCCCAGGACCACGGCCAGCAGTTCGGAGTCGGTCAGCCCTTCCGGGCCCTGGCTCAGGATCCGTTCGCGTGGGCGCTGGCCGGTCTCCAGGTCGGTCAGGTTGCGGGAGCGGCTGGGGAGAAGCTTGGAGAGGGACATCGGAAACCCCCGGGTCGCTGGATGGCGGGCCGCGCCCGCGGGCGAGGCCACACCCTGATCGTAGACCCCGGGTTGTGAACGGCCGTGAACATCAGATTTCCAAGCTGTGTGCGGAGTGTTTCCGATTCTTGAACCCGGACCGGACAGGGAGCTTCGGCACAGGGGGGAAATTCCGTTTCATGCTTCAATGGATGGTGGATTCGACGATCCGGGCTCGGGGGATCCGGGACCCGCGGGTGCTGCAAGCCATGGAGACCGTGCCCCGACAGCTCTTCGTGCGGCCCGAAGACGCCTCGGAAGCCTTCAGCGACCGGGCGCTGCCGCTGGGTCTGGGTCAGACCATCTCGCAGCCCTACGTGGTGGCCCTGATGACCGAGCTGGCCCGAATCTCGCCCGGAGACCGGGTCCTGGAGGTGGGGACCGGCTCCGGCTACCAGGCTGCCATCCTGGCCGAGTGCGGGGCCGAGGTCTTCTCGGTCGAGCGCTTGCCTGAGCTGGCCGAGAAGGCTGGCAAGCGGCTTGCTGAACTGGGACTGGTCGTGCATCTCCGGATCGGGGATGGGGCCAGGGGCTGGCCCGAGCATGCGCCCTATCAGGCCATCCTGATCACTGCGGCTCCTCGGCGCGTGCCTCGTGAACTTCTCGAACAGCTCGACCTGGGTGGAAGGCTGGTGGTTCCCGAGGGGGGGAGGGAAGGCCAGGTCCTGAGGGTGTATCGGCGCACCGAAGAGGGCTTCGATCTCTCCGAACACGGGGCGGTGGTCTTCGTTCCCCTGCGCTGAGGGCGGAAGGCCTGGGCGACCCCGGCGCGAAGCCGCCTTGGGTCAAAACCTCCGACCCGCGGGCGCGGAGCTGCCTCGGGTCAAAACCTGTCTTGGAGGAACCCGTTGTCTTCTCGCGCTCTCTTTGCTCCCTTCGCCCACCTCATGAAGAAGGCCGGCCTGCATCCGCTGCAGGTCGAGGCCTTCCGGCGCCACTACAGTCGATTGCTGCAAGGAGAGCGGGGGACGCTGGGCAGCGCGGAGATCGAACCGGTCGGCTCCCTGCCGCACCTCGATCAGCTTCCCGCCGCGGGAGACGATCTCAAAGACCAGGTGGCCCTCCTGAACCTCAACGGAGGCCTGGGCACCACGATGGGCCTGACCGGTCCCAAGTCCCTGCTGGAGCTGCGCGAGGGGCTCACCTTCCTGGATATGCTGGCGCTGCAGGTTCAGCACCATCGGACGACCTCCGGGGGGCGGCTCCCGCTGATCCTGATGAACAGCTTCAACACCACCCGCGAGACCGCCCAGGCCTTGGCTCGTCATCCTTACCTGGAAGACCAGGGGGTTCCGCTGGAGCTCCTGCAGTCGCGGGTCCCGAAGGTGCAGGTCTCGGATCTGGCTCCAGTCCGCTGGCCCCCGAACCCCCAGTTGGAGTGGTGTCCCCCGGGCCACGGGGACATCTACCTCAGCCTGTACTGCTCGGGAATGCTCGAGGCGCTCACCGGTCACGGGTTCCGCTATCTCTTCGTCTCCAACGTGGACAACCTGGGGGCCGGGCTGGATCTGAGGATCCCGGCCTGGATGCACTCCCAGGGCATCCCCTTCCTGATGGAGGTGGCCGACCGGACCGAGGTGGATTGCAAGGGCGGGCACCTGGCCCGGCTGCACGACGGCCGACTGGTCCTGCGCGAGGTGGCCATGTGCCCCGAGGACGAGCGCGACGACTTCCAGGACATCCAGCGGCACCGCCACTTCAACACCAACAACCTGTGGCTGGATCTGTCCAAGCTCGAGGGGATTCTGCAGCGCTTTGGGGGATTGTTGGATCTGCCGTTGATCGTGAACCGGAAGAGGGTTGTCCCGGCGGATCCTGGATCTCCCGAGGTCTTCCAACTGGAAACCGCCATGGGGGCCGCCATCTCGGTCTTCGAAGGGGCCCAGGCCCTGCGCGTTCCCCGGACCCGGTTCGCTCCCGTCAAGACCCTGGAGGACCTGATGGCCGTCCGCTCGGACGCCTACCAGTTGACCCCGGACCATCGGATCCGTCTGTGCCCGGAACGCCAGGTTCCCCCCCGTCTTCGTCTGGACCCCGAGGTCTACCGGACGGTCGAGGACCTGGATAGGCACACGCCCTGGGGCCCCCCTGGCCTTCGAGGCTGCTCGATTTTGAGCGTTCACGGCCAGGTGACCTTCGGTCAGGACGTCACCTGCGAAGGCGAGGTCGAGATCCTGGCCGCTTCGCCCTGGCGGGTGCCGGATGGAGCCCGGTTGAGCGGGTCGGTCCGGCTGCCCTGAGGGGTCGGAAGGTCCGCCTGCCTCCCCGGAGAATGGCCCGTCCACTTGAAGGAACCCAGCCGGAAACCCCTCGG
>DIWH01000058.1:188267-190071 GCA_002423485.1 Candidatus Xenobium occultum | reverse complement strand
TCCGACCGGGCCCCTAGGAACCCAGCCGGGTTCCCAACTTCAGGAGGTCGGTTTGCGCCGCGCCATCTACCCGGGAAGCTTCGATCCCCTAACCAACGGGCACCTCGACATCATCCAGCGGGCGGCCCGCCTGGTGGATGAACTCGTCGTGGCGGTTGTGCAGAATCCCGCCAAGAATGCCCTCTTCACGCTTCAGGAACGCCAGGAGATCCTGCAGGAGTGCGTTGCCAGTCTGGGGAACGTCCGGGTGGGTAGTTTTGCCGGCCTGCTGGTGGACTACGTGCGGGAACAGCAGGCGCAGATCATCGTCAAGGGGCTCCGCGCCGTCTCGGACTTCGAGTTCGAGTTCCAGATGGCGCTGCTGAATCGGAATCTGGCCCCTGAGGTGGACACCCTCTTCTTGATGACGGCAGCCCGTCATGCCTTTCTCAGCTCCAGTTCCGTCAAAGAGATCGCGTCGTTGGGGGGCAGCGTCTCTGATCTGGTCCCCCCCTACGTGGAGGGCAGGCTCCGCGAGAAGTTCGGACTCGTGCCCGTTCCCGCCCGAGGGCAGCGGGTCGAACGCGACAGTTGAGGTAGACCGGTCATGGATATCTACAAGGTCCTGGAAGATCTGGAGAAGGCGATCCGCGAGAGTCGCCGGATGCCCTGGCCATGGCAGGACCGCTCGGTCATCCGGCGGGACGGCTTCCTGAAGCTCCTGGAACGTTCCCGCGAGGGGCTGCCCGAGGAAATCAAGCAGGCCCGTTGGGTGGCGCGTGAGAACCAGCGCATCCGCGATGAGGCCGTGGCTCGGGCCGAAAAGGTCGAGTCGGCGGCCCAGGATCGCGCCCGCGAGATGCTTCGCTCGGCCCAGGAAGAGGCGGTCCGGCTGGTCCAGGAGAGCGAGATCGTCGGACGCTGCCGACAGGAGGCCGCGCGCCTCATGGCTGAGGTAGAGGAACGGGCCCGCGCCCGCGAGGCGGAGGCCACCGCGCAGGCCCGCAAGGTCCGCGAGGAGGCCGAGGCCTTCTCCCAACGCATCCGACGCGAGGCCGAAGCCTACGCCCTGCGGGTCCTAAACGGGATGGAGGGGGAACTGACCCGGATTCTCAGCATCGTCCAGCGTGGGCGAGAGAACCTCTCGGGCAGCGCTCCGGCCGAATCTCCCCGTGGGGCCGAGCCCACGCCGCGTGAGCCGGCTCGACCCCGGACTCCCCCCGAGGCGCCTCCTCCGCCTCGGGAGACCCCTCGGGGGCGCTCCCGCTGACCTGTGCTGGAGGGAAGGCGGGTCGAGAAGAGAAATAGCCAGAACCCCGGACCCCAAGCCGTCGAGCTCGGAGGTCCCCTTCTTGGAGTCCGTTGTGGGCAACGTCCGCTTGGTCAAGGTCAATAAGGTCTTTCAGGGGAAGGCTCCGGTCAAGAAGGCCTGGTATCAGGTCTGGAAGCCCGGGAACGTCCCCTCCGAGGTCCACGTGGTCAAGGACGCCGACCTGGAGATCCGGGACGGCGAGTTCCTGGTCCTGGTCGGCCCCTCGGGCTGTGGCAAGTCCACCACCCTGAGGATGGTGGCCGGTCTGGAAGAGGCGACTTCCGGCGACATCTATATCGGCGACCGGCGGGTGAACGACGTGTCACCCAAAGACCGCGATATCGCGATGGTCTTCCNNGGCCTTTGGCCTGAAGCTGCGCAAGTATCCACCGGGTGAGATCGAGGAGAGGGTCAAGAAGGCCGCCGGCCTGCTGGACATCGAGCGCCTTCTGAACCGCAAACCCAAGGAACTCTCCGGCGGGCAGAGACAGCGCGTGGCCATGGGCCGGGCCA
>DIWH01000058.1:0-188143 GCA_002423485.1 Candidatus Xenobium occultum | reverse complement strand
CGTGGCCGGCTTCATCGGCAGCCCGTCGATGAACTTCGTGCCGGCCCGGCTCGAGGCCGTGGAAGGACGGATGGAGATCGTGGCCTCCGGCCTGCGCATCGAAGTCCCGCCGGAACAACGCGCGGGCCTGGAAGTCCACCTGGGCAGGGCCGTGACCTTCGGAATCCGCCCCGAGGACATCTACGACCGCCAGTTCGCGCGCGAGGACGCCCCCATGGCCCACTTCGAGGCTTCGGTGGAGGTCTTCGAGCCGATGGGCTCCGAGGTCTACCTCTACGTCCAGGCTGGAGGAGACCAGCTTGTCTGTCGCGTGGACGCCCACACCTCGGCGCGGGTCGGGCAGACCGCCCAACTGGCCCTGGACCTCCGCAAGATCCACCTCTTCGATCCCGAGACGGAGCTGGCCTTGAACCGTCCCACGGCCTCCGGTTCCTAGACCCGTGGACGAGCCGTTGGACAACACCCCGTCGGCGCCGGAACCCTCCCAGGAAGTGCCCCTCGACGGACAACCAGCCGACTTCTTCCAGGTCGGCACCGAGGAGACCGCGGCCTTTCGGGTCTACCTGCGCTATCCGTTGTTCCGGGCCCTGGACGACTTCGCCCTGAGGGACACCTCACGGGAACAGGCGGGGCTGCTGTTGGGGCGGCGAAGCGAGCAGGGGCTCTGGTTGAAGGTGGAGGAGGCTCTGGACGTGGGCCTCGAGGAAGGCACCACCCGCTTCAGTGAGCGAAGCTGGCAGCGGGCGCGGAGGGTGGCCCGTCACCGCCATCCCGGCCTGGAGGTGGTGGGCTGGTTCCATACCCACCCGGGGACCGGTGCCGACCTCTCCAGCGACGAGATTGCGCTCCACCGCGAGCTCTTTGCGGAGCCCTGGCAGGTGGCCTACGCCGTGGACCCGGTCCTGCGCGAGCGGGCCTTCCACATCTGGCGGGACGGAGAGCCGGTGCGGGCCAGCGGATTTCGGATCTACGGCAAGGAGGAAGAGCCGATGAAGGTGGCGGATCGCGAACCCGCCCGTCCCGACGAACACCTCCGGGAACGCTATCTGGAGCGCAGCCTGGAGAAGTTGCAGAGGCTGGTGCGCCACCCGCCCATTCGCGTGGTGGATTACGTCCTGGTCGCCTTGCTGGTCCTGAACCTGCTGGTCCTGCTCTTCCGCCCGGCGCCTCCGGTCCAACTGGACGACAAAGAGCTTCTGGCTTCCCAGGCTCAGTTGACCTCGGACGTGGAAGACCTGGCCGCGCGCATGAAGAAGCTGGAGGAGCATCTGGCCGCCATCCGCATGCTGGATGCGGAGCTGGGCCTGGGCGGCGAGCCCGCCGCCGTCGAGACGCCCCAGCCGCCAGAACCCGCTCCCCCTGCGGCGGAACCCTCGCCCAGGCCGCAGACCAGGCCGGGCTCGACGGCCTCGCCATTGCCGGGGACGTCCCCCACCGTTGCCCGGATCCGGCTGCACAAGGTGCAGCAGGGCGACACCCTGTCGCGGATCACCGAGAAGTTCTACGGCACCGCCGATCCCAAGGTCGCCGATGCCCTGGGGCGCTATAACCGCCTGAAGGCTCCCAACTTCGACATCTGGCCGGGGGACACCCTGAAGATTCCACCCCGCTCGGCCTTGAAGAGTTGACCTCAAGGGTCGTGCACCTGGGGGTTCAGGCTTTGGGGTGCGCCTGCCTGACCGTGTTGGGTTGCCTGCCCGTGGCCCCCGCCGAGGCGCGGGCCCGGGAAGCGCGCGTGGTCGTGCCGGTGGCCAGCGTCTTCGCCTCGCCCACCGATCAGGCCGAGCGGGTCACCCAGGGCCTGCTTTGGGAGCGGGTCCTGGTCCTGGGCCAGAAGGGCCCCTGGTCGCGCGTCCTGCTGCCAGACCAGTACCGGACGCCTTCGGGATATCCGGGTTGGATGCTCTCCCGACACCTGACCCTGCAGACCCCGGCGCGTCTGGACCAGGTGGTGATGGTCGGAGTCGCGCGCGCGGTCGTGCGCGTTCAACCCCGGTCCGACAGTCCAGCGCTGTCGGTGGCCTGGTTGTCCAGCCAGTTGCCGTGGGATCGCTTCGAAGAAGAGTGGTTCCGTGTGGCGCTCCCGGGCCGGGACGAGCCGGGCTGGGTCCACCAGTCCGAGGTCCTCACCCGCTGTCGTCCCCCCGGTGGTGCGGAGCTGTTGACGACGGCCTGGCAGTTGAAGCAGACCCCCTACCTCTGGGGCGGCATGACGCAGTTGGGCATCGACTGCTCGGGCCTGGTCTACACGGCCTACAAGGTGCACGGACGTCTGCTTCCGAGGGATGCAGACCAGCAGTTCCAGGTCGGGGTCCCGGTCGAGAAGGCCGCCCTTCGCCCGGGTGACCTGGTCTTCTTCGGTCCCGATTCGGATCGCATCGACCATGTCGGTCTGTATCTGGGAGAGGGGTTCTTCCTGGACGCCTCGGGTCGCAAGGGCGTGGACCAGAGCAGCCTGGAGGACCCCAAGGTCCGGAAGGCGTTCCTGGGAGGCCGCCGGATCTTCTGCGAGAGAGAGCAGGAACTTCCGGGGGGCCAGGACCCGGCGGCGAGGTGAACCGATGAAGTTCCTGTCCAGTCAGTTGGCCTACCTGGCCGGTCGCCGCGAGATGAGCGGCAATCTGAGGGCCCTGATCCGCTACTTCGTCTTCCTGGCCGGCCTGGTCACGGTTTTCGCAGTCGGCTTCCACTTGATCATGGTCCACTTCGAGCACCAGGAACACTCCTGGGTGACCGGATTCTACTGGACCCTGGTGGTGATGACGACCCTGGGCTTCGGCGACATCACCTTTGCCACCGACGTCGGCCGGATTTTCAGCATGGTCGTCCTGCTCTCGGGCGTGGTCTTCTTGTTGGTGATGTTGCCGTTCCTCTTCGTCCGGCTCTTCTACGCGCCTTGATTGGAGGCCCAGTTGCGCCTGCGAGCCCCGCGCGAGGTACCCCCGAAGACCTCCGGGCACGTGGTCGTGGCCATCCACGACCCCATCGCGGCGGGCCTGGTCCGCAGGCTTCGCACCGAGGGGATTGCCTGTTTCGTGGTCGAGCCGGATCCCGCCCGGGCTGTCGCCTTGCTGGAAGCCGGGACGGCGTCGGTGACCGGCGAGAACGATGACCGGGCCACCTATGAGCGGATGCGGGTGGGGGCGGCCCGCATGGTCCTGGCCAACGGAACCGATGCGGCCAACACCAACATCACCCTGACGGTTCGCGAGGTGCACCCCCAGGTGCCGGTCGTGGCCCTGGCCGACGAGGAGGATTCCGTCGACATCCTGGAGCTGAGCGGTGCCACGGCCGTCCTGCCCTTGAAGAAGCAGTTGGGCGAATACCTGGCCAACCGCGTCCACGCTGGCATCGTGGAGGCCCACCTGCTGGGAGTCCTGGGCGACCTGAGGATTGCCGAACTGCTGGCGCGGGATACCTCCTTCGTGGGACGGACCCTCCGGGAGACCCGGCTCCGCGAGGTGACGGGCCTGAGCGTGGTCGGCCTTTGGGAGCGCGGTCAGTTGCGGCCCGCCTACCCCGACGCCCGGGTGGCGCCGGGAAGCGTCGTCGTCCTGAGCGGCACCGAGGCTCAACTGCTGGAATTCTCCCGTTCCCTGCCCGGACGCAGCGGAGGCTCGGGTCCGGTCCTGTTGCTGGGGACCGGGAAGGTCGGCCGGGCCGCGGCCCGGGCCCTGAAGGGGCGCGGGATTCCCGTCCACGCCATCGATCGGGACCCGGGCGTGCTGGCCCTGGTAGCCCCCGACGTGACGCAGGTCTTCGAAGGCAACGCGGCCGATCGCCGGGTCCTGGAGCGCGCGGGCCTGGACCAGGCGAGTTCGGTCCTGCTGACCACCAACGACGACGCCACCAACATCTATCTGGCCGTGTACTGCCGACGGCTCAACCCCGAGGTGCGGATCGTCAGCCGGGTCACCCACGAGCGAAACGTCGAGGCGATCCACCGGGCGGGGGCGGATTTCGCCCTGAGCTACACCACGCTGGGCGTGGAGGGGATCGTCTCACGCCTGCACGGACACGAGCCCCTTCTGCTGGGCGAGGCGGTCAAGCTCTTCTCGGTGGAGGTGCCGCAAGCCATGGCTGGCCGCCCCCTGCGCGAGTCTGGCATCGGGTCCCGGACCGGCCTGAGCGTGATGGCCATCCGTCATGACGGGCACTTCGTGGTGGACCTGAACCCGGACACTGTTCTTCCCCGAGGTGGAGAAATGCTCATGCTGGGCAGCCTGCAGCAGCGCCAGATCTTCAACGAGACCTTCCTCTGAGGGGGCTACTGGCTCTGCTGGTCCAGCGTCACGGGAAGGGCAATCCGGTTCTCGCCCCGCCAGACGGTCAAGGTGATCGAGTCGCCAGGTCGGCGGCTGGCCAGGATCCGGAGCATCTCTGGCACCGTCCGGACGGTGGTCCCGTCGATGGCGGTGACGGCGTCACCCACCTGGAGTCCGGCGTGGGCGGCCGGTGACGAGCTGACCACCGAGGTCACCAGCACCCCGATCCGGGCCTTGATCCCGAAGTCCTGAGCCTTCTGGGGGGTCAGGTTCTCGCCCGCCAGGCCCAGCCAGGGTTTGGAGGAGGCCAGGTCCTTGGGTTGGGAGGTGACCAGTTGGCGCGCCAGTTGGATGGCGCTGTTGATGGGGATGGCGAACCCCAGGCCCTGGGCTTTGTCGTAGCCTGAGGAGGGGCCGGTATAGACCAGGGCGTTGATGCCGATCACCTCGCCTTGGAGGTTGACCAGGGCCCCACCGGAGGAACCCGGGTTGATGGCCGCGTCGGTCTGGATCAGGTTGCGATACTTGATGCCCCGGGTCTCGACGTTGCGCTTCAGGCCCCCGACGGTTCCCACCGTGACCGTTCCCGTGAACCCCAGAGGGTCCCCGATGGCGATGACGGTCTGGCCCAGGCGGACCTTGTCGGAGTTGCCGATCCGGGCTACGGGAAGTCCCGAAGCCTCGATCTTGAGCAGGGCCAGATCCTGGTCGGCCGCCATCTTCCAGACCTTGGCGGTGTAGGACTTGCCGTTCTTGAGATGGACCTTGACGACCTTGGCACCCTTCACGACGTGGGCATTGGTCAGGATGTAGCCGTCCGACCGGAGGATCACGCCCGAGCCGATCCCGGGCTCAGGCTTGCCGGGCCGGTGGGTCCGGATGGAGACGACCCACTTCGTGGCCCGGTCCACGGCCTGGATTCGCTGCTCCTCCACGTCGGCCAGGACGGGAAGCGCGGCCAGGAGGATCAGGACCAGCAGGCTTGCGGTGAGGCTTCGGTTCATGGGGTCTTGAGGAGTCTCCATTTCAAACAGTTCAGGAGTGCTTTTCCGGTTGGACCCGGAGGGGAGCGGGAAAGTCGCGGTTTTCAGTTGTGCAGTTCGATGTGCGTGGCGCCCACGTCGCTCAGGCTGGCCAGCAGGATGTTCTGCGAGAGGTCCGGAGGGATCAGCACCGTCGCCCGCAGGACCTGCCGTTCGTCCTCGGTGTCCATCTCGAGGTTCTTCATGCTCACTCCCAACAACTCGAAGACCCCGTGAACCCGGGCGACCTGGCCGGCCTGAAGAGGCATGCTGATCTCCATCGTGGTCAGGACCTTCTCACCCAGGGCGCGCTCGACGTGCTTCAGGACGACCAGGGCGAGGATGACCACCCCGGTGGTCAGGAAGCCACCCAGGTAGAACCCGGCGCCGGCCGCCATGCCGATTCCCGCGACCACCCACAGCGTGGCAGCAGTGGTCAGTCCTCGAACCGTGGCCCCGTGCTTCATGATGGTTCCGGCGCCCAGGAAGCCGATGCCGCTGACGATCTGGGCGGCCACCCGGGCCGGGTCGTTGACCTTTCCGACTTCCCGGAAACCGTACAGGGAGAGCAGGGTGAACAGGGCTGATCCCAGCGAGACCAGGACGTGGGTCCGCAAGCCCGCCGCGCGGTTCAGCCGTTCGCGCTCCAAGCCGACCAGACCGCCCAGGATGGCGGCCACCAGAAGACGGGTCACGACTTCGAAGTCCCAGTTCAATGACGCATCATCCAGGAGCCTGGCGCCCCGGGGCCCCAACGCCTGGCGGGAGGACTTTGTCGGGGGTCGGCAAATGTTCGGGCGCCGGCAGCCGCGTTCCCGGACTGCAGGCAGGACCTTGCACATGGGGCCTGGCAACCCTGTGCCGGGAAGGCATCCCCCGGAGGAGTCCGTTGCAGCAGCCCAAGCCGGTTGGTCTCATCGTCCTGTTCATCTTTCTGGGGGTTGTCGGGCAATACCTCTTCAAGGGAGGGATGTCCCAGGATGCCCCCATGGCGCTCATGGGCCTGATCGGTGGGGATCTGCTCGGATTCTCGAAGGGGCCGCTTGCCGCGACGGTCAGCCTGGCCTGGCACCTGGTGAGCCTGCTGCTTCAACCCTACATCTTCCTGGGCCTGATGGCCTACGTGCTGTCCACCGCCTGCTGGTTGGCGGTGCTGAGCAAGACCGACCTGAGCTTCGCCTACCCGATGCTCAGCATCGGCTACGTGGCGGTGCTTTTGATCGGTTGGCTGGCCTTCGACGAGGAGGTCAGCCTGCTTCGCTGGCTGGGGGTGGCGCTGATCTGCATCGGGATTGTGGCCCTCTTCTCCGAGCAGTTCTTCCTGCGCTGGGGGATGGGCTTCGCCGGCCTGCTCGTGGGGGTGGCCGGGGTCGTGGGTTGGACCACGCACGTGGCGGAACCCACCCCGGTTTTCGACAAGCCGGTGGGCCTGATCGCCTTCTCCATCACGCTGGGCATCCTGGGCCAGTACCTGTTCAAGTCCGGCATGAACCGGCCCGAGTACCGCGAACAGATCTCTCGGATCGGTGCCGCGCTTCGACCTGGTGAGGACCGCTCGGCGCAGGCTGCGGTGGTGAACGTCCTGGGCTTGTTCTTCCGACCCTTCGTGGTGGCCGGGGTGGTCTGCTACGGCGTCTCGACCGTCTCCTGGCTGGCCATCCTGGGCCGGACCCCGCTGAGCTTCGTGTATCCCCTGCTCAGCATCGGGTACGTGGCGATCCTGTTGATGGGCTGGCTGCTCTTTCGCGAGCAGGTCACCCTTCTTCGCTGGTTCGGGGTGGGCCTGGTCTGCTACGGCATCGTGACCATCTACTCCGAGGAGATGGTTCACGCCTACTGGCCCTTCTTTGCCGGGGGACTTGTGGTGCTGGCCCTGGGACTGAGCCTGGCTTCCCGCTCGTTCGCGCGAGGCTTCTCCCAACCGGAAGGTCAGGGGGTCATTTCGTCGGAGCCAGGGCCCTGAGGTAGGGCACCCGTTCGCGCCGGGGTCGGGTGCGCAGCCAGTGCCAGGCCAGACGGATCAACTGGACCAGGTAGTTGCGGATCTCATGCAGCCCGAACTTGCTCTTCCCGGCAGCCCGGTCCGTGAAGGTGTAGGGCACCTCGGTGAAGGTCCGGTAATGCCCGCGCACCAGGACCTCCAGCCCGATCTTGAAGCCGATGGGGTCGAGCTCGACGCCTTGGATCACGCTGCGGCGGAACATCAGATAGCCCGAGGTGACGTCGTGAACCGGGCAGATGGGGCGACCCATCAGCACGGCGGTCTTGGAGGTGACCCGTCTGAACCAGGGCCAGTTGCCCAGACCTCCCCCGGGAATGTAGCGGCTGCCGACAGCCACCTCGGCCCCTCCTTCGGTGATCGAGGCCAGCATGTCGGGGAGGATCTCGGGGTCGTGTGAGAGGTCCGCGTCCATCACACCCAGGACCCGACCTTCAGCGACCGACCACCCCTCCAGGACGGCGGAGGAGAGCCCGAGCTTGCCGCTGCGGTGCACGATCTTCACGGGGTAGCGCCGGGCCAGTGCCTCCGCCACCTCGCCCGTCCCGTCGGGTGAGTTGTCGTCGACCACGATGACCTCGGCCGGAAGGGCGTTCCGCTCGAGGGCCGCAAAGATCTGCCCGACCAAGGATTCCAGGCCGCGGCTCTCGTTGTAGGTGGGGATGACCAGGGAGAGGAGAGGGGTCAACTTAGAGACATATCACTTTCCAGGCGTTCAACAGGTGGTCGCAGATGTTGTCCATGTCTGCGATGAACCCCACCTTGAGGTTGTCGGAGATCCCGAACTCGTCGGCAGAGACGACGCAGACCAGGATTCGGACGCCCTGTTCTTCCAGAATCGAGAGTTCCTGCAGGACTTCGGAGTCCCCCATCGCCAGTCGGGCGGCCTGATGGATCAGGATGACCGCCCGGGGCTTGACCTGGTTGTGCACCAGGGCCTTCATGAAGTGCCGGAGCAGCCGTGCCCCCAGCACGTCCGAAGGTCCCAGGCTGGTGCGGTCCAGCAGGATCACGATGTTCTTCTGGGACGGACCTGGAGACACCCGCAGGGCGTGGGTCTCCTCCAGTTCGGCGAAGTCGCCCCGGATCATGCGCAGGTAGTAATCCAGATCCTTCTCGGCGAAGGTGGGGGGGACGGTGGACGGGGTCATGCCGTTCTCCTGCAGGTCCGAGACTCTCGGTTGCCCCTCCCGAACCCGTCGCCTTCTGCAATGCAGCGCATGTGCGGGGAATTCACCGGCCGGGCCGGGACTCCTCCGGAGGATCTCCAGCCGCCGGCCCTGGCGGCACGAAGGACTCGAGCAGGCGGGATCCGAACCGGAAGGGGAGCCTGGGGGGCAGGCCACCACGTTCCAGAGCCTTGGAGGGTTCCGTGCCCAGACGCGTACTTGTGGTGGACGATGACCCCGATATTCGTCAGATTGCCCAGGCCAGCCTGGAGCTGGTCGAGGGATGGCAGGTTCTCACGGCCTGCAACGGAGCCGAAGCGCTCCTGCTGGCAGCCAAGGAAAGGCCTGAAGCCATCCTGCTCGACGTGATGATGCCTGAAATCGACGGACCCGAAACCGTCCGCCTTCTGGCCGGACAGTCTGCCACGGCGGCCATTCCCGTCGTGCTGCTGACCGCCAGGGTCCATCCCAAGGACTCGACGCCCTTTCCCGACCTCGGGGTGGCCGGCCTGATCGCCAAGCCCTTCGACCCGCTCCATCTGGCCCGACAGGTCTGCGAGATCCTGGGGTGGAGCACATGAGGCTCCCGACTCGCCCCGTCTCGCCAGCCCGGCAGGCCTTCCGAGCCACCCGCAAGCGCTTCCTGGGACTGCTCGGAGGTGTGCTGCTGGTCTGCCTGGCTCTCTTCGGGGTGGGCTTGAATCTGGGGTCGACCTATCAGTATCACCAGGATCTGGAGGCCTCCCTGCTCCAGACGGCCCAGGCCTTTCGCTCGACCCGGGCTCGGGATCTCGACCAGCTCAACCGGCAGGCCGGCCTGGTCGTCGCGGACCCTCGCCTGCAGCAGTATCGACAGGCGCTGGACCTGGTCGCCTCGGACTCTCCCGAGCGGCTTCCGCTCCAGGAGTCCCTCCGGGCCCACCTGGTGCAGAGCCTGGAAGCCGCAGGGGGGGATGTCCTGCTGCTGGTCGGCCCGGACGGGCGGGTCCAATTCAGCTTCCAGCGGTCGGGGAGCACCCCTCGGAACAATGCCGTCGAGCCTTCGGAGGCCACCTCGCCGGCCGAGGAAAGCCCGGCGGACGGGTCGGGGCCGCCGGAGCTGCCCCTCGAGGGACAGTCGGTGGAGGTTCCGCTCATCGATGCGGTCTTTGCAGACGGAGCCGCCCGATCCGGACCGGTCCGCCTGCAACCCCAAGGCTCCTTCTATCTGGCTGCCGTCGTCCCGGTCAATCCGGGCCGGGGACAGGACGGGGTCCTGCTCCTGGCTGAGCGGATCACCGAGAAGACCTTGGCAGCCTGGGGGCATGGGCTCTCGGACGGGATCGTCCTGGCTGTGGCCGATGGCACCATCCTGGTGGCCCACGACCGTCGGGCGGGGCGCCGCCCTTCGCCGGCGATGCTCAATTCCTTGGAGAAGGCCGTCGCAGGCTGGACGTCCCAGGCAGGTCTTCCCGGGGAGGTCCCCTCCGATGGCGAAGGTTCTGCCCTGTCCACCCTCGATGTCGGAGGGCGCCGCTGGTTGGAGCATGCCGTTGCCTTGGCCCCAGGTGAGGGAGGGGCTCCCGTGGGTTGGGTGCTCTTCCTGGGAGACACCTCCGCCTTGGAGGACAAGGTGGCCCGCGAAACCTGGCTGGTCTTCCGCTTGGGCTTGGGCGTCCTGATCCTGGGCCTGGGGCTGGCCTGGTTCCTGGCTCGATGGGTCATGGCTCCGGTGGATCCCCAGCGCCACCCGGAGAATCCTGTGCCGAGGGTCTGAGACCCAGGGGCTAGCAGCCTGTGTGAGTATCCGGACCGAGCATCGCCGAGGGATCTTGTGCTCCCCGCAAGGAGAGAAAAGTCGTGGTTTGCTTGAGGCAAATGAGACTTCTTGCGACACAGCGGGGGGGCAAGAGGCCCGGCGAGGCGACCGACGCGGTATTCACACAGGCTGCTAGGGGCCCGGTCGGAAACCTCGACCGAGCATCGCCGAGGGATTTTTTGTCCCCGCCAGGAGCAAAAAGTTGCGGTTTGCTTGAGGCAAATGAGACTTTTTGCGACACAGCGGGGGCGGAAAAGACCCGGCGAGGCGACCGAGGGGTTTCCGTCTGGGTTCCTAGGGTTGAACGGACGGGTCGACCGAAGGCCAATCCAGGAGGGCCACCAGCGGCCCGTGGTCGCTGGTTCCGAATTCGCGGCGGGGGAGGCATTCGCGGGCCGTGGCCGCCATCTCCGGCGAGGCCAGGATATAGTCGATCCGCCATCCGATGTTGCGTTCCCGCATCTGGCGCCAGGGGGGCCACCAGGTATAGATCCCGGCTTCTTCGGAATGCAGCATGCGGGTCAGGTCCACCAGGCCCAGCCCCAGCAGCTCCTCGAGGGCCTGGCGCTCTTCCGGAAGCTGGCCGATGGCGCTCTTCCGACGCTCCTTGGGATGGACGTCGAGATCCGTTCGGGTCACGTTGAGGTCCCCACACAGCAGGATCTGTCGGCCCCTGGCCAACAGGTCCTGCACGTGGGTCTGGAGATCGGTCAGGAACCGCATCTTGGCGAAGAAGTCCTTGCCCCCGTTGGGAACGTAGCAGGACATGACCGTCAGGTCGCCCAGGTCGACCGAGGCCACGCGGCATTCGAAGTCAAATCCAGGTTGGCTGAACACCGGGGCTTGTGCTGCCAGGTCGCGACGGACGTGCAGTCCGACCCCCGAGTAGCCCTTCTGGCCGTGCCAGCAGTGCCAGTATCCCTCCAGCTCCTGAAGGGCTTGGGGAACCTGCTCGGGGGCGGCCTTGATTTCCTGGAGGCACAGCAGGTCGGGCTTCTCCAGTTCCAGCCATTCCTGCACCTGGGCCTGGCGGGCCCGGATTCCGTTGACGTTCCAGGTGGCGATCTTCATGGGCGGAATGCCCTTCTTCTCCGGGTGCCCCGGTCCTTCCACCCGGCGGCAATGCCGGACTCGAGGATCTTCGCCGGGTGTCGTTCCGGGGGCTCTTCAGGAGCCCGTCTCATGGTATGATGGGAGGGCCGCAGGCGTGCGTGCTGGCTCACGCCCGTCCCCGGCAGGTGACCGATGAGCAGTGCTCCCCGTCCGACGACCCGCCTGGACCACGAACCTGAGGCCCCGGTCGCAGGCCCTGTTCTCGTGGGAGAACGGCGCGACCCTGACCCGCCGGCCCCCGAGCGGATCCCTTCCGGGGGTCTGGCCTCCCTGCGTTCAGGACGCGAGCCCATCGTGCGGGCGGTTTCCCTCACCAAGCGCTTTGGGGGCACCCTGGCCCTGACGGATCTGAACCTGACCCTCCTGGAAGGCGAGATCTTCGGACTGGTGGGCCCCAATGGGGCTGGGAAGACGACCCTGCTTCGGATTCTGGCCACCCTGACCCGTCCGGATTCGGGCGAGGCCACGATTTGCGGCCATCCTCTGGACCGGGTTCGCGAGGTGCGCTCCAGGATCGGCTTCATGCCCGACGTGCTGGGCGTGTATGACGACATGCTGGTCCGGGAGTATTTTGAGTTCTTCGCGCGTGCCTGCCATCTGGCCGAGGCGACCCGGGATTACGCCATCCAGGAGACCATGCGCCTGGTCGGGATCGAGGCCCTGGCCGAGCAGGCGGTCGAAGGGCTCTCGCGGGGGATGAAGCAGCGCCTGGCCTTGGGGCGGGCGCTGCTGCACGGACCACGGCTCCTCTTGCTGGACGAGCCGGCCAGCGGCCTGGACCCCCTGGCGCGGCTCGAGCTTCGTGAGATCCTCCGTCGCATGCAGCGCCAGGGGGTCAGCATCCTGATCAGCTCCCACGTCCTGGAGGACCTGGCCGAGATGTGCGACCGGGTGGGTGTCCTCAGCCGGGGGAGCATGGTGTGCGTCCAGGAGACGCGGGAACTGATCGAGATGCGGGGAGGACGTCTTGTGCGTGCCCGGGCCCTGGGCAGTTCCGAGGACCTCTTCGACTTCCTGGCGGCAAGCCCCGGCGTTGAAGGCCTGCGTTGGGACAATCAGAGCCTGGTGTTCCGGCTGGAAGGGGGGGACGAGGCAGACCTGGCCGGCCTGGTCACCCGAATCGTCGACCAGGGGATCTCGCTGGTTGCCTTCTCTGAGGAGCTGCCCAGCCTGGAATCCGCGTATCTCAATGTCACCCGTGCTGCTGAGGGATGGGAGGTTGCTCCATGAGAATTCTTCTTGACAATCCGCTGCTGGGTCGGGTCCCGGGCGGTTGGCCAGGAAACCCTCGGCAGGCCTTGCTGGCTGCGCTTGGAGGGGCCCTGCTGCTGCTGGGCCCATGGTTGGCCGGTGTCTGCGCCTGCACGATGTTCGAGATCGGGGCGCTTGTGCTGGTCCTGCTGGCTGCCCTGCGGGGTGGGAATACCCTCTATGGCGCGATCACCGGCGAACGCGAGAAGAAGACCCTGGACAGCCTGCGCCTGACGCAGTTGACGGCGGGCCAGGTCGTGTTGGGAAAGGTCTCCGGTGAGGTCCTCGCATTGGGCTGGCTCGTGCTCTCGGCGCTTCCGGCCTTGCTGATCCTGGCCATCGTCGGTGGAATCCCTCCGCAGGCCCTGGCCGGCACCCTGGCCGTGGCCGTGGCCGCCGGTCTCTTCGCCTCCGCCTCGGGCCTGCTGGCCTCCAGCCTGGCGGGCTCGACCTCCCAGGCGGTTCTTTCTGGCTGGATCTTCAAGGGCCTGTGGCTGGTCTTCTCGCCGCTGGGCGACCTCCTGCTGCGGGCTGTTCTGGTGCGCTCCGAGGCCCCCGTCTTCTTCACGGCCGCCAACCCGGTGGCGGCCCTGGCCCTGGTCACGGTCCCCGAGGCGGCGTTTGGGGCCGGTCGCTGGCTGGTGCCGGTGAACCTCGCCTTCCTGGTCCTGGGCAGCCTGGCGATGCTGGGGCTGGCCTCGAGGCGGCTGGCGGGCGAGGCGCCCACCACCTCCGAGGTTCAGCAGGGGGCCGTGCACCCGGCCTGGAGGAAGGGTTGGGCCCCTTCGTGGCTCCAGGACCTCGTGCCTGGTTTCTCGGGCAACGCCGCCTTCTTGCGCGAGATCGCCTGGCAGGCGCGGACCGGGGCGGGGGCCTGGCCAGGACTGGCCATCTGGCTGGTCTTGTTCCTGGCTCCCTTCCTGTATGCCCGGGCCTGGTCGATGCAGAACTCCGAGCCTGTGATGCCGGCTTATTCTCCGCAGGTCGAGGTTCGTCTCCGGGCACCGTTGGGCGCTCAGCCTCCGCCCACACATGCCGCCGAGCAGGCAGGGGCCCGAGTCGTCTACGCCACGGCTCCCGGCCACCAGACGGCCCTGGTCATCCGCGGGCATCGCCCTGAAACCTGTTTCCGTCTGGCTCTCTATCAAACCTTCGGAATCCCCATGCCCTGGGGAGCCGTGCAGGCTCTCGAGCCGGTCGGCCCACCGCACGGGGCGGTGCGGGAGGTCCGGCTCCGCCCCCTGGAACAGGTCGATCCGCGGACCCTGGGGGACCTGGCCATGGCGCCACCTCCGCCCCCCCCCCCTCCGCCTGATTTCCGGCACGGGGCCGGATTCGCTTCGCCTCAGGACCGCCAGAGCGCTCTGGTCCGACCCCTTCAGGTCGGCCTGTTGGGGACCGTGCTGCTCTTCCTGTTGAGCCTGTCGGTGCGTTCCACCGCCCTGCTGGCCGGCGCCTTGACCGGGGAACGGGATCGGCGGACCTGGCAGGACCTGGCGCTGACCGGCATCACGGCCCGGCAGGTGGTCTTCGGGAAGCTCTGGGGAGCCCTGCTCCTGCCGTTCTTCCAGATGACGCTGGCCTTCCCGGTCTTGTTGATCTACGTCTTCGCCGGGGTCTTGAGCCCGCTCGATCTGGGGACCCTCTACCTCTTCGCGGTGGCCCTGGCCCTGACGTCCGGGCTTCTGGGGCTGTGGAGCTCGGCGCGCGCCCGCAGCACCCACGCCAGTCAGGGAACGGCCATGGCCTGGCTTCTGTTGGCCTTCGTCGCGGGCCTGGCCACGGGACCTTCCCGCTTCTGGGCCCTCCCGGCCGGGATCGCGTTGGCCCTGGGGCTCGTGGCCCTCATCCGGAGGCGTTCGATCTGGAAGGGATGGCTGCTGACGAGCCTGGGGCTCTTCGTGGCCCCTCAGGCCCTTTCGCCTCTGGCGGCGGCGGCGGGATTCATTCCAGCGCTGGGTCGAGTCACCGGCCTGGCTGGACCCCATGAGGGCCTCTTCGGCACGTTCGGTTTCCTGGGGGCCATGCTGGTCCTGGCCGGGGTCAGCCTGGTTCTGGTGCGCGGAATCCTCGAACGCGTGGAGGATTCCAGCCGCGGAGGGGCCCTGCAGGTCCAGGAGGACTGAGTCTCGCGCCGTCAGGCGCGGATCCGGGAACGCCTCAGGATTTTGATCAGGGCGGGCAGCAGAAGCAACGCCCCCGACGTGGCCATGCCCAGACCGGCGGCCAGGGCCAGCCCCAGGCTGGCGATTCCCTGATGGGCGGAGCCGGCCAGGGTGACCAGGCCACACGAGGTGGTCAGGGCCGAGATGGCGACGGCCGGCCCGGTGGAGACCGCGAAGAGCCCCTCGCCCGGGTGATGGATGAATCGCTCCACGACGTGGGTTCCCAGCACAACGCCCATGGCCAGGGTCAGGGGCAGGGCCATCAGGTTGGTCGGGGTCCACGGCTCGCCCAGATGAGAGAGGGCCGCCACCACCCCGACCAGCCCCAGCCCGGCGGGCAGGAGGGCGCGGAGACTCCGGTGCAGCGAGCGCAGGCACAGGAGCAGAAGGAGCCCCAGGAGCAGGGCCGCCATCCTGGTGGCATGGAAGATCGCTTCAGAAGTCCCTCCCGTCAGGCGTTCCATGAGGACGGGAGCCCCGGTGACCTCGGGATCGACCCTTCGAAGATCGGCCAGGAAACGGTGGAGTGATTCGGTCTGATCGAGTTCTTCGCGGGGGTAGACCCGCACCAGGATTCGGCCAGTGCGGCTCACGGTCCGCGCCAGCAGGGCCTGGGGCAGGGCCTCCAGCCGAGGGGGCGGCGGGACCTTCTGGGCCTTGAGCAGGCCCAAGGCGGACTGGAAGTCCAGCGTCACCTCGAGGCGTGCGGCCTCCAGCGCGTCTTCAACCGGTCCCGGTCCGGACTCTCGCAGGGCGGCTTCCAGTTCCTGGAGGGTGGCGTGGAGTTGAGCCATCGGGGACGACGAATTCCACCGTGGAACGACCTGGCTCACGGTCTGCACCAGGGCCTGGAGTTCGCCTTCGGCCCGCTCCAGGTCTTCCAGCCCTCTCAGGGGGCGCAATCGGGGGAGGGAAAGGCCCGCCACATCGCGTTGAATCCGCCGGACCAGCGAGGCCTTGGCCGGCAAGTCCTCGGGAAAGAGCGGCGCCACCGATTCGACGCGTTCCACCGTGGGCAGGGCCTCGAGCCGGGTCACAAGTCCGGGCAGCGCCTCCAGGTCGGGGGCCAGGACGAGGGCGGGGAGGGTGGACCGACTCCCCAGCGAGCGGGCCGTCCTCACCGAGTCCAGATCGGGATTCTGCATTTCGAGCAGGTTGGAAGCGACGGGGATGGGGCCAGAGGAGTGCAATAGCCCGCCCACCGCCAGGGTGAAGAGAAGGACCGTCGTCCAGGGGCTCTTCAGGACCCAACGCTCCGCTCGGATCAGGTCGCGGTCCTGATGGTGGCGAATCCGCGAAGGGTGCCGGGAACGCTCTTGCAGCAGCAGCAGGGACGGCAGCGCGGTCGAGGTGGCCAGCCAGGCCATCGCCGTGCCGGTTGCGGTGACCAGGGCCAGTTCCCGCAGGCAGGCCAGGTCGCTGAGCAGCAAGGGAGCGAAGGCGCCCGCGGCGGCCAGGCACGCCACCTTGTTCTCCAGGCCGGTTCGAGCCAGGCTGACGCGCATGGCCTCTTCGTCGCTCAACCCCTTGCAGCGCTCCTCGTCGTAGCGATACAGAAGGTGGATTCCCAGGTCGGCCGCCAGGACCACGACCAGGGTGTTCACCCACACGGTGACCACGTTCAGGTGCCCGGGGATCCAACTCGCCAGGCCCAGCGTCCAGCCGACGGCCAGGAGGGCGGCCAACATGATCAGCAGAGGGCGGCGGACTTCGGCGAAGCCCAGGACGACCAGGCCTCCCACGCCCACCACGGCCAGAAGTGCCGAGCGGACTGAGTCACGGATGGCCGTCTCCATTTCGTCCAGCATCAGGAGGCTTTCGCCGGTCATCCGGAAGCGCAGGCCCGGGTTGCGGGCACGCGCCTGGTCGAGGACCTCCTCCAGGCGCGCGGCCGCCCGTCGCACGGTCGGCCACTGGGCCGAGGCGGGTGCCACCAGGAGCAGGTGCTTGCGGCCTCCGTCCCGGGTCTGGTAGAGGGTGAGGGTCCTCAGGTCCAGCGTGCCCAGCGGGAGGCGGGGGACGACTCCGTCCAGCAACCCCTCCCACGGGGATTCCCAGTTCGGATCAAGCCGTCCTCGGGCGCGCTGGAGAACCCGGCCCAGAAGCGCCTCCAGCGCGGCTGCCCTCTGGGAGGTGCCCGACCCGGACTGGTCGAGCAGGGGTCGGCAACGGGCCAGCACCTCGGCCAGGTCGTGGGATTGGCTCAAAGCCAGCGCCAGAGGTCGCATGGTCGAGATCTCGGAGGCCAGGTCCGCGATCCGGGCCTCCTCCAGGTAGCCCAGCGCTCCCTCGCGCAGGTCGGGGAGGTGCAGACCCCCGAGAGGTTGCCCGAAGTCTCCCGGTGCCTTCTCCAGCCTGGCGGCCAGGTCTTGAACCGCCCGCTGGCGGACCGGGGCGCTCCCGCCGTCGATCACCACGACCAGATCCTGGGGGTTGGGAAACTCCCAGGCCATCTCCTCCAGGGTGAGTCGGACCGGGTCCTGGCTTGAAAGCAGGTGGGCCGGGTCCATCTGGAAGCCCAACCGGTGGGCGGCCAGGTGAACCGAGACGAAGAAGAGGGTCAGGCAGACCAGGACCACCGCTCCGGCGTGTAGAGAGGACAGAGATGCCAGGTCCCCAGGTCTCGCTTCAAGCCGTTCTGGAGCAGCCAATGGCGCCTCTCCACCTCCTCAACGCCTTCAGGGAATGAACTTCTCCCAGCGCTCCAGGTTCCGGCGCAGCTCCTCGGCCTGGCGGCGGGAACGGGCCACCATCTCTCGCAATTCCGCCTGGGTCTCGGGGCTGGAGGAGACCATGTGCAGGTCTTCGGCCATGGTGGCCATCTCTTCGGTCCGCTGCGCCATCTGGCTCAGTTTCTCGCGAACGGATTCGTCGATCCCGCTGGAGTGGACCCGCTCCTCGGCCTGGTCGGCCAGCTCCCGGAATTTTCGGGTCTCACGGTCCGCCTTGTCGATCATGGCCTGGATCTCGGGGGTGGAGGCTTCCATCCGTGCCTCCCAGGCCTTTGCCTCCTCGTTGAGCCGTGGAACCAGGTCCTCGGTCCGGCGGCGAGCCTGGTCTACCTGGGCGTTGATCCGGTCCAACTGGCCGAGGATCGCCTCCTGGTGGACGTCGAGGTGCCGGTTCATGCTGGCAACTCGCGCCTGGGCCGTCTGGCTGAGGCTCCCGATCTCCGTGCTGTAGAACCGGGCGTTGGAAGCCAGATCCTTCATCTGGCGGCGGAAGGCCGGGTCTTCAAGCGAGGCCCGCAGCGTCACCGTCCGCGCGTTCAACTCCTTCAGGCCCGCCAGGCTGGCCTCCAGCTCGTTGTGCTGGGCCGGCTTGAGCCGCAGTCGGGCGACGGCCCCGGGCTGCAGGATCCGGGGTGACTTTCCTGGCGTGATCTCGACCCAGCGCAGGCCCCCGATGGCCCCGTCGACCGAGGCCCGGCTGTCTTCGGGGATTTTGACGCCGAAGTCGGTGACGACGAGGACGGCTACCTGGGCCTCAGGCCCGAAGCTTTGCTTCTGGGTGGTCGTGCTGAAATCGATCTCGGCGATCCGGCCCGCCGAAACCCCTGAGAACTTCAGGTCATCCCCCTCGCGCAGGCCGTTGACCTCTTCGAAGAGCAGGGTGTAGGAGGTGCCCAGGACCGTCGAGCGCTGCGAAAGGCTCGGCGAGAGGAACGAAAACAGGGCGAAAAACGCCAGGAAAAACCCACCGACCTTGGCCTGTCGCGACACGGGGGCTCCTTTTCAGGAGGGGGACTCGAAGGCCGTCCAGGCCTCCTCGACCACTCGGGAGACGCACTCCTCCAGGTCACGGGGCAGTTCCCCGCCGTTTCGCCGGAACCCTGCCAGGAACTCGATGTTGCCGGCCGGTCCACGAACCGGAGAGAAGGTCAGCCCGAAGAGGGTGAAGCCCAGTTCGCCTGCCCGGCGCAGGATGCCCCGCAGGACGTCGCGGTGGACCTCCGGGTCGCGAACGACGCCTCCCCGGCCCACGCGGGCCGGACCGGCTTCGAACTGAGGCTTGACCAGGGCCACCACCACGCCTCCCGGGTTCACCAGGTCGCGGACCGCTGGAAGGACCAGCTCCAGTGAGATGAAGGAGAGGTCCAGCGTCGCCAGGTCGACGGTCTCGCCCAGATCCTCGGGCTTGAGGAAGCGGGCATTGGTGCGCTCACGCACCACGACCCGGGGGTCCTGGCGCAGGCGCAGGTCCAGTTGACCCCGGCCCACGTCCACCGCGTGGACCCGCAGGGCTCCTCGTTGCAGGAGGCAGTCGGTAAAGCCGCCGGTCGAGGCGCCGAGGTCGACGGCCACCAGACCCTCGGGTCGGATTTCGAAGACCTCCAGGGCCTTCTCCAGTTTCAGCCCGCCTCGACTGGCGAAAGGAAGGCCGCGACCCCGCACCTCCAGCTCGGCTGTCCGGGGAATCCGGGTTCCAGGCTTGTCGACGCGCTGCCCGGACATGAAGACCTCTCCGGCCATCAGCAGGGCCTGGGCCTTCTCGCGGCTGGGCGCCAGGCCGCGCTCGACCAGGGCCTGGTCGACGCGGATCCGCTCGGTCTTCAAGGCTTCACCTCCCCGCTCCAGGTGCCGGGCCGATCAGGCGGACTCCTGGCGCCGGGCGCACCAGTCGGCCAGTGGCAGTTCTTCCTGCTCTCCGCTGGCGAGTTGCTTGATCTCCACCAGATCCTCCTCGGGGGTCCAGCGGTAGGGGAAGAGCACGTGGGGGATCCCCTTGCGGTCGGCGTAGCGGATCTGCTTCTTCAAGGCCACCGGCTCGTGGTAGACCTCGGTGGGGACACCCGCCTCCCGCAGTCGGCCCGCGATCTCACGGCAGGCCTGGCGATGCTCTGGGGAAGGCCACAAGACCAGGACCTCGGTGGGGGTCTGGCGGGTCGGGGCCAGGGTTCCCGAGCCAAAGAGGTGGGCCAGCAGGCGAGAGAGGCCGATGCTGATGCCGACTCCGGGGAGCTTGCGGTTGATGAACTCCGAGGCCAGGTTCTCGTAGCGCCCGCCCGAACAGATGCTGCCCAGGCCCGGATGCTCGGGGAGGGTGGTCTCGTAGATGGTCCCCGTGTAGTAGTCCAGGCCTCGCACGATGC
This sequence comes from Candidatus Xenobium occultum, assembly GCA_002423485.1. Taxonomy (GTDB): domain Bacteria; phylum Vulcanimicrobiota; class Xenobia; order Xenobiales; family Xenobiaceae; genus Xenobium; species Xenobium occultum. Next base: position 168,269 of record DIWH01000058.1, on the reverse strand, counting down.
CCAGGTCGAAGAGCACCTCGTCGGCCGGCAGATGGCTCAGTTCGTTCGCCACGAAGGCCAGCTCTTCCAGGCCTTCCTCCAGCACGGGGTGCCGGACGCCCAGGGCTCGGGCCCGGCGGATGACGTCGGGACCCGCCCCCTTCAGGGTGGACAGCTCCAGGCAGCGGGCGGCCAGGGTGGAATCCAGGCCCGCCTCCTCCAGGGTGCGGCGCACCGCTTCAGGGCCGACCTTCTCCAGCTTGTCCACCTCCCGGAGCACCTCCGGAACGCGGTCCTCGGCCAGACCCAGGCCCTCGTAGTAGCCTTTGAGGACCTTGCGGTTGTTGAGGCGCAGGAGGGCCCGGATGCCCAGGCGTTGGAACAGGTCGTGGATCAGTGCCGGCATCTCGGCGTCGAAGTGCAGAGGCAGCCGCTCTTCGGCGATCACGTCGACGTCGGCCTGGTAGAACTCCCGGAAGCGGCCCTCCTGGGGGCGCTCTCCCCTCCAGACCTTCTGGATCTGGTAGCGCTTGAAGGGGAAGGTCAGGTCTCCGTAATTCTGGGCGACGTAGCGGGCCAGCGGCACCGTCAGGTCGAAGTGGAGGGCCAGCTCCCAGCGATTCGTCTGTCTCCGCAGGCGTCCCAGCCCGTAGATCTCCTTGTCTACCTCCCCCTTGGCCTGAAGGACCTCGACGCGCTCGACGGCGCTGGTCTCCAGGCTGGTGTAGCCGTACAGCTCGTAGACCTGCCGGATGGTGTCCAGGAAACGCTGCTCCTCCAGCCTCTGGGCCGGGAGCCACTCGGGGAATCCGCTGATGGGTGTGGGCTTGTGCATCGGCGCGTGTTCGCCTGGGAGAGGCTCACTCCTCGTGGTCGAAGAGTTCCAGCTGCACGGGGCGAAGGCGAGCCAGAAGGCCCGAGACCCCGACGCCGACCAGGCGGACGGGTCGCTCGGGGAATTCGGTCCGGCTCAGGAGCTGTGTGGCCAGGGCCTCGATCTGCCCGGCCGTCTCGATGGGGCGTCGAGACGTCCGGCTGCGGGTGATCGTGGTGAAGTCTCCGTAGCGCAGCTTCAGGGTGACCGTCCGGCCGACGACTTCGTGTCCTCTCAGGCGTCGGGCCACCTCCTCGGCCTGCGAGGCGATCTCCTCGAGCAGGGTCTGGGGGGCCTGGATATCCCGAGCAAAGGTGTTCTCGGCCGAGAGGGACCTGGGTTCACGCCAGGGCACCACGGGGCGCTCATCCACGCCTCGAGCCAGAAGCCCCATCTCGATCCCCAGCCGCCCGAAGGTCAGCTCCAGCCAGGCCGGTGACTTTCCGGCCAACTCGCCGATGGTCCGGATGCCCAGGGTATGCAGGCGGCCTGCCAGGACCGGGCCGACCCCCCAGATCCGTTCCACGGGGAGCGGGGCCAGGAAGGCTTCCGCCCGGCCGGGCGGCACCACCACCAGGCCGTCCGGCTTCTTCAGGTCGGAGGCGATCTTGGCCAGGAACTTGTTGGGGGCTCCTCCGGCCGAGGCGGTCAGGCCGGTCTGCTGGCGGATCCGCGTCTTGATCCCGCGGGCGACCCGGGCCAGGGGAAGCCGGTGGCGAGCGCAGTATTCGCTGAGGTCCAGGAAGCACTCGTCCAGCGAGATGGGTTCGACCAGGACGGTGTAGTCCCGGAAGATGTCCTGGATCTCGCGGCTGATCTCGCGGTAGCGTTCGTGGCGCGGAGGGACGCGGACCAGATGGGGGCACAGTCTCTCGGCGGCGGCGCTGGCCATGGCCGAGCGGATGCCAAAGGCCCGGGCCTCGTAGGAGGCCGCGGCCACCACCCCCCGGGCCTGTGGGTCCCCGGCCACGATCAGGGGCCTTCCCGACCACTCGGGATGGTCGTGCTGCTCAACCGAGGCGAAGAAGGCATCCATGTCCACATGCAGGATTCTGCGCCAGGTCAAGCCGCCAGGTCCTCCAACCCGGGCGAGCGGGCCTGTCGAAAAGAGAAACGACGACCCCCCTGGCCGGAAAGCCGGAGGACCGTCGTCGAGAGCTTGCGCGCCGACCTTACTTGGACTGCGCGTGAAGCCACTCGTGGAACGGGACCACCCTCACCCAACTGACGCGGTGACGGTCGTCGGAACGAACCTTCACGTGCGAGCCGACGCGGACGCCGTCGAAGGACGGGGTGCAGTCGGTCTGGTTGGGGTAGAGGTAGAAGTTCATGATGTCACCGCTGCCGTCAGCGGCGATGCTCATGAACTTGGAGTCGATATAGCGGACTTCGCCATCGAAGTCCTTATGCCACATCGTCCCCTGGTCGGGAACCCCGAACTCCAGGGAGCTGGGTCCGATCCAGTTGTAGTACCACACGCCCGGAGCCATCTTGTGGTTCGGCTGCAGGGTGTTGTCATCAGCGGTTGCCACCCCAGCGGCAGTGACCATGAGGGCCGCGAACAACATAGCACAAACGAGAACGCGGAGAGCCTTCATCTTTCTTTCACCTCCTTTGCCGGAAACTCGACCGCGAGGCCTTTTGGCCCGTTGCGGTGGGCCGATCTCATGTTCGAGAACCGGCATTCGCTGGCACCATTCGCTTTGCTCCAATGACTTCCTTCCCGCCAGCGGGGATCTACTTCTTGAATCTCTCTCGCGGGCGCCTGTGGGCAGGCCAGGCCTCAGGAGGAGGTCCCCGATCGGGGACAAACACCCCCGGGTGAATCGCGTCCACCCTCTCTTCCTGGCGATCCTGACGCTCCTGGCCGCTTTTGTGGCGGGTTGCGGAGAGTCTTCTTCGACCGGGACCCTCCTTGTTCAAGTCGCCGGTTCGGGTCAACCCACCCTTCCGGACATCCGACCGCCCGAGAGCACCGCTCGTTACCGGATCGAGATCCTCCAGCCCCAGGGCTCGGATCGGGTGGGTCCCATTCGCGGCTACGAGGCTTCGGGGTCGGCGGACTTCAGTTGCGAGGTGTCCGAGGTGCCGGTGGGGGGGTGGGTGCTGCGGGTCAGCGCGCTGGATGCGCAAGGTCAGGTCCTGGCCCACCTTCAGGAGCCCGTGCAGGTCAACTCGGGGGGGCGGGTTCGCCTGCAAGGGTGGCTGCGCCCCGGACCCGCCCCCGAAGGACTGCTCTTCGTGGCCAACTCCAAAGGGGCCTCGCTGACCATCCTCCGGTTGACCGACGGTCACGTGGAGGACCTGCCGCTGCCCCAGAACCCCCAATACCTCTTTTCCGCCCAGGGCAGGATCTTCGTCACCACCATGTCCAGTCAGATGCTGGCCGTCGAGGGAGTGCGGCGCACCATCGCGGTCCTGAGCGCTCCGCCGGGAGGCTTCGATGTGGCCGGAGCCGTGCGCGGGGTGGTCTCCTTCCCCGTCGAAGGGGGGATCCGTTTCCTGGAATCGGAGAACGGCCAGTTTTCGGGATTCTTCCGGACGGGATCCCTGGCTCGGGGGATCTCCGACCCGGTGGGCTCCACCTCCTGGGTGGTCAACCCTGGGGACCGGACCATGACCGCCTTGGATGTCTCTTCGATGGCCCTGGGGGTGACCGTGCCCATCAGTGTGCCGGGGAACCAGGTCGAGCAGAACGCGACCGGCACCCGGATCTACGTGGTCGGGGGAGGACCCGGCGAGCCCTCGCCGCCCTTCGTGCGGGTCCTGGAACCCTCAGGAGTCCTGGTCCGGCACTTCACCCATCTGCTCGAGTCGCCTGCGGGACTGCTTCTTCAGGACGGCCGGGCCTATGTGACCGATTCGCTGCGCGGAGAACTGATCGTCTATGAGGATTCCCCCAACCCCTCGGAACTGGAGAGGGTCCGGCTGGGGGAAGGCTCGCCCGGGCAGATTCTCTCCGATGGGCACCGGCTGTATGTGTCGATGGCCTCGTCGGGTGAGGTGGCAGTGGTCGACCTGGCCACCCTGAAGGTGGCCGGGCGCTTTCGCGTCGGGCAGGCTCCCCTGGGGCTGGCGCTTCTGCGTTGAAACCCTGATTTTTCGAGGGTTGAGGGCTTGAACCGGGGGGTAGCCTACTGTCCTGGATCATAGATGCCGTACAGGGCCCGTGCCAGAATCTTGGCGTGGTGCCGGTCGGGTGGGGGCCGGCTTCCCCAAGAGCCCTGCGGAGTCGTGCTCATGAGCAGCCAGTTGCTCTCCCCATACCGGTCTCTGGTCCATGAGGTGCATCGGCGTTTGCAGAGGCTTTACCGCTGCGCGTTGTGGATGTTGGAGCGCGGTCATGCCGGGACGGCCCGGGACATGCTGGTGGCGCTGCGGCTCGAATTCCAGTTCCACCACACCGTGGAGGAGCGCCGCCTCCACCCCGTCCTGGCTCGGATGCATCCTTCCCGAGGCCCCCTGGTGACTCGATTGGCGGCCGATCACCGCTACCTGGAGGAGGAGATCGAGCGCCTCGTGAATCTGCTGGATCTGGGCACCGAGATTCCGCTGGTCCTGAAACGGGCCGAGCGCCTGCACCAGTTCCTGGTGGATCACCTGGGACTCGAGCAGCAGCAGGCCTTCCTCCCTTTAGAGACCCTGGTGGCCCTCAACGCAGATGCGGTCGCCCCCGGGACCTGAGCGTCCAAGGGGGGCGCGGAACCAGGAGATGGCGATGGCGCACCGGGCTGAGGACGCCGGACGGGCCGGGGAGCAGGCCTCCTCCATCCCACCTTCCGGCAGGGACTTGACGGCTCTTCTTCGCGTGGTTCCGCTCTTCGCGGAGCTGGCAGCCCCGGATCTGGACCGGCTGCTGGTAGGAGCCACTCCGGTGCGACTGGACACCGGGGCGGCGGCCTTCCATCAGGGGGACGAGGCACGGACCTTCCAGGTCCTCTTGAGCGGTCGGCTGAAGCTCAGCCAGGTGACCTCCGACGGGCAGCAGGTGACCCTGCGTTACATCACGCCCGGTGAGATGTTCGGAGGGATCGCGGCGCTTAACGGCAAGCCCTATCCGGCCAGCGCCCTGGCCGTGGCGCCTTCCCTGGCCGTTCGCTGGGACCGGGAGGTCTTCCAGCGGCACGTCCAGGAGCAGGCGCAGTTGTCCTGGAAGCTGATCCAGGAGCTTTCCCGCCGCTTCAGCGAGGCTCAGTCGCGTTTCCGGGAGATGGCGACCGAGAGGGTCGAACGCCGGATCGCTCGGACCTTGCTTCGCCTGGCCCATCAGACCGGGCGCCGGGTCGAGGAGGGGGTGTTGATCGACCTGCCCCTCTCACGCCAGGACCTGGCCGAGATGGTCGGGACGACCCAGTTCACGGTCAGCCGCGTGCTGAGCGACTGGGAGCGGCGGGGCCTGGTCGAGGCGGGGCGCGGCCGGGTCCTCTTGCGCCATCCCCACCAGTTGGTGCTGGTGGCCGAGGACCTGGCGGGTTCCGAGGATTGACGCGGCTTGCCCCAGAGCAAGGAAGAGCAGGCGAGTCTGTGCCAGGATCGTCCGGAGCAGAGACGGGGATTGGATGGAGCGGGGCATGGATGAGGTGAGCATCCCGGAGACCATGACGGCCGAGGAATTCCAGCGAAGGTGGCCGACCACCATCGGGGTCCTGATCCGGAGGCGGATGGCCTGCGTGGGTTGTCCCATGGCTCGTTTCGACTCGGTCCGCGACGTGGCCCAGAACTACGGAATTCCCGTGGAGGACTTCCGCCGCGAGCTGGTCCAGGCCGCCGCGCAGTCGCCGGCGGCGGGTTGAGTCCGTCGGGTCACTCGGCCAGGCGCAGAAGAAGACCGGTCATGTCGTCGCGATAGCCAGGGGGCAGGCGCCTCTGCAGGTCGGCGACGACCTTCTGCAGGCTCTGGTCGGCCGGGTCCTGCGCGGACTCCAGCAGCATCTGGCAGACCTCCGGCTGGGGCAGTCCGTCGGGGATCAGGCCGTCACTGGCCAGGAAGATCTGGTCACCCGGTCGGGCGGGTCGGCGCATGTCCTGGTAGTGCTCATCGGGCTCGATTCCAGCCGCCATGCCGCGTTCCAGGAGTTCCTCGACGCTTCCGTCGGCGCGCAGCAGGAGGGGGGCATCGTGCCCGGCCACCGAGGCGCGCCACTCGTTGCGCCTGGAATCGTATTCCAGGGCCGCCATCGTGGCGAAGAGCTCAAAGCGGCCGAAGAGTTCGTGCAGTCGGCGGCTGATGATCTCCAGGATGGCCGAAGGGCCGAAGCCTTCCCGCGCCAGTTCGCCGTAGAGGCCGGTCACGACGGCGGCCGCCAGGGCGGCCCGCACCCCCTTGCCCATGACGTCGCCCAGCAGGATCCCGAAGCGGTCGGGACCCACGGGGCGCAGGCAGATGAAGTCTCCTCCCAGGGTCTCCGAGCAGCGCATCGAGGTGGCCATCTCCAGCATGCCCCATTCGGTGCTGCTGGGAGGCTCCAGGGCACGCTGGACGTGGCGGGCCACCTCCAGGCTGCGGCGCAGCTCGGAGCCCTGGCGCCGGGCCGTGCGGAACTTTTCGGCGGTGACGACGGTGAAGAACAGGGTGGCGGAGGCGCCGGCCAGGAAGATCGCCGTGTCCGGAAGGCTGGCCAGAAGCCAATAGTGATAGGCCGTCAGGGGGGGCAGAAGCCAGACCCGCCGGGTTCCCCTCAGGAAGCACCCGGCCACGATCGGCATCATCAAGGTCAAAGAGGCGCTGCGGGGGGTCGCCCAGGCCAGACTCAGCCCCAGGACGGTGGTGGTCAGGACCAGCCAGTTCACGGCGCGGTGCTGGGCTGGAGGAAGCTGGCGCAGGACGGCGGCTTCCAGCCAGCGGTCCAGGTCACGAAGCAGGCTCCAGTTCCAGGTCACGGGGGTTCCCTGAAGTGGTCCGCGTCGGGGGGGGCGAGGAGCAGGTCAGGCATGGCCACCTGGTCCCGAGGTTGTCGGGGCTGGATTCATGGCCGGGCCGGCCACGTAGGCCTCGGCCTCCTGGTCCTGCTCTCCCACCCGGACCCTCACGCGGCAGCGCTCGTAGAGGCCTTCGGTCACGGCGTGATAGTCATCCAGGACCCACAGGTCCGGGGTCTGGACGTTGCGCACCAGGAAGCCGTCCACTTGGGAGCCCGGGTCCTCGATCAGGTAGGCATAGCCCAGGGAACGCGCGATCCGATGGCCCTCGAGCCGGGCCGGAACCGCTTCCGGATGGCGGCCGACGACCTCCAGGTAGGTCCCCTTGTCTGCCAGGCTTGCGTAGGTGAAGAGCGCGACCACTTCTGACCTCGCGGCATGTCTTCACCGAGCAGCCGGTTGCTCCCTGCCGCTCCAACGAGCGACGGCGAACTCCAATCCCGAGGCGATCTCATACAGCAACGTGCGCCGCGCCCTCAACTCGGCGGCCCCGTGCCCCAGAGGTTCAGGCCGGCCTCCGTTCAGGTCCAGCACGTACAGGTCCTCGACCAGGCCCTCGCGGGCCCGGAAGGTGGCCAGGCTTCCCAGGGGAGACAAGGCCAGCTCCTCCGGGAACAGGCCGAGGCGCTGGGGGGCCAGCAGGACCCGGGCCCGGTGCGTCTGGAAGTCGAATTCCAGAACGCGCTGGTCTTCCAGAAGCAGGACCCGGTTGCCATCGCGGGGCCAGACGGGACGGAAGGCCAGCGGTCCTGACGAGGTGCGCATCCGCGTCGGGATGGGATCGGGTTCATCGCGGACCAGGTACAGCTCTGAGCTCTCGCCCAGCCAGGCCGCTCCGACCAGCGAGCGGGAGTCGCCAGACCAGTCCAGGCGCAGATCCTGCGCCTCGGCCACCGAGATGGTGGTCCAGGTCAGGGTCTGCCGTGAGCGGTGGAAGACCCACACCCCCATAGGTCCTCCCTCCGCCGGAGCGCGCAGGACCAGGGCCAGGCGTTGCCCGTCCGGAGCCGCCTCGACGCTCTCGATGCGGACCTGCTCGGCGGCCCGACTGGGGATGGTCACCAGCGGCGAAAAGCCGGTCGAGTCGGGGCGCCACTGCACCAGTTCGACGCCCGAGACGCGTCCGTCGGCGCCGCGGTGGGGGCGCTCGAGGAAGATCTCGCGATCCCCGTTCCCGACCACTCGCATCCCCGCGTCGGTGAAGCGGACCCAGCGGCCGCCGCTTCCGTCGGTGGCAACGTCCAGGAATCTTGGTCCCTCGGCCGATTCCTCCAGGGGCTGCAGGACGACCCGGGTGTCATCCAGCAACCATCCCAGAATCCGGAAGCGTCCAGGGGGCAGCTCCGCCAGCAACTGGCGGCGGTCGCCAAAGCGTCCCGAGGCCCAGAGCTGGCTGCGGATCGCTCCTTTGCCGGGGACGGTCGGGGTCTCGATCCGCAGGTAGGCCAGGTGCGAGCCCTGGGTGGACCAGGTCGGTTGTTCGTAGTGGATCTCGGAGCCCGTGTCGACGCCGGCCTTCCAAGCCAGCAAGGCGTGGTAGCCGGCCACCGACAGCCCGAAGAGCAAGGCCAGGAACCCGGCGGCCCAAACAAGATCCCGCAGCGGCCTGGCCGGAGGAGGCGTGGCCGCTGGCGGGTCGGTGGCGGGAGGGGGAGGGGAGGCGGGGGGCTGATTCAACCGGGACCTTCCTGTGCGGGGAGGCTGATGGGATTCACTCCGAGGGGTTCTCCGTCTGGGGCGTGGGTTGGCGATCCGTGCGGGCGGCGCGCAGCGCCTTTCCCGGGTTGGTCAGGAACCGGCCGATCTCGACCAGGACGTACATCCCGTTGGAGAGGCCCAGGATCAGCACCAGCAGCGCCACGGCGTGCATCGCCAGACAGGGAAGGGCGAAGCTGGGAAGCTGGAAGAGCCGGCGCATTCCCAACTCCAGGCCCACGGCCATGAGGGCGTCCAGGGTGTAGACTGCGAAGGCGGCCAGATACACCAGGCGTGCCAGAAGCCTGGGCACGAAACCCAGGAAGCTGAAGAGACGGTGCAAGCGCGAGCCGGCCCAGACGACCAGGCCGGCCAGCGCGAAGGCCACCGCCACGCCCAGGTTGACGTGGAAGGCCCGCTCTTCCCACCCCGTCCCCAGGAGGCCGCCCACGCGGTCGGCCGTGCGGGCCAGGTTGTCCACGATCCAGGCACTGGCCAGGCCGTAGGTGGGCGGTTCCCCGGTTCCCAGGTGCAGGCTGAGGGCGTAGGCTGCAGCCAGGGCACCGATCAGCACCAGGAAAAGTCCCCCTGTGCGGAATCGCCGTTCGGTCCGCTCCTGCAGGGTCTCCATCGGGTGCCTCCCTCAGACGTGGTGGTGAGCCGCCCTTTCGCGCCGGGCCCGGGCGGATCCTCGGGCCGAGGGCCGCGCCGTACAGTAAAGGGCCCCCGGTTGAACCGGGAGCCGTGTGGCAGGATGGCCCTTGGGGAGCGCGGAGGCCACTATCTCCTCGGATCCGCCTGCAATCCGGTGTACCGGTGTCCGGCGGTCCTGCGTTCCTGGGCACAACCTCGACTTCGTGAGTTCATTCTAGCGTCGCGAGGCGGAGGGGGTATGAACCTGGTGTTACCGAGGGGACATCAGGTCGCGGATGGCGGCTTCCAGGTCGTGGGGGGAGTGCACCAGGCGGTCGGGGTTCGCCTGCTGCACCCGCTGGGGGGTGCACCATCCGTAGGTGACGCCCACCGTGGAGAGGTCGTTGGCCTGCCCGGAGGTTACGTCCAGCGGCGTGTCGCCGACCATCACGCCGCCCGCGGCGCCCAACCCCGCCAGGGTCCGGCGAATCTTTTCGACCTTCTCGCTCTTGGAGTCGTCGCCCCCGGTGATCCCCGCCAGGATTCCGCCCAGGCCTCCGGCCTCCAGGCGGTTCCGGATCAAGGCCGAGGGCGTGGTCGAGACGATGGCCACCTGGAAGTCGCGGGTCAGGCTTCGCAGCATCTCCGGGATCCCCCGGTACAACCGGGCCCTGGAGTAATCCAGGTGGCCCTGGCTGAAAGCCATGACCTCCCGGAGTTCCCCGGGCGTGAAACCCATCTCGAAGTAGTTCTGCTCCCAATGAGGGTTGTACCACTCGCGGAACTCGCCGGCCGTGGCGATCGGCAGCGTCTTGCCCCAGCGCCGACAGGCCTGGCGGTACAGGTCCAGATACAGTTCGATCGAGTCCACCAGGACGCCGTCCCAGTCCAGAAGAATCGCGTTCATGGAAGCGCCGTTCTCGGCCCGCAGCGTGCGTCCCTGCCCGGCAGGAACCCCGGCCGGGATGCCGCACTCCCCCGCCATCGTGCGCGCCGACTCCTACGCCATCCTGGCCATCTCTGCCCTGACCTTCCTCGGCGTCGCCCTGGGCCGCTGGCCCGGTCTGCGCACGAACCGGGCCTCCATCGCCCTGGTCGGGGCCGCGGCCCTGGTCGGCATCGGCGGACTTTCTCTGGAGGAGGCCTTCCGCGCTCTCGACCTGCACACCCTGACGCTCCTCTTCAGCATGATGATCCTCAACGCCAACCTCCGGCTCTCGGGCTTCTTCGGATGGGTGGCCGGGGCCAGCCTCCGGGTGGCGCGCAGCGCGAGAATGCTGCTGGCCGTGCTGTTGGGGACCTCAGGGCTGCTCTCGGCGCTCTTCCTGAACGACACCATCTGCCTGATGCTCACGCCCCTGGTGGTGGACGTGGCCCGGAGACTGGGCCGGGACCCGATCCCCTATCTGGTCGGGCTGGCCCTGTCGGCGAACATCGGATCGGTGGCCACCGTGACCGGGAATCCCCAGAACATGCTCGTGGCCATGAGCGGCGGTCTGGCCTATGTCCCCTTCGCCCTCGCCCTGACGCCCGTGGCCCTGGTCGGCACCCTCCTGGCCTGGGTGGTCCTGGTCCTGGTCTACCGCGAAGAGTTCCGCCCGGGACCGCTGCCTGTGCCCCCCGACCTGCGGGTTCGTTTCTATCGTCCTCTGCTGCTGAAGAGCCTCCTGGCCACCGCCGCCCTCCTGGCCATGTTCCTGGCCGGGGTCCCCGTGGCGCAGGCGGCCTTGCTGGCCAGCGCTGGCCTGCTGATCACCAGACGCCTGAAGCCCGAGCGTGTCTTCGCCGATTTCGACTGGCAGTTGCTGGTCCTGTTCGCCGGGCTCTTCATGGTCACCGGGGCCCTGGAGCATGGCGGCTGGACCCGTGCTCTGGGCAGCGCGCTGCAAGGTCTGGCCGGGCGGGGCCTGGGCGGGTTGATGGTCCTGACGGCGCTGCTGAGCAACCTGGTCAGCAACGTACCCGCCGTGCTCCTGCTGCGCCCGATGATCCCCGGGACCGCCGACCCACAGAAGGCCTGGCTGGCGGTGGCTGCCGCCAGCACCCTGGCGGGGAACCTCACCTTGCTGGGATCGATGGCGAACCTGATCGTGGCCGAGCAGGCCGCGCGTCGGCGGGTTCGCTTGAGCTTCGGGGCCTACCTCCGGGCGGGAGTCCCCGTCACGCTCCTCACCTTGCTGGTCGCCTGGGCCTGGTTGACCTTTGCGCTCCCCTGATGGCCTGGGCTCCTAGATCAGGAGCTCCCCGGCGGGTTCGCGAAGGTTGTAACAGGAGCTCATGGCCCGGCCGTAGGCTCCCGTGGCGGCGATCAGGAGGACGTCTCCGGGCCGGGTCACCGGAAGCCGTCGGTCGTGGCCCAGGATGTCGCCGGTCTCGCAGATGGGCCCGACCACGTCGGCCACCATGGAGGCGGGCTCGTCGAGGTGGGTCAGGTTCGCAATCTCGTGGTAGGCTCCGTAGAGCGCCGGGCGGATCAGGCTGTTCATTCCCGTGTTCACGCCGACGAAGTGCTTGTCGCCCTTCTGCTTGGTCTGGTTCACGACCACCAGGAGGATTCCAGCCTGGGCTACCAGGTGGCGCCCGGGCTCCAGCCAGACCTGGAAGCGGGGCTGGCTGCTTCGGAAGGCGGCCAGTTGTTGGTCCAGGGCGTGCAGGTCGAAGCTGAGCTCGCCCGGCCGCTCGGGAACGCCCAGGCCGCCCCCGAGGTCCAGGACGCGCACGGTCGGGAAGTCTCTGGCCACCTCGGCCAGCGAGGCGGCCGCACAAGCCCAGGATTCGGGAGTCCGGATGCCGCTTCCGGAATGGGAGTGCAGGCCTGCCACGCGGATGTCCAGGGCGGCCAGGCGCTCTCGGAGGGCCCCGATCTTCTCGAGGGTGATGCCGAACTTCGACCGGGTTCCCGCCGTCCGCACGTGGCGGTGGTGCCCGGCTCCCCGGCCAAGGTCGAGGCGCAGGAAGACTTCCCGGCCCTGGAAGACCTGGGGCCACGAGTCCAGGGGCTGGGGGTTGTCCAGCGTGACCGTGGCGCCGTGGGTGAACCCGGCCTGATACTCGGCCTCAGAAGCGAAGTTGGGGGTGTACAGGAACCGCTCGGGCGGCAGTTGCGGGAACAGGCCCCGGATCAGGGCCAGCTCGCCCGGTGAGACGCATTCGAAGCCCAGGCCGAGCCCCTCGAAGATCTGCAGGATTTCCCGATTCGGGTTGGCCTTCACGGCGTACAGGACCCGGTCCACCGAGGCCAGGGCCTGCAACTGCCGGCCTGCCTCCTCCAGGCAGTTGCGGTCGTAGACATACACGGGGGACTCCCGCTCGGCCAGGGTCAGCAATTCTGCCCGCCGGCGCTGCCACCACGCCCTCCCCGGGCCGGCCGGCCGCTCGGTGCGGTTGAACTGCTCCTGCCAGGAAGGGCCGAAAAGATCCTCGTCCGGGATCCCCGAGAAGAGCTGGGCATGCAGGCGGACCAGCAGGCGTTCGATCTGGTCCTGGTCCACCACGAAGGTCAGGTTCAGGTCGCTTGCTGCCTGGCTGACCAGGTGGACCTGCTCCTCCTCGAAGAGCTCCAGCGCCGGGCCCAGGCGGTGCAGGATCGAGCGAATTCGGGTTCCGACCAGGCTCAGGGTTGCGCACGGGGCGATCAGGCGAGGGTTGCAGCGGCTGGAGAGGTCGGCCAGGACTGCGTCCAGGGTGCTGTTCTCCAGGAGGTTCGCCGAAGCGTCCAGGGAGACCGTGACGTTGGTCTCCGAGGTGGCCACCAGGTCGATGGACAGTCCGTGGCGGGCGAACACGGCGAAGACGTCGGCCAAAAAGCCGACCTGCTGCCACATCCCCAGGCCCTCCATGGAGATCAGGGTGACCCGGGAGCGCGTGGCCACCGCCTTCACCCGAGCCTCCGCGCGTCCGCTTCGGGAGGCGATGCGGGTGCCCTCCATCTCGGGCCGCTGGGTGCAGCGGATCTCGAGGGGGATGCCGGGCCCCTGGAGAGGAGCGATGCAGCGGGGATGGAGGACCTTGGCCCCCACCGAGGCCAGCTCCTGGGCCTCGTCGTAATCCAGATGACGCAGAAGGCGAGCCGAGGGGACGCGGCGCGGGTCGGCTGTGTACAGGCCTGGCACGCCGGTCCAGATCTCGACCTTCTGCGCCTGGAGGCGGGCACCGAAGTAGGCCGCCGAGGTGTCCGAGCCGCCTCGGCCCAGAAGCACGGTTTCCCCCAGGCTGTTGGAGGCGATGAACCCCTGGGTCAGGTGCACCGTCTCGGCCACGGCCAGACGTTCCTGGAGGGCGGGGTCCGGGGCGGCGGTGCAGGTGGCGGAGAGGTAGCGTCTCTGCGGAGTGTCGCCCGGGACCTCCTCGACTCGCAGCAGCTCGCGGGCGTCCCACCAGCGCGCCGGCAGTTTCAGGCGCTGGAGGTAGGCCGCTCCCAGGCGGGTGGACATGATTTCGCCAGTGGCCATCATCCGGGCCTTCAGGCGTGGGGTGGTCTCGCCGGTGAGGGAGAGCCCCGTGGTCAGTCGCTCCAGGGTGTGGAGGTCCTCGTTCAGCAGGCTCTCGCCGTCCACCTCCAGGTCGCAGGCCAGCGCCAGGTGTCGCTCGCGGATCTCTGCCAGACCCTCGGTGTGCCGGCCCTCCAGGGCAGCCTCCCCCAGGGATTCCAGGCGATCGGAGATGCCGGAGAGGGCCGAGCAGACGACCAACGGGCGGAGCCCTTCGGCCAGGCGTTCGCGGACCTGGCCGGCGACGGTGGACCAACGGGCGGCGGTGGAGACGCTCGTTCCCCCGAATTTCATGACGACCCAGCACATGGGGCGTCGCTTTCCCCCGGCCTCCCGGGAATCCTGGTTCTGACGCGGGGTGGCGGATTCAGGCGCCGACGACCGGGTCTGCGAGGCCAGTCCCTGAGTCCCGGTGCGGGCCGGCCACCTCTGCCTCGGAGACCCGCGCCGCCTGAACCCCCCGCCCCGGGGCCGACCAGGGGGATGAGATCGCGGGCCTTCGTACCTGCTTGCTGTCGAACATACATTCGCCGAGGTTCAGGATCAGCACCAAGTGGCCTTGCGAGGATGGAGAGGTGAGACCTCCCCCTTTTCCCGGGACTCTGCGGGTCAGTTCAGGCGGCCATCGTCATCGAGCAAAAATGGCCAGATCCCGGCCAGGGAGATCGAGCGGTAATATCCAGCCTTGGCAGCGGCAGTCTCGAAGCGGCTGCGAACCTTGGTCTCGCGCAGCTCGGTCTCCAGTTGCGTCGCCCGCCTGGTGGCGTCGTCGCGCTCGGCCTTGGCTTTCTCGGCCTCGGTCATGTTGGCGCGCTGCAGCTTCTCCAGTTCCCGCTGGTGCTTCTCGGCCTGGCGCCTCCAGTAGTTGTCCTCGGGTGTCTTGGGGGCCGGGGTTCCCTCGGGCTCGGGCTTGTTGCCCTCCTGGCCTTCCTGGGGCGGCGTCTCTTCGGGCATGGTTCCTCCTGGGTCTCGGCTTGCGCCGGTAGGGGTCTCGGCCGAGGGCCGGTGCGTCTCGGCTTGCGCCGGAAAATGAAGAAGCCACCCGGGAGGGGGCGGCCTCTGGAAGGCTATGGGGTGTGGACTACGCGGAGGTTGTTACGCGATCGTGGATCCAGTCTATCAGGCCCTGAAGAGTGAACGAGCGCCCCGGAACCTCGTCAATCTGAAAAAGATGTGGAGGTTCCTGGAAGCCTGGGGGCATCTCGATGGGGCCGTTCTGGTAGAGGTCCCCGAGGCGGACGATCTCGTATTTGCGATGCATTCCATCAGAATCAACCAGCACGTCGATCCCCCAGTCCGCCACCTGGTCCCAATCCCAGTTATCCTCATAGGGAACCAAGTCCTCGATCCTGATGACGAGGGCATCGTTATCGGGAAAATGAGTATAAGTAACCCGGCGTGAGTTCACTTAGCCTCTTTCTTGCCGAACGTATCGACGAAACAGGGAAAACGCTATCGAAAACCAAGTCCTCACCATCCGTCCGCGCATATACGAACACGTGCTTGGGACCCTTGTCAGCGCCCTCCTGGAACTTAGCATACCACACCTGAACAGGGTATCCACTGCGCATCTGAATTCCAGCTAAGGTCGGATTTCGCATAGCCTCTTCGGCCCAGGAGCTCGCGCGTAGTCTGAACTTGGCGTCGTTCGTGCCATGGTCGGATAGCACATGCGTAACGCTGCGTTCGGTAAAAGTTACCCTTCTACCGGATGGAGTCTGGATATTATGTAATGATTTCAGATATAGCAGACCGTCTTTAGCGCTTGAAAGAAGAGGAGTATCCCTGGGCTTAGACTCGAGGGCGTCCCTGACTAGAGCCTCTCGCACAAGCGATTCTTCGGCCGCCACCTCTTCGCGCACCGCCTGCACCGGCTTCTTCTTGCCGCTGGCCACCGCTGCCGCGTTCTTGCGCTCCCGCTCCTTGCGCAGCTTGCGGCCCCGCTCGCGCTGGGCCCGCTTGGCGTCGGCCCGGGCCAGTTGCTCCGGGGTGTAGGTGTAGACTGGCTCGGCCTGGTTGCTGAGGGCCTGCAGTTCGGCGATCTTCTCGTCGGACAGGAAGGTGTCCACGAAGGGCGTCTCCACGTGGCGGCAGCCGACGTGGAAGGGGGTATGGCGCGGCAACTTGGGCCAGCCCGGGGTGTTCCCGGTGATGCTGTAGACCTTGCCCTCGATGGGTGTGCAGATGTCCGGCTTGTGGACGTGGTGCGAGATTTGCACCAGGTCGAAGCCGTGTTCCTGGATCAGCCCCTCCATGCCCTTGGTGTGGGTCTCCCGCAGCTTCACGTGGGAGACCATCCGGGCATACTCCTCCATCGGGATGAAGCGCCCGCGCTTGTCGTGGACCCCGTAGACCTCTTCCTCGGCCATCCGCTCGGCGATGCGCTTCCCCGATGCCCGCTTGCCGGTGGCCACCTGGGTCATGATTTCTTCGCGGGCTACCTTCCGCACGGCGGCCTTCACGTTCTCCTCCACCCTCTGAGTGGCGGCCAGCAGGTCCTGCATCGCATCCCTGGCCACTTCCCGGACGGCCCCCATGTGCACTCCTGCCATCGAGTCGGGAGCACCCAGACGCAGGCCCTGAAGAGCCATCTGGACGTCGGCCTGCTTCATTCCGGCAGAGTAGGCCGCGGGGATGTAGCGGGACATCCAGGCCGCCGCCCCCCGGTCCGCCGCGCGCATCGTCTGGGTCACGCTAGACAGGAGCCGGGAGACCTGCGCCACGGGCTTTGCCCCGGAGCGCATCGCCCGATCCACCTCCTGCATCAGGTTCAGCCAGGCCAGGCGATGGAGGCCTACATCGCCAATCCAAGCAGGTTCATCGGCGGACCACCTCGGGTTCCCCAACTGCCCGAGGCCGTGTGGATCAACCCACCGAACAGCGCTTCAACGACCGATCAGCCGTGAGCGTAAACTCGCCCGGCAGGTTGTCTCAAAATACTTGACACGTTCTGCGACGGGCTCCTTCTATGATGCCTTCCGAGGCCTGAACGACACGTCCAGTTCGCAGCCGAAAGCCCTGGCGATTCGGTTGAGGGTCTTCAGCGTGGCGTTGCACTTGTCCGGGTTCTCCCACCGCTGATAGGTGGTGTAGGGAATGTCCAACAGGGCAGCGGCCTGTTTCTGGGTCATGTTGTTTCGCTGGCGAAGGTTGCGAATCAGGAGGGCCACTTCAACCTGGGGTTCCGGATAGACCCACTCCCACTCAGGTCCTTCCGGAAGAGGCCCGGGTTCATCGAGGGGGGCCCGCATGTCATGCTTGGCCAGAAGACACCCCGTGAGGGTATCTCGCGCCATCTCGCGGGCTTCTTCCAGGGTGTCGCCTTGGGTGCAGACACCGATTCCGTTGCTATTGATGTCGGGGATCCAGACCGTGAACCCCTCCGGATCCTCCGGGTCGTGGTAGAAGCGGGCTGGATAGCGAAGGCGATCCACCTATCTCACCTCCTCGATCGTCTTGATGGCGCGAACGACGAGCCCCTTCTTCAGGTCCTTGCTGGCGTGGTAGGGGACCGAGAAGGTGTGTCCATTCTTGCCGTAGACGTGGTGGCTGCCCCTCACGCGCAGGAGGCTCCATCCCGCCTCCTCGAAGCGCCGCATCAGCTCCCGCGCCTTCACAAGCCGACAATACATCATTCATGATGCACTGTCAACAGGGTATCCCCCTTGGCGCAGAATCTCTGGAAAGACGAACGCCCGGGCCGGAGCCCAGGCGCCGCAGGTGCTGACACCCTGCAGGTTCGTCGCTCCGGGTCGGGCCCCTGCAGGAGGTTCACATGGTCTGGCGTTGGCAGCGGGTCCCAGATGAACGCGGCCTGTTGTTCTCGATTCGGGACGATGGGCAGACCATCTACGTGCGCTTGTCAAGCGCCTGACAGCCAAGATTTTCGGATCGGCTCTGGTCGAAGGAACGGTCAGGTGTTTGACCATCGGCGGGTAGCAGTCGCCTGACAGCGGTCGGCGATTTCGGACCTCGAGAAGGTGGTTCGTGTCAGGGGCGTCCGAAGGTCGGGGTCGCCTTGCCGGCGACGACTGCGCGTGTCGGGGTCTCAGCCGCCTGACAGCGACCCGCCGCCGTCAGGCGGCCTGGGTCGCTGCCGTGGCCAGTCTGTCGAGGAGAATCTCTCGGCGGTCAGCAGGCTCCCTTCCAGCGCGATCCCCGGTGGCCGGGCAGGGCACCTCCCTCGACGCCCGACTCAAGCGGCGGAAGGATCGGGCCGAGCGGCGCGGCGCCCGACCCGGACAGTGCGCGGACCGGGCTGGCTACCGCTGCGAAGTTCCGGGCTGCGCCTGCCGGACCAACCTGCACGTCCACCACATCCAGCGGCGCTCGCAGGGCGGGTCGGATGAACTGCCAAATCTGGCTGTGGCCTGCGCCGCGCATCACCTGCGCCACCTGCACGGCGGCACCATGCGGGTGGAGGGCCAGGACCCGAGCACCCGCATCTGGGAGATCGGACTGCAGGGCGGCGAACCCTGGCGGGTCTGGTGCGACGAGCGCCTGGTGGACGGGGAGGCGCTGGCCTGCCACCTTTGCCTCGGAGATCCGCGCCGCCTGAAACCCCGCCCCCGGGGCCGTCCTGGTCGGTGTGGCCCCAGGCGCTGCCGAAGACCGCGTCGATGCCTCCATGGAAAACCACACGGAGCATCAGGGGCAAGCCGGGGCCCTGCGGCCACCGTTGCGCGGGACCATCCGCTTCAGGGTCCCAGGTCTCGGGGGCGAGCCCTTCTTCGGCACATCCAGGACCGACTCGGGGATGAGATCGCGGGCCTTCGGACCTGCCGACTATCGAACACATATTCGCCGACGCCGAGGATCTGCACCCTGGGGTTCGCGTCCGCCTTGCGCCCCCCGCTGCCCTGGTGTACCCTGACGCCATGCGTCGCGAGACCCGGCAGCGCAAGCTCCTGCGTCAGGTCCTCCAGGAGGCGGATCGCCCGCTCTCTCCCCAGGAGATCCTGGATTCCGCCCAGGATCGCCTGCCCGAGTTGGGCCTGGCGACGGTCTATCGCAACGTCAAGGCCCTTCTCGAGGACGGCGTCCTGCAGGCCGTCGAGCTGCCCGGTCAGGGCCTGCGCTACGAACTGGCGGGCAAGCACCACCACCACCACTTCCACTGTCGGGAGTGCGGAAAGGTCTTCGAGGTCTGGGGCTGTCCGGGCAACCTGTGTCCCCTGGCCCCCCCCGAGTTCCAGGTGGAGGGCCACATGATCGTGCTGTACGGGCGCTGTGCCGGGTGTGGTCGCCAGAGCGGACAGGAGGCGGCCTCCCCGGCTGCGAAGGGCCCGCCTCCATGCTCGGACCCCGGCTGCTCCGGAACCTGCGAACGCTAGGCCTGTACCTGCTTCTGGCGGGCCTGGCCCTTTTCGCCACGGTCCCCTTCCTGTGGTTGCTCTCGACCTCGTTGAAGTCCGGGGACGTCTTCACGTCCCGGGGCCTGCTGGACCTGGTGCCTCGGGAACCGACCCTGGAGTACTACATCCGTCTGCTGGGCATGAACGAGCAACTCCCCTTGCTTCGCTTCTTCTGGAACACGGCGGTGATCTGCGTTTGGGGGGTGGTCCTGGAGGTCAGCCTGGCGGCCCTGGCGGCCTATCCCCTGGCCCGCATGGAGTTCAAGGGCAAGACCCTGATCTTCGCCATGCTGCTGTCCACCTTGATGTTGCCCACCCAGGCCAACATGATCGTCAACTTCGTCACCATCCGCTGGCTGGGACTCTTCGACACCCTGACCGCCGTGGTTCTGCCTGCTGCCACCAGCGTCTTCGGCATCTTCCTGATGCGCCAGGCCTTCCTGGTGGTGCCCCGCGAGCTGGAGGACGCCGCGCGGATCGACGGCTGTGGTGAGCTGGGCATCTTCTGGCACGTCATGCTGCCTTTGAGCCGAGCCGCCCTGGGGACGCTGGCCCTGTTCGCCTTCGTCTCCCACTGGAATTCGTTCCTGTGGCCCCTGGTGGTCCTGAAATCCGCCGAGCTCTATCCCCTGAGCGTCGGCATGGCCTACATGGCCGAAACCTTCGACTCCGACTTCCGGCTGGTGGCGGCCGGCTCGGTGGCGGGCATGTTGCCGATCCTGGTCCTGTTCCTCCTGGTTCAGAAACAGTTCATCCGAGGCATCACCGCCGGGGCGGTCAAGTAGCCTGGTCGGCCCGCAGACGCCGGAGACCCGCGCCGGCAAGCCTCCGCCGAAGGGGGCGGCCTTGGTGCTGTGTGCGGGCCGCTCGTCCAGGATGGGGCACCCCAAGGCCCTCCTCCCCTTCCAGGGGGGCACCTTCCTCAGCGTGATCCTCGACCGCCTGCGAGCCCTGAGTCTGCCCTTCATGGCGGTGGTGCGCGGTCCGGACCTGCTCCTTCCCGAGGAGGTGCTGGCTGGCTGGCCGGTCCTGGTGAATCCCGACCCCGAGACGGGGCCCATCGGCTCGATTCAGGCGGGGCTGAAGGCGGGGGCCCGAGACTTTCCCTGGCTTCTGGCGGCCCCGGTGGACCATCCGGCCGTCACCCTCGAGACCTTTCATTCCCTGGTTTGTGCCGCCGAGGCTGGGGGAGGGCACCTGTGGGTCCCCTCCTACCGGGGAAGCCGGGGGCACCCTGTGGTCTTCTCCCAGGCCTGCTATGAGGATCTTCTGCGGGTTCCCCCGGGGGAAGGGGCCCGCTGGGTGGTGGCCCGCCATCGACACCTCCGGGTGGAGGTCCCCGTCGAGGACCCCGGAGTCCTGCGCAACGTCGACACCCCGCGGGAGTATCGCCGACTGCTGCGGGAAGAGCGGCCTTGAGGCCCCTGGACTGCGGGCCGCGTGGTTCGTCTCGGGCAGGGGGGGCGGGGGCGACACAGAAGCCAGGGTTCGGCCACCTTCGGATCTTCAGAGGAGTCGTCGCAAGCCCATGACAAGTTTCGTCCTCAATTCCCGCGTCGTTCAGACCGACCAGCCTCCCGGCACGGTCCTGCTGGACTTCATCCGCTTGTCCTCGGGGCTGACAGGCACCAAGGAGGCTTGTCGCGAGGGCGAGTGCGGGGCCTGCACCGTCCTGCTCGGTTGCCCGGGGTCCCAGGGTCTGGTCTATCGGGCGGTGGCCTCGTGCCTGCTGCCCCTGGGCGACGTCCAGGGGTGCCACGTGGTCACTGTGGAGGGCCTCTCGGAGGGTCCGCTGACCCTGGTTCAAGAGATGATTCTCGAGCACAGCGCATCGCAGTGCGGGTTCTGCACACCCGGGATCGTGATGTCCCTGACGGGATTCTGTCTGGCCTCGACCGACTTCTCGTTCCAGGAGGCCCTGGACGCCCTGGACGGCAACCTGTGCCGCTGCACGGGCTACGTGGCCATCCGCGACGCGGCCCGGGCGCTGTGTGAGCGGCTGGAAGGGGTGGAATCCGACCGGGCGGTCCGGGTCGCCACCCTGGTGGAACTGGGGGTCCTGCCGGAGGGATTCCTGGAGGCGCCGAGCCTGGTGGGCCAACTCCAGACCCCGGAGGCGGCGACGACCCCGGAGGGTGGACCCCCGGTGCTGGTGGCCGGGGGAACCGACCTCTTCGTCCAGAGACCCGAACAACTGCGGGAGGCACGCCTCGAGTTCCTGTCCCGGCGCCGGGACCTGGACTTCATCCGGCTGGAGGACGGCGTCTTGCGCGTGGGGGGCGCGGTGACCCTGGAGTCCTTCCGGCTCTCGGAGGTCGTGGGTCGCGTCTTCCCCACCCTGCGCGACGATCTGCTGCTGCACTCCTCGACGATCCTGCGCAATCGGGCGACGCTGACCGGCAACCTGGTCAACGCCTCTCCCGTCGGGGACGTGACCATCATGCTCCTGGCCCTGGACGCCACCCTGGAGATCTGCACCCCCGAAGGGCAGGATCGACGAGTGCGGCTTTCGGAGTTCTATCGCGGCTACAAGCAGTTCGACCTGGCACCTGGAGAGCTGATCACCGAGATTCGGATCCCTCAACCTGCGCCGGGGACCCGCTTCAACTTCGAGAAGGTCTCCAACCGCGAGATTCTCGACATCGCCGCCGTCAGCACGGCCATGCGGCTGGTCCTGGCCCCCGACGGCACCATCGAGGACCTGCGGCTCTCGGCGGGCGGGGTGGCGCCGGTCCCCCTCTTCGTCACGGGGCTGGAGCCGTTCCGCGGCCGGAAGCCCGAGGGCGAGACGGTGGGCCTGCTGGCCCGGCATGTGGTCGAGGCGGTCTCGCCGATCAGCGACATCCGGGGCTCGGCCACCTACAAGAAGCTGCTGCTGGGTCAACTGGTTCGGGCCCATTTTTCCGCGGAGGTGCTGTCGTGAAGAACGTCGATATGCAGATGCACGTGCGGGGGACCTCCCAGTTCGTCGACGACCTGGCCGCTCCGGCGGGTTGCCTGCACGCGGCCCTGGTCACCTCCCGCGTGGCCCGGGGGCGGATCCGCTCGCTGGACCTGGCGGAGGTGCTGGCCGCACCCGGCGTGGTGGCCGTGTACACCCACCGGGATGTTCCCGGCCTCAATGAGGTCGGTCACGTCCTGCGCGACCAGCCCCTGCTGGCCGTCGATCAGGTGGAGTACATCGGCCAGCCGCTGGCCCTGGTCGTGGCCGAATCCCACCAGGCGGCCTGGCAGGCTGCGGCCCTGGGGCGGGCCGACATCGAAGAACTCCCCGCCGTCCTCGACCCGCGCGAGGCCCTCGCCCAGGGGATGATCCACGGCCAGAAGCGGATCCTGGTCAGCGGGGACCCCGACGCCGCCTTCCAGACGTGTCGCCACGTCGTGCAGGGGCGTCTGGCCAGCGGACCCCAGGAGCATTTCTACTTCGAGACCCAGCGGGCGCTGGCCGTGCCCACCGAGCACGACACCATCAAGGTCCACGCCAGCACCCAGTCTCCGGGAGCGTTCCATCGCCACCTGGCCGAGGTGCTGGGTCTCCCCATGCACAAGGTGGAACTGGACATCCGCCGATTGGGAGGCGCCTTTGGGGGCAAGGAGTCGACCGCCGTCTGGGTCGTCGCCCCCGCCCTGGCGGCCTTCCTGCTCAAGCGCCCGGTCAAGCTGGTGCTGCCCCGGAATCACGACATCGCTACCAGCGGCAAACGGCACCCCTACGAGTATGACTATCGCATCGGCCTGGATGAGGAGGGGCAGATTCTGGCCTACGAGGTCGACCTGTACCAGCATGCCGGAGCCTGCGCCGACATCTCCCTGGCGGTCCTGGGTCGTTCCTTCCTGCACGCCTCGGGTGCCTATCGGATCCCCAACATCCGGGTCCGCGCCGTGAGCTGCCGGACCAACATCCCGCCCAACAACGCCTTCCGGGGCTTCGGCGTACCCCAGGGGACCTTCGCCATCGAGGCCGCCGTGACCCACGCCGCGGAGGTCTTGGGGGTGCCGGCCGCGCAGCTCAAGCGCAAGAACCTGGCGGGAGACGGGGATGTCCTGCCCTTCGGCATGGTCCTGGAGAACACGAACTCGGGGCGCTGCTGGGAGACCCTGGACGCCCGGGTGGACCTGGCCGCCCGCCACGCGGCCGTGGCCGAGTACAACCGCACCCACACCGACTCCAAGCGGGGGCTGGCCGTGGTTCCGGTGTGCTTCGGCATTTCCTTCGCCCAGACGGCCCTCAACCAGGCTGGGGCGCTGGTCAACATCTTCGTGGACGGCAGCGTCGAGGTCAGCACCGGGGCCGTGGAGATGGGCCAGGGGGTCAACACCAAGATCCAGTTGGTGGCAGCCCGGACCCTGGGGATCGCCCCGGACCGGGTGCGGGTGCACACCACCAACACCTCGAGGGTTCCCAACGCCTCGCCCACTTCCGCCAGCACGGGGGCCGATCTCAACGGGATGGCGACGAAGTACGCCTGCGAGGATCTCCTGACCCGGCTGCGTCGCTTCGCCGGCCAGCACCTCGGCCACGATGATCCCGAGCAGATCACGATTCGCGAGGGGGTCGTCCATCTGGCCGGCAAGCCCACCGAGTTGCGCTGGGAGAAGCTGGTGGCGGCTGCCCAGTGGGCCCGGGTCGACCTGTCCAGCCACGCCTTCTACGCAACCCCCAACCTGCACCTCGATCCCAAGACTGAGCGGGGGCGTCCCTTTGCCTACTACAGTTGTGGGACTTCTCTGACCGAGGTCTGGCTGGACTGCGTGCGGGGCACCTATCGATTGGAGTCGGTCGAGGTCGTCCATGACGTGGGCCGCTCGTTGTCCGAGGTGATCGACCGGGGCCAGGTGGCAGGCGGGGTCATGCAGGGGATCGGCTGGTCGACCGTCGAGCAGCTTCGATATGCGCCCGATGGTCGGGTCCTGACCGGAGCCAACGCCTACAAGATTCCCGATCTGAAGTCCCTGGCGCCCCACTTCGCGGTGACCCTGCTGGAGAACTCGCAGAACCCCAACGCGGTGTGCAACTCCAAGGCCGTCGGAGAACCCCCCCTGATCCACGGGCTGGGGGCCTGGTTCGCGATTCTGGACGCCCTGCGCAGCGTGCGCCGGGACAAGGACCTGCCCTCCTTGCCCCTGACCCCCGAGAAGGTCTTCATGTACCTGCACGGTTGAACCGGCAGGAACGGCTGGAATTGAATTGTTTTCTGGGATTGTCACCCTCGCCGTTTCATTTTTCCGGATCCAGGCGAGATCCATTCGCGTCAGGGGCTTGTCGGGCGGTGGTTCGGGCGGAGATGACATTGATTTGAATTCAATCTGAAAATGGTGTTCCAGATCACGAGGACGAGCGGAGTCGCGTGCTACAATAGAGGCATCCGGTGATTCCGGGAGCGCCTGATGCTGAAACGAATGCGGGGTCTGTGGTGGTTGGAGCTGGGCATCGTGGCCCTGGCCCTGCTGGTGATATCCCGGATCGGAGGGCCTCAGGCTCCCGAACCCTCCAGCTCGGCCGGCACGCCCCTTGTTCTGTATTTCGCGGTCTATGACCGCCAGGACGAACCGGTCTCCGAGGCACGGATTCTTCTGGAGAATCCGGCTTCTGGTGCCAGGAGCGCCGAGAGCGCCTGGACGGGACCGGACGGGCGGACCACCCTGTACGCGGTGCTTCCGGGACGCGAGGACCGTCGGCTGCTCTACACCGTCGAGCCGCCCGGGGGGGTCGCCTTCTCCGGCACATTGAATCTGCCCCAGCAGCCCGGAATGCGCCAGAACCAGCCTCCCCACGTACTGACGGTGGAGGAGGATCTCAGCGGGGTCACCTGGCGCGCGGACGTGGTGGTGCGCTGCCCCTGAATCCCTCTGGAACCGTGAGGCGGGTGTTTACCCCTGGCTGCCCAAGGGGTTGTAGTAGCGGAACTTCTCGCCGTCCCGGTGGACTTCGGGGGTCCAGCGGCAGGTGCGTTCATCCCCGGCCTGGTTGTGCCAGGTGACCACGACGGCGTAGCTACGGCCCAGGGGGGCGCCGGGGCAATTCAACTCGAAGTTGGCGTCGCCCACGTCGGTCCACCAGGTCTTCTCCCAGCGCTGGCTGTAGTTCCCGTACTCCCAGGCCTCGATCCGGTAGACCCAGTAGCGGTTCTCCTGCTCCTGGCCGACCGTGAAGGGGTAGGCCAGCACCGTGAAGCTGCCGGACTTTTCGACCGAGCGGGCCCCCACCTCCGGTCCCGTGGTGGGAGAGAGTGAAACCTGCAGGGTCCGGGTGGCGCCGGCCGTGATGTGGACCTGGCCGCTGGCGCTCTTGTACCCAGGCAGCGTGATGTAGGCCTTCATGGGGCCTGCCGGCAGATGGTCGATTCGGAAGGCCCCGTTCAGGTCGCTGAGGGACTCCTGGCCATCGTCGAGGTGGACCTGGGCGTTGGCCAGCATGCGCCCGTCGGAAGAGACCACCTGTCCCACCAGGGTGCCGGTGGTCGGGGCAGTTGGGGCGGGCTGGGGAGGGGGTGAGCCCACCTCCAGGGGCAGGTTGTTCCCGGGATAGCGGTCCACCATGACCCGAAGGGCGCCCGACGAGGCCCCCGGGGGAACTCGGAACTTGACCCGGGTCGGGCTCCATTCCACGATGTCCTCCGGCTGCACCGGAAGCCCGGCGAGCGTGAGGACCCCGTGGCCCGGAGCGCCCAGACCCTGGCCGGTCAGGGCCACGACCTGCCCGGGGGTCGCCCTGGGCAGGTTGACCTTCTGCAGGGTGGGCACCCCACCCGGAGGAGACGACTGGTTCCAGTTCAGATCCATCTCCGACCAGCAGAACACAGCCCCGATCTGGCTCGGGCCGAAAACCTCACCCGGCGAGCGCAGGTCGGCGGCCACCCACTGGGAACCTCGGGAGGCGTACAGGGTGGAGTAGACCCATGCTCGTCCCGGTGAGGTCTCAGGACCGGCCACCTCGGCCGGCCGGGCGGTGGTGCCTCCAGGCCGGGTCAGCGTGATGTTCTGTCGGTGGACCGGGCCCTGGAAGGGGGAAGCCACGAGGTTCCAGCCGGCGTAAAGCCGGGTGGTGCGGACCAGGCCCTCCGCCGGGGGGCCGGAGAACTCCACCAGACCAGGGCGATCACAGTAGGCCAGGTAGGCCTGGCCGGGATCGACCTGCTGGGGTTGGTTCACCGGATCGATCGCCTGCAGGCCCCCTGGACCCCGGTGCAGCAGCATTCGATCCAGGCCACGCAAGGCCTCCAAGCGGCCCACCGGAAAGCAGATCAACTGCCAGCCGGCGCTGGTCTGCACCTGCTGCACGGGCCAGCGCGAGCCTGCCGGGTCGGGCGCCTGGGGCGACCGGGTCAACGGCGGGGGAGGCTGGGCCGGCATGCCCGGGATCCGGGTGGGGTCCAGGGCCTCGCGGGGGAAGGCGGAACCGGCGGCGGTCAGCACCAGCCAGGCAGCCAGGACGATCAGGAACGGGCGCGTTCGAAGCAGCATGGGGGAAGGTTCCGGTCCACCAGGGCGATTCCCTGGTGGGAAGGCCCCTTCGTCTCGGTGTCTACTCGGGAATCGGCTGTCCGGCCAGGGCGGCGAAGAGGCGGATCAGGGAGGCTTCCATCTTCTTCTCCAGCTCCTCGGCCCGGTCTCGGGTCAGCCTGCCACCGTATCCCGAGCCGCGCACGCAGATGGCCTTGCGCTCGGGGTTGACCTCGAAGGACTTCAATTCCAGGTAGCCCCCGATTTCGTCCCAACTGACCGCCAACTCGTGCGAGGTGACGGCCAGGACCTGGCCGGTCAGGACGTCCCCCTCCCACAGGACCAGCCGGACCGGGTCGCCGACCTTGCCGATCGACCCTTCCCGCGTCAGCCAGCGCGACAGCCCCTCGGCCTGCTGGTAGTGATGCATCAACTGCTCGTTGTGGTAGGGCGCCGCCAGGAGGGCGAAGAACCCGGTCCGGTCCCGGCCCCAGTAGTTCTCGACGTACAATTTGAGGATCGAGAGCGACATCTCCCAGCCGGACTCAGCATCCCCCGCGCCCTCCTGACCTTCGGCTCCCGGCCCGGTCTCGACCACCTCGACCTGCGAGCCGACCCCGTAGGGGCGGATCGAGATGGTCAGGGTCTGGGTGCCCATCCCCGGGACGGCGGCCTTCAGGACCACCTTCCTGGGCGGTTGCACCTCGGGAAGCGAGTATTCCACCGAAAATCCGAAGCGTTCCCAGGTCATCTGGAGCTTGCTGCCCGACCCCGGCCAGCCGGTCACCTTGTCGCAGAACCAGCGCGACAGGTGCTCGGGTTCGGTCCAGGCGTCGAAGGTCCGCTCGGGAGGGGCGGAGGTGATGGTGGCGCGGCGGATGGAGGGTTCGTTCACGGGGACCTCTTCGGGAACGCGGGCCGGTTCCCTATCGCAGGTGCCAGGAGCCCCTGGAGGCGGCGAGAAGGAGCCGGCCATGCTGGACTCCCTCTTCCACGCCTCGGCACCTCCCTACCTGCAGGGGCAGGTCGCCCCTTCTCAGACCGTGACCCTGCGTCTGCGCGCCGACCGCGACCTGGACCTGCAGGGCGTCTTCCTGAGGACCGCCCCGGACGGGGAACAGGTCATGACTCCCGCGCGTCGGGCGGGCCAGGAGGGGTGCTGCCAGTGGTGGGAGGTCGCGGTGGATCTGATCGCGCCCCGCCTGGCCTACCGCTTCCTGGTCCAGACCGACCAGGGTGCCTGGTGGCTCTCGGCGGCCGGACTGACTCGGCACACTCCCACCGACGCCACGGACTTCAAGCTGCTGCCGGCCCATCCCGGACCGGACTGGGTGCCGGAGGCGGTCTTCTATCAGATCTTCCCGGACCGCTTCGCGGATGGGGACCCCGCCAGCAACGTGCGCGACGGTGAATACCTGGTGGATGGCAGGCCCGTCCTGGCTCGCCGCTGGGAGGACCCGCCCACCCCCGGGGCCGGCGCGCGCGAGTTCTACGGGGGCGACCTTCCCGGGATCGTGGACCATCTGGACCACCTGCAGGACCTGGGGGTCGACGCCCTGTACCTCAACCCCATCTTCGCGGCCCCCAGCAACCACAAGTACGACGTGGCCGACTACGAGAGGGTGGACCCGCACCTGGGGGGCGAGCAGGCCCTGATCGACCTGCGTCGGGCCCTGGACGAGCGAGGAATGCGCCTGGTCCTGGATGTGGTGCCCAACCACTGCGGGGTGGAGCATCCCTGGTTCAGGAAGGCCCAGGCCGACCCCGACTCGCCCGAGGCGGGCTTCTTCACCTTCAACTCGCATCCCCATGACTACGCCTGCTGGCTGGGGCATCGTTCCCTGCCGCGCTTGAACTATCGGAACCCGCTCCTGGTCGAGGCCATGGTTTCGGGCCAGGATTCGGTGCTGCGCCGCTGGCTGCGTGCGCCCTACAGCCTGGATGGCTGGCGCCTCGATGTCGCCAACATGCTGGCTCGGCAGGGGGCCAGCCAGTTGGGGCACAAGATCGGGCGGGCCATCCGCCGCGCGATCAAGGCCGAGAATCCCAATGCCTGGATCCTGGGCGAGCACTTCTTTGACGGCACCGCGCACCTGCAGGGGGACGAACTCGACGGGGTCATGAACTATCGGGGATTCATGGTCCCCGTGTGGCAATGGCTGGTCGGCGCGGATCTGGCCGCCTTCGAGGGGAGACCCTGGGGAGACCGCAGCCTTCTGCCCACCGCCTCGCTGGCCGCGCAGTGGATGGCCTTCCGGGCGGCGGTTCCGGAGAGCGTCGCCCTCCAGCACATGAACCTGCTGGGCAGCCACGACACCCCGCGAATCCTGGACCTGGCCGGAGGGGACCGCCGGGTGGTCCAGGTGGCGGCGGCGCTTCTCTTCACCTGGCCCGGAACCCCGTGCCTGTTCTACGGCGACGAAGTGGGACTGGGGGGATCAGGAGATCCGGAGGGGCGTTTCCCGATGCCCTGGGACCGGTCACGCTGGGACCTTCAATCTCTGGAGTTCTTCCGGCGCTTGTGCCGCCTGCGTCGCGGCAGCCAGGCCTTGAGCCGGGGGGCGGTCCAGATTCTGCTGGCCGAAGGGGGGACCCTGGCCTACCTGCGCGAGAGCCCGGGCCAACGGGTCGTGGTGGTGGCCTGCCGCGCAGGGGCCTCTGGCCAGGTCCGCGCCCTCCCCGTGCGCCACGGCGGGATCCCCGATGGAACCTTGTTCCGGGGGGCATTGGGAGGGGGTTCGCAGCGGGTCTTGGAGGGGCGCTTGGAGGGGGTGCCCGACGCGCCCGGGGCCGAGGTCTGGATCGAGGAGCGCGCCTGATCCCTGGGAAGGCGGGGTTGCCGCCGGGCAGGTGGCAGACCTGTCGGTCTTCCTGGTGGCCGGAGCGGAAAGAGGGAGCCGGCCTCGAAGAGAGTCCGCCAGCCAGAGGTCCTGATGGCGGAGGTTCCCCTGAGTCCTTTTTCATCCGAGGCGGCCCGCGACCACCTGCGCCGACTGGTGCAGGGGCTGGAGCGGGGCATGCGCTTCTTCACCGAGTCGCCTCCACCCGAGGTGGACCGCACTCCCCGTGAGGTGGTCGAACACTTCGACCCGGTGACGGTTTCCCGTTTCCAGGGAGGTTCCCCGCGCCACAGGACCCCCGTCCTGCTCGTCCCGGCCTTGATGATCAAGCCCTACCTCTTCGACCTGCGGCCCGGCCACAGCCTGGCCGAGTCCCTTCTTCATCGGGGCTTCGACGTCTTTGTCGTGGACTTCGGAGTGCCCGACGAGGCGGACGCCCACCTGCGGATCAGCGACTACGTCGACTCCTTCCTCCCGCGGGCCCTGGACGCCGTGAGCCGTGCCAGCGGAGAGCCGGCAGCCACCCTGCTGGGCTACTGCACCGGAGGGCTCTTCGCCCTGCTGTGCGCCGCCTCGCGGCCATCCCAGGTCGCCAACCTGATCCTGCTGGCCTGTCCGATGGACTACGAGAAGATGGGGGTGATCAGCTTCATCACCCGCCGCTACCAGCGTCAACTGCACGCCGTGCTCGACCGCCTGGGCTATGTCCCCGGGTTCGTCCCCAGCCTGGCGGTGGACGTGGCCGATCCCCTGGGCGGTCTGACGCGTTACTCCGACCTGTTCTTGTCGGTCTGGGACCACGAGTACCGCAAAGGGCGCCAGGCTCTCAACCACTGGTTGCACGACCTGGTCCCGGGACCGCGGGACGCCTGGAAGGAGTTCCTGGACACCTTCGTCGTGGGCAACGCCCTGGTGGAGGGTCGGGTGGAGTTGGCGGGCCGGACCCTTCACCTTGAGGAGGTCCGCTGCCCCGTCCTGGCTCTGGCCGGACGGCGGGATCCCATCGCCACCGTGGCCTCCACCCGCGAGATTGTGGGACTGGTGGGCAGCCCGGATCGGACCTTCCAGGTCGTTCCCGGAGGACACGTGGGGATCGTGGCGGGGTCCTCCGCGCCCCAGACCACCTGGAGGTTCCTGGAGGACTGGTTGGAGAGCCGGTCCTAATCCACCGGGGATGGGGGAGGCGTCGGGGGCGGGGGGACCGTCGGCGCAGGAGGAGGGGTCGGTGGAGGAGGGGTGGCGGCAGGAGGCCTGGGACCGGGCAGCGTCGTCTGGATTCGAAGGGTGGGAACCTGGGCTCCTTCCACCATCGCCACCGAGAGTCCGACCGTTCTGGACACCGGGGCGCGGCCCGGACCTGGCAAGTCCAGCCGGGCCGAGCGCTCGCCGACCCCCGGGCTGCTGACCCGGAAGTGCAGATGCCGGTGGACCGGGTGGTCGCTCGGGGCGGCCCGGACCGTGCGGAATTCAACCTGTCCCCGGGCGTCGGTCTCCTCCCAACCCCGGCAGAAGTCCTCGGGAGGCTGGCTGTACTCACCCCCCGGACCTGCGTGCCAGACCTCGACCCGGGAGCCGGGAAGGGGCCGGCCTCGCCGGTCGAGGACGAGGAAGCGCAACGCCAGGGGCAGGCCCTCCAATCCGGCATGAATCTCGGTGCGCCGCGGGGTGTCCAGGCGGTAGTGGGGAGGGATCGGAGGCGGGGGCGGGGGGGCTATGGGGGCCGGACCCAGCGGCATGGGTGGGGGAGGAGGAGGGGGGCTGGCCGGATGCCCTGGGCGCTCGAGATGCGCCAGGAGCGCTCCCAGGAGAGCCACCGCCATCACCACCACGAAGAGTTCCATCAACCTTCGTCGCATCCCAGTCTCTTCGACGCGGGTTTCCGGAAACCCGCCGGCGGGACCGCCTGGCGGACTCGGGGAACCTGGATCGCGTCGGGCGGTTCGCGGGCCGGTGGGGTCGGCCGAATCTGGAGGTTCTGACCTGAATTCCCAGAAGTCTCGCCGCATGAACACGCTTCTGATCCGCAACGCTTCGCTTGTGGCGACGTTCGATGTCGCCGGACGCCGCATCGAGAACTGCGACATCCTGGTCCGGGGGAACCGGATCGAGGAGATCGGGCAGGACCTGAAACCAGGCTCGGTCGACCGGGTGATCGACGCCTCGGGAATGCTGGTGCTTCCGGGCATGGTGAACTGCCATCATCACATGTACCAGACCCTGACCCGCAACATCCCCATCGTCCAGGAGGCGGAGCTCTTCCCCTGGCTGGTGCATCTGTACGAGATCTGGCGCGAATTGACCCCCGAAGCGCTGTACTGGAGCACGATGGTGGGGATGGGCGAGCTGCTCCTGACGGGCTGCACCACCTCCTCCGACCACTTCTACCTCTTCCCCGAGCATTGTCCCGACGACCTCTTCGATCAGCAGGTTCGGGCGGCCCGCAAGCTGGGAATCCGCTTCCATCCCACCCGGGGATCGATGTCCCGGGGCAAGGCCCAGGGAGGCCTGCCGCCCGACGACGTGGTGCAGAGCGAGGAGGTGATCCTGCGCGACTCTGAGAGGGTGATCCAGACCTTCCACGATCCCGACCCGCTCGGCATGGTCAAGATCGCCCTGGCTCCCTGCTCCCCCTTCTCGGTGACCCCCGGCCTGATGCGCGAGACCGTGGCTCTGGCGCGTCGCTACGGCGTGCGCTGCCACACCCACCTGGCCGAGACCCGGGATGAGGACGCCTATTGCCAGCAGGTCTACGGCAAGAGACCCTACGAGGTGATGGAGGAATACGGCTGGGTGGGCTCGGACATCTGGTTCGCCCACTGCGTCTTCCTGAACTCTGAGGAGATCCGCCGGGCCGCCGAGACCGGGACCGGGGTGGCCCACTGCCCGGTCTCCAACCTGCGCCTGGGCTCGGGGATCGCCCCCATCCCTGAGATGTTCGAGGCCGATGTCCCGGTGGGCCTGGGCGTGGACGGAAGCGCCAGCAACGACTCTTCGGACATGCTGGGCGAGGTCCGCACCTGCATGTTGATTCACCGCCACCGCACGGGGGTGGCCTCGATGTCCGCCGAGCGGGCCCTGACCATCGCCACCCGGGGTGGAGCCCGGGTCCTGGGCTACCCCGATCTGGGGCGGCTCGAACCCGGAGCGGGAGCCGACCTGGTCGGAATCTCGCTGAGGCGTTTGGGCTACGCAGGGGCCCTGCACGACCCGGTCGCGGCCGTCGTCTTCGCTGGCGACTCCCACATCGTCGACTTCTCGGTGGTCAACGGCGAGGTGGTCGTCGAGGGCGGTCGCCTGGCGAGGATCGACGAGGACGAACTCTGGCAGGAGGCCAACCACTGGTCCCGCCTGATGCTGGAGCGGGCCGAGAAGCGCACGGGCGTGGATTTCCGGCGCAAGGATGGCCCCGGGCTCTTCGCGCCGCGTCCCGCCCAGGAGGCTGGAGTCTGAGGACTCCGGAACGCCCCGGCCCGGGTCCTGGAAACGGGGCCCGGGTCAGGTGAGCCGGCCGGACGCTTCGGCAGGGTCTCGCCCCCCCGGTGAGGGGGAGGAATCCCCTCGGCCGGGCGGCTTGCGGTTGGGGAGATTCCGGCTGCGCTCGGGTGTCTGCTTCCTGGCCCTGGCGGGCCTTTCGCTGGTGCCGGTGCTGCCGGTCCTGCCTCGCCTGGGGACCTGGTTCTTCGGGTTCGCCGGGCAGGGACGGGGGGAGTTCGAGAACTGGTTCTGGCTGCACTGGTGGATCCGCCGCCTCCTGGAGTTCCACGCTCGGGACGCGGGGGATCTGCTGGATTTCCTGGTGCGCGTGGTGAGCCTGGCGCGCGACCTGGACATCGGCAACATGGCCGACACGCTCTTCCTGTCCTTCCCCTTGCAGGCCCTGCTGGGAGATCCCGTCTCCCACAACCTGAAGATCCTCCTGATCCTGGTGGGGAATGCCCTGGCCGCGGGGGTCCTGGCCCGAGCCCTGGGGGCGCGCTCTCAGGCCCTCTACGTCACGGCCGCGGGCCTGGCCCTGTCCCCCTTCGCCTGGATCCAGGTCCAGGAGTGCCGGATGGCCCAGGCCATCCTGGTCTTCGTCTTCCTGGGAGCGGCTGCCTGGCTGAAGCTCCTCGAGCGTCCCACGGCTCGGGGCGGACTGTGGTTTGGCCTCCTGCTCGGTCTGACCCTGGTCTTCTACTGGTACTATGGCCTGTGGCTGGGCATGTGGTGCCTGTTGACCCTGGTGCCCTCCCGTCGGCTCCTTCCAGGGCTGGCCGTGGCAGCGGTGGTTGCCACCTCCGTCAGTCTGCCCTTCCTGACCCCCTATCTTCAGGGGGAGGGTTCCAAGAGCCCCGTGCCGTACGGCCAACCCTTCCCGGCCCTGCAGGACCTGGAGCGCTACCCTCCGGGCCAGCTCGGCCCCATCGGTCCTTCGCTGGTTCTGTCACAGTCCTTGTCGCCCGGGTGGCCGCTGGATCCCGGCCAGCCTTACGGCTTCAGCCTGGTCTGGCTGGCCCTGGCCCTGCTGGGAGTCGGGAAGGCCTCCAAGCGTTGGCTCCTGCCGGCGACGGTCTTCTGGCTTCTGACCCTGGGGCCGTATCTGCGCTGGGGCGAGGACTTCCTGGATCTGGAACTGCCCTACGCCTGGCTGTATGGTTGGGTTCCCGCCTGGAGCCGACTCTTCTGGCCCTGGCGGATGACCCCGTTCGTGTTCATGTCCCTGGCTCCGCTGGTCCTGGAGGGGGTCAGGCGCTTCTGTCGGCCCGCCTTGTTGTTCACCGGGCTCCTCCTGGCGGAGCTGGCCCTGCGCGGGACGCTCTTCCTGTCGGCCGCTCCCGTGGCGGCGGCCCCGTTCTACCAGGTTCCGGGACCCCGGGAAGGGATCGTGGAGATCTCCTATTCCTGGAACTCCAGCCAGGCCTGCTACTGGCAGGCCTTCCACGGTCGCCCGACGCTGGGGACCGTGTCCCAGGCCTGGCCGCACTATGGGCATCCTCCCGACAGCCTTCTGGCCGATCCCCGCCGCTATCGCGAAGAGCCCTTCCTGGCCTGGCTGGAGCAGGTGAGGGAAGGGCCCGCGGGCCCGGCGCCCCCGGCCGATTTCCTGGTGCGCTCGGGGTATCGCTGGGTGGTGGTGCACACCGACTGGCCGGGAGGCCATGAGCTGGTCCGGCGGGTTCGGGCCGGCCTGGGCCCCTGGCATCACCGCGACGCGCAGGTGGTCGCCTGGAGGCTGTCATCTGGGCGGGAGGGTGGGGGCGGGTCAGGCCGTTCCTCTGGACCCGACGTGAGACGATTCGACGGTTCGGCGTCACCGTGACAGTCGTGCCCGGGGACACTCTCCGCGCTGTCGAGCCACTTCGTCGAGCCTGGACCTCCGGGGGCATCCGCCTCGATCCCACATCAGCATCCTCCCGGGGGGGGAGGCGCCCCTGCGCATCCGGGGCCGCCCCATCTCCGGCGGCTCCTCCCGCCAAGCCATCCGGCGCTGCTCCGGAAGCATACACATGGCTGCCGAAAAGTCACGATGCTCCTGGTGACCCTGCGCCGGGCAGGACGGGTCGGGGCCGATCGAACCCCGGAGCGCCGATGGGCGACCGTGTTCCACTCGTGCGCCGCCCGCCTGCTCGATCTGCTGCTGGACGTCGCCTCCACCACGGGGCAATGGCTCAGGCTTGAGGACTTCCTGGCCCGAGAGTTCCTGGACCCAAACCGTTCAAGAGCCCGCAATCTCAGCGTCTCGTGGGCTTAACCGAATGCAGATGCGTGGACTGGTCCCGCGCTTTCGTGTCCGCGACCTGGCTCCGCGGCTGCTGGTTTCCGCCACGAATCTGCGGAGATGCTACCAAATCATGGCGGAAACTGCGGACGGGGGGAGAGGGGCTCAGAGCGGCAAGAGGGGGGCGGCCAGAAGACCTGCCAGGACGCCTCCCAGGATCGGGCCGACGATCGGGACCCAGGCGTAGCCCCAGTCGCTGCTGCCTTTGCCCCGGATCGGCAGGATGGCATGCATCAGGCGCGGACCCAGATCGCGGGCAGGGTTGATGGCGTAGCCCGTGGGGCCTCCCAGCGAGGCGCCGATCCCCAGGACCAGCAGGGCCACCGGCAGGGCACCCAGGGCGGCCAGGCCCTTGGCGTCGCCGTGCCGACCGAAGGCCAGCACCACGAAGACCAGCACGAAGGTGCCGATGATCTCGGTCAGGAGGTTCATCGCGGGGTTGCGGATGGCCGGGATCGTCGAGAAGACGGCCAGCTTTGAGGTCGGGTCCGGTTCGGCGTCAAAGTGATCCTTGTAGGACAGCCAGCACAGCAAGGCGCCGATCATGGCGCCCAGCAATTGGGCCACCAGGTAGGTGGCCAGGTGGGCCTTGGCCGTGGGGTCGCCCGCGGCGACCAGGCCCAGGGTGACCGCGGGGTTCAGGTGGGCCCCCGACTTGTAGGCGGTCAGGACTCCGCAGTAGACCCCCAGGGCCCAGCCCACGTTCACCAGCAGGAACCCGCCCCCGTGGCCTTTGGCGCCCTTGAGCACCACGTTGGCGACCACTCCGCCTCCGAACAACAGCAGGATGGCGGTCCCCACGACTTCAGACAGGAAGATGGTCGAGTCCACGCGGTGCACCTCGCTTCTGGATTCCTTGAGGAGAACGCCAGTTTGGCAGTCTCTGGGAGAGTTCCTCCCTGCACCTGTTCGTGGTCCTGGGGCGGATGGTGCCAGGCCTCCCGGCCCGGCTATTCCGGCTCGAAGTCCAGGTCTTCGACAGGCTGTCTTTCGAACTTCACGTCCCGGGCCAGGGTCAGGTCGAAGAAGACCCAGTCGCTCACCGCCAGGGCCCCCGAACGGGCCAGTTGCAGGTGGCTGATCCCGGGGTAGACGGCGATGGTCTGGCGTCCATGCCGGCGCTCCTGGTCCTCGGTGAATCCCCTCAGGACGCTGCGGATGACGTAGGGGTTGAACTCGTACATCATCGGGATGACGAAGTCCACCTTCCAGGCATACCAGTCCTGGCAGGCGAAATCATAGCCCGAGAGGCGGCGCCGGCCGTTGTCCCGCTCCCGGTAGTACAGGGGCAGGACGGCCGCCGAGAGGGCGACCCGCCGGTCGAGCCCTTCCCGAATCCGGTTGACCAGCGCCGTCAGGGCCGCCTCGCGGCGTTCGAGGATCTCCCGGCAGCGCTGGTAACGCTCCATCTGGGCCGGGTCGGCCGGGTTGTAGTAACTGTACGATCCGCTCTGGATCCCCAGGTCTTCTGGCAGGCCCTGGCCATCCACCGGGAAGCGGATATGGTCCAGGTGCAGGCCGGCCAGGCCCGGGTGCCCGGCGGCCAGGTTCAGCAAGGCGGCTTCCAGGCGGCGAGCCACCTCGGGATGCTCGGGGTTGAGGAAGACGGGGCGCAGTTGCTTGTTCCGGGGGGCGGGGAAGGGGTCCTCGACCGAGGAGATCAGGAGGAATCCTGGTTCGATGGCTCCGGCGCGCAGGGCCTGACGCACCAGGGCGCCCAGGGGATTCCCCCCGTGGGGGACGCCGTGCCGGGCCAGGATCTTCTCCAACTCCCGGGGTTCGCTGGTTCGGTCGAAGAGGTCCGCGGCCTCGGCCAGAAGCGTCAGGGTGGCGGGGGCTGCGACCGGCGAGTCCTTCAGGCGGGTGACCTCCCCTCGCAGCCAGGTGGCCAGAAGGTCGTTCCAGAGGCTCTCCCCGGAGTGCCAGGGAAGCATCACCGACGTGTTGTCCATCTTCCAGTAGAAGGCGTGGCACCAGGCGTGGATCTCGATCCCCAGGGGGCGGGCCTCGTCGATGAAGATCTGCAGGGGATCCTGAACCTCGTCCGCCAGCACGCGGTAGTCCCAGCGCAGGTGTCGGTAGACCGGCAGGCCCTCGACCCCGGGACGGAACGGCTGGACCGCGGCGCGGTAGTGCCCGGCCTGGATCCCCGGCGCGATCGAGTAGCCGCGCAGCCAGGTCTCCAGGAAGACCGTGTTGACGCCCTCGGCGGCCAGGTTCTCCAGGGTCTGGCGGGCAACCCGGCGCACCTCGTCCTCGGTATAGGAGCGCGTGCCCGGCAGGATCCAGTCGGGGGCCAACCAGACCCCCGAGACCCCTCCCGGGGCCGCCTTCACGGACAAGGGCACCAGGGCGAGACCAAACACGAAGACGATGAGAAGGAAGGCCTGGCGCATGGACGACCTCTGGAACATCAGGCGCTCTTCCGCCTGCGGGCGAACGGTCCTTCCAGGACTACCAGGCCCAGGCCCCGCACATCATGGGGATTCCACACATCGGCATCATGGGCATGCAGAAGAGGCTGGCCATCGGGAAGAGGAACCAGGCCGGGCTGATCAGAGGCATGGGGGGAATGAGCCAGGGGGTCATGCACATCGCCGTCCAGGGCATCTGGAAGGTCGAAGGGTTGAACCAGGAGTCAAACCCGAACCCCTGCGGCCCGTAGCCCTGCGGTCCGTATCCCTGTGGCCCGTAGCCCTGTGGCCCGTAGCCCTGCGGTCCGTAGCCCTGCGGCCCGTAGCCCTGCGGCCCGTAGCCTTGCGGCCCGTAGCCTTGCGGTCCGAAGCCCTGCGGCCCATAGCCTTGCGGCCCGAAGCCCTGCGGCACCTCGGCCGTGAAGGGGGGTGGGGGGGGCGGCGGTGGAGGAGCCCCCGGGGCGGTGGTGGTGCCTTGGGCGGCGGCACCGGGAGCGGTCGCCTGCGGAGGGGCCGGCTCGGCGAGGGGTGGAGCCTGGGAGGGCGCAGGAGGAGCCTCCTGGACCGGTGCGGGGGGGACTTCCGCCTCGGCGCCTTCCAGCAGGGCATAGGCTTCCTCGGCCGAGGGCATGCCCAACTGCTGGCGCACGTGGGGCCCCACCGGTTCCGCTCGCAGGTGGATCAGCCGCGACCAGGGGTCGACGGCTTCGGACCGGGCCACTTCCGGGGTGGAGGCGGGGGCGTCCATGAAGACCGCAGCGTCCTCCGAGAGGAACTCCTCGGGGGCCTCGGGTGAAGCGGGCGGTGCCGGGGGAGGTGGGGCGGAAGGGCTGGCGTCGTCGGTCCGGGGTTGCTTGAGGGGCACGCTGGGTGCGGCCAAAGGCTGGGGTGAAGCCTCCGGGGAAGGGGCCTCGACGGCCTCCGGGGGCGGGGCCTCGACGGTCGGGGAGGGGCTGTTGGTCGGCTCGACCTGGAGGTCGGGCATCCCCAGATGGGCCCGGACGAAGGAACCCACGGGGGTGGGAGGCAGCTCCTCCAGGCGGGCCCATGCATCCTGAGGTTCAGCCAGGCCCGGATCGGCGGGGGCAACCACCCTGTCCGCCTGGACCGATGCGCCCACGTTGGGGGGCAATCCGGCGATGTCGGTCTTGCGAATCTCCATGGCCTGCCATCCTCTGTCGGTTTCCGGGTCTCCTGGTCCGTCCAGCCTCCCGGTTACCCTTCATTCTAGGGGATCCCGGCGGGTGCAGAGTTGAACCCGACGTGAACACCAGGATGGCTTGTTCGGTCCGTCCGCCAGAAGCCCGGATCTGACCCCGAGTCCGCAGGAGGTCAGGCCCGGCCGTGTCGAATTTCCGATTCGGACGGTGGGAAGGAGTCTTCCATGGATGTGGGGGAGGCGAGTCCAGCCTCGGCCTGTCTCCTGGTGGTGGACGACGAAGAGCCTTTGCGTCAACTTCTCGCTTCGGGGCTGACACGCCAAGGGTTCCACGTCCTCCTGGCCCGAGACGGTCGTGAGGCCTTGGGGATCCTGGAGAGCGGCCAGGTCGTCGACCTGGTCCTGACCGACATCATCATGCCGCGCCTTTCGGGACTGGACCTGTGCGTGGAGCTGGTCCGGCGGTTTCCTGAGATCCCGGCCCTGTTGATGACGGGCTGCATCGACCAGCCCCCTTCCGATTGGGAGCTGGAGGTCCCGGTCCTGCGCAAGCCCTTCCGGCTGACCTGTCTGTGCGAGGCGGTCCGCATGAGGCTTCACGGCATGCGTCCGGTCCAGGTCAGGCCTTGGCCGTCTGCAGGATCCGTTGGGCCTGATGCAGGACCTTCTTCTCGTTGAGGTAGGACAGCTTGCGCCAGGCCTCCCCCAGGGTGAACCAGCCCACGGCGTCGGCCTCGTCGTCTCGCGGTCCAGCCGCCTCCTGGACCAGGGGCATCAGGTAGAAGAGGACCACCTTGTGGTACAGGGTCCGGTTCTCCTTCCAGTAGAAGTCGTAGTCGATCTGGTCGATCCGCTGGCCGATGGCTGCCAGGTGCCCGGTCTCCTCCAGGACCTCGCGGACCGCGGCCTCTTCGCTGGTCTCGCCCGGGTTGACCCGGCCCTTGGGCAGGGCCCAGATCAGCCCGCCGCGCTTGGCGATCAGGCAGGCCTTCAGGGTGCCTCCCTCCTTCTTGTAGACGACCCCTCCCGCGGAGCGCTGGACAGCCTCGCGCCTGCCCTCCTCCGGCGGGCCGGGGGGCTCCTGGCGCGTGGGGTCGGCAGGGGGTTGGCCACGGGCCGCTCCGCGGGCCAGTTGGTCGGCCCGGCGGTTGGCCTCGCGGGTCACCTCACTGAAGCGGACGTCCAAGTCGCGGGCCAGTTTCATGGCCTCCCGGAAGAGGGGGCGCAGCAGGGGGTCCCGCATGCGGAATTCGCCGCGCATCTGTCGCACCAGCAAGGGGCTGTCGGAGTGGATGTGCACCAGCGTATAGCCCAGCTCGCGAGCCAGGTGCAGGGCGCGCAGCAGGGCCAGATAGTCCGCCTGGTGCCCCGTGGCCTGGCCGATCGCCTCCGAGATCTCCTGGACCGGGCCCCGTTCGGGGCGCAGCACCAGGCCGATTCCGGCGGGCCCCGGATTCCCCAGGGAGGCGCCGTCGAGGTGGATGTTCAACAGTCCGGGCACCCCCGCCACTTCTCCCGGCAGGTCTTGCGTCCTCTGTTGGCCGAATAACCCGGCATGCAGCGCAACCATCAGACATCGGTCGCCTCGGGCGAGGTCTTCACCTGGCGATCTGAACGCAAGTACGTGCCGGGATTCATCGGCGAATCCCTGCTCTATATGTTCCGTCCCCACGACGGTTCCCCCAGGTTCACCATGCTGGTCTCGATCCCCAGCAGCCTGATCCCCCGGATGGGTCCGGACTTCGATCGCCTGGTCGAGGGGGGCTGGCCTCACGCCGAGCGCGAACTCCTGGCTGGGGTTCGCTCGGACCTTCGCATCGAACTGCGAAGCGGACAGGAACCGATCGTGGCTCCGGCCCACGGCCTTCGGAAGTTTCCCTTGCCGGGAGCCGACGAGGGCGAGCTGGGCTCCTGGGGTTGATTCTCAAGCCTGGCCGGGTTCCAGGCCGCTCAGCCGGACGCTGGTGATCCTCTGTCGGTCCACCCCGGCCACCTCCAGGCGCAGGCCGTCCACCTCGATCGACTCGCCCTGGGCCGGGACCCGGCCCAACAGGCCATAGACGTATCCGCCCAGGGTCTCGTATTCGTCGACGGGAAGGCTCAGGGACAGGGTGGCGTTCACGTCCTCCAGGATCATCTTGGCATCCACCAGGGCCGATCCGTTCTGCTCCCGGATGACGGTTGGAAGGTTCTCGGGGTCGTATTCGTCGGTGATCTCCCCGACGATCTCCTCCAGGATGTCCTCCATGGTCAGCAGGCCTTCGGTTCCCCCATATTCATCCACGACGATGGCCATGGCCACCTTCTCCTGCTGCAGCTCGCGAAGGATCAGGTTGACGGTCTTGCTGCCAGGGACGAACTTGGCGGGGCGGATCAGTTCCTGGAGGGGGGTGTCGGTCCGGTTCTGGCGTTCGGCCGCCAACAGATCCTTGCTGTAGACCAGGCCCACCACCTGGTCGATGCTGTCGCGGAAGACGGGCAGGCGCGAGAAGCCCCGCTCGATCATCCGGTCGACCACCTCTTCCAGGGGCATGTCCAGCGGAACCGCGGCGATGTCCACCCGCGGCACCATGACCTCCCGGGCGATGGTGTCGCCGAACTCGATGATCGAGTGGATCATCTCGGCCTCACCTTGTTCCAGGACCCCCTGGGCCTTGCTGGCCTCCACCAGTTGCAGGACGTCGCCCTCGGTCACCAGGGGCGAGGCCGGGACCGCCGATGGGGAACCCTGGGTCAGGGGGCGGGTGGCCCACACCAGCATGGCCAACGGGGGGCCGGACACGGCTTTGAGGAGGCGCAGGGGCAGGGCCAGGCGCAGGAACATCGATTCGGGGTGGCGCAGGGCGGCCAGTCGTCCCAGCAGGCTGGCCAGGGCGATCAGCAGCGCGGCCAGGGCCAGGGCTCCCAGGAGCGTCCAGGGCGCAGGGTTCATCCTCCATGCCAGGATGGTGGCCTGACTGCCCACCAGCATCAAGGCCACGGCCTGGGCCCCCATCACCGCGGTCAGCACTCCCCAACGATCCTGGAGGGGACGCAGGTCCGCGCGCCCTTCCTCGACCAGGGCGGCCAGGCGCAACTGGCTGAACTGCGAAAGGGCCGTGCTGGCGGCTTCCAGCAACCCAGAGACCAGGATGGCGGCGGTCACCCCGCAGAGCAGTTGGATCTCGGTGGCCCCGAATGTTCCCGAGGTTCCCATCAGGGGACCACCTTCCGGGCCGCCAGATGCAGGGAGAGGCTCAGCAGGACCCCCAGGGTTGCGCCCCCCAGCACCTGGGGCCAACCATGGATGCCCGTGTGGACGTGGCGACGCGAGACCATCGCCGCGAAGGGGATGGCCAGCAGGCTGGCCAGGGGCTCGCGGGTGACCGAGAGCACCGCGGCCGAGACCCCGAAGGCCAGGGCGGCGTGGCCCAGGATCAGCCGGCCCGGGGGGAAGGGCCCTTGATGCGAGACGGCCAGGGCCACCACCAGGGCCAGGGCGACGAGGATTCCCCCCAACCAGAGCAGGGGAACGGGGTCGCCGGTCAGCCGGGCCCAGCCCAGGCCCTGGAGATCCCAGGACACCGTGGCCACGGCTGGAATCAGGACGTGCCAGGCGACCCCCAAAGAGAAGAAGGCAGAGACCAGGACGGCGGCTGCCGCCACGTCCTTGGCGATTCGGGCCAGGGGATGGTGCCCCTGGATGGTCATGTTCACCACCGATTCGATGGCGGTGTTGACCAGCTCGGCCACCAGGACCAGGCTGGTGGCCCCCAGGACCATCAGGACCCCCAGCGGGTCCAA
The DNA here is from genome assembly GCA_002423485.1 of Candidatus Xenobium occultum. Taxonomy (GTDB): domain Bacteria; phylum Vulcanimicrobiota; class Xenobia; order Xenobiales; family Xenobiaceae; genus Xenobium; species Xenobium occultum. The sequence goes on along the minus strand of DIWH01000058.1, from coordinate 125,928 downwards.
GGGCAGGACCAGGCAGGCCACCAGGACTGCAACCGCGGCCACGAAGTGGATCTTGACGTTGCGTTCGTGTCGGACCGCATAGACGATCCCGTCCAAGGCGAACTGGATGCTGTCCAGAAGGTTCCGGCTCTTCCCGGGAAGGGGCGGCGGGGTGCCCGGTCGGGGGCGGCGTGCAGGCCCTGCGCTGCGCCGGCGGGCCACCAGGCTGGAACGCGAGCTCACAGGGCGCCGCCCTGCTCCAGCGCAGCCAGGACCTGGTCCTCCAGGGCCTTCATGCGCTCTCGCGCCTCGGGATCGGGATGGTCGTGACCCAGCAGGTGCAGGACGCCGTGGCTGATGAGCCAGGCCACCTCGCGCCGGAGGTCGTGACCCTGCTCGGTGGCCTGGCGGCGGGCGGTCTCCAGGCTGATCACCACGTCGCCCAGCAGGCGGGGCTGGCCGGGGGGAGGGGGCGGGGGGACCTGGCCTTCCCACAACGAGAAGGAGAGCACGTCCGTGGGCCGGTCCTGTCCACGGTAGTCCCGGTTGAGCTCCTGGACGCGGCGGTCGTCGGTCAAGGTCAGGCTGATCTCGACGGGGCCGGTCTGGCCCGGCGGGCTCCCCTGGCCGACTGCCAGGCATGCAGCCCGGCGCAGGAAGCCCAAAGGCAGGCGACTTTGGCCTGGCAGATCACTCTGGCTGACCCGCACCTGCACCGTCGGAGTGTCGTCCTGGTCCGGCTCGGGAGAGGTCATGCGTTCTTCACCAACCGGGTCACCTTGGCCTTGCGCGAAGGGGCCAACTGCGAGGCATCCGGGTATTCGATGCGGCCGTGATAGTGCGAGGCCAGGGTCCTGGCCAGGGCTTCCTTGACGTCGGTGAGGTCCTTCAAGGACAGGTCGCATTCGTTGAGCTGGCCATCCTTCACGGCCTGGTCCACCATCTTGTTGATCAGCTCCTCGAGCTTCTCGGCGGTCGGCGAGGGCAGGGTGCGTGAGGCGGCCTCGATGCCGTCGCAGAGCATGACCACCGCGGTCTCGCGTGACTGAGGCTTGGGCCCGGGGTAGCGGAAGTCCTCTTCGAAGATCGGCTCGGTCGAGCGGGAGCGGGCCTGGTGGTAGAAGTAGGAAACCAGGTTGGTTCCGTGATGCTCGGGGATGAACTGGGTCAGGATCTCGGGCAGGCGGTACTGGCGGGCCAGATCCAACCCGTCCTTCACGTGGGAGATGATGATCAGGCTGGAGAGCGAGGGGGCCAGCCGGTCGTGGGGGTTCTCCTGGCCGACCTGGTTCTCGACGAAGAAGCGGGGGCGGCGGATCTTGCCGATGTCGTGGTAGTAGGCGCCCACCCGGCACAACAGGGCGTCGGCGCCGATGGCCTGGGCGGCGGCCTCGGCCAGGTTCCCGACCATGATCGAGTGCTGATAGGTGCCGGGGGCCTCGGTCAGCAGGCGGTGCAGGATGGGTTCCGACGGGTTGGAGAGTTCCAGGAGTTTGATGTGCGTCGTGATGCCGAAGAAGCTCTCCAGGAAGGGCAGCGCTCCGATGGCCACCAGGGCCGCGGTCAGTCCGTTGAGTCCCCCGAAGAACAGGGTGTCGCGCAGGATTCCATCCAGCCCGTCATGCCCCAGCAGGCTGAACACCAGGACCGCCAGGATGTTGGTCCCCCAGACCAGCAGGGAGGCCGTGACCAGATCCCAACGGCGGCAGACCCGGTTGACGGCCATGACCGCCACCGTTCCGGTCAGCAGGGCCACGGCCGCGGCGGGCAGGCTGCCGGTGTCGATGCCGATGAACATGGACAGCAGCGCCGTGACCAGAAGGGCCAGGCGGACGTCCAGCAGGATCCCGATCAGCATGGCCGCCGTGGCGATGGGTGCCAGGTACACCGAGATGGTGGTGAGGTAGCGCGAGATCCCCAGGATGGTCAGGACCACCAGGGCCAACAGCAGGAGCAGCAGGTTGGAGTTGTAGACCCGCGGCACGTGAATCCGCGCAAAGGCGGCCACCAGGACGACCAGGAGCGCGGCCAGCAGTCCGTAGGAAACCAGACCCCGCAGGGTGAGGTGGGGCTTGTAGAAGCCCAGGGCCTCGAGGATGGGCAGGTCCTTCTCGCCCACGATGTCCCCTTCGCGGATGACGATTTCGCCGGGCAGGACCACCCTCTTGCTGGGTTCGACCTTCTCGGCGGCCGCGCGGCGAGCCTGGTTGGTGGCCTCCAGGTCGGGGAAGGTGTTGGGCACCAAGGCCTTGGAGGCGATCTGGACGGAGGCCTCCCGGTAATCGGGTGAGAGGAAGGTCAACTGCGCCGCTTCCTCGCGGATTCGCTGGCGGGCCTGGCCCAGGGTGTCCTCGCGGACCCCATCCTTCTGGACCACCCGCAGCAGGTGGAAGGTCGTGTTCTGCAGTTGTTCGAGCGCCGGGGGCGCTGCCTTGGAGAGGGTCGCCAGGGTGTTCGGCGCCAGATCCAGGGGCAGGCGCTCCTCAAGCACCTTCAGGGCTTGCGGGTCGGGCCGGGCGGTGGCCCGCAACCGAGCCATCTCCGCGACGCCGTGAAAGGTCTCGATCACCTTCTCTTCGCTGAGGTTCGAGGCGAACGGGTTGTAGGTCTCGATGATCGGAACCTGCTCGGAGGCTCGTCGGCGGGCCTCTCGGGTGCTGTCCTCGTCGATGACCTCGACGCGGCTGGTGGCCTTGACGTCGCGGGGAGCGGGATGGCCGACCTCCATCTTGGTGGAGGAGGGCAGGTCTCCCAAGGTCAGGATCAGCACCAGGGCTCCGAAGGCGAGAAGCGCGATGCTGATCCTGGCCAGCGATCGGTTTCGGAAGGCTCGGGCCATCAGGCTCCTCAGCCCATCGATGTTCACGTTGTCAGCAACTCCAGCAAAGCCTGATTCCGCCATCTACCCTGGCACGCTGCCGCCCGGGGTCTGCAGCCATGGCTCAAGGCTTGAGGCCCCCGGGTGCCTGGGGCCAGTCTAGCAGAAGGGCTGATGGCATGGCAACGAGAGCCGGCGGGGACCTGCTGGAGGTGGAACCCGCCCGATTCACCCTCCGGACGCGGTGTTCATGATCCGGAAACCAGGGAATCCCGCAGGAGGCGTACAATTTCCTGGGGGAATCCTGGACTTGGGACCCGGACGGTCAGGCCTGGCCGACCGGTGACCGGCCGATCCTTTGGAGGTATGGCCTTGAGGTTCTCGCATCTGGCATTTCGTGTCGTGGCGGTCCTGCTGCTCCTGGCGGCGGGACTGGTCCTCCCCGGTTGCGGAGGAGGAGGGGGAGGCGGCGGCGTCAGCATGGCCGAGATCCCTTCGATTCCACTTCCCAGCGGTGGCGGTGGCGGGGGAGTGGTCGACCCGCTCTCGCCGGCCGTGGCTCCCGGACCTCCCGGCGTCCTGCCCCCGATGACCCGGCAGACCCAGGAGGCCCCCGGTGAAGAGGTCCTGGGCCGCACCGTCAACTACAACCTGCCTGCCGGTTGGAGCTTGATCTCCTTCCCCCTGGAATCGGTGAGTTCGGCCTCCGGGTTCACCTACCAGTTGTGCACCTACGAGGGAACCGGCTACGTCTACGTGGACCCGGTCCACAACCCCGGAGCCCTGGACACCACTCGCGCCTACTGGGCCTACGCGGAACAGCCCCTCGCGGTGTCGGTGGTGGGACCGGACAACACCGGTTCGGTGACCACGGCCCATCTGCAGGCCGGCTGGAACCTGCTGGGCTGTCCCTCGCTCAACAACCTGGCCACCCGGTCGATGACCGTGACGCGTCAAGCCGGTTCCACCCGGGTGGTCGAAGAGGCCGCCACGGACGACGTGACCGCGGGCGCGGCCTGGGTCTACCGTTACCTGTACTTCCAGCAGGGAGATCAGTACCTCCTCCAGGACCTGACCGGGCCCTCGGTGGTGCTCCAGCCTCGCGTCGGTAGCTGGATCTTCGCTTGGACCGAGGCGGAACTCAACCTGAACGTGGTTCCGCCCAACCCCCTGCCGAACATCACCTCGCTCTCCACCACGTCGTTCGCAGCCGGGAGCACCGTCGACATCGTCGGCACGGGCCTGGGCGACGCGTCGACCGGGGTCGTGGCGGTCCAGGGTGTGGCCGTCCCCAACGACAACATCCAGAGCTGGGCGGCCAATCGGGTCCGCTTCACCGTTCCTGCGGGTCTCTCGGCTGGCAACCTCGTGGTCATGGTCAACCGCTACCCCAGCAATCGGGTGGCCGTTACCGTGGCCAACGCCGGCGCCGGTTCCACCGGGACGCTGGCCGGCCTGGTCCAGAGTACCGCAGGCGTCGTTCTGTCGGGCGCTCAGGTCATGGTGGACAGCGGTCACACCGCGGTCTCGGACGCCAACGGTGAGTTCCGCATCGACGGGATCCCCGCCGGAGACCACCTGGTCTACGTCACCCGCATCGGTCACCAGACGGCGGTCGGACAGGTCACCATCCTGGCCGGGACCACCCGCTCGGTCCTGGTCGAGCTGGCTCCCGCCACGATTGGCGGCGGCGGAGGCGGTGGAGGGGAGACCACCGGGAACCTGTCTGTCCGCGGCTATCCCTACTATGGTGACACCCGCTACTGGGTCAACCGGATCGAGATCTTCGAGCAGGGCAACTACTCGGAGCGCTGGTCCAACGCCTGGTCCAGCGATACCGGCAACGCCTACAACCAGTTGACGGCGGATGGCGCCATCGTGGGCCGGACCTACAACATCAAGATCACCTGGCGCAACGAGGCCGGTCAGGAACACAGCAACACCTGGTATCGCACCATGGAGAGGGACGGACAGACCGAGTCCTTCTACGGCTGGTAGCCCGAACGCTCGCCGGCCGCTCTGGATTCCCCAGGCGGCCCTGCCTCTTCGGAGGTGGGGCCGCCTTCTTTCGGGGAGACCTCGGCTCCAGCAGGCCGGCCCGGGTTCATCTGCCCTCCAGCCAGTCGGCTGCCCCCTCGCCGGCGCGGCGCCCCGTGGCCAGGCAACCGGTCAGGAGATAGCCTCCGGTCGGGGCCTCCCAGTCCAGCATCTCCCCGGCACAGAAGAGACCGGGAAAGCCTCGCAGCATGAAGCGCTTGTCCAACTCTTCGAAGCGGACCCCTCCGGCGGTGCTGATCGCCTCCTCCAGGGGCCGGGGGGCGGCCAGGACCAGGGGCAGTTCCTTGAGGCCTCGAGCCAGCCTCTCGGGCCGGGCCAGGTCCTCCGGAGAGAGCCGTTCGCGGACCAGCCCCGCCTGAACCCCCTGGATCCCCGTGCGCCGGCGCAGGTGCTCGGAGAGCGAGCGCGAGCCCCGGGGAGCCGACAGTTCGCGCTCCAGGCGCTGGAGATCGCGGCCAGGAAGAAGGTCCAGCAGGAGCCTGGCCGAGCCCGACCTCTCGATTTCGTCTCGCAGGGCGGCTGAGAACGGGTAGATCAGGCTTCCCTCGACCCCGAAGCCCGTCACCACGAATTCGCCTTGGCGAGGCTCGCCTCCGGGAAGCCGGGCCGTCACCGACTTGACCGGGGTTCCGGCAAAGCGCTCGCGGAAGTGCGGGCTCCAGGAGACCTCGAAGCCGCAGTTGGCGGGGCGCAGGGGGGCGATTCCGACACCCCGGTCCGCCAGCAGCGGGACCCAGGCGCCGTCTGAGCCCAGCCGGCTCCAACTGGCCCCGCCGGCGGCCAGGATGACGGCTGGCGGGCGGATGAGCCTCGGCCCGGCGGGCGTCTCGAAGTGCAGATTCAGCTCCGGGCTCCAGCCGGCCCAACGGTGGCGGGGGTGGAACCGGACGCCGGCCCGCCGCAGACGGCTCACCCAGGCGCGCAGCAGGGGAGCCGCCTTCATGTCGAGGGGGAAGACCCGCCCCGAGGTGCCCACGAAGGTCTCGATGCCGAGGCCCGCGGCCCAGTCGCGGACGGCCTCGGGACCGAAGGCCCGCAGCGCGTCCTGGAGTTGCTTGCAGGGGGGCTGGAATCGTTCCAGGAACAGGTCCAGGGGCTGGCCGGAGGTCAGGTTCAATCCTCCTCGCCCCGCCAGCAGGAACTTCCGGCCCACCGTGGGCATCCGCTCGAAGACCTCCGCCTGCAGCCCGCGTTGACTCAGGGCCTCGGCGGCCATCAGGCCGGCCGGACCGCCTCCGACGATGGCGACTTTCTGCTCTTCCACAAGGCCCCGCTTCGCTCGGCGGTGGGCTGGAACCCTGCCTGGGAACCCGGCTTGCACAGGGAAGGTCCGGGGCGGCCTCGAACCGGGAGGACATGTCGACCTCTTCCGCTTCCGACGAGACCCTCCGCTCCCGACTGCAGCAGGCAGCCTGCGATTCTCCGCAGCCCCGGCAGAGTTGCCGGGACATGGTGGATGAGCTCCTGACTCGAGACCCCGAAGGCCTGGCCCGAGAGGCCCGCTGGTTCTTGACCCTGGTTCCACCCGGCTCGGGGGATCTTCCCGCGGATGAGACGGCGGACGCCATGATGGAGGCCAACCCCAGGCTCTTCGAAGCCTCCGTGGCCGGCGCAGCCGAGGCCTGCAGCGTCCCGCAGGCCCGCTTCCGGCTGACCCGCGCGGTCTTCCGCCGCTTCCCCGGGCGCTATCGCCAGCGGATGCTGGAGGTGGGGCGAGAGGTGCTGGCCTCGGGCGAGGTTCCGCCCGAGGTGGCCGTCTGGCTGGTGCGCAAGTTCGGAGCCGAGCTGGTCCCCGACCTGGTCGGCTACGTCCGCTACCCCGGGGGCGGGGCCGAGCGTCTGGACATCCTGCACGAGGCCGTCAAGGTGCTGGGGCTGGGAGCCGACCCGGTTCTCCAGGCGGCGCTGGGAAGCGGCTGTGAGGAGCTGGAAGAGGCGGCCCGAGAGGCCCTGCGCCGCATGGGCGCCCGGCTTCCCGAGGAGACCGGAAACCCGAACTCCTAGGAGCCGAACCGTCTGACGTCCTGGTTGTTGCCTCGCCGGGATGGATCCTTTGGGGGCCTGGCCCCGCGGGAGGCAGCCTCGTTCAGGGCGCTCCCGGTTGGGCCAGGATCGCGGCGCCGGCTTCCAGGGTGATGCGGGTCAGCTCGGGGAAGAGGCCCAGGACCATGATCACGGCCAGGCAGATCAAGAGGCCGGCTCGGAATCGCCAGGGCACGACCAGGGCTGAGGTCTGGTCCTGGGGCGCCCCGAAGTAGACGGGCTTGAGGATCCCGAAGTAGTAGTACAGCGAGATCACCGAGTTGACGATGGCGATCAGGACCATCCACCACCAGGCGGGCTGGGCCTCCCAGAGAGCGCGGAACAGGTAGAACTTGCCCAGGAATCCGGCCAGGGGCGGGGCCCCCGCCAGCGACAGCAGCGAGATCAACAAGGCGAAGGCCAGGAACGGGCTGCGCCGGGCCAGGCCCGAATAGTCCTGGATCCGGTCGCTGCCGGTGCGCCACCCGACCAGCACGATCACGCCCCAGGCCGCCAGGTTTGCGAAGCTGTAGACCACCACGTAGTAGATGGCTGCCGCGGCGCCCTCCAGCTCGGCTCCGGCTCGGGAGGCGGCCAGCACGCCCAGCAGGGTGTAGCCGATGTGGGCGATGCCCGAGCAGGCCATCAGGCGTCGGATGTCGGTCTGGGCCAGGGCCACCAGGTTCCCCCAGAACATCGAGAGGATCGCCATGACCGCCAGGAGCACCATCCAGGTCTCGGCCAGGCGGAAGTCGCGGCCCTGCAACGCCAGGGTCCCCCAGAACAGGCGCAGCATGACGGCCACCATGGCGGCCTTGGGAGCGGTGGAGATGAACATGGCCGAGGGCCGCGGGGCGCCCTGGTAGACGTCCGGGGCCCAGATGTGGAAGGGGGCGGCGGCAATCTTGAAGCCCAGGGCGGCCAGAATCATGAGGCTTCCCAGGACGAAGGCCTGGGGCGGGTCGGCGAGGGTCTCATAGCGCGTGGCGATCTGGCTGAAGAAGGTGGTGCCCACGGTCCCAAAGACCAGGCTGATGCCGTACAGCATCACCGCGGATGAGACCGAGCCGGTGATGAAGTACTTCATGCCGGCCTCGGCCGAGCCCCGCTCGTTCCTGTTCCAGGCGGCCATCAGGTAGAGGGGCAGCGAGACGATTTCGAAGGCCACGAAGAAGGTCAGGAGTTCTCCGGCCGAGACCGCCAGCATCAGGCCCAGGACCACAAAGGGGACCAGGGTGACGAAGTCTCCGGGGTTCCGCCGCTCGGTGTCGATCGGATCGATCGAGAAGAGCAGGACCAGCGCGCCCGTCAGGCAGGCCAGGGCCCGGAAGACGACCGACAGGGGGTCGGCCACGAAGATGCCACCCCACAGGGTCAGGGCAGAGTTGCTGGCGGCGGTGTCCAGCCAGTCCGGGACGGTGGCCAGGGCTCCGGCCAGAAGGCCCCAGATGGCAACCGTGGCCTGGGCCCGGGGGTTGGGATTGCGGCGCAGGTCCAGGCCCATCACCAGGAAGGCGGTGGCAGCCACCACCACCTCCGGGGCCAGGGCCTGCAGCATCGTCAGCGCGTTTGTCACGACGGTCTCTCTTTTCGGTCGGTTCGGGTCGGAGCGCCAGTCGGCGTCAGGAAGCCAGGCGCTCGAGGATGGCCTGCAAGGCCGGCGTGGTGACGTCGGTCAGCAGGCGGGGGGCCAGGCCCAGGACCAGGGTGGTCAAGGCCAGCAGGCCCAGGGGCAGTTTTTCGGCGGGGAGGGCGTCGCGGACCTCGGCGAGCCGGGGATTCAGGGGTCCGTAGAAGGCAAACTGCACCGAGCGCAGCAGGTAGGTGGCGGTGATCACCAGCCCGCAGATGGCCAGGACGGCCAGGAACGGGCGTTGCTGCCAGGTCCCCAGGAAGACCATCAGCTCGGCCGCGAAGCCCGACATTCCGGGCAGGCCCAGCGAGCCCAGGGCGCCCAGGGTGTAGACGGTGGCCAGCCAGGGCATCCGGCTGGCCAGGCCGCCCCAGCGGGTCATGTCGCGGGAGTGGGTGATCAGGTAGACCGTTCCGGCCAGGCCGAAGAGGAGCGCGGTGATCACACCGTGCGAGAACATCTGGAAGACGGCTCCGGTGGCGCCGAAGAGGGCTCCGGTGCCGACCTGGGGCCAGGCCATGCTGGAGATGCCCAGGAAGACGATGCCCATGTGGCTGACCGACGAGTAGGCGATCATCAGCTTGATGTCGGTCTGCCTCAGGGCGCACAGCGCCCCGTACAGGATGTTCACCACCGCCAGGACGCCGATCAACGGAAGCCAGATCCGGGCTCCCTCGGGCAGCAGGCCCACGGCCACGCGCAGGATGCCGTAGCCGCCCATCTTCAGCAGAACCCCGGCCAGCAGCATGGACAGGGCCGTGGGGGCCGAGGAGTGGCCGTCGGGAAGCCAGGTGTGGAAGGGGACCAGGCCCGCTTCGATGGCGAACCCCAGGAAGATCAGCAGGAAGAGCCAGGACTGGTGCTCACGGGCCAGGGTGGCGCGCAGCAGTTCGGGATAGTCGAAGGTCTTCAGATCCGACAGGAAATACAGCCCGAAGATGCCCAGCAGGACCAGGCCACCGCCCAACTGCAGGTAGAGCAGGAGCTTCATGGCGGCGTCCTGGCGGCGGATGGGCTTGCCCAGCCCGGTCTTGTCCGAGCCCCAGATCCCGACCAGGAAGAACATCGGGATGCTGGCCATCTCGTAGAAGAGGATCAGGCAGAAGAGATCCAGCGAGGTGAAGACCCCGAAGACCCCGGTCATGGCCGTCAGGGCCAGGGCGAAGTACTCCTTGTGACGGAAGTCGATCTGCAGCGAGATGAAGGCTGCGGTGAAGCAGATGATCCCGGAAAGCAGGACCAGCGGCATCGACAACCCGTCCACACCCAGGTGGTACTGCATGCCGAACTCCGGCAGCCAGGGATGGAGTTCCTGCCAGAGGAAGCCGGTGGCGTCGGGGAAGGCGCTCATCCGGGCGTAGAGCCACGCGGCCAGGGCCAGCGAGAAGCCAGTGGCCAGGAGCGCCACGGTCTGGATGGCGCGCACCGAGCGCTGGGAAAGGCACAGGATGACCAGGGCCCCGGCCAGGGGCGCCAGGGTGACCAGGCTCAGCAAGGGGAGCCGGTCGAGTTGGGTTACGAGCGTGTCCATGGATGCGAAGTCCCTTGTCGAACGGGGTCGGACGGAGTCGAGGCGGGGGTCGGGGGTCGGCTCACCGGCCGCCCTCCAGCAGGTTGATGACGAATTGGCGGCTGGTGAAGAAGCCCGGTTCCACCATGCCGATCCCCACGGCCAGCAGCACCAGGGCCAGCAGGAGCATCAGGGCATAGTGCTGCACCTTGCCGGTGTGTTCGGAGCGAAGCCAGTCCCCCCAACTGCGGACACTGCCAGCCAACCCGAAGACGGCACGGTCGACCAGATTGGCCTCGATCCAGGCCATCGTTAGGGCTCCGGCGTACATGGTCCCGGCCAGGGCTCGGGCCCAGAGGTGGTCCAGGTACCACTTCTGCTGCAGGAAGGGCCAGACCAGCCTCAGTCCGGAGCGCAAGCGGCGCTCGCCGCGTTCGGGGTTGCCGGCGAAGAGTCCGGCCCCCAGGGCGATGCCGGCCAGGGCCACGACCACGCTGAGCAGCATCGGGGTCCAGTGGAACTCGTGAGGGTGGCCCTCACCCGACAGGTGGATGAATCCCTCGAAGAAGTTGGGAAGTCCCAGACCGACTCCCGTCGGGACCCCGGCGAAGCCCAGGAACACCGCGAAGAGGGCCAGGACCAGCAAGGGCCCCCACATCCAGGGGCTGACTTCCTTGGGGGCGTGAAGACCGTGGGGGACGTGCTCCATCCCCGCCCCCCGGCAGGCTGCCGGCAGGTCTTCCTGGCTGGAGGTGGCCATCTCCTCGGTCCATTCCGGCGCCACATCCAGGGCCTGGGAGGTGGGGAAGGGGGCCGGAAGCGAGAGGGGAGGGACGGGGCCCGCCAGGTCGGCGGGGGCCTTCTCGGCTCCCCGGTAGGGGCCCTCAAAGGCCAGGAAGTACATCCGGGTCACGTAGAAGGCCGTCAGGAAGGCGGAGAAGGTCAAGACCAGGAACAGGGCCATCCCTCCAGGGGCTGCATACACGTAGCCCAGGATCTCGTCCTTGGACCAGAATCCTGCCAGCGGGGGCACCCCGGCCAGGGCCAGGCAGCCCATCAGGAAGGCGAACCAGGTGAAGGGCATGTGCCGGCGCAGTCCGCCCATCCGCCACAGGTCGTTGGAGTGGCAGGCCACGATCACGGCGCCCGAGCCCAGGAAGAGCAGCGACTTGAAGAAGGCGTGGGTGATCAGGTGGAAGCTTCCGGCGGTGTAGGCGCCCACGCCCAATCCGGCCATCATGAACCCCAACTGCGAGATGGTCGAGTAGGCCAGGACGCGTTTGATGTCGTTCTGGACCACGGCGATGGTCGCGGCCAGGAAGGCCGTGATCCCACCGATCCAGGCGACGAGCAGGGCGGCTTCCCCGGCATGGCCGGCCGGGTGGAAGACGGGAAAGAGCCGGGCCACCAGGTACACGCCGGCAGCCACCATCGTGGCGGCGTGGATCAGCGCTGAGACCGGAGTGGGGCCCTCCATGGCGTCCGGCAGCCAGACGTGCAGGGGAAACTGGGCGCTCTTGCCGATGGCTCCGCAGAAGATCAGGACGGCGGCCAGGGCCACGAAGCCGGCGGTCAGGCCCTCCGGGATCCCCTGGGTGAACTTCTGGCTCAGTCCCAGGAAATCGAAGCCCTTCAGGGCCACGCCCAGCATCAGGATGCCCATCAGGAAGCCCAGATCGCCGAAGCGGGTGACCACGAAGGCCTTCTTGCCAGCCTCGGCGGCGCTGTGCTTGAAGTACCAGAAGCCGATCAGCAGGTAGGAGCACAGGCCCACCAGCTCCCAGAAGATGTAGATCTCCAGCAGGTTGTGCGACAGCACCAGCCCCAGCATCGAGAACGTGAACAGGGACATCCAGCCGAAGAACCGGGACATCGAGGCCGAGCCCTGGGTCGGGAAGTGGGCGATCTCGGTCTGGATGTAGGCCGTCGAGTAGATCTGGATGCACAGACCCACGAAGCAGACCATCAAGAGCATCATGGCCGAGAGGTTGTCGACCAGGAGCCCGAGCTCGATGGTGCCCAGGGGATGATCCGGGGCCAGCGTGATCCAGGGCACGGCGACCTGCATGGGCGGAGCATCCTGGGTGAAGCGCTGCCAGAAGACCTGGGCTGAGACCCCCAGGGATCCGGTCAGGGCCAGGATCGAGACGGCGGCCGAAACCCGTCCCCAGGGCCGGGTGAGAAACGAGATGATCAGGAAGGCCAGGAAGGGGAGCAGCGGGACCAGCCAAACGTTGGCGGCGGCCCCCTCCAGGGCAGCAGCGGCGACCTGTTCGTGCACGGGGCTAGCCTTTCATCGTATCGACCTGGTCCAGGTCGATGTGGCGGAAGTTGCGGTAGATCGAGAGGACCAGGGCCACGCCGACGGTGGCCTCGGCGGCGGCCACGGCGATCACGAAGACCGCCAGGACCACCCCGTCGAGGTTGGGCATGAAGCGGGCGAAGGCCACCAGGTTCAGGTTGACCGCGTTGAACATCAACTCCAGGCTCAGCAGGACGGCGATCGCGTTGCGCCGCGTCAGCACCCCGTAGGTGCCCAGGCAGAACAAGACGGCACCCAGGGCCAGGAAGTGGTTCAGTCCGATGGGGCTCATGGGGCCTCCTCCTCGCGTCCTTCAGGGGCTTTGGGCAAGGCCGGATTCTTGCGGGCCACCACCAGGGCCCCGATCATCGACACCAGGATCAGCACCGACACCATTTCGAAGGGAAGCGTGAAGGGGTCCAGCAGGCGGAAGCCCAATGCCTTGATGCTGGGGACGGCCTCCGCGACCTGGAACCCGGACTTCGGGGTCCAGGTGGGGCTCAGCGTGGTGTCCGGAGCGGTCTGCCAGGTGGAAGTCAGGGTGGCTCCCAGCAGGATGGCCAGCAGCATCAGGCACAGGGCTGCGGCGGTCCAGGGCTGGGTGGTCAGGCTCTTGAGGTCCGGCGTCATCATGTGGTGGGTCAGCATGATCGCGAACAAGAGCATGATCGCGATGGCCCCCGCATACACCAGGACCTGCACCGCTGCCAGGAACCACACCTGCAGGAGTCCGTACAGGCCGGCCACGGCGAAGAGCGTGCCGACCAGGGCCAGCCCGGCGTGGAAGAGCTTGCGGGCCCGGACCACGGCCAGGGCGCAGCCGGCCACCATGGCCGCCAGCAGCCAGAAGGCCACGGGGTTGGGGTCGTAGATCATCCGGGGTTGCCTCCAAAGTAGATCTGCTGGATCGCCGCCAGGACGATGCAGATCAAGAGGTTCACGAAGGAGAGGGGCAGCAGGAACTTCCAGCCGAAGGTCATGAGGTGGTCGGGGCGCAGCCGGGGGAAGGTCCAGCGGATCCACATCAGCAACAGCACCACGGCGTAGGCCTTGGCGAAGAAGATGGCCATCCCGGCCAGAAGGTCGAAATACGGCAAGGAGAAGAAGCCCAGGTTCACGGACGAGGGGGGGGTGAATCCGGGCAGGGTCCACCCCCCCAGGAAGACGGCCGTGAAGATCATGCACACCACGAAGGTGTTCGAGAACTCAGCCAGGTAGAACATCGCGAAGCGCATGGCCGTGTATTCGGTGCTGAAGCCGGCCACCAGTTCCTGTTCGGCCTCGGGCATGTCGAAGGGCGGGCGGTTGGTCTCGGCCACCGCACAGATCAGGTAGACGACGGCTCCCAGGAAGCTGGGCACCAGGAACCAGCCCAGGAGGGGCACCCCGAAGAGCCCCGCGTGCTGGACCAGGACCAGGTCGCCCAAAGACAGGGAACCGGCCAGCACCATCGGCCCCATCAGGGCGAAGAGCATGGGGATCTCGTACGAGAGGATCTGGACCCCGGCCCGCATCCCGCCCAGGAGGCTGTACTTGTTGTTGGAGGCCCAACCGGCCGTGAGGATCGCCAGGATCGTCAAGGTGGTGATGGCCACCACGTACAGCAGGCCGATGTCCAGGTCGGCCACGGCCACCACGATGGGGCCCGGCTGGGCGTGGGAGGTGCTGGAGATCGGCAGCGGCACGTAGACGGCCAGGGCGGCCATGAAGACCAGGACCGGCGCCAGCATGAAGCCGAACCGGTCGACCTGGGCCGGGATGATGTCCTCCTTGAGCAGGAGCTTGACCGAGTCGCAGGGCGTCTGGAACCAACCGCCCGTCCACATCGAAAACCGGGCCCAGGCCTTGGGCCCGGTCAGCATCGGTCCCATGCGACGCTGGATCCGGCCGCAGATCTTCCGCTCCAGCCAGATCATGAACATCGCGTTCAAGGCGATGAAGGCCAGGACCAACCCCAGGCTGACCAGCATCGGGGCCCAGAAAGGCACCTGGAAGCCCCCGGTCAGGTCCCGGATGAACTGTTCAAATATCGGCTCCACGCTTGTCCCTGCAGTTCCCGGCCGCCAGGGGCGGCCCGTAATCTCTCGAGGTTAACGGTCGGTCTCGGGCAGCACCACGTCGAAGCTGGCGCAGATGGCCATGATGTCGGGGATCAGGCAATCCCGGACCAGGTGCTGGAAGACCTCGATGTGACAGAATGAGGGGGTCCGGAATTTGCACCGGTAGGGCTTGTCCTTCCCCTGCGAGACCAGATAGCAGCCGATGTCTCCTCGAGGGGACTCCAGGTGCACGTAGGTCTCGCCTTCCGGAAGCACCATGCGCAACGGCTGGGGTTCCAGGTAGGGCCCTTTGGGCAGTTTCTCGGCGCATTGGCGCAGGATCCGCGCGCTCTGGCGCAGCTCCTCCATGCGGATCCGATAACGCGCGAAGACGTCCCCCTCGGTGCGCACGGGGATGTCGAATTCCAGCTCGGGATAGACCGCGTAGGGGTGCTCGCGTCGGACGTCCCGGGCCATTCCCGAAGCGCGCAGGTTGGGACCGCTCACCCCATAGGCCAGGGCCTTTTCGGGGGAGAGGAAGCCCACCTTCCTGGTCCGGTTGTAGAAGATCGGGTTCTCGTCCAGCAGGTCCTCATACTCCCGGATCAGGGGCTCCCACTCGTCCAGGAAGGCCAGCATCCGCTCCGAGAAGTCTTCGGGAAGGTCCCTCGAGACCCCGCCGATCCGGAGGTAGTTGTACAGCAACCGGGCGCCGCAGGTGGACTCGAAGAGGTCCAGCACCTTCTCGCGGTCCCGGAAACCGTAGATGAAGGGCGTCGTGGCCCCGACCTCCAGAGCGAAGGTTCCATACCACAGCAGGTGGGAGGCGATCCGGTTGAGCTCGCTCATGATCACCCGGATGTACTGGGCCCGGGGGGGGGCCGTGATGTCGGCCAGATCCTCGACCGCCATGACGTACACGTAGTTGGAGGTCATCGAGGTGCAGTAATCCAGGCGGTCGGTGACCGGGATGACCTGGGTGTAGGTGCGGTTCTCGGCCATCTTCTCGATCGAACGGTGCAGGTAGCCGACCACGGGCTTGCAGCGGACCACCCTCTCGCCGTCCATGGTCAGCACCAGGCGCAGCACCCCGTGGGTGGAGGGGTGCTGGGGGCCCATGTTCAGCTCGAACTCTTCGACCGTCAGGTCGGGATTGGCTGGAAACTGTCTCATCATCACATCATCCTGTCAATCGGGGCGCGGGGTCAGGTTCGGATGGCTGTAGTCCTTGCGCAGCGGGTGGCCTTCCCAGTCCTCCGGCATCATCAACCTGCGCAGATCCGGATGTCCGCTGAAGAAGACCCCGAACAGGTCGTAGATCTCCCGTTCGTTCCAGTCGGCGTTCTCCCACAGGTGGGAGAGCGTCGGGACGGTGGGGGCTTGACGGGGAAGGTCCACCTTCAGGGCCAGGCGGTGGCGGTGGGTGTAGGAATACAGGTAGTAGACCATGCACAGGCAGTCCGGGGGATGGTCCACGGCCGTGCTGAACTCCAGGTACTCCATGGCCGCCTCGGGAGCATCCCGCAGCCAGCTGAAGACCTCCGGGACCCCTGAGGCCGACATCTTCAGGGCCTGGGGATTCAGCGGATCCAGTCGGAACTCGACCTCGGGGAATCGGGCCTGGAGGATGGGAAGGAACTCGTCGGGGCTCATCGCCACTCCTTGTCTCAACCGGGGATCTGCGGGTTGCGGTCGGTTTCAGCCGTACCTGTCGGGATCGAGAACCGGCCCGCCGTGGGGGGGATGTGGATGGCCGGACCGCGAGGCTGCCCCAACTTGTTCCTGCGGATTTTCTCCTGCATGGCCAGGCAGCCGTTGATCAGGGCTTCGGGGCGGGGCGGGCAGCCGGCGATGTAGACGTCCACCGGGATGATCTTGTCCACGCCCTTCAGCACCGAGTAGCCGTCGTGGTAGAAGGGGCCTCCGTAGGTGGTGCATCCACCCATGGCGATCACGTAGCGCGGTTCCGCCATCTGTTCGTGCAGGAGTTTCACTCGCGGGGCCATCTTCAGGGTCAGGGTTCCCGCCACGATCATCAGGTCGGACTGGCGCGGAGTGGCCCGGAAGATCATCCCCAGGCGGTCGAAGTCGTAGCGGGCTGCCCCCGTGGCCATCAGCTCGATGGCGCAGCAGGCCAGCCCGAAAAGCATGTACCACATCGACGAGGCCTGGACCTCGTTGATGGCCCAGTCGACCGGGGCCATCACCACACTGCCTCCGGGCAGTCGGTCGACGTAGGCCGGGATCCGATCCATCAGACCCATTTCAGGGCCTCCTTTCTCCAGGCATAGGCCAGGGCCGAGCCCAGCACTCCCAGGAAGACCACGATGTCCGCTGCGGCCAGCAGCAGCTTCCCGTCCTCGATCATCGTCCGGAAGGCCACCGCCCAGGGGATCAGGAAGGCGGCCTCCACGTCGAAGAGGACGAAGATCATCGCGAACAGGTAGTAGCGGACGTTGTACTGGACCCAGGCGCCGGAGGTGGGGACCTCACCGCACTCGTAGGGACGCAGTTTGGTCACTCCGGGGCGGGACGGTGCCAGGAGCCTGGACAGGGTGACCACGCTCAGGACGAAGATCGCTCCTGCCACCAGGAAGAGCGCGATGTATGCGCCGTTGCCGTTCTGCATTTCCGGGTCTGCTCCCCGGAGCCCACCGCTCAGCGGTCGGCCCCTCGTCTAAAAAGATATTCTCCTTGCCTGCCAGTGCGCGGGGTATGATCTCGCGCAGAGTCCCGGCCCCTGGAGGGCCATCTCCAGGGTGACTCGCTTCAGCGATCCCGGAGGGTCAGGACCCCAGGCAGCCGGGCCAGGTCGTCGCGAGCCCTTCCCGCAGGCAACCGGTCCAACGCGTCCAGGGCCTTCCGGGCCTGGTCCCGAGCCATCTCCTGGGAGCGGGTTCGGGAGCCCAGGGCCTCCATGAGGACCAGGATCTCGGTGAAGCCCTCTTCCTCCAGGACGGGGCCTTCCAGCAGGTGAGCCAGTCGCTCGCGCTGGACGGCGTCGGCCCTCTCCAGGGCCAGCAGGAAAGGAAGCGTGTATTTCCGTTCGGACAGGTCCGAGCCCACGGGCTTCCCCAGGGTGGTCGGATCTCCCCAGTAGTCCAGGACATCGTCGATGATCTGGAAGGCCAGTCCCACGTGGCGGCCATACTGCCCCAGGGTCTGGACCTGGGCCTCGTGGGCTCCGGCCAGCACCCCTCCCAGCATGCAGCCGGCCGCCATCAGCGAGGCCGTCTTGCCATCGATGATGCGCAGGTAGTCTGCGGTGCGGGTCTGCAGGTCGCCCTGGTGCTGCAGTTCCAGGATCTGCCCCAGGGTCATCTCGGCGACCGCATTCGAGACCACCCGGATCAGCCGGACCTGACCCACCTCACAGACGGCCTCCAGGGCCTGGGTCAGGAGGAAGTCCCCCAGAAGCACCGTGTAGCGGTTGCCGTGCAGGGCGTTCAGCGTGTCCTGGCCGCGCCGCAGCGTCGTCTGGTCGATCACGTCGTCGTGCAGCAGCGAGGCCCCGTGCACCATCTCGACGGCGGCCGCGATGGGGAGGGCGGCCTGGGGCCGGTCCCCCAGGATTTGCGAGGACCACAGCACCAGCGCCGGGCGGATCCTCTTGCCGCCTCCGCGGAACAGGGCTTCCCCGGCCGGTCGAACCGCGCCGCCCTTGTTCTGCAGGATGTCCTTCAGGCAGGCCTCGACCCGGCGCAGGTCCTCGTCCAGGGACTTGAAGAGAGGGTTCAACAGGAACGGGTCGCTCACGAGCGGGCCATCTCCGCCAGGGTCCCGTCGACGGCCTCGAGCAGTCGCTCGACTTCGGCTTCGCCCAGGGCCGCCGACAGGAAGGCGGCCTCGAACTGCGAGGGGGGAAGGTAGACTCCCCGCTCCAGCATCCCATGGAAGAAGCGACCGAAGGCCCGGGTGTCGCAGGTCCGGGCTTCGGAGAGGTTGCGGATCGGTCGGTCGGTGAAGAACCAGGTCAGCATCGAAGCGACCCGCTGCATGCGGACGGGCACGCCGTGTCGCCGGGCGCTCTGCTGCAGGCCGGCCTCCAGTCGGGCGCCGATCTCTTCCAGGTGTTGATAGATTTCGGGCTTCTGGCGCAGGAGGCGCAGGGTGGTCAGGCCGGCGGCCACCGACAGGGGGTTGCCCGAAAGGGTCCCCGCCTGGTACACCGGCCCCAGCGGAGCCACGCGCTCCATGATGTCCCGACGGCCGCCGTAGGCGCCGATCGGCATGCCGCCTCCGACGATCTTCCCCAGGCAGGTCAGGTCCGGAAGGATCCCGTAGCGTTCCTGGGCTCCGCCGAAGGCCAGGCGGAAACCGGTCATCACCTCGTCGAAGACCAGCAGGACGGCGTGCTGGCGGGTCAGGTCACGAACTCGCTGCAGAAATCCCTCGCTCGGGGGGATCAGTCCCATGTTCCCGGCCACCGGTTCGAGGATCACCGCGGCGATGTCGGGACCTCGGCTGGCCAGAATCCGTTCCAGGGCGTCGGCGTCGTTGTAGGGCAGGGTCACCGTGTGGCAGGCCACCTCGGCCGGAACGCCGGCGGAGTCGGGGGTCCCGAAGGTGGTCGCGCCCGAGCCGGCCTTGACCAGCAGACCATCCGAGTGGCCGTGGTAGCAACCTTCGAACTTCACCAGGCCGGTGCGGCCGGTGAAACCCCGCGCCAGGCGCAGGGCGCTCATGGTGGCTTCGGTTCCGGAAGAGACCAGACGGACCAGGTCCATCGTCGGGAAGGCCCCGCGGATCTCCCGGGCCAGCTCGATCTCGGCCGGACAGGTGGCCCCGAAGGAGAGGCCCTGGCGCGCGGCCTGGCACACCGCCTCGACCACCTCCGGGTGGGCGTGGCCCAGGATCAGCGGTCCCCAGGACCCCACCAGGTCCAGGTAGGCGTGGCCATCCACGTCGGTGATCCAAGGTCCGACGCCTGAAGCGAAGACCAGAGGTTCGCCTCCGACCGCGGCAAAGGCACGAACGGGGCTGGACACGCCTCCCGGCATGTGCTGTCGGGCCTCGGTGTACAGGGCTGCAGAGAGGGGACGGGGGGCGGAAATGGGGACGACCTCCAGGATTTTGGAGGCCGTTCCACGGCCCGGGGGGATCTCCTCCGCTGGAGCAGGGGGCGAGCAGCCGGGCGACGCAGGTTCATCAGGGCGCTCCGGCGAACGTGCCGGCTTCATCCGAGCTCCCGAGGAATGACCATGCCCGACAACGGAAGACCCGCCCCCCTTCAGCCCGGCGAACAGGAGCTGGCCATCACCGGCGTCCTGCATCGCCGACTCCAGGCCGAGGACTGCCTGCGCCCGGAGGACCGCGAGTCGGTCGCCTATCGGCTGGCTGAGATCATGGTCTCCGCGCGGAGCCTCTACACCGAGGTGCTGCCCCGCCTGGTGGAGGAGGACGCGATCGAGGGTTCGACCCTCTTTGAGGAGCTGGCCGCTGCCCGCATGTCCCTGATGCACATCAAGGATCTGGTGGAGGACTTCGAGGAAGTCTTCATGCATGCGATGGCCCATCAGCGTGAGGACGACGGCAACCTGGAACGTCTGTCCCCACCCGGCGAGGAGGAATGAGGCCTCCGCTCCTTCAGGGCGTCTTGGGCGCCAGGAGGTCGGACCTCGCGACGACATGCCCATCATGGTGACCGAGGAACTGCTGGCCAGGCGTTTCCTGCTCTCCCTGAACCTGCTCTTGAGCCCTCGTCATCCCGAGGACCCCCCCGTCGACCCCGCGGCCTTCGACCGGCTGCCCCGCCCCCGCCTGGTGGGTGAGTGGCGGGGCCTGGTCTGCGAGTTCGAGTTCCTGGCCTCAGACGAGTTGCGGATCGCCTTGAAGCTCCTGCCGGCGGCCCATCTGCACCTGCGCCGCGATGGGCGCGCCAGCCGGATCCTGGGACGACTGGGGCTGTCCCGCGAGGTCCGGATCGGCGAGAAGGAGTTTGACGAGCGTTACCTGATCCAGAACATCAGCCAGAAGGACGCCCGGGCCATCTTCAATCCTCGGGTCCGGCTGCTGGTCGAGGGCTTGGAGCCCTTCTTCAACCTGGAGATGCTGGACAAGGAGCTCCGGATCCTGAAGTATGCCCCCATGCGGGAGGGATATGAGCCCGCCTCGGCCTTGCATGACCTCGAGGCTTTGTTTGATCTGCACCTGGCCACCCGCGCGGTCGACCTTCCCGATGCCGGCCGGAAGCGCTGAAGGGGCCTTTTGGAGGACTCCTGAAGGCCTCGGGGAACCCGGCCCCGCCCCCCCGTGGGGGTGAGCTCCAGACTGGAATCGGGGTGTTGTCTTGTCCCACGTCCACGACCTTCTCCGCCGGGTCTTCGGCTTCACCTGCTTCCGCGGGTTGCAGGAGCAGGTGGTGGATCACGTGGTCTCGGGCGGGGATGCCCTGGTCCTGATGCCCACGGGGGGTGGCAAGTCTCTGTGCTACCAGATCCCCGCCATGGCGAGACCGGGGACCGGCCTGGTCGTTTCTCCGCTGATCGCCTTGATGCAGGACCAGGTCGGGGCGCTGCAGCGCATGGGCGTGGCCGCGTCCTGCCTGAATTCCGCCCAGGACGGCGAGGAGTCGCGCCGGACCTGCCGA
The DNA here is from genome assembly GCA_002423485.1 of Candidatus Xenobium occultum. GTDB lineage: Bacteria > Vulcanimicrobiota > Xenobia > Xenobiales > Xenobiaceae > Xenobium > Xenobium occultum. The sequence goes on along the minus strand of DIWH01000058.1, from coordinate 104,978 downwards.
GCCCTGTGCCGCGGCGAACTGGATCTGCTCTACGTTTCGCCCGAACGGGCCGTCATGCCCGGTTTCCTGGAGATGTTGGGGAATTGCCGGCTGTCGCTGATCGCCATCGACGAGGCGCACTGCGTCTCGCAGTGGGGTCATGACTTCCGCCCTGAGTACCTGCAACTGGCCGAGCTGCACCGCTGTTTTCCAGACGTTCCGCGAATTGCCCTGACGGCCACGGCCGATGAGCCCACCCGCGCCGACATCCTGCAGCGCCTGGAACTCTTCCAGGCCAGGAAGTTCATCAGCGGGTTCGACCGTCCCAATATCCGCTACCTGATCCACCCCAAGCTGGAGGTGCGCCGTCAGTTCCTGGAGTTTCACCAAACGCATCATCGCGGCGAGGCGGGGATCGTCTACTGCCAGACGCGCGCGCGGGTGGACCGGGCGGCCGGGTGGCTGCGGGAGGCGGGCCTGGACGCTCTGCCCTACCATGCCGGGATGACTTCCGAAGACCGCCAGCGCAACCAGGAGCGCTTCCTCCACGAGGAGGGGGTGGTCATGGTGGCCACCGTCGCTTTCGGCATGGGCATCGACAAACCGAACGTCCGCTTCGTGGCCCACCTGGACATGCCCAAGAGCGTCGAGGCCTACTATCAGGAGACCGGACGCGCAGGACGGGACGGCCTGCCGGCCACGGCCTGGATGGCCTACGGCCTGGCCGACGTGATGGGCCTTCTCCAACTCATGAGCCGATCCCAGGCCCCTCCCGAGCGTCGAGCCCTGGAACGGCGCAAGCTGGACGCCATGCTGGGGTTCTGCGAGACCGCCGAGTGCCGTCGGCAGGTCCTGCTGCGCTACTTCGGCGAGGAGCTTCCCGAACGTTGCGACAACTGCGACACCTGTCTGCATCCCGTCGAGATCGTCGAGGGCACCATCGCGGCCCAGATGGCCCTCTCATGCGTCAAGCGGACGGGCGAACGCTATGGGGTGGGCTACCTGGTGGATGTCCTGCTGGGGCGGGCCAACCCCCGGATCCAGAAGGCCGGACACGACCACCTGCCCACTTTCGGGGTGGGCCGGGAGTCCAGTGCCCGGGAGTGGTCCTCGGTCTTCCGTCAACTGGCGGCTGCGGGCCTGGTGGAGGTGGACATGGAGGGCTACGGCGGGTTGCGCCTGACCCCGGCCAGTTGGGACGTGCTGAAAGGGCGACGGAGCTTCTCGCTGCGCCAGGACCCGGTCACCGTCCGCCAGCGGGTGCGCAGCAAGGTTCTTCCCGTCCGCGTTGCAGCCGTCGAGAGCGACCTCTTCGAGGCCCTGCGCCGCAAGCGTCTGGAGCTGGCTCGCCAGGAGAGGATTCCCCCCTACGTCATCTTCCACGACAACACGCTTCTGGCCATGGTGCAGTCTCGCCCCACGACCTTGGAGGAGATGGCCGAGGTGCCGGGGGTGGGCGAGGTCAAGCTGGCCCGCTATGGACAGACCTTCCTGGAGGTCCTGCGCTCCGACTGAATCCTTCCGGAGCGGAATCCTCCGGGCATGAGTGAAGGGCCGGTCCCCCGTCCAAGGGGGGCCGGCCCTTCATGGTCGGAAGGGGCGAGTTCAGGAGGAGGCCTCCTGGGCGATCTTCGTGCGGCAGCGCTGGATCAACTGGGAGGGACGCGGATCCCCCGGCAGAAGCTGAGCGGCCCGCTCGGCGAAGGGCAGGGCTTCGGCGGGACGGCTGGCGAAGATCAGCATCTCCGCGGTGTTCAGATGGAGCAGGCCGTGGTCGGGCAGGGCCTCCAATCCCCTCTTGTAGGCGTGGACGGCGGCCTCGTAGTTCTGCTCGTGATAGTGCAGCGAGGCCATCAGGTTGTAGGCCTCGTAGTAGCCCGGATAGGCGGCGACGCACTTCTCCAGCTCGATCAGGGCCTCGCGGGGCCTCTCCTGCTCGGCCAGGGCATCGGCCTGCAGCAGGTGCTCGGTGGCCTGTTCAAAGGTTCGGTATTCCTGGAAGGAGGAGAGCCCCAGAAGGAGGGCGGCCGGCACCAGGAGGGCCAGGACCAGGACCTTCAGGCGGTGGAGGCGGTCCGGTTGAGGCTCGGTGGGCTCCACTTCCGGGGGACGGTTCTCGAGGGGCGTGCTCTCGGGGGGCATGTCTTGGGCCATGGGCTTGGCTCCTTTCAGGTGGCGAGATTATATCTGACCGGGCCCGGTCGCGCCAGGGCCCTCGACGCGGGGGCGCATCAGGGGGAAGAGCAGGACGTCGCGGATGGTCGTCTTGCCCGTCAGCAGCATGATCAGCCGATCGATTCCGATGCCCAGGCCGCCCGTCGGCGGCATCCCGTATTCCAGGGCCGTCAGGAAGTCCTCATCCAGGGGGTGGGCCTCCTCGTCGACGTCCTTGAGGGCCTGCTGCTGCTCAAAGCGCTCGCGCTGGTCGAAGGGGTCGTTGAGCTCGGAGAAGGCGTTGGCCAGTTCCGAGCCCCGAACGAAGAGTTCGAAGCGATAGGTCAGGCTGGGGTCCTCCGCCTGGCGCTTGGCCAGGGGGGACAGCTCGATGGGGTAGTCCAGGACGAAGGTCGGTTGGATCAGGTGCTCCTCGCAGGTGGCTTCGAAGATCTTGTCGATCAGGTGGGCCAGCGAGTGGGCCTTGTCGGCCAGGGGAATCCCCAGCTCGCGGGCCAGGTCCCTGGCGCGGTCGCCCTGGCGCAGCTCGTCCAGGCCCACCCCGGCGTGTTGGCGCAGGAGCTCATCCATGGTGCGTCGGGCGAAGGGGGGGGTGAGGTCGATCGTCTGCCCTTCCACCTCGACCTGGTGGGTGCCCAGGACGTGGGTGCAGACGTGGTCCAGGATGCCCTCGGTGATCTCCATCATCCCGTGATAGTCCGACCAGGCCTCGTACAGTTCGAGCATGGTGAACTCGGGGTTGTGACGGGTGGAGATCCCTTCGTTGCGGAAGATCCGGCCGATCTCGTAGACCTTCTCCAGGCCGCCCACGATGCATCGCTTGAGGTAGAGCTCGGTGGCGATCCGAAGATACAGCTTCATGTCCAGGGCGTTGTGGTGGGTGATGAAGGGGCGCGCCGCCGCACCACCGGCCAGGGCAGACATGGTCGGGGTCTCCACTTCCATGAAGCCCCGATGGTCCAGATACTGGCGGATGGCTGAGAGGATGCGGCTGCGCAGGACGAAGGTCTGGCGCACCTCGGAGTTGGACAGGAGGTCCGCGTAGCGCTGACGATAGCGGACCTCGACGTCGCGCAGTCCGTGCCACTTCTCGGGCGGGGGGCGCAGGGCCTTGGCGGCCACGGCCCACTCCCGGACCCGAACGGAGAGCTCTCCCCGGCGGGTCCGGAAGACCGTTCCGGTGACGGTCAGGAGGTCGCCCAGGTCGACCAGGTCCAGTCGGCCATAGGACTCGTCGCCCACTTCGTCGATTTTCAGGTAGAGCTGAATCCGGCCGGAGAGGTCCACCAGGTCCATGAAGGTGGCCTTCCCGTGCCCGCGACGGCTGGAGATCCGGCCGGCCACGCGGACCAGGTCTCCTTCGCCATCGGGGGGCAGGTGCCCGAAGTCCGCCTGGATGCTGGCGGCGGTGGCATTGCGGTCGAACCGCGACCCGAAGGGGTCCTGGCCGGCCCTGGCCAGCGACTCCAGGTGCTCCTGGCGCACCGCCATCTGTTCGGCCAGGCCCGATTCAAGGCCTTCAGCCTGGGTGAGTTCTTCCGCCATGGGGGCTCTCCTTGCAAAGGAAATCGACCCCCGGACGGCTCCGGGAGTCGGGTCGGGGAGAAGGTCGGATCAGGCCAGCGCCGACTTGATTTCCAGGACCTTCCAGGTGCTGACCCCGCCGGGGGCCTTCACGTCGAGGCTCTGGCCGACTCGCTTGCCGAGCAGCGCGGCTCCGATCGGGGACTCGTTGGAAATCCGTCCAGTCTTGGGGTCGGACTCCTTGCTGCCCACCAGGTCCACGGTCATCTTCTCGCCGCTGGAGGCCTCTTCGATGGTGACCCGGGTCATCAGGCCGACCTCATCGGTGCGGACTTCGTTCTTCTTGATGATCTGCGCTCGGCGCAGAAGCTTCTCGAGTTCCGAGATCTCGCCTTCGACGAAGGCCTGCTCCGCCTTGGCGCTTTCGTACTCGGCGTTTTCCGAGATGTCGCCGAACTCCTTGGCAGTGCGGATGCGCTCGGCGACCTGACCACGCCGCACGGTCTTGAGATAGTTCAGGCGATCAACGTACTTCCTGTGCCCTTCTTCAGTCAGAAGGGTGGTTTCTTCAGCCATGGGTCTCCTCCAGATGGGTGTCGCGGACGCCGCTTGGGCGCTCGTCATTCGGGGGGGCGGCGGACGGCTCGGCCGCCGGGTTCAGCTCGACGATTCGAGGTTTGAGGTCCAGCCGATGGATCAGGTCCAGGTACTCTTCTGGGCGGACCTCCTCCCAGCGCTTGCCCAGGATTGTCAGGAGCACCGCCTCCAGGACATTGGTCCCGAAGGAACGCCCCTGGAACTCGGGGGTGGTGGTGATGAGCCAGGTCACTCCGCGGCGGCGGAGCTCTTCGAGGTCCTGCGTGGTGACCGTGTTGGTCAGGACCACCTTCCCCGGCAGCGAGTCGGGCATCCGGCGGCGGATGAAGTGGAAGTCACCCGCCAGGATCTCGGCCTCTTCATAGTAGGGGCGGGTCAGTTCGTTCGGCTCGATTTGGGACTGGGAGCGGCCGACGGGGTAGATCATGCTGATCGGCATCCGGGCCACCTCCGGCAGGAGGCGGTTGGCATGGTCGGCCAACTCGTCCAGGCTCTTCAGGGGCTTGTCCACGCCCAGGGTGAAGATCAGGTCCCCATACACCACCCGGGCGCCGGCCTCTTCCAAGGCCTCGGCCATGCCGAAGCGATCCATGGCGCAGACCATGAGGACCTTGCGCCCCTTCAGGGGGATCCGGCCGTCCTGGACCAGATAGCGGACGGTCTCCCGTTCCAGGGTATTCTTCAGGCCGCTGCCGTCCACCACCGGGGTGGTCTTCACGCAGTCCATCATGCGCTGGCCGTCCCGCAGGGTGAAGCGCTGATCCCGGCTGTACAGGTAGACGTCCAGGCCGCCCAGGCCGATGGCGTCCACGGTCCCATCCAGGGCGGCCAGGATGTCGCGGGCCTTGCGCATGTCTCCATCGGTCCCCACCCGACGGATCCGGAAGGATTCGCCCAGCAGGACCGCCTCGACCTCGTGGTCCCGGGCCGAGGATCCGATGCTGACGCTGACGATGGTCCTCACGACGAGACGACCCGCAGGCCTTTCCGATGGTCCCGGGCCAGGGCCCGGACCTCCTCGATGCGATCGGTGGTGATCGGTTCGTCGAAGGCGCGGAAGCCCGCCAGCCGGAAGCCGTGACGCGTGGCCAGGCGCTGGATCTCCTCGACCTTCTCCATCTCCAGACCACGTCCGATGCTGAAGTCCTCGAAGCGGCCCTCCAAGGCCAGAGTCATGGTCTCGGCCATGCAGGCCAGGCAGATCCCTTCGGGGAAGCCGAAGTCGAAGTTGAACCGTGCCTCGCCGGGGGCCTCGACCACACCTCCTTCCAGGACCAGCACGTCGGGACGGAGCTGGGCCACCTCGCGGCAGACATCGTGGGGAACCGCCACGTCGCAGATCACGCACCCGCTCTTGAGAGCCTCGGGGCGCAGGATGCCGCCGCCAGAGGTCGTGCAGGTGACGATCACGTCGGCGTCGTGGATTCCAGCCTCGATGTCGGTGTCCAGGGCCACGGCGGCCCGGGGGGTCTCGCGGCGGATGGTCTCGGCCAGGGCCTGCAGGCGCGAGGTGCTGCGAGCCACCAGGTTCAATCGTCCCACGCCCTGACGGGCCAGGATTCGCGAGCACACGCTGCCGATGGAACCGGTGGCGCCCACCACCGCCACCGAGGCGCGGGTCATGTCGATCTCCAGGGCCCGCGCCGCGGCCGTGGCTCCCTCGATGGCCGTGGCCACCGTGTAGGAGTTGCCGCTGGTCACCGCGGCCTGGATGGTGTCGGCCACGGTTCGGCCGGCCGAACCGACCACCGAGGTGTAGCCTCCCAGACCGATGATCTGCGCGCCTCGCTCTTCGGCCAGGCGGCAGGCGTCCAGCACCCGGTTCAGCACGAACTGCCGGTCCAGGTTCAGGATTTGATGGGGGAAGAGGGGCACCGTGAAGAAGTCGCCCTCCACCTCGCGGCCGTCCAGGGTGGAGCGGATGCCGTGGATGTGGGAGGCGTGGTAGGAGGGGGTCCACTCCAGGACCTTCTCGACCAGGGGTGGGCGTTTCCCCGCCACGTTCGGAAGGTGGCGCACGACGTCCCGCATCCCCAGGGGATGGATCAAGAACCCGAAGCGATTCACGGGGTGCCGGCCTTCCCTTCCACCCTCTCCTTCATGCTCTTCAGCATCATCTCGGAGTTCTCGCCCACCTTCAGCGTCAGGATTTCCCCGATCAAGTTGACCAGTTCGGGGATCCCGAAGTCGAAGTCCACCGTCAGGACGACCTGGGTCCCTCCCTCCACGGGATCAAAACGCCATTCCCCTTCAAACTTGTCCAGGTCGCCCTCCAGCAGGCGATACTGGATCCGGCGCTGGACATCGTCGAAGCGGTCCTCTTCGGTCCAGAGGATCTCGGTGCCGTCAATCTCGGTCACCCAGTCGGTCAGGGTCATGGAGCCTTCCCGCCGGGTGACGGTCACGCTCTGGACGTCGGGCATGAAGTCAGGAAACTTCTCCATGTCCTTGGCCAGGAGGTAGACCTCATCGGGGTCACCCTGGATGATGATGCTCTTCTCGACGTAGGGCAAAGGTCAGGCCTCCTGCTGGGAGATGGGCGACAGGCTGAATGCCTCGCGGGTTCGACGGATCGAGGCCTCCAGGGCCTCCAGGGCCAACTCCAGGTCCTGCCTGGAGACGGTCAGCGGCGGCTCGAAGCGGATCACCCGGGGTTGATTCAAAGTGTACACGGCGATGACCCGCCGATGGGCCATCTCCGAGATGACGGAGCCGCCGAACCGCTCTTCGGTCATCTCCAGGCCCAGCATCAACCCCAGGCCGCGCGCCTCGGCGCAGATGTCGGGGTTCCGGGCCACGACCTCGCGCAACCGGTCCAGGAACCAGGCCCCCTCGACGGCGGCCCGTTCGGGCAGGTGGTCCCTGCGCAGGACCTCCAGGGTGGCCAGACCCGCGGCGCATGCCAGGGGGTTTCCGCCAAAGGTGGAGGTGTGGATCAGGGGGCGTCCCCGGAAGGCCTTCCAGACCTCGGGGGTTCCCAGGATGGCGCCGATGGGCATCACCCCTCCGCCCAGGGCCTTGGCCAGGACCAGCAGATCGGGTTCCACGCCCCAGTGCTGAACGGCGAACATCCTGCCTGTACGCCCCAGGCCTGTCTGGACCTCGTCGGCCACCAGCAAGGCGCCCTTGCGGGTGCAGATCTCCCGGACTCCCTGCAGGTAGCCATCGGGAGCCAGGTGGATGCCACCCTCGCCCTGGACCGGCTCCAGGATGACGCCGGCGGTTTCGGGACCCACGGCCCGGTCCAGGGCCTCCAGGTCGCCGAAGGGGACATGTTCCACCCCTGGCATCAGGGGTTGGAAGGGTTCGCGGTAGCCGGGGCGGCCCGAGACGGCCAGCCCCCCGGTGGACTTGCCGTGGAAGGCCCCGTGAGTGGCCACGAAGCCCGTGCGCCCGGTGGCCAGGCGGGCTAGCTTCAGCGCGCCCTCCACCGCCTCGGTCCCGCTGTTGCAGAAGAACGCATATTGCAGGTTTCCTGGAGCGATCTCGGCCAGGGCCGCGGCCAGGCGGGCCATGACCGGGCTCAGGAAGACCTTGGCCGACATCGGCATCTTGTGCAGTTGGTCCGAAACGGCCTGGACCACCTCAGGGTTTCGATGCCCCAGGCTGAACATGCCGTAGCCTCCGGCCATGTCCAGGTATTCGACGCCTTCGTGGTCCCAGACCCGGACGCCTTCGGCCTGGTCTTCGAGGGTGCCCAGTCCGGTGATCCGGATCACCCGGGCCAGGTCCGGGTTCACGTGGTCGCGGTACAGTCTGGCGATCTCGTGGACCGCCTGTTTCCCGGTGGACATACAGCCCTCCTTTCCAGGGGGCCCCCTTCAGGAGGCCCGAAGTTCAAACAAAAAACGCGAGGCAGGCGGGTTGCCGGCGGGCCTGCCCCGGTGAGGGGACGGGCGCTTCGACGCTCTCAAGACGAATCCTCTGCTGGCTTGGGGCGCAACGGACTGCGGGGCGGGGTGGATTTTTGCGATGGACGGGTCTTGACCTTTTCCAAGGCGGTCGTGATAGAAGCCACAACAAACATCAGAACTTGGAGGGTCCTGACGTGCTCGGACAAGCAAACGCTGCTGCACAATTCCAGATGATCCAGGCTGACATGGCCAGACGACAGATGACGTCGGGCGGAACCAGCATGCTGGGCGGAACGTCGGGTCTCGGCTCGTTCGGGCTCGACACCTACGGCGGCTCGATGTTCGGGATGAACCCGATGACGAGCTCGGGGATTCCCTTCGGCGGCGTGGGGATGAACGCCGGCTTCAGCGCGGGGATGTCGATGGGCTTCGGCTCCTTCCAACCGTCGGGCTTCGGCGGCGGCATGATGGGCGGGTTCGGTTGTTGTCAGCCGATGGGCGGCATGAACCCCCAGATGCTGATGATGATGTTCATGATGATGATGACGATGCAGAATGGTCAGGGCTCGGGGACCGGGATGATGAATCCCGGGTTCGGCACGAACCCTGGCTTCGGGATGGGGCAGGGCACTGGAATGGGCGCCTTTGCCGGCATCAACGTCAACCCTTCCAACGTGAAGATCAGCGAGGGAAACCCCGAGACCTGGTATTTCAAGCACGGCCAGCACCAGGTCACCGACTGGAAGGACGCGGAAGGCAAGAAGATCGGGACCATCGACGAGGGCGGCGACACCCGGATCTACTACAACTCCGAGTCCCAGACGGGCTACATCTACAAGAAGGTGGAAGCCAACTCGTCGGTCAAGGGCCCGGACGGCACGGCCTCGTCCAGCGCCACCGGCTGGCAACTCGTCGAGATCCGTGAGAAGTGGGGCGGCAAGGCAGCCAGCCCGATCATGCTCGACCTGGACGGAAGCGGGACTCCCGATGTCCAGAACGGCGAGTGGAGACCTCACGCCGAGCAGGGCGACCTGGGTGGCCACAAGGTGATGTTCGACCTGGATGGCGACGGGCGCAAGGAACTCACCGAGTGGACCGGCGGCAAGGACGGCCTGCTGTTGAAGCTGTCCCCCGAACAGATCGCGGCCTACCAGAAGTCCGGACGCCTGGAGGTCTCGGGTCGGGAACTGTACGGCGACCAGGGTGGCCAGTACGCCGACGGCTACGAGAAGATGCGCGTCCTGTCGGATGCCAACCAGGATGGCGTGCTCTCCGGAGCCGAGCTGGACAACCACTACGTCTGGCAGGACACCAACAAGGATGGCCTGGTGGACGCGGGTGAGCTCTCCGCCGTCCAGGACAAGAACATCACCTCCGTCCAGGCCACGCACGACGGGCAGTACCAGTCGGCCTTCACGATGAACGGCCAGGAGCACAAGACCTGGGACTGGTGGCCCACCGTCTGGGATCGCTGATCCGGATTCCGGGGGGGCGCGCCCAGATCCGGAGCCGGGGAGGACCCCCCCGGCTCCGGATTCTTCTTGCCGGGAAGACCCAAGCACCTGGCCCCGGCCGGATTGGAGGAAGGCTCCGGTGTTCGGAGAAAACCTGCCCACCGTGGATGAACAGCGCGACATTTCCGGCCTTGGGTCGGATTTTCAGGGGATGGGCTCAGACTCCGCCGTGGAGGCTTACGAACAGGCCATCACCCACGCCACGCAGGGGCGTCACGAGGAAGCCCTGCCGTTGTATGAGCAGGCCCAGGCTGCCTTCCAGGAGAACGCCCAGTTCCACGCCTTCTTCGGTGTGACCCTGCAAGGCCTGGAGCAGCACGCACGCGCGGCCGAGCACTTCCAGCATGCCGTCACCTTGGAACCTCAGAACCCCGACCTGCACGCCCAGCTCGGCAATGCCCTGTACGTTCTGGGCCAGCAGGACGCCGCTTCGGAGTGCCTGAGGCGGGCGTTGGAGTTGAACCTGCGCAACGGCTCGTACTACTACAGCCTGGCTCGGATGCAGATGACCCGTCCCGAGGGGCTGGACGAAGCCATCGGGCTGCTGACCAAGGCCGTCGAGCTGGACCCCGACCGCCCCGAGTATCAGTATCGTCTGGGCGTCGCGCTCTATCAGAAGCGCGACCTGGAACAGGCCCTGCGGCGCTTCCGGTCGGCGCATCTGTTGGATCCCCTGAACCACGAGTTCCTCTTCGCCATGGGGACCCTGTTGTCCAAACAGGGGCGTTGGGAGGATGCCGCCGAGTGCCTGCGCCAGGCTCTGGCCTTGAACCCTGAGCACAGCGATTCCTGGGGGCGTCTGGGGGGAGTGTACTTCGCCCTGGATGCGGGAGACCTGGCCATCGAGGCCTTGCGCAAGGCCATCTCGTTGGACTCGGACAATCCGTCCTACTACGCCCTTCTGGCTGGAGTCTACTTCCAGGGCGACCAGTACGAGCAGGCCCGGATTGCGCTGAAGACCGCCATCGTGCTGGAACCGGGCAACGCCCGGCATCGCTACAACCTGGGCTTCGCTCATCTGGCCCTGGCGCAATTCCAGGAGGCCGCAGAGGCCTTCACCCACGCCACGCGTTTGGATCCTCAAGCGGCCGAGGCCCACCACAACCTGGCCCTGTCCTTGTGGATGCTGGACCGTCCGAGCGAGGCCCACCAGGCCCTGGACCGGGCTTTGGCTCTGAAACCCGATTCCCCGGACTTCTTGCGGACACGCGAGGAATTCGCGGCGTCGCCGACCCCACAACGACCCGGCACAGGAGGCTGAAGATGGCTCTGGACCTGGACAACGGCTTGACCTTGCGACTGCGCCTGGAGCAGGACCTGACTTTGACCTACCAGGCCCAAACCCACGTGGTTCAGGAGATCATCGACAAAGGCGCCTTGCTGGGGCGCAACGAGCAGAAGTGGTCGACGCGGATTCATCAGCGGGTCCTGCGCCTGGAGGGCGAGACGGGTCACATGGTCACCCTCTCCGAGCCGGACGGCCCGCCGCCGGAGATTCTGGTCCCGGGGATCCAGGTGCGCCGCCAGGTGATGTACGCGCAGATGGATGCCCTGGGCAACCTCCTGGAGGTCTCGGGCGGGGTTCGAGGCAGCACCTACTCCTTCCCGGAGGAGCCGGTCAAGCAGGGGACGGCCTGGGAAGCCCAGTCCGAGGTCCAGTTCCCAGGAATGGTCGCTCCCGTGCCCTCGACCAACTTTTTCGCAGTGTCTGGGCTCGAGGAGATTCAGGGGTTCAAGTGCGTTCGGATCGAGATGTCGACCTCCGAGGTCTCGTTTGACATGCCATTGCCGGATGGCCAGCAGACGGCCAAGGTCCTGTTGGAGAACAAGGGCACCCTGTTCTTCGCCCCCGAGGAGGGTCTGCTGGTCCGGATGGAGCTGCGGACCCGTTCGATCCCCAAGATTCAGGACTATACCTTTGACACCACCACCACGCTGACCCAGGAGCTGGTGAACTGGGAAGCTCCTTCCCGGCAGGGCTGAGCCATGAGCATGCACGGTGCCCTGGATCTTTATGAGCGGGGCCTGAATCTGTTGGAAGCAGGCGACCTGGAGGCCGCCGCCGAGGTCCTCCAGCAGGTGGTCGAGCGCTTCCCGGATCATGGCTCGGCTCATACCAATCTGGGCCTGGCCTGGCATGCCCTGGGGCGGTTGGGGCAGGCCATCGCAGCCTATCGCCGGGGGATCGACTGTGATCCCGAGGCTCCGGCAGCCTATCTGCACCTGGCCAACGCCTACGGTCGAATGGGGCGTTACTCTGAGGCCACCGAACTCTTCGAGAAGGCCATCGAGCTCAATCCGACCTACGCCTATGCCCACCTGGGTCTGGCTTCGGCCTGGGACCGTCTGGGGAGGGCCGAGGAGGCCCTGGCCGCCTACAGCCGAGCCCTGGAACTGGACATTGAAGAGCGCGACGCAGCGGCCGTCCGCCGTCGGATCGAGGCTTTGCTGGGACCGGCTTGATCCAGTGAAGAGACCCGCCCGGAGGGGCGGGTCCTTTGTGTTTGTATGGGCCGGGGCCCAGGTTCAGGGCTTGGGAGCGTCCATGGCGACCCAGGCAGAGTTGGCTTCGTTCCAGTGGAAGGTGACCCGACCGTCGGGGAAGTCGACGGCCACCGAATCAAAGGAGATCTTCTCCCCGTCCTTGGTGGCGACGATCTGGCCGGGAACCTCCTTGCCATCGAACTGGATCTTGGCGCCCAGTCGCTGACTGGAGTCGGGCTCGATTCCGAGAACCTCCATCGTCCCGAACTGGACCTTGTGGTCCTTCTCGCCGGAGCGGAACAGCGCGACGCCCTCCTTGCTCCGTTCCTGCAATGCCTCGGTCGCCTTGGCCAGGACGGACTTCGAGTCCACGCCCTTCCAGTGCTCGAGAAGAGCGGGGTCCACCTGGGCGGCCGGCTCCGGGGGGGCGGAGGGGGAGCCTTGCGCCACCGGAGAAGCGTCCCCTGCAGCCGGAGTCTGCGGAGCTGCTGCGGGGGAAGCCTGGGCCTCGGTCGGCCCTCCTGCCGGCGGTGACGTGGCGGGAGGGGCGGCCGGCTTCGGGCCACAGGCCGTCATGGCCACCAGCAGGGCCAGGGCAGGGAGCGTCGAGAGGACTCGATTGCGGAACGAACCGGTTCGTCCAGGACAAGCGAACATTTGTCGGACCCTCCGTTCGAAGGGATGTCGCCCAGACGATTCCGGGACCATCTGGACGAACAGACCCATTTGGATTTGTCGGTGACCGCGGTTCTGTGCCCGGGATTCCTAGGGATTGGGGTTTGCGCCTTGGCCGGCGACCCAGACCGAGGCGTCTTCCGACCATCCGTAGGACACCTTGCCTTCGGGCTCGACCAGGACGATGCTGTCGAAGTGGAAGTTCTTGCTCTCGTCCCTCATCACGACCAGGTGGGCCTGCCGCGTCTGACCATCGACCTGGGCGTTGGCGTTGATCCGCAGGCTGAAGTCCGGTGCCGGTCCGTCGATCTGCAGCTCTTCTTTTTCGATCTTGACCTTCTGGATTCCCTTTTCCGACTGGAACTGCAGGAATCCGTCCTTGCTGCGCTGCTGGTAGACCTCCAGGGCTCGGAGCGGGAGGGCCTCGGTGTTGACGCCCTGCCAATGTGCCTGAATCTTGCGGACGAACAGGACGGCCGTGTCCGTGGTGTCGCCAGGAGCCGCGTCGACCATGTTGCCGGACTGCGGGTTGCCTGGTTCGGGTGCCGGGGCGGCCGGGTTGCCGGGCTGTGTGTTGCCTGGTTCGGGTGCGCCCGGTTGGCCGGGGGCCGCGGCTTGAGGGTCGGTGGCGGCCGTCTGCGTCTCGGCGGGGGAGGCCTGCGTCTGCGGTGGAGGGCCTGCTGGAGAGGGAGGCGTCGGCGGCTCCGCTGGCTTGGGACCACAGGCGGTCATGGCCAGCAGGAGGCCCACGGCCGGGAGCGTCGACAGAATCTTGATCTTGACCGGAAATGCTCGTCTGAGAAACGACCGCATTCGTCGGATCCTCCGTTCGAAGGTTTCTCGCCCAGAAGACCACGGAACCGCCTGGACGAACGCCTCCCGGTTCTCCAGGAGCCTGGGCAGGTCCTTTTGATCCTCAACTTCCTGCCGTCCGTCCTGGGCGCTACTGGCTGATCAGCTTGCGGAGATCCCCATACTGGCGGATCTTGAACCAGGTCAACTCGCCGTCCCGCAGGTAGCGCAGGGCCACCCCGCCCATCTTGATCAGGTTGGCCAGCCAGGCCAGCCAGAAGAGCGGCTTCCAGTGCCTCTTCCAGAAGGTCCGGTTCTGCAGGATCCGACGGATCCAGCCTTTGGGGATGAAGGTCTTGCTGGCCAGGCAGTACAGGGCCAGGTAGAACTTGTCCTCGGGGCTTCGCGGCCAGTCCATCGAGACCCGGAACTGCTGACAGGCCTTGGTGTTGCGCCCTTCCACCTGGTCGGGGTGAAGGGTCCCCTCGGCCAGAAGCCGGCGGGTCAGGGCGGTGCCCGGGAAGAAGTTGAGCGAGTAGAAGTAGATGTCGTAGGGGCGGGGGATCTGCAGGAGGAAGCGGGCCGTCTCGGCCTTCATCTCTTCGGTGGCCGACGGGTTGTCCACGATCACGTCATAGACGACCGATAGCTTCAGCTTCCGATTCAGTTCGCCGAATTTCAGGATGGCCTGGTTCCCCGGGGTCCGGTTGTGGATCGTCCGGCTCTCTTCGGCCGAACCGGTCTCGATGCCCGTCTGCACGCGCACCAGACCCGCCGCCTTCAGGCGGGCCAGCAGGTTCTCGCGCAGCATGGGCGGGATCAGCAGGCACTCGAAGGGAACCCCGATGCGGCGGGGATACTTCTCGCAGAATTCGGCGATCCAGGGGGCGGGGAAGGCAAACGAGGTGTCGTCATCGATCTTGACCCGGGCCAGGCGCGGGAAGGTGGCGCGCACCCTCTCAAGCTCTCCCAGCACGTGCTCGACCGAGCGGTGCCGGTAGAAGGGGGTCTTCTGTTCGCCATACAGTTCGCGCAGGATCGAGACGTAGCAGTACGAGCAGTTGTAGGGGCAGCCCCTGGACAGGTAGATCCGGTACTCGGCCGTTCGCTTCCAGGGCTCTTCGACGCGCACCCGGCCGTGCTCGATATAGTGCTTGTTGAAGTCGTCGGTGTCGGGCCAGGGCAGCACGTCCAGGTCCGGGATCAGGGGGCGCACAGGGTTGCGATGGACCTCCCCGTCCCGGCAGGCCCAGATGTTGGGGATGTCGGTGGTCGGAAGGCTTTCGTGCAGCCGCGTGCACAGGTCGATCAAAGCCGCCTCTCCCTCGCCCAGACAGAGGTAGTCGGCCTGGTTCAGGCAGTCCTCGGGGGCCGAGGTGACGTGGATCCCACCCCAGACCACGGGCATCGCAGGAAACTCGGAGCGGATTCGGCAGGTCAGCTCACGGGCCATCCCATGCAGGCTGGAGATGAACCCCAGGCCGACCAGGTCGACCTTCTTCTGGCGAAGAATCTCCAGCGCCAGCGAGAGGTCCTGCTCGGAGGGCATCTCCAGTCGGTTGTTGACCCAGTCGCGCAGGAAGATCAGGGTGGTCTGGAAGCCCGCGCGGCGCAGGGCCGCCGAGAGGTAGCGCAGGCCGGCGTTCTCGACGCTGTAGAGGGCCAGAAGGGCCACGTGGAAGGTCTTGGGGGGGCCGGTCCAGCCCTGCTCGGGAGCCCACGGATGGCTCATGCCGGACCCCTCCGATGGGCCGGGTCCAGAAGCTGGCGAGGATCCGGCAGAACTTCCGGGATCGGGCCGGGCCGGCGCAGTGCGGAGGCCTCAAGGAAGGCGCGTGGGTGGGTGAAGGCCAGGGCCACCTCTTGCCAGCAGGGCCGGAAGCAGGACTGGCACTTCGAGGCCACGCGCTCGGCCTCGCGCGCAGCGTGCTCTTCGAGGAACCAGTCCACGAAGTCGGGGTTGGCGGCCGACACGCCCTCGGTCCCGAAGCGCCCCGTGCCCTGGAAGCGGTGGCACATCGAGTAGAGGCCCTCGGGGCTGAGCGAGAAGCTCAATGAGCCCGCCCGGCAGCGCCATCCGGTCGGCTGGCCCTTGAGATACCGCAAGGTGTATTCCAGGAAAGGGGTCGAGTTGAAGACGCGTCGCCCCTGGGCCTTCATCCGGATCAGCTCGTGGAAGGCGGCCTCCAGGCGGGGGTGGTCCTCCGGGGTGAAGGGCATGTCGTGGAAGGCCTCGCGGCAGCCCAGATCCGCATCCCGGTAGTGGTGCAGCTCCAGGGGGACGAAGGAGGCGTAGAAGCCGAAGGCCTCGGCCAGCTCGACGATGCGGGGCAGCTCGCGGTGGTTCAGCCGGGTGACGACGCAGTTCAGCACGCCCAGGCCCCGTCGCGGGCGCAGGTACTCCGCCCAGCGGCGGACGGCCTCCAGGATTCCCTCCCAGACCCCTTCCCGGTCGCAGATGTCGGCCTGGCGGTCCGGGTCCGGGGTGTCCAGGGACAACGAGACGTGGCGGATTCCGGTCTGCATGACCCGGCGCAGCAGATCGTCGTCGCGGACCAGTCCGTTGGTCAGGACCCGGACCTCGATCCCGCAGTCCGAGAAGGCCCGGATGATCTCGGGCAGGTCCGCTCGCAGGAAGGGTTCGCCCCCACCCAGCGAGATCGCGGCGGTGCCCAGGCGGCGCAGGTTCCGGGCCACCTGCCGGATCTGGGGAAGGGAGAGCTCGCTGTGCCGGTCGCCGATCTTCCACAGCCCGCACATCCGGCAGCGCAGGTTGCACCGGTGGGTGATCCCGTAGTGCACGTACACCGGGACCCGGCGGGTCAGGAGGGCCTGGGCCAGGGGCAGATATCTCATCAATCTAGAGTTTCGCGATGCCCCAGCCGGCCTTGAGCTTCCGGGAGAGGTCCTGGAAGTTCCGGATCTCCAGCAGCTTGCGCAGCATCTGCCGCGGCCGCAGGTAGAAGCGCTTGAAGGCCAGCTCGCACAACTCGCCGAGCTCTTCGGGGGTGAAGAACTCGGTCCAGACCTGGGGGCGGAAGTCCGGTCGGGGATTCAGCAGGAACCTCTCCCAGTGCCCGGGGTCCAGGATGCCCCGACGGACGCCTTCGTCATACAGGGCGGTCCGGGGGTAGGGGGTCAGCACCCCGAACAGCGCGTAGTCCGGGTCCAGCTTGCGGGCGAAGTCGATGGTGGCCAGCACGTCGTCCCGGGTCCTCTCGTGGGGACAGCCGATCATGAAGTAGCACACGGTGGTCAGCCCCGAGTCCTTGAGGATCCGGAACTTCTCGCGGACCTGGGCGGTGTCCAGGTTCTTGTTGAGGATCTTCAGCCCCTCGTCGGTCCCCGACTCGACGCCCACGTGGACGCGGGTGCATCCGGCCTGGCGGGCGGCCTGGACCGTCTCGGGGGTGATCAGGTTGACCCGGGCCCGGAAGTTCCAGTTGACCTTGAGGTCCCGGCGGCGGATCTCCTCGCACATGGCCAGGGTCCGCTCGGGTTGGACGTTGAAGGTGTCGTCCACCATGTAGATCTCGTGGATTCCCAGGGCGGCGCACTGCTCCATCTCGTCCACCACGTTGTGGGCGCTGCGCGACCTCCAGGATCCACGCCCCGGCGTGTTGCAGAAGCTGCAGTGGTAGGGGCAGCCCCGGCTGGTCAGAAGCGAGGTGGCGATGGCCTGGCTGCCCAGGACGTAGGAGTATTTCCGGTAGTCCAGGACGCTTCGACGGGGGAAGGGCAGAGAGTTGAGAGCCCGGATCGGGGCCCGCTTGGGGGTCTGGACCACCTCTCCACGTCGAGAGCGGAAGATGACCCCGGCGACCTGGGTGGGCTCGCGACCCTCCGCCAGGCAGTCCAGGACCTCGGCGAAAGCCTGCTCGCCCTCGTCCGGGATGCAGCCGTCCACCTCCGGGTGGTGCATGGTCTGGGAGGGAAAATCCGAAACGTGCGGCCCGCCCCACCACACGGCGATCTCCGGCGAGATGCCCTTGACCCGGCGCGAGACCTCCAGCATGTCCACCAGGTCGTGGGTGTGGCCCGTCAGCCCCACCAGATCCGGGGCCTCCCGGCGGACCTCTTCTTCCAGTCGGGCCCCGTCCCAGCCTTCGGCCAGGCAGTCCAGGACGCGCACCTCGTGGTGCTCCTGGCTGGCCAGCCAGGCCTCCAGGTACAGAAGCCCCAGGGGAGGCATGGTGTTGACCTCGGCGTTCACCGAGGTCGGCACCTCCGAGGAGATGCTGTGCTCGCGGGGCGGGTTGACCAGCAGGACCTTCACGTCATCCTCCCCGGCCCAGGGCCCGGACCCACTGCAGGATGGTCCTGAAGTTCAACGAGAAGAGCAGGTTGTATTCCGAGTAGCAGGTGGCCAGGCAGGACTGGCAGGGGGGGGGAGCCACCCTCCGGTAGGCCTCGGCGAAGCCCAGCGCCAGGGCGTTGGGGGCCGGCAGCTCGCCCACCGTCAGCGAACAGGGGTAGAGGTCGCCGTTGGTGTCGATGTTGACGAAGAACTTGCCGCCCCAGCACTTCTTCCAGCCCAGGCCCCCCTCGGTGGAAGTATTGCGCTGGTAGTCCTTCCAGGCGGCCAGGTGCTCGAAGCAGCCCACAGAGGTGCCGATCCGACGGCCCCGGCGCTTCTGCTCGGCCAGATATTTCAGGACCCGGGCGTATTCCTCGGCGCTGGGGCGCAGCTCGTCGTTGATCCCGAAGAGCTCGTTGTGGTGCAGGACCTGGAAGGTGGGCACGAAGCCCCGGCGATCGGCCTCGTCCAGGATCCAGTCCACGTGCTGGATGTTGTGGCGGGTCAGCACGGTGATGGTCCACACCGTCCGTCCGGGCGGGATGCAGTCCAGGGCCGCCATGGCCTTCTTCCACGAGCCGGGCTCGCGGTTGGCGTCGTGGGCCTCCTCGGGCCCGTCCAGCGAGACGATCAGGTGGTCGAGGTGGTCCAGCAGTTCCCGGCGCTCGGGCAGCAGGTAGCCGTTGGTGTCCAGGGTCACGTACAGGCCCCTCTGCCGGGCGTGGGACACGATCTGCGTGATGTCGGGGCGCAGCAGCGGCTCTCCGCCCCACAGGCCCAGCCTTTGGGTTCCCATCTCCGCCATCTGGTCGATCAGGCCGAAAATCTGCTCGGTGCTCATCTCCTTCTGCACGCGGGCGGGAATCCGGCAGTAGCGGCACCGGGACTGGCAGGTGTTGTTGGTCGAGAGGATTGCGAAGAGGGGATGGTCCACCCCGGCCACCCGGCTCTTCAGGACCGCTGTTCCGGCGCGGACCATGGTGGAGAACTTCATGGTGGAGGGGCGCGCCCGGGTGGCGCGGCCCACCGCGTCGGCCAGACGGTCCAGATCGCGCTCGCTCAGACCGGGATAGACCGGCAGATGCAGTTGCCGGGTCTCCAGGCGCTCGGCCTCGGGACAGGGGCCGAACTGTTCGACCCGGCCAGCCAGGACGCCGACCCGGGTGACCGGGCGCAGGTAGCCCGGGGACGAGTCCACCCCCAATCGGAAGAGCTCGCGGGCCAGGGCCTGGCGGTCGGGCCAGGTGACCACGAAGCTCATGAAGATGTGCCGGCCCTCGGCCGGTATTTCGGGAAGGCCCAGCTCGGGCAGGTCCAGGGCCTTCAGGCGCTCCAGGAGGGCCAGGCCGTTGGCCGCGCGGCGTCGGTTGTGTTCCTCCAGGCGGGGAAGAAGGCGCAGGCCCAGGGCGGCTTGCAGCGGCGAGGGCCGGCCTGGCGTGCGGGGGGGCTCGATGCTGAAGCGCTCTTCAAAGAGGGGGTGCAGCAGGTCCCGGCCCGCACCCAGCCAGCCCGCGGCCAGGGCGGGATAGACCCCGGCCGCGAAGAGCGCCCGGGCGGTCGCCACGCGGAAGGCCGCAGCCTTGACCAGCGTGGGCACGACGCGTTTGTCCGCCGAGAGGGGGGCGTCAGCCAGGAGTTCTTCCAGCTTCTCGGCCAGGTCGGCATCCTGGACCCCCACCATCCCCCCACCCAAGGTCGTGAAGTTCTTGGTCAGGGCAAAGGAGTAGAAGCTGGCCACCCCCGAGACTCCGGCCGGGAGCTTGCCGGATCGGGCCCCCAGGCCCTGGGCGCAGTCCTCCAGCAGGATGGCACCGCGTCGACGGGCTTCGGCGGCCAGCTCGGCCATCGGGGCCGGGCAGCCGTACATGTGGGTGGCCACCACCACCCGGACGCCCTGCCAGGCCTCCTCGGGGATTTGCTCACAGCCCATGGTCCATGTCCCGCGGGCGATGTCGGCGATGCGGGGGGTCAGGCCCGCCGCCACCACCATGGCCGGCATGGAGGGATGGGTCCAGGCCGGCATCAGGACCACGGCTCCGGGGGCCAGGTTCAGGGCCTTCAGGGCCAGGTACATCCCCAGACGGGCCGAAGGGACGAAGAAGGCTCGGCGCAGCCCGACCTCCTGGGCGAAGGCGGCCTCCAGGCAGGCCAGATCCTCCGGGCCGTGGCGCCCGATCCGGCCGAAGGCCCAGGTCAGGTCGGAGGGCTCCAGGGCCAGCTCGAAGCGCGGAAGGGGCAGCGCGAATCGCCTCATGCGGCTCAGGCCCTGGCCACGGCGGGTTCAGGCTCGAACGTCTGTGGGGGGCGGGTCTTCATGAGCTCCTCGCGGACCTGGCGGGCGCGATCGTTGGCCTGGGCCATCCCGTCCAGAAGCTCGCCGGCCAGGGCGAAGGCGTTCTCGATGGAGTGGTCCATGTTGTTGTACCAGAAGCGACCGGTGCGCCCCAGCAGGTGCAGGTTGGGGAAGGCCTTCAGGTCTTCGAAGGCCTGGTCCAGCCTTCCGGGGTAGTCGACGTGGTAGACCGGGTAGGCGTCGCGGACCCTCTCGATCTTCATGGCCTGGATCTGCGCCTCGTCCCGGATGGCCTGCACCCGCAGCAGATCCTCGACCACCTGCCGGCGCACGCGGGCCGGGTCCTCCCACAGGAGGTCTCCCTCCTGGCAGGGGATCTCCAGGCACAGGCCACCGCGCCCCGGGGGCACGGTGTGCGGCGAGAAGCTGGCCGGGTTGGAGAGGCGCGAGAAGACCAGGTCCTTGGCTCCGAAGTAGCACCACTGGTAGTCGTGCACCGGGGGACTGTCCAGCAGGATGTTGTACACGACGTGCGAGCGATAGGCCAGGTTCGGGGCGGGTCGATGCAGCATCCGGGCCAGCTCGGGGACGGGGCCGCTCCAGGCCAGGACCTCGCAATCCAGGGTCCGGTCGTCCAGGACCAGTCGATGGAGTCCTTCGGGGCCGGTCTCCAGCTTCTGGGGAACCTTGCCGGTCAGGATCTCCCCGCCCGCGGAGAGGATCTTCTCGGCACAGCGCTTCCAGAAGGCGTGCACCCCGTCGCGCCGGGGGTACAGGAAGTTCAGTTCGCGGGGCTTGGGGATCAGCATCAACTTGAAGATCTCGGCCAGCGAGGCCGTGTTGACCTTCTCGTCGATGGTGGCACGCTCGACCCCGACCTTGGCCCAGTTCTGGTGGGTGTCCGAGGCGGGAATCCCCAGGAACTTCTCGGTGTAATCCCGGAAGAAGGTCTGATACAGGGTGCGCCCGTAGCGGCGCAGCACGTAGTCCTCGAACGAGACGCTCTCGTCCGAGGCCCGGGCCGCTTTGCTCAGCAGGTCCATCCCGGCCCGGAGCGCGATGCCCAGGGGGAGCTTGGGCAGGGTCTCCAGGCGCAGGGGCCAGGAGTGGTAGTGGCCCATGAAGTGCACGGCGGAGGTCCGCGAGATCTCCAGGAAGTCGTCGCCCATCACCTCGGACAGGAAGTTCCCGACCACGGGGTTGGCCGAGTAGAACCGGTGGGGGCCGATGTCGAAGTGCCACTCGTCGTAGTGGAAGCTACGGGCCAACCCGCCCACCTCGGGTTCCTTCTCGACCACGGTGACGGGCAGACCCGCCTTGGTCAGAAGATAGGCCAGGGTCAGTCCGGCGGCGCCCGCACCGACGACGACGTAGCGCTTCAAGTCTTGTCCTCCCTGGCTTTCGGGGCCAGTTCCTGGTTCTGGTTCCGGTCTCGCCGGTTGTCCAGGTAATATACCATTCCCTCCCGAGTGATTCAAAGATTTCCGCTTGACCGGGGTGCAGATCCTGAGCGTAGGCGAATATATGTTCGGTAACCGGCAGATACGAAGGCCTCCTGCGTGGAAGTAGTCGTCATCAAACCGACCGCTCCACGGGAGGCCTTCGAGCATGATTGGAACCCTGAACCGCAAGGTCCGCGATCCCATCCACGAGGGCGGGATTTCAGGCGGCGCGGGGCTCCGAGGCAGAGGTGGCAGGCCCGCACCGGTACTCAGGGATGGCCTCGCAGACCCGGTCGTCGCCGGGGGGTGGGGCGGTGTCGGGCGACTCGGCCTCGTCCCCCTCCCAGGCCAGCGCCTCTCCGTCCACCAGTCGCTCGTCGCACCAGACCCGCCAGGGTTCACCATCCTGCAAACCCATCTCCCAGATGCGGGTGCTCGGGTCCTCGCCCTCCACCCGCATGGTGCCGCCGTGAAGGTGGCGCAGGTGATGACTGGCGCAGGCCACGGCCAAATTCGGGAGTTCATCCGACCCGCCCTGCGAGCGCCGCTGGATGTGGTGGACGTGCAGGTTGGTCCGGCAGACGCAGCCCGGAACCTCGCAGCGGTAGCCGGCCCGCTCCAGGGCCTGACGGCGGACCCGGCTCTGGCCCGAATCCTCTTGACCCGCCTGGCGCAGGAAGACCAGGCACAGGATATACAGGCACTCCTCTGAGGTGAGCGCCTCACCGGCGTCCTGCCGAAGTCGGGCTTCCGCGGCCTGCAGCAAGCAGTCCAGGGATTCCGGCAGGACCAGGCGCAGGCGGATGGTGGGAGGGGACGGGATGGCTTCGGGGGTGTCGAGAGCCGGCTGGCCGGCCGACTCGCTTCGGGTGCCGGGAATCTCGGCCTTGGCCAGGGTTTCATCGTGGCTCTGGGAGGCCGCCGCCAGGGTCCTCGCGCCGCTGGCAGTCTCTTCCTTCGGGTCGGTCTCGCCGGGGGAGGAGTCCGGGGCCAGGGTAGGCACCGAGGCCGGCGCCGGCGCTGCGGATGTCTGGACTCCTTCCGGGGCGGTCCGGGCGGAGTCGGCCTGCTCGAAGGCCCGGGCCAGATCCTCACAGGTCGCCTCCAGGGCCTGCAGGCCGGCCTGTTGACGGAACTCTTCCAGGGTCTCCTCCTCCCCCGGGGCCCTGCCCCTGCGAAGATTCCAGGTGGAGGGGAAGCGGGTGGCCAGCACCAGGGCAGCCTCGACCGCCTCCTCCAGACGGCGGCAGGTGTGCTCTTCGGCGTAGGCTGCCCAGCTCTCGAGATCGGCCCGGCGGGGCAATCGCAAGAGCAGATCCACCTTGGTCGGCGACAGACGCCCTTCGCAGAGCCCTTGGCGCAATGGTTCGTGCCGATCCAGGCGCTGGTCCCGGGCGGTGGCCTGGAAGGCGGTGCTGGGGGCGATCCCCCGGCTCTCGAGCCAGGCGCGGAAGGACCGGAACCCCGCCTCGCGGGACAGCCTTCCCTCCTGGACCAGCCGCAGGATCCGGCCGCGCTGCAGCTCCAGGCGCTCTCGCGAGGCCAGCAGCCGGCGGGCCAGACGGGTCAGCTTTCGGGGGCTGCGGGGAAGCGCTTCGCGCAGAAGGCAAGGGAGTTCCGGGGGGACATCGGGGCCGTTGGCTTCGGGCGTGGCCTCGCCGGTTCCGGCCTCCCCGCCACCCCCGTCGGGTGTCGCGCCGCCCCCGTTGCTCGCCCTGCCCGGCCATCGGGGATCGCGCTGGAAGGGAGGTGGATCGGCCGGCTCGCCGGTCGCCTCCCAGCCGACCTCGTGCTTCGAGACCAGCAGACCATCCGGGGTTGTCGCTCCACCGCCGCCACCAGGGGGGCGAACCTGGCAGGCCCCCAGGGTGTCCCGCTGCCGGCCTTGCGCCTGCAGGCTGGAGTCGGCCGCCAGGCTCCCCTCCATTCCGGCGATCAATGGCCGCCCCGCCGCGAACTCGGCCAGGATCTGCTCCAGCACATGGGCAAGATCCAGGTCGCGGCCCTCGCGGCGCCGGGCCAGCTCGACCGTGGCAAGCCAGGTGGCGTAGGGCTCGGCCTCCAGGTCGAAGTTCCGGACCCGGGCGCCTTCCTTTTCTTCGTCCGGGCTTGAAGAACGCAGCGGCCTCAAGGCCCGGCGCAGCTCCTGCACCGAGAGGCTGGCGGCCCGTACCGCCCATTCCGCGTCGCTTGCTGGGTCCAGGCGCAGCAGCTCCAGGGTGTGGGTCCGGGGAAGCCCTCCTTCCAGGAAGGCCTCCCTCAGGGTCGGCCGTCGCAGCAGCCCCTCGGCCAGGCGCACCGAATCCCAGGCGGCGGTCGCCGAGACTCCCAACTCCTCGCGACAGAACATCGCCGGCGTCACGTAGCCCAGATGCTTGTGACCGCCCCGGAGCATGGGCGCGAGGACCTGTCCCAGGCGGACCTCGAGGAGGGGCCCGAAGCGGGCAAGTTCCGTCAGGGCTTCTTCCATCAAGGCGACCTGTCGGGCCCGGGAGGGCCGCAAGCCTTGCGGATGGTCTGCCAGGAGGGCGAGGACTTCCGGGGGGAGGTCGGGACGGGCCTGGGATGCCGGGTTCTCCATACCTCATTCTACCGTGGATGGGCCTGTCAGGTCCAATTTGGCGATCGCGCAATCGCCTGCGCCGCAGGGATTTGAACGATTCACTGGCGATGATTTGCGGCCTTTTCGAAGGCCTCGACGACACAAGTCTCGCCCGGCACCCGAGCAACCCCTTCCAGGCCCCTTCAGGGGGTCTTGCGAGCCGGATTTCCGCCGACATCCTTCGATGCCGGTTCTTGCCGTCGGGAGGCCCCATTACAAAAATTTCACAATCCGTTCGTGCCTGAAGGCTTGAGTCATGGGGATGGCTCTCAGGGCGAGCGGGCGACCGGCTTGCAGGTGGGGGCCAGATCCACGCTGTCCGGTCAGCCAGGCCGGTCCGGGCCGTTCGCCCACGCCGTCTGCCCTGTCCCCGGACGCGGCAACGTCCACAGCCAGGATCGTGGGTCGCCTGATGACCGACGATCCTGGCCAAGACCTCCTTTGACCGGGTGCGGAAGGGCTCTCAGGGCGACTCCGGCTCGGGCATGTCCTGGACCTGGCGGGCCAGGTCGGCGAAGAAGTCCCGCTCGGCGGGCTCCAGGCCCGTGCGCAGGGCCCGTCTGAGAAGCTGAAGGGCCCGGTCCGGCCGGCCGTTCTCCAGGTGCAGGAGGCCCAGCACGGCGTCGGGCAGTCCGTCCCCGGGGCGGGCGATGCGCATCCGGGCGAAGAGCGCCTCCGAGGCGGCCTGGTCTCCCATGCGGAAAAGGGCCTGCGCGCGGGCCAGTTCGAACTCGGGACTGGCGGGGTAGATCCGGGCTGCCTCCTCCGCGACCTGCGCCAGCCCGGCCCAGTCCCCCAGGTCGGCGAAGAGGTTTGTGGCGCTCTGGGCCAGGCGGAAGGTCACCGCCCGGCTGGTGGCTCGGGAGAGGGCCTGGCTGGCCCGACCGGGTTGGCAGGTCCTCACGAAGAGGTCGGCCATGGCGTGTTGGACCGGGAAATCCTGGCCCGCAGCCCTCAGGAAGTCTTCGGCTTGGGTCCAGCGCTCGTCCTCCAGGGCCAGCAGGCCGCGGCCGAAGAGTGCGTTGGACGAGGAGGGGCGCAGCGCCAGCTCGGCATCCAGGGCCTGGCGCACAGGGCCGCTGGGGCTGGCGACAACCAGGGCGCGCATCAGGGCCTTGGACTCGGGTTCGATCTTCAGCCCCTCGCGACAGGCACGGAGGCGCTCCTGCTGGTCCAGGCCGGGATCCATGGCCTGTTGGAGAAGCTCCAGGGCCCGCCCCGAGGGCAGCATCGGGGTCAGGTCCCGCGATCCCATCAGGGAGGGGACCGCCAGGGAGGGGGTGGAGGGAGCGCTGCGCGAGACCAGCTCTTGATGCAGGACCAGGCTCACCTCCGAGTCCCGGGCTCCCTGGACGGCGAATCCGCGGCTGCCCCGGCCCTCCCAGGCCACCACGTAGGCCGGGTCCAGTTGTCCCAGTCGGGTGGTCCGCGTGTCGGCAAACCGGCCCATGGTGGGGTCCATGGGCAGCCAGCCGTAGGGCTCGATCCAGGCTTCGGCCCAGGCGTGGGCGATCCGGAGCTGGGGAGTCTCGGGACGCAGGAAGACCCCCGCGACGTAGCGCGCTGGGATCCCGGCGGCCCGCGACAGGCTGACCAGCAGCCCCGCGGCGTCGGAGCACTGGACGACGCGCGAGGCCAGGGACTCGTGGTCGTCCTGGGAAGGTCGGGTCAACTGGTAGTCCAGGCCCCGAACAAAGTCATACAGGCGGACCAGGCGATAGTACGGGTTGTGCTCGTCGCCCACCACGGCTGCGGCTGTTCGAAGGATCACGGGGTCGTCGGCCAGGATCCCGGGCTCGGCCACCAGGAAGCGGGACGGCCCGTTTCTCGGGGAGCGGACCTGGCTGGCGTCCGGACAGAAGGCGGCGCCCCGGCGCTGGACCACGGTCTGGACCTGGGCCTGGACCGAGGCGCCTGCTGGGACCTCGCTCCATTCGTAGACCGCCAGGCGATTGCCGAACGAGTCGGTCACCTGTCGGTCCGGGGCGGGCTCCAAAGAGGTCTGGCGGACGGTCTGCCAGCCTCCGCGGTCCTGCGGGAGGGGCATTTCAACCCGGATCGAGGCCGGCTTGGATCCCGAGTTGCGGTAGGCGATCTCCCAGCGCAGCTTCCAGGTGGCCTCTTCGAGCAGCAGGGGGCCTTGAGTCGAGGTCGGGGACGTCCGTGGGCCGGGCGGGGGAGGCGCCTCGGGGACCTGGCCGGGGGTGCAGGCCGCCAGGGTGGCCAGGAGCAGGAAGAGCGGAAGAACGCGGCTCACGCCAGTATTATAGCCAGCCTGTCGAGGACCCAGCCGGATTCAGGGGGAGGAATCCTCCGCTCCGGAAAAGAACTCACCGGCCGTCGGTTCAGCGATTTCGAACAGCCCGGAGTGAGGGTCGGAACAGGAGGCGGTGTGAAGCGCGCGACTCGGTGGACCATGCTGGTCTGGGCAGCGGTGATCGGGGTGAGCCTGCTGGCCAGCCCGGTCGGTCTGTGCAGCAGCGAGAAGAGCCACACCGGCCAGGACTTCGTGCGCATCCAGAAGATCACGCCCCGCACCGGGGCGGATCTGCCCACTCCCACCCTGGTCCCCTATCATCTGGAAGTCTCGTGCACGCTGAAGTCGGCCGCGCGCGGGAAGGTTCGGGTAGGGGTTTTCCGCCTGCGCCCCGGAGCCAAGGGGTCTGGCTTTGAACCCCTGGCTCCCACCCTGGAGAAGGCCGTCGTCCAGGGCAAGCACACCCTGGTCCTGAAGACCGACCCGGTCAGCCTGAAGTCCGCCTCCGAGAAGAACGCCCAGATCGCGGTGGTGGTCAATCTGCGCGACGCCTCGGGCAAGGAGTTGGGCTGGGCCACCAGCCACAACTTCTTGAGGGGCTCGCTCTCGGTCCGCCCCCAGAAGGCGTCTGCCGTGCGCAACTCGTTGCAGGTCCTCTCCTTCTTCCCGAAGGTCGGCTCGCTGCGGACCGGCCAGGCCCACACCTTCACCGTGAACATGCGCTACTCGGTGGCCACCGCTCCCTGGGGCTTTGTGAACCTGGAACTGGGCGAGCGCGGATCGCAGGGGCAGGTCGGCCCCTGGTATTCGGTGGCGGTCCCGGTGCGCACCGGGACCGGACTGCTGCGGGTGACCACCCGGGACCTCTTCCTGCCGGCCGCCTACACCAACAAGCAGATGGAGTTGGCCATCCCCTTCCGGGTCGATCCCCTGGGGGGCACGGTGGACATCCTGCGCTTCGGGCCCTGGGCCCTGACCCGGCCCGATGTCCGCTGAGCCCCCGCTCTTCGCGACCTATCGTCCCGCGAGCTTCTGTCGGGACTTCGTTGACTTCCACCGGGACAGCGGGCAACTTCTGGTGTTCATGGCCTGCGTTTTGGGGTTCAAGCCACTCATGGATGATTGGATCCCC
The DNA here is from genome assembly GCA_002423485.1 of Candidatus Xenobium occultum. Lineage (GTDB taxonomy): Bacteria > Vulcanimicrobiota > Xenobia > Xenobiales > Xenobiaceae > Xenobium > Xenobium occultum. The sequence continues at coordinate 77,361 of DIWH01000058.1, read as the reverse complement.
GCTTGGCGCATGGAGGAATACCGGCAATTGTGCCGATCCTATGGTCTTCATGTGCGAGCGGACGTGACCAAGATCCTGATCCCGAGGGAAAGGGCCGAGGCGCGGGCCATGGGCGGGACAACCCTCTCTTCGACGGTGGCCGTGGGCCTTCCAGTTGGGGCTGGGTTTCCCGAGAGGGCTCGGGCCAACGTCCGCACGCACGTGTTCCTAAGCCGGGACCGGGATTTGCTTCGTCACGGGATGTGGTACCCGGTGATCGTCAAAGACCGGGTCCTGTGGCCGCCCTACGCCGATATCTTGACCTATGGTCGGCTTCTGGGCTACCCCGATTGCTGCATCCGCTTCTTCCGCCAGCGCAACGATTGGAGCCGCTTCAGCTTCCTGGCCGAGATTCACCGCGAATCGCGCGGTGCGCCCCGGCACTGGTTGTGCAACCCCCTGACCAAGGACCGCACCTATTCCTACATCTACCACATGCCCTGTCGCTGGGACTGCCCGGCCACGCGCAAGCTGGCCGGCCGGCTTCGCAGCGAGGTGGCCCTCCGCGAGCCCGAGCTGGTGCGCCAGGTGGACCGCCACCTGCGCCTGCCGGCCCTGGTCTTCTACGAGCGCAAGCACTTCGTCTTTGACGGGACCTTGCAAGGGAATCGCCTGACGTATCGGAAGGTCTACTACCCGGATGGGGACCTCACGGGACAAGCCCTCCTGCCTCGGCTGGCCAGGGGGGACGCCTTGGAGCTGGAGGGCGACACGGTCCGGGTCTTTCGCGACGGCGAGCTGGTGGACCGGATCCAGGCGCGTTCGGAAGGGTTCGCCCCCGAGCACCCCTTCCTGATCCAGTTCGATCGGGACTGAAGCCCTCAGCGGCCCTCGGCCGGCAGGAAGCGGTCCAAGGCCACCGCAGCGCCGGCCTGGGCCAAGGGCGGCGCAATCCACGTGGCCGCCTGTCGGACGTGCTCGGGGGCCGTCCCCATGGCCACCCCGGTCCCCACCAGGCGGAAGACCGGCAGGTCGTTCTCGTTGTCCCCGACGAAGAGCACCCGCTGCGCCGAGAGGCCCAGGTGCGCCAGGAGCCGGGTCACCCCCGAGCCTTTGTCCACGCCCGGTGCCGTCCCCTCGAGCAGGTCGGGGTGGGTGCGAGCCAGCCAGGCCCGGCAGCCGAAGCGTCGGCGCAGCCAGCCCTGCAAGTCGGGTTGAACCGGCGGGTTGACCGCGATGAACTTCAGGACCCTCTCGTCGGGCCCCAGGGGGCCAAACGGTACCAGGCAGCGCGGAGTGCCGAAGAGGTGGTCATAGTAGGAGGGCTCGTGTTCCTCACGATTCTGCAGCACTCGCAGGGGGTGGCCCCGGCGGTGGACGTACAGGGCCACCACGTGGCGGGCCCGGCGCGCCCAGGCCATGACCTCGTCGCTGGTCGGTCGATCCAAAGGCGCCTCGTGGAGGATCTGTCCGGTCTCGGCAAAGCCCACCACGGCTCCCTGGGAGGCCACGACAGGAAGGCGGATCCCCAGTTGTCGAACCAGGGGGCGGACGTAGTCCAGGGTCCGGCCTGTGGCCAGGGTGACCGGAGTTCCGGCCTGCTGGACCCGGGCCACGGCCTGGACGACGCGTGGATCGATGCAGGGATCTGCGCCCGGATCCAGGATGGTCCCGTCCAGGTCCAGGAGGACCAGGTCGAAGGGGTTCATCGGAGGCGACCTCGTGCAGAGAAGGATTCAGGAGGGTGTCCTGGAGGAGGAGTTCCATGCCATCGCAGGGTGGCTCCTGCCTCCCCGGGTCGCCAATCGCCTGGAGGAGGGCTTGGCGCGCCGGGACACGGTGTTCCAGAGGCTTTCGCTGTGGGCCTTCGACCATCCGGAGGCGCTGCCGGAACTGCGCCGGCGTGCTGGCGAGTGGGTCCGACGCTGGCCCGAACCCCGGACCTGGGAGCTTTCGGGCTACCTGGAGTACCTGGCGCGCGACTGGACTGGGGCGGCCCGGGCCTTCATGGCCTCCCTGGAGCGGGAGCCCGAGAACCTGGACGCCTGGGTCGATTTGGCCTTCTGCCTGAAGCACCTGGGCCTGGCCCTGGGCGAGTCCATCCTCTTCGACCACGACCTGTGGATTCGCCTTCAGTGCCAAGAGCGCGGACCCCTGACCCTGGCCTCGCTGAACCGGCTGCACGGCCGGGTCCAGCAGTCCCCCGACCGGTTGGAGCTCACCTTGGAGAGGTGGGCGGCCCCGTACCTCGACACAGGCTCCTAGTCGTTCGTCCCGGTATAGGATTTATTCGTGGTGCTCTTGTATTGGGGGAAACCTGCGGGTGCCTTGCCCTTGTGGCGGTCGTCGTTGCAGTAGATCATGTAGTGGTAGCCTTGCTCAGGGGTAAATGTCAGACCTTCCCCTGAAGGTACGGCCACGCTATAGTCTCCGCCGGCGGGGTGGTTGCCGTCTCCCGGACACCGGGGAAGCTCGGGAAGTCCGTACTCCTCGTAGAGGATCTGCTGAAGGGTTTCGGGGTAGAACATCGCCTGGGCCTTGTAGTTCTCCATGGCCTGGCTGATCAGGAGGATGTTGGCCTGGCACTGCTGGAATTCGGCGTCTCGATTGATGCTGCGGAAGTAGCCCAGGGTGACCATGCCCAGGATGGCCAGGATGGCCAGGACCAGCATGATCTCGATCAGCGTGAACCCCTCGACATGGGACGCACGAGCTTGGCCTCGGGGGGCGGTCTCTTGTCTTGACTCATGCATGATGAAGGTATTCTAGCACGGAGTCGGAGGTCTTTCCATGAGGAAGGGTGGCTTTTCGCCTTTCGCGTCCGGGCCGGCAGTCTTCGAGGTGGAAAGGGCTGCCGGAGGCGGCCTCGAAGGACCCTGGCAACCGTTGGGAACCCTTGAAGTGCCAGCGTCTGGCTGCTAAGGTTACCGGGAGTCGGATTCGGGATCGGCCCCGTCGACTCCACGGATTGCCCCGCGTGGGAGGAACGATGATCCGGGCCAGCAGTACATCCCGGCGAAGTGCAGGTTTCACCCTCCTGGAGCTGGCGGTGAGCGTGACGGTTCTCGCCATCCTGGCGGCGATCGTCGCTCCCCCCTGGGCCCGGTATCGCGCCCGCATGCGCGCCTACTCGTCGGCCCACGAGCTGCGGGCCGAGTTGACCTACATCCAGGCACGCGCGATGGACCTGGAGGGCGAGTGTTGGGTGCAGGTGGACAACGAGGGACAGTATTCGGTGTACGTGACCGACTCCGCCACCGAGTCCGGTGAACTCTTCAGGCAGGTCAACCTGGCCCAGGAGAGCCTGACTTTGTCTTCGCCAGGAAAGAAGCTGCTGTTCGGGCCCCGGGGCTGGGTGGACCCGGACGAGTCCGACGTGGCCTATGACGACTCGGCCGGGGTTCGGATTTACACCCTCACCGTCTCGGCTCCGGGGGTGGTGCACGTTCCGGTTCGCATCTACCCCAACGGAAGGATCGAGGTCCGCTGATGAGTCGCTTGCTGCGGCCTTCACGCCCCCCAGGCGTGGCCCTGATCTCCGGCCTGATGGTGCTGGTGATCCTCATGATCATCGCTTCGGCCTTCGTGCACCTGACGGCTCGGGACGTCCGCTCGTCCCAGACGGTGGGGGATTCGCTTCTGACCCTGTACCTGGCCGAGGCGGGGCTGGAGTACGCCATGTGGCTGAACAAGCACAACATGGCCGTTTATCCGTCGATGGATTATGACGTGAACGATGATGGCACCGTCGACACCAGGGGAAGCCTGAGTTCGCTGTTCGCCACGGATGCGATTCAACCTCAAGAACGAGTGCTGATCAATGACCTGGCCTTCGCTCCCGACATCGACTTCACGGATGCTTGGCTCCGCAACAACCATCACTGCGGCACCTTCGAGGTCCATCAGACCGTCGAAAAGGATAAGGCCGACGTCGACCGCTGGATCGTCCGGATCGTCTCCATCGGTCGGGTCCGCCAGGTCCCCCAGGATTGGTCCTGGGAGAGTGATGTGTTGGAACGGACGGACCTGGCCAGCGCCGACTGGAAGGTCCGCTCGAAGCGCACGCTCTACACCGAGGTCCGCCTGAATACCTCCACCGGAACCCTGACCACCACCACCGAACCCGCCGAGATCGAGGAGGCCAGATGGTACGAGCGCTTCCGCTGAGTCGAAAGGGGACCCGCGCCTCGGGCGTCACCCTGCTGGAGATCCTGGTGGCCGTGGCCGTGCTGGCGGTGGGGCTGTCCACCATCTTCCAGATCTTCCCGATGGGCTTTGCCGCCTCGGCCAAGAGTTCGGCCCAGACCACGGCCTACGAACTGGCCGCCCGCAAGCTGGAGGACGTGCGCAACAACCACCTCTTCGGCGGCGTTCCCAACTCGGCAAGCTCGTTGTCTACGGATTGGTGGAAGTATTGGGGTAGACGGGATGCTCCCAACCCGGATGACGCGACCTACGTCGAGGTGAACACCGACGGGGCCTTCCGGGCCTTCCCGGGGGACCTGACGCCCGAGCGCCGATTCTACTATCGGGTCCACTGCATCCCGGTGGTCGATCCTCCCCATCCGGGGGATCCAAATTCGATTTCCAAATACATGGAGTTTCCTTACAGTTTGGATGATGGTGCTACTTGGAGCGGTTTCGCCTCGATGTACCGGGTGACGGTCACGGTCCGAGGCCCTTTGAAGACCCTGGCCGAGGCCCAGGACGACCAGTGGACCAACAGCCTGGCCCAGAAGGGGGCCGTCGAGGTCAAGCTGGTCACCTACGTGGCAAACAAGAAGTTGGGGGACGCGTTGCTGGCTGAGGACTCCGCTGACCCGAACGCTGCGACCGGTACGAACAATCTTGGTTACAAGAGTGGGACCAAGCCGGTTCGAGATGGTGCCTTCCCTGACGGAAGCCCAGCACTCGGTGCCGACTATGTCCACATCGTGGGATTGGACGGAGGCTATCCCTTCCCCGAGAACTTCACGGTTTTTCGTCATTTCGTGAACCGGGTTGATGGTGCTCCCCGTCGGGTTTCCCTAAGTCTCTATGAGTTTGAAGATACCGGACCGACTGTGGTGGTGGCCGGAGAGGTGAAGCGTCGGGAGGAATACCTGACGGATGTGAGCTATACCAAGAGATTGAACGGGCTCGGCCAGAATCTGACGGGTCTGGACAACGTGGTGATCTTCTGCGACACGGAAGATGGGGGGTTCATTGCCGAGAGCAACAAGGTCATCGCCATCCACCCGCCGGGAACCACCTTCACCAATCCTCCCTATCCCTACACCTACACCTCCACTTTGTGGCGCCTGGACCTGCTCAACCCGCTGATCATCTCAGATGGGGATTTTCCCCTCCGAAAAGATGACTCGTTGCGGAGAAGTCCTCTGCTCGATGAAACGACGGATCTCGAGACCAAGGACAAGGAGTTCCAGGATGAGAACAACGGGAAATTCGGCTATCCTGTCGGTCAGGTTTCGGGGAGTAACATAACCGGAACCCGGGTGCGATTCCTGATGAGGCTGGAGGAGTGGCCATGATGATGCGCAGATCCCTCCCATCCCGCCGGGCAGGCTTCTCACTGCTGGAAGTGGTGGTGGCCGTGGGCCTTTTCTCGATCTTCACCCTGACCTTGGCGCGGCTGATGATGGGGGGCATGCAGACCTTCCAGAAGGGGCAGGCCATGTCCGCCTTGCGCAGCGATCTGCGCTCGGCCTTGGACCTGGTCTCCGCAGACTTCCGCCAGTCGACCCGCGATTCGTTCTCGTACGAGTCCTGGGTCGACAAGCGGGACGTGGTCTTGGAGTTCCGGCGCGCTGTTTTTGAAAGCGACGACAAGCCCGCCGGCCTGGTCACCATCACCTACGAGATCGATTCCTCCACCAACCGCCTGACTCGAATTGAAAGTTCGAGCGAGAGCGAATTCGAGGTCCTGGTGGCCGAGAACATCCTGGTCGGGCCCCGTCTGGGGGAGGAGCCCACGTCCCCAAATCTCGCTCTCTCGTATTTCCGGGCCACGGCCAACCCCGTGCACGGGCCAGAGGAGGACCGGGACAACTTCACCCTGGAGACCCGGCTGACCGGAATGAAATTTAGCGGAGCCCAGGAGCAGCGCCTCTCGATGGTCACCTGGACCTCCCAGCGGACCACCCCCTCCCTGGACGTGACCAGGCCGCGCCTCAGCGCCATCGCCGAGCCCCTGGCTCCCGTCACCGACCTGGGTCGGCCCGGCCCTCCTCGAGCCTGCGTCGGGGCCTCGGAGGTGGGCTGGTGAAGGGACCGGCCGGGGCAGGTCGAACCCATTCTCTTGGGCCCGAGGTGGCTCGGGAAGGCAAGGAGGTCTCCGGCAAGTGGACGTCTCACTCGGATTGAGTCAGGCGGTGGCCGCGGCAGCGGCCATGGCCCTTTCCCCTTTGCTTTCCGCGCGCCATTCCGGTTCGCTCTATCCGCTGGACTCGGGTCGGCTGCTCTTGAGCGTCAGCCTGGTCCGCAAAGGGAGTCCGCCCGCGCACGACCTGGAGGGCGAGGCCTGCTCGCAGGTTCGCCCCAGAGGGGGGACACTGCGCCTGGTGGGGCGATCCGAGGCCTCTGCCCAGGCCCTGGCTGAAGAGTTCCAGACCTTCCTGGCCCCTGGGGTGCGTGGATTTCCAGCTCTCCCGGTGCGACTGCTGCCTGGCCGGCAGAGTCTGGCCCGTCGGGCTGCCCGCTCTTTGGTGCGGGGGTTCGAGGCGGCGCTGGTGCGCCCGGCCCAGGCTTTGGCGGTCTCCGGGTTGTTGACCTTCGGTCTGGCGGCTCTGACGGCAGCCCCCCAGGCTGCGCAGATGCCGGGCAGTCAAGAAGGGGCTCTGGAACCGGCCCGTTGGCCCGGACAAGTTCTTCTTGCCGACATTTCCGCGCCCAGGCCCCACACTTTCCGGAGAGGTTGGGTCTCCCACTTCCAGGTGCATCAGAATACGGTGTTGGTGGCCCACTCGAATACGCCGTTGGTGCCCCACACCAACACCGACACCCGGCCCTACAAGTAAGCCCCGCATTCCAGGAGGTTCCCTGACGATGAGACAGTTCAGAGTGGTGCTGCGCGGGCCGGGGGCGGGGGCCGAGTGCCCGGTTTCGCCGACCGAAGCGACCTTGCTGGGGCAGTTGGGGGCGCTGACCTCAAACCACGCCTGGTTCCGACCGGATCCCATCCGGGTCCGCCTGTCCAGGTCGCTTCGGGCCGTCGTGCCGCCTGCCGATTGGGAACTGCCCCTGCTGGGGAGAGCGGCGGCCTTCACCCTGGCCACGGCAGGGGTCCTGGGAGGCCTGTCGGGAAGCGCCCAGGCTTCGCCCCAGGCGATCCTGTTCACGCCGCCCGCCATGGAGTCGTCCTCGGAGGCCTCCTTCATGCCCACAGACCGGCCCCCGGAGGTGGTGCTTCTGGAGGCTCGCGAGGTGCGAGGAGCGGATTCCCTGCGCTACACGCCCGGGGCACCCCTGACCGACCAGAGGGGCCATCCGATCCTGATCGCCGCCTATCATTCGAACCTGCCTGGAACCAACCACTCGAACTCGCCGGAAGTGTCGCACGGGAATGTTGCTTGGGCCAATCACAGCAACGTGCCTGGAGGGCACGCCAACGGCCATTGGCAGAACCACGGCAACGCACCCACTGGCGGATTCCACACCAACATGGTCCAGGGAGACTACGTGTTCTGAGGCGGCGCCGGGTCCCGCCCCGCCTGTGCGGCAGGCCCGCCCGCCTGCCGCACCAGTTTTCCGGACCCCGGGCCAGGCCAGGGCGTCGCGGGTTTTCCAGGAAAGGTCAACATGCTCGAACTTCGCGGTCCCGTCAGCATCGAACTGCTCCTCCGGGATGCCCAGGGGGGGCTGCCGGCTGCCGACTGGGTCGGGATCATCCAGAAGCTGGGGGAGTACGTCAACGAGTTCCGGATCGCAGGCGAAGAGCCGGTCGAGCACCCCCAGCTCTTCGAGATCCTGGCGGCGCTGGACCGGACCCGCAAGTTCTTCCATCTGGTCACCCCGGGGCAGTGGAGCGATGCCGAGGGCTTCCTGGGGAAGCTGCGGCGTCTGTCCCACTTCGGGTCTTTCGTCTTCGAGTTCCCCGGGCACACCGCCGAACTCTGCCAGGAGCAGGGGTTTGAGGGATACGCCCGCCTGGTGGCCTCGCTGCAGAAGGCCCTGGCCTCGGCCTTCGAGGTCAACACGCGCACCCTGATCACCCGCCAGAACTGCGAGCAGGTGATGGAGATCGCCGAGGAGGCCTTCCGCCTGGGGGCCCGCTATGCGGTCTTCAACCGCTACGTGGGGCCTGCCGACTCGCCGCTGGCGCCCGACGAGCATCAGTTGCTGCGGGCGGTGGAGCAGATCCACGACATGCGCCAGTTCGGGTACAACGTGGCGCTGGGCAACTGCGTTCCCAACTGCTTCCACCTGTCGGACTCCTACGGGTGCATGGGAGGCATCCTGTCGGGGGCCGTCGATCCCCAGGGGAACCTGCTGCCCTGCTCGTGCTCGACCCGCCCGGCCGCGAACCTCTTGGAAACCGGCGTGACCGAGGCCTGGCGCTCGGAAGAGATGCGTCGGTGGCGGGCCATCATGCCGCCCTCGTGCCAGGATTGCTCGCGGGTGAGCTATTGCCCCGGTGGTTGTCGGGCCGCCGTGGAGCACCTGGGCGGCACCCAGGACCCGTTGATCCGGGCTGCGGTGCCCTCGGAAGAGCCGACCCTGCACGAGGTGACCCTGGAAGAGGAACTCTGTCCGATTCCGCGCTACGCGGTGCGCGAAGAGGACTTCGGCTGGGCCTTGGTGCGCGGCAACCAGGTGATTCCCGTCAGCCACAAGGCGGGGGCCATCCTGGAGACCTTCAACGGGAAGGTCGACCTGGGCGAGATCGAGCGCCGCTTCGGACCGGCCGCGCTCTCCTTTATCTACTCGCTGTACGTCCGCAGCTTCGTCGAGTTCCGCCAGGCCGGGGGGGATCAGTCTTCGGGGTAGTTCCCTCGGGTAGGGCTGGCCGTGGGGAAGACCGCCACGCGAGGGTGGAAGCCTGATCCTACTACGACCTCTTCCAGGGTCTGCCGGTCGAAGGGGCGGACGGGCAGCACCAGGGTCGGGACCGGGCCCTCCCGGTCGACCCGGTGCTGGGGAACCTGCAGGACGGGTTCCTGGCCCCGGGCCAGGGCCACGGCCACCTGGGCGGCCCCTCGGGCCAGAGGCTCGATCTCCTTGAGGACGTCCATGCCCTGCAGGCCCCGGGCCACGAACTGGCAGTTGGCCAGATCCGCGTCGGCGCCGGCCACGTAGACCTGACCTTCCCGGTCGCTCTCGCGCAGGGCCTGGATGGCGCCCCGGGCCAGGCTGGAGTTGTTGGCCAGCAGGGCCTTCAGGTCCGGGTATCGCTTCAGGAGGTTGCGCGTGCTGGCGTGGGCCTCCTCGGCCACCCAGTGGGCGTGGGGCACCACCTCGACCACGTGGACGCCGGGGATCGCCTGCAGGACCTCCAGGTTGGCGCGGGTGATGGCTTCGGCCACAGGGTTCCCCTCGGTGCCCTTCAGGATGGCCACCTCTCCGCCAGACGGGCCCAGGGCCCGCACCGCGAATTCGGCCTGGGCCCGGCCCACGGCCTGCGAGTCGTGGACCACCGCCCAGTCGAAGGGGATCCCTGGAAGCGATCGGTCGTAGCCCACCACCGGAACCTTGGCCTGGTGAGCCATCTCGACCACCGCCTGGGCGGCCTGACGGTCTACGGCGTGCAGGACCAGGCAGCGGATGCCTTTCGACAAGGCCTGCCGGGCCTGCTCGATCTGCACCGAGGCGTCGCCACGGGAGGACTCGAAGCGGACCTGGGCCCCCTGCTTCTCGACCTCCCGGGTGAAGAACGTGCGATCCTTGTGATAGCGCTCCTTCTCCAGGGAGGTCAGCAGGAACCCCACCCGGACCGGGGTGCCGGTCTTCGTCTGGCAGGCGCATCCGGCGCACAGCAGCGCCAGCAGCAGGAGCAGCAGTCTCTTCATCCTGGAGGATCTTCTGGCCCGGGCCCGGGTTCCCTACGCGGGGGAATCTCCAGGCTTCCCAGGCCGCCGGCAGTGGTCGCAGTTGCCGCACGCCGGGGCCGGGCTCTCGCCGAACCAGCTCAGAAGCACCCGCCGTCTGCAACCTGGGGTCCGGGCAAAGTGCTCCATCCCGTCCAGTCGCTCGACCTCGGCCCGGCGCAGCCCCTCCAGGTACATCCAGGCGGATCTCGGCGTGTTCCGCTTGGCTGGGACCTGTCCGGCATTCCAGCCATGTCCCAGCAGGGCCGTCAGGCTCATCCGCCAGCACTCGGGGCTGAGGTGCCGGAAGCGGGCACGAAGCTCGGTGGGGGGCGTCTTGGGCAGGGCGGCGGACATGGCGTGCAGCACCTCGCGATCGGGGTAGCGCCGACGCGCGAAGGTCCGCCGCAGGGCGAAGTCGGCCTTGGAATAGAGCAGGAGGCAGCGCGCCGGTACTCCGTCGCGTCCGGCTCGCCCGGCCTCCTGGTAGTAGGCCTCCAGCGAAGGCGGTGGAGCCAGGTGGACCACCGAGCGAACGTCGGCCTTGTCGATGCCCATTCCGAAGGCCACCGTGGCCACCATCACGGCCACCTCTCCGGCCAGGAAGCGTTCCTGGGCCAGGCGGCGCCTTTCCGGCGAGAGCCCGGCGTGGTAGCACTCGCTCAGGATTCCGCTGGCCAGCAGGAAGGCCGCCACCTCCTGCGCATCCTGCCGCCGGGTTGTATAGACCATCGCCGGCAGGGCGTCACGGCGGCCCAGGTGGCTGAGGAGGACCTGCCGGCGGGTCTGGTGGTGCACTTCCATGGCCTCCAGGTGCAGGTTGGGGCGGTCCAGCGGCAGCACGAAGACCTGGGGTTGACGCATCTCCAGCCGGCGGGCGATCTGCTGGCGGACGGCCGGGGTGGCGCTGGCGGTCAGGGCCAGGACCGAGCGCGGGCGCAGGGCCGCCACGGCCCGGCCCAGCCGCAGGTAGTCCGGCCGGAAGTCGTGCCCCCACTGGGTGATGCAGTGGGCCTCGTCCACCGCCAGGAGCGAGAACGAGAGCCCCTGGAGGGCCTCCAGGAATCCGGGCGCCGAGAAGCGCTCGGGGGCCACGTAGACCAGCCGGGCCCGGCCCTGCTGCAAGGCACGGAGGGTCTGGAGGTTCTGCTGCGGGGGGCTGTGGGCCGAGATGCTGGCGGCGCCTTCCAGGCCGAGCTGGCGCATCCGCTGGACCTGGTCGTGCATCAGGGCGACCAGGGGCGAGACCACCAGGGTGGGGTGGGGTGCCAGCATGGCCGGCAACTGGAATGCCAGGGACTTCCCGGCCCCCGTGGGCCACTGCGCCAGGACATCGCGGCCTTCCAGGATGGCCTCGATCACCGGTCTCTGTCCGGGGCGGAATCCGCTCAGGCCGAAACGATCTTCCAGAATCTCCTGCAGTTCCGACATCGCGCGCACCTCCTGACTTCAAGTCTGGGGCGTGGCTGTGAAGGTCTTTTTGCCAGCCTGTGAACAGGAGGTTCCAGGAATGTGAACAAGGAATGAACGCCGTGCAGGCCGCCTCCCGCGGAAGGCCGGCCTGCACGGCGGTCGGCTCAACGAGGGACCAGGTGAACGGTCAGGCTGGCCTGGGGAGCCACCTGCTCGAGCAGGAGGCGGGTCACACCGATCTGGCTGACCTGGGCCGATTCCGGTTCGACCAGGACGGCTTCCAGGACCTCGTTGAAGTCCCGACCCTGGCCGACCATCTGGATCAAGGCCGCGTGCAGGGGCGAGGTGCTGGGGTTGAAGGCGGCGTTTTCGGCGTAGGCGCCCGTGAAGACCTTCCCGTCGGCGGTGCGCAGGGCGATTCCGGCGGGGTTCCGAGAGTAGGGGGCGTAGGAACGGTTGGCTGCCAGGAAGGCTTCGCGGACCAGTTCGGGGGCTTCCGGGGGAACCTCCAGCGGCTCGACGGTCTGGGCCAGAAGCCGATCCTCGATGCCCAGATCGCCGGGTCCGAAGGACCGCGGCAGCAGCTCGGCCAGCGGGATGGGCTCCTGGGAGGGGATCAGCACCGTCAGGCGGCCGCCGTCCGCCAGCTCGTTGAGCAACTGCCGGCAGAAACCGCAGGGCTCGGAGGAGACGGCCAGGGCTTCCAGTCCCTTCTCGCCGTGGGACATGGCGTTGGTCACCGCACACTGCTCGGCGTGGACGGTCTGGATCAGGGACTGGCCGGGAAACTCCAGGTTCACGCCCAGATACAGATCACCGCTCCGGCCTCGGGCCACGGCGCCCACCTGGAAGCGGGAGACCGGGGGTTGGGCGTAGGAGCGGGCCACGGGGATCAGCTCCAGCATCAACTGCTCGGCGGAAAGCCCCAGGGTCTCGGCCAGGCGGGTCGCCTGGTCGGCGGGGATGTGGAAGGGATGAGGGGGAAGAAGGGATTTGAGTTTTTCAGTCATCTCACTCTTGGGGCCGGGGCCACACCCCAGGGCACGGCCTTCCCGGCGGTGGAGCAGGCCACGCTCGTGGCGCTGGTTCGCAGCGCACGAGCCCCCGGGGGCGAGGGGTGGCCAGGCTGAGGGGGGAGGGAGGGGGCCAGGAATCGGGGGAAACCCTGAACGGAGCCCCGGCAAGCGACGGGTTCTGGTCGGCGATCTTCACGGCGCTCCTCCTCCGCAAGGGTCGACCCCCAAGACTGCCACTGTGCCCCCATCGCGGCGTGGCGGAGAGGCGCGCCCCCGATGTGCGGCGGCGGCGATCCCCGGACCCGCCCTCTTCCCGCTCCAGGTTTCTCCTCCTGCCTGGGGTGGTGTGGGAATCTGTTCGGGATCCTCTGGTCTTCCGGCAGGCGCTCAGGGTTCCAATCGCAAAGAAGACAACCATGAGAACAGTTGCCATGCTCCTCGCCGGCGGAGAGGGGTCGCGTCTGACGGTCCTCTCCGAGAAGCGGGCCAAGCCCGCGGTTCCCTTCGCCGGGAAGTTCCGGATCATCGACTTCACCCTCTCCAACTGCGTCAACAGCGGGATTTACACCGTCGGGGTGCTGACCCAGTACCGGCCCCACAGCCTGGCCGACCACATCGGGATCGGCAAGCCCTGGAACCTGGACCGGGCTCGGGGCGGAGTCCGCATCCTGCCTCCCTACCAGGAACGGGGCGGCCAGCACTGGTACGCCGGCACGGCCGACGCCATCTACCAGAATCTCGGCTTCCTGCGCGACAACCAGGCCGACCTGGTGGTGATCCTGTCGGGCGACCACATCTACAAGATGGACTACGCCCCCATGATCAAGGCCCACCTCGACCGAGGGGCCGACCTGACCGTGGCCGTGATGCCGGTTCCCTTGGAGGAGACCCATCGCTTCGGCATCATGGTCGTGGACGGCGAGGGCCGCATCACCGAGTTCTACGAGAAGCCCAAAGAGCGCGACAAGGGCAACCTGGCCTCGATGGGCATCTACGTCTTCAGCGCATCGGCCCTGGAGCGCCGCCTGAACGAGGAACCCGGAGTCCGCGTAGACTTCGGGCGGGACATCATCCCCGCGATGGTGACGGGCGGCGATCGCGTGCTCAGCTATCGCTTCGAGGGATACTGGGTGGACGTGGGCACCATCGACTCGTACTGGGCCACCAACCTCGAGCTTCTGGGCTCGAAGCCCGGTCTGGACCTGTACAGCCACGACCTGCCGATCCTGACCCGCTCGGAAGAGCGACCCGCCGTGAAGGTCGGCCCCCAGGGCCGGATCTCGAACAGTCTGGTCAGCAACGGCTGCGTCATCCGCGGCACGGTGATCAACAGCGTCTTGAGCCCCGGCGTCCAGGTTAGCCCCGGCGCCGTGGTCCAGGACAGCGTCGTGATGAACGACACCTGGATCGGGCCTGGAGCCCGGCTGGATCGGGTCGTGGTGGACAAGCAGGTGGTGGTGGGAGGCGGTGTGGTGCTGGGAACCGGCGACCCCAGTGTCCCCAACGCCCTGCATCCCGACAAGATCTACGCCGGGATCACCGTGGTCGGCAAGGAAGCCATCCTCCCCGACGGCGCGGTGATCGGTCGTAACGTCCTGATCGGGATGGACCGGGACGAGAGCCACTTCCCGCCGGACCGCCAGGTTGGCGACGGCCAGACCATCTGAACCCCGTAGGTTTCGCGAGGAGGATTCATGCCCAAGGCATTTGCGATGATCATGGCGGGGGGAAGCGGCCCGGCCCTCAGCGTCCTGACCGAGGTGCGCGCCGAGTCGGCGGTCGGTTTCGCCGGGAAGTATCGCCTGATCGACTTTCCCTTGTCCAACTGCGTCAACTCCGACATCTACAACGTGGCGGTCCTGACCCAGTATCGCCCCCACACCCTCAACGCCCATATCGGGACCGGCACCCCCTGGGATCTGGACCTGACCAGCGGGGGCATGCACCTGCTTCAGCCCTACCAGGGCGGCCCCTACGGAGACTGGCAGCGGGGCACTGCCGATGCGGTCCGCCGCAACCTGGACTTCGTCATGGATCAGAACGAGGAGAACGTGCTGATCCTGGCGGGAGACCACATCTACCTGATGGACTACCGGCCGATGCTGCGTCAGCATGTGGACTCCGGGGCCGACCTGACCGTGGCCGTGCGCCGGGTCAACCCCCACGAGACCCACCGCTACGGGATCGTCAGCGTGGGCTCGGACGACCGGATCGTGGGCTTCGAAGAGAAGCCCCGCCGGACCCGGGGCAACCTGGCCAGCATGGGGATCTACGTGTTCCGCAAGAAGGTCCTGGTGGATTTCCTGACGGCCACCGAGCCGGTGGATTTCGGCCGGCACGTGCTGCCCGCCATGCTGGGCGGCCCCTTCAAGGTGCAGGCCCACGTGTTCCCGGGCTACTGGGCGGACGTGGGGACCGTGCAGTCCTATTGGGAAGCCAACATGGCCCTGCTCTCCGAGAACCCGGCCCTGGATCTGTATGACCCGAGTTGGGTGGTGCACACCCGGTCCCTGGAGCGCGGACCCGTCAAGATCGGGGCCAACGCCCAGGTCCACGGCAACCTGCTGTCCAACGGCTGCTGCGTCGAGGGCACGGTCCACCGCAGCGTGCTCTCGCCCGGCGTGCGCGTGGCCGAGGGCGCCATCGTCCAGGACAGCGTGATCCTGCGCGACGTGGTGATCGAGGCCGGGGCCGTGGTGGACCGCTGCATCATCGACCGGGGGGCCGTGGTCGGCGCCGGAGCCCAGGTGGGAAGCGGTGACGACAACACGCCCAATCTCGAGTCGCCCGAGGTCCTCAGCAGCGGCTTGACCCTGGTGGGACGAGGCTGCGGGATCGGGCCGGAATGGGTGGTGGGGCGAAACGTGATCCTCCATCCCGGCGTCGTGACCGGCGAGGGCGGCAAGAAGAAGTCCCGGGTGATCCCCAGCGGCGCCAGCCTCGGTGAGGCGGCCCGCTAGGAGACCGGGCTCTTCTTCGGGGGGGGGCGGTTTCGCCCCAGGCAGGAGGGACCGATGAGGCAGGGATTCTTGGAGAGGTTGCGCGAGGCCATCGCCGATCGCGGGCGCGACCTTCTGGCGGGTCGGCGGACCCTGGACCTGCGCAGCCCGGCGCACCTGTGCGCCGAGCTGCTGGGGGAGGGGCACGGAGAGGCCTCGGGGGTGGCCCTGGCCCGCGAGATCGTGCGGGCCTACCAGGGCATGGACGCGCCCGAGCGTCTGGCCTTCTTCGAGATGATCGAGCGGGACTTCGGGCCCGACCCCGGCGTGATCCGGGCCGCCTCGGCGCGCTACCTGGAGACCCACTCGGTGGAGGACTACCTGGCCTTGTCGCGGGCCATCGAGCCCCGGCGCCAGGAGCTCTTCCGCCGCCTGAACACGGCGCCCCGGGGAACGCGGGCTTTGGTGGGCATGCGCGCGGACCTGCTGGGCTTCCTGCGCAGCCACCCCGACCTGCGGACGGTGGACGCCGACCTGCACCACCTGCTGGCCTCCTGGTTCAACCGGGGCTTCCTGCAACTGCGCCGGATCGACTGGAACTCTCCGGTGGCCCTGCTCGAGAAGTTGATCGTCAACGACTCGGTGCACGAGGTCCGGGGCTTCCAGGACCTGCGCCGGCGACTGGCCCGGGACCGGCGCTGCTTCGCCCTCTTCCACCCGGTCATGCCCGACGAGCCCCTCTTCTTCGTCGAGGTGGCCCTGGTCTGCGGAATTCCCCGATCGGTGAGCGGCCTTCTGGACCCGGCCGCCCCGCTCCTGGACCCGGATTCGGCCGAAACCGCGGTCTTCTTCACCAACTGCAGCCTTCAGCCTGGCCTGGCGGGGGTCTCGTTTGGCAGTTTCCTGGTCAAGCAGGTGATCGAGGAACTCCGCATGGAGTTCCCGGGGCTGGGCAGGTTCACCACCCTCTCGCCCCTGCCGCGCCTGGCCGTGCTCTTGCGCTCGGCCTTGCGAGGTGAGACCTGTGGGTTGGACCCGGCCCTGGTGGAGGCCCTGTTGGCCGAGCACTCCGACCCGTTGGGACCGGCTCCCGGGCAGGCCCTGTTGGATCTGCTGGAGCGCGATCCCGTCGAGAACCGCGAGGTCCTGACCCGCCCCCTGCTGGCCTTGGGGATGGCCTATCTGCTGGGCCGAGGGCCGCGCGGCCTGTTGGACCCCGAGGCGGCCTTCCACGCCTCCAATGGGGCCTGCCTGGAGGGACTCCACGCCTTCGCCGACCTCTCCGGGCGCGGGCTGGCGGGGAGTCTGGGATTGATGGCCAGCTACCTGTACGTGCCCGAGCAGCTCGAGCAGAACCACGAGGCCTTCGTCGCGACGGGCGAGCTGCCGGTCTCACGTTCGCTGTCCAGGCTCCGGCGTGAGGTCGAGTCCGCCACCAAGACCGTGCGCCGCCGCCAGCGCCGGAACCGGACGCGCCAGATGCCGGCGGGCTGAGCCGGGGCTTTCCAGGATGGATCCGTCCCATGGAGGCCTGGCGTCGAAGGTCAGGAAGACCTCCCCGCGCAGGCAGGTCTTCCCTCTCGTCACGAGGATGTGCAGACGTCGCTCTTCAGGCGTCCGTCGTGGCCTCGGCTTGCGTCGCGGTCCTGGCGAAGTCGAAGGCCAGGCGGAAGGCCACGCCGCTCCCGCCGCACCCCGAACACCAGGTGCCCATCTGCAGCACGAAGGTCGAGGACGACTCTGGCACCAGGCTCAGGAAGGTGGCCCAGTTCTGGGGTGTGAAGTCGATCTCAACATCGTCTGAGAGCTCGTCCTCCTCCTCGTCCGGCCGGCTTTCCAGGGCGGATTCGTAGGCGGGCTTCAGATCCGGGGCCATGTAGTCGAAGTCGTCGGGCTCGTCGACCCAACAACACAGGAGGTGCGGGCAGGAGCCCACGACCTCGGAGTAATCGCCGCCCTCCATGTCCAGGATCGCCTGGCCGCAGGCCGGGCAGTGGACAAGCGGCTTTTCGACGTTGCTGACGTCCAGGGAGACCATCTGCATCGAGTCGTCCTCCGTATGAGAGATGTCCAGACCAGTATCCATCGCCAGGGTGCCAAAAGTTGTCACCAGGGATGAAGGGCCGCGGTCTGCCGCAGGTTCTCTCGGCCGCCGATGGTGCCGCAACCTCGGGGATGCGTCAGGCCGAGGGGCCGGGGTTTCCCGATCTGGCTTTCCAGGAACACCGCCCGGGCGGGGAGGCTCGTCGTCGCTCGCCCGCGGCAGCCCCACGCCGCCCTCGTGGAATCAGGTTTCCTGGTTGCGGCCCGCCCCGATCCACCGATTCTGGAAGACGCCTCCTCCCTCTTCGGGCACCAGGCGCCCCTCGGACACCACCACCTCCCCGCGGCGGAGCACGGTCTCGGGAACTCCGCAGACCGGGATTCCTTCGAAGGGGCTCCAGTCGACGTTCTCGTGCAGGTTCTCCGGACCCAGGGTGCGCCGGGCCTGGGGGTCCCACAGCACCAGGTCGGCGTCGCACCCGGGCAGGATCCGGCCCTTGCGCGTCAACCCCATCACCCGGGCGGGGGTCGTGCAGCAGACGTCCACCCACCGCGGGAGGGTCATCCCCGGGAGGTTCCGGACCAGCATCATCCGAGACTCCATGGCCGGGACGCCCCCGGGCACACGGCTGAAGTCGGCTGCGGCGTGCTTCTGGGCGGAGGTGAAGGGGCAGTGGTCGGTCGAGACCACCTGCAGGTCGCCCCGCATCAGCGCGTTTTGCAGGCGCTGCTGCTGGGCCTTCTCGCGGATGGGGGGCGAGCAGATCGGGAGGGGCCCCAGGCGCTCGAAGACCTCGTCGTCCAGGCACAGATACTGCGGGCAGGTCTCGCCCCAGGCGGCCAGGCCTCCTGACCGGGCGGCAGCCAGGCGCTCGACCACCTCTCTGCAGGTGACGTGGAAGAGGTAGACCGGCGTCCCGGTCAGTTTGGCCAGGTCCAGGACCCGTCCGGCTGCCTGTCCTTCGAAGGCCGCCGGGCGGCAGCGCGGATGCATGCGCGGATGCACCAGGCCCGCTTCCAGGTTCTCGGCGACCAGTCGGCGGATGACGTCCCAGTTCTCGGCGTGAACCAGGGCCATCCCCCCGGAGGCGGCCAGGGCCCGGAAGGAGGTCAGCAGTTGCCCGTCGTCCAGGCAGAATCCGTAGGCCATGTAGTGCTTGAAGGTGGGACAGCCCGCCTCGACCACCCCGGCCACCTGGTCGAGGTTCGCAAGATCCGAGGGCTGGATGGTCATGTGGAAACCGAAGTCGGCCACCGATCGGCCCTCCGCCTGCCGGCGGCGCTCTTGCAGGGCTTCGAGCATGGTCTGGCCCGGCCGGGTCTCGACGAAGTCCAGGAAGGTGGTGGTCCCGCCCAGCACGGCCGCCCGGGACCCGCTGGCGAAGTCATCCGCCGTGTCCAGACCGCCCACGTGGTACTGAAGATGGACGTGGACATCGACGCCTCCGGGGGTGATGAGCCGTCCCCGGGCCTCCATCCGCCGGCGGCCGGAAAGCCCCTGGCCTACGGCTGCGATTCGACCCTCGCGCAGGCCGATGTCGGCCTCGAAGACCCCCTCGGAGGTGACCACCGTGCCTCCCGCGATCACCAGGTCCATCGTTGCCTCCTTCCGCCTCGGGCAGGAGCCTCGAGGCCCTGTGGGAATCACAACTCCATCCCGGCCGCCTTCCACGAGGCCGGCACCGCTCCTGTGGAGGTCCGATGATCCTGCGAACCCTGTCTTGTGTCTTCCTGCTGGCCCTGCTGGCCCTTCCAGCCCTGGCCGCACCCTCCGAAACCTCGGAGATCACCACCCTGCCGGACCCGGCCAGTCGGGCCATCGTGGTCCTGGCCGACTTCTCGGACCAGGCGCAGTTCGAGTTGGAGAATCAGGTCGTCAGCCTGCTGTGGGACAAACTGGGCCAGGGAACCCTGAGCCACGTTTCGGGCCTGGCGCCCCGGCCCATGCTTGTCAACACGGCTCAGGCCGACGGCTCCAAGACCCTGGAGCGGCTGGGCCTGGCGGCCACGCTTCCTCCGGTCCTGGTGGTGGCCGACCTGGATGCCCAGGGACATCCCCGCCAGACGCTCTGGCAGCGCCGCATCTTCCAACCCGCGGTGGACGTCCGGGCCATGCTGGCCTACTTCGGGGTGGATCCCGAGGCCGGTCAGCCCCTGATCCGGGCCGCGGGCTTCGAGCCGCGGGGTCTGGGGCGACCGCTGCGGGCCAACGAGGTGGTGACGGTCACCGTCCAGGGCATTCCGGGGGCCACGGTCTCGGCCACCATCGGAGGGCGGACGGGAATCCCCTGCTTTGAGGACCCTCCCGGTCTGTACCGGGCCACCTACACGGTCTCGGCCGAGGACCGCGCCGACGCCCAGGTTTCCGTCGAGATGCGCACCTCCGACGGCCAGGAGGAGCGCCGCGACCTGGGGGCGGTGGCCCTGCAGGGGGTGATGACCCCGGAGATCCAGCTCGTGCAGCAGGTCGGCCCGAACCAGTGGATGGCCCAGGGCATGGCCGCCCCGGGCTCCAGCGTCCTGGTCCGCGTCGAGGTGGTCCAGACGGCGCTGGTCTTCCGCGACGTTCAGAAGCAGCAGTTCCAGGGCGTGGCCGACTCGTCCGGTCGCTTCCAGGCCCTGGGCACCCTGCAAGGGGACCTCGACGGGGTGTCGGGGAGCTTCCAGGTGGAGGCCACCGACCCCTCCGGTTCGACGGTCCGCTCCGAGTCGCGCTCGCTGCGCCTGGTGGCCGACCGCCGCTTTCAGCCTCAGCCGGCGCCCTCTCCCGGACCCTGGCCGCCCGCACCTTCTCCTTCCTGGGGCGTGCAGGCCTTCAGCGACCCTTCCGGGCTGTACGTCGTCTCCAGGGGCCGGCGCAGCCAGATCGAGACCATGTCGCCCCGCTGGTATCAGGCGGTGGCCGACGTGGTGGTGTACAGCTCCTTCATGAATGATCTGAAGGTCTGGTGGCAGGGGCAGACCTGGCGCTTGGAGAGCATGTCCCCCAAGAGCTGGAAGGCCGACTCTGGGACCGTGGCCTACGTCAACTTCATGGGGAACTTCCTGGTGTGGCACAAGGGCCAGACCACCAACCTGGGCAGCCTGGCTCCCCAGAGCTACGAAGTCGGACCGGGCGCCCTGGCCTTCGTCGGCGCCAATCGGGGCTTCTTCCTGTGGCGACCGGGAAGCGGGGTCCGCCAGTTGGAGTCCTGGCCCCCCAGCAACTACCGCATCTACGGCCGAACGCTGCAGTATACCGACTCCGGCGGCTTCCAGCGGGTGGTGGACTTCTGAGGCAGTGCCGGTCGCGGATCCGCACTCTCGAGGTTCGACGGAGTCGGCGGCGGTGAGCGGCCCGGTTTCCTCCTCCGTTGCTCCCTCTTCTGTCGAGACAACCCGGCGGAATCCTCATGGCGGGAGGAGGTGGGGGGGACTCCGTCGCTGGGGGCCGGACCTGGTCTTCCCGTTGCTCTTGGCCCTGTACCTGGGATGGGCCTATGCGCCGGGGGTCTTCGAAGGTCACCTCTACCTCTCTGAAGACATCGGTCAGTTCGTCGGGTTCCGCTCGGAACTTCGGCACCTGGGCGAGGGGAGGGCGCTGAGCCTGTGGAACGACCTGCCCGGGCTGGGGATCCCGCGTTTCTCGAATCCCCAGGTGGGGTATTTCTCGCCCTTCAGTCTGGGCTTCCTCGTGATGCCCACCTTGCGCGTCATGAGTCTGGAGCCTGCTGTGCTCTTCTGGAGCCTGGGGCTGGCAACCTGGTTCTTCTTCCGCATTTCCGGCCTGGGGCGCGGGGCCGCCTCCTTTGGTGCCTGCGCCTGGCTGGGAGTGGGGATGCTGATGGGCCACGCGGCGCATCCCACGGTTCTGGCTTGCCTGTTCTGGATGCCCGTCGCCCTGGCATGTTGGACGAGGTTCTCTTCAGGGAAGACGGGATTCTGGGCGGCTCTGGGAGGGGGGGCGCTGGCCTGCATGGTCTGGGCTGGCCATTTCCAGTACCTCCTGTATGGCGGGGCCCTGGTGGCCTGCTGGGTCTCGGGAGATCTGTGGAGGGCCCGGAGGAATCGGCGCGAGTTCTTCCGGCTGGCCCTGGGGGCCGGGGGGATGGGCCTGGGCGCTCTTCTCCTGGGGCTGGTGCAGCTTCTGCCTGTGTTGGAGATGGGCGGGCTCTGTCAGCGGATGCTGGTGTCTGGGCGTGGATTTGCAGACCAGTATCGCGCGACTCCTCAGGAGCTTCTGGGTTACCTCGTGGCCGAGCGGTGGCTGCTGGGTGAGCGACCTCTCCAGGCTCACGGTCAGTTCCGGCTCGATTCGGGAGTGAGCCTGCTGGTCGTGGGGCTGGCGGGGTGGGGCCTGATTCGGGGGCGACGATTGGCTCCATTCTTGGGAGCCGCGGTCTTCCTGCTGGGGATGCTGGGCACCCAGGGGCCGGTGATGGCGCTGCTGGGGCAGGTTCCGGGGCTGGACATGATCCGGGCTCCGGTGCGGATGTTCGTGCCTGCCGCCTTCCTGCTGGCCTGGGTGGCGGCCTGGGGGCTTCAGCACGCGGTGAGCTCGCTGAGGCAGGGGACCCGATTGTGGGTCTGCGGAATGGCCTGTCTCTGGGTCCTGGCTCTGGGGCAACTCCTGAACCGGGGGGATCTCCGTTGGATCCGGCCCGAGGAGCTGGTGCTGCCGGCTCCCCTCGTCGGCCTGGAGGCCGGACGGGCGGCACCGGACCCCTTGACCCTGCCACAGCCCCTGATCGGGGCCCTTCCAGCCAGCGGAGTGCCCACGCTGGTGGTGTGGAACCCCGTGGTTCCTCGCAACTACTTCGAGGCGATGTTCGCCAGCCAGGTCGGAAGCCTCGAGCAGGCGGACAAGGTCAACCTGGCCATCAGCATCGGCAGTCTCTTTCCCATGTCCCGGCCAGATCTGCCTTTGATGCGTTCCTTCGATCTCCGTCGGGTTGTTGGAGTTCGGGATGGGGTTCTTCATCAGTTGGAGGTGCCGCCGGCCGGGGGACGCTTCTTCGTCGTGCCTCGAGGGCGGGTGCTGGCCAGCGAAGCCGAGGGCTGGGTCTTGGCACGGGATGAGACCTGGGATCCTCAGGCCACCGCGTTGGTCCGTGAGCCTTTCCCCGAGGGAGAAGGAGGCCCCACCCGGGTGCAGGTCCTGAAAGACCACCCGGACGCCCAGGACCTGCTTGTGGAGGGAGGAGGCGGACTGCTGGTCGTCTCGGGGCTCTTCTACCCCGGCTGGCAGGCTCGCCTGGATGGTCAGTCCGCCCCGATTGTCCAGGCAAACCTGGCCCTGCGCGCCGTGGCCGTGCCCCCCGGACTCCACCGGGTGGAATGGCGCTATCGCCCGTGGTGGGCGGTTCCGGCCTTCATGGGGTGGCTCCTTGGCCTGATGGTCTTGATCTGTCTGGCTCGGAAGCTTCCGGCCAATCCCGCACCCGGATCCTGAAGGACCGCCCTGGCAGCAGGCCAGGACGGTCCACGGTCCGGATTCACGGGCAGGAGGGGCCCTCAGGCGGGTCCGGTCTCAGCCGCGGGGCTGGAGCTTCAACCTCAGGACGTCGAGTTGTTCGGGATCCACCACGACCGGGGCGCCGGACATCATGTCGACGGCGTTGGCGTTCTTGGGGAAGGCGATCACCTCGCGGATCGAGGTCTCGCCGGCGCACAGGGCCACCATCCGGTCGAAGCCCACGGCCAGCCCGCCGTGGGGCGGGGCGCCGTACTCAAAGGCGTCCAGCAGGAAGCCGAACTTCTGGCGGGCCTGCTCGACGGACAGTCCGATGTTGGCCAGGACCTTCTCCTGCATCTCGCGCTGGTGGATGCGGATGCTGCCCGAGGCCAGCTCGTTGCCGTTCAGGACCAGGTCGTAGGCCGCCGCCCGAACCTTCAAAGGCTCGGTCTCCAGCATCGCCGCGTCTTCGGGAAGGGGCGAGGTGAAGGGATGGTGCTCGGCTTCCAGGCGGTTCTCCTCGGCGTTCCAGGAGTAGAGGGGGAAGTCCAGGACCCACAGGAACTCGAAGCGGTCCTGGGGGAAGAGGTCGTAGCGCCGGGCGAACTCCAGGCGAAGACGGCCCAGGGCGGTGTTGAGAGTCGCCCGAGGGCCGGCGGCCAGGACCACCAGGTCCCCGACCTCGGCCCCCAGCACCCGGCAGATCTCCAGGGCCTTCTCCTCGCCCAGGAACTTCATCAGGCTGGACTTCACCCCGTCGGCGGCCCGGGCCAGGAAGAAGAGTCCCGGCAGGCCGGCGGCCACGGCCAGCTCTTTGAGGGCATCCTGCTCTTTGCGCGAGGCCCCCGCCTGGCCCGGCACCACCAGGGCCTTGACCCGGGCGCCCTCCTCCAGGGCGGCCTGGAACACGCCGAAGCCGCAGCCGTCCACCAACTCGCTGACGTCGTGCAGCCGCATGTCGATCCGCAGGTCGGGCTTGTCGCTGCCGTAGGAGTCCATGGCCTCGGCATAGGACATCCGCCGGAAGCGGGCGGGAAGCTCCAGGCCCAGGCCTTCGCGGAAGATATGCCCCATCAGGCCCTCGACCTGGGCCAGGACGTCCTCCATGCCGACGAAGGACATCTCCAGGTCGATCTGGGTGAACTCGGGCTGCCGGTCNNGGTCCTCGTCGCGGAAGCAGCGGGCCAGTTGGAAGTAGCGGTCGACGCCTGAGACCATCAGGATCTGTTTGTAGAGCTGGGGGGACTGGGGCAGGGCGTAGAAGTGCCCGGGTCGGGTGCGGCTGGGGACCAGGTAGTCCCGGGCCCCTTCAGGGGTGGAGGCCACCAGGATCGGGGTCTCCACCTCGTAGAAGCCCTGGCTGTCCAGATAGTCCCGGGTCGCTTTGGCCAGGCGGTGGCGCAGGGCCAGGTGGTGGGCCATGACCGGGCGGCGCAGGTCCAGATAGCGGTACTGCATCCGCAGCCCTTCCTCGACGTTCTGCTCTTCAGCCACCTGCAGGGGCAAGGGACGCGCCGTGTTCAGGATCCGCAGGTCCTCCACGTGGACCTCGATGTCGCCGGTGGGCAGGTTCGGGTTGCGGGTCTCGGCTGAACGCTCGGCCACCCGGCCGCGCAGGGCCACCACGAACTCGTTGCGCAGGACCTGGGCCTTGGCGAAGGCCTGGGGGACGGTGGCCTGGTTCAGGACGCACTGGGTCAGACCCTGACGATCCCGCAGGTCCAGGAAGAGCAGGCCTCCCAGGTCTCGGCGGCGGTGGACCCAGCCCATCAGGACCACCTCGTCGCCCGAATTCTCGCGGCGCAGGTCCCCGCATCGGTGGGTGCGGCGCAGTTCGCCAAGGGGCTCGGGGTGGAACTCGGGGTTCATGGGACCTCCAGGAATGGAAGGGCGCCTGATGGCGGCCGGACTGTCCCCTTCAGGTCGAGGGGAGGTGCGGGGGGTTCAACTGCCGAGCAGCAGTTCCTCCACCCCTTGCAGGATGGCGGACATGGTCTGCACCGGATGACCCTTGGTGACCATGCGGTGGGGGACCTGCCAGGGAGCCCATTGCTGGGTGCACAGCCGCCGGCTGCAGGCCTGGTAGACGGCCACCACGGGACAGCCCATGGCCGCCGCCACGTGGACGGCTCCGGTATCCGGCGAGACCACGCAACTGCAGGCCCCCAGGGCGGCCGCCCACTGCTTGAAGGTCAGGCCGCCGGCCAGGCGGATGGGCAGGGGATCGCCGGGGCGCTCGGCCTTCTCGGGGCCCGGAACCCGGAATCCCGGCCCCAGCAGTCCGGCTGTGGCCAGCCCCTCGGCCAGGCGGGTGGCCATGGTCTCCTCGGCCGGACCATAGGTGATCAGGACCCCACCCCCGTTGGTGGACCACAGCAGGCCCTCGACCAGGCGGACCAGGTTGCGGATGCGCCACCCCTCGGTGACCCAGCCGCCGCCCAGGTGCAGGGCGGCCTTCTGGTGCCCCCAGCCTTCCACCAGGTGACGGCCGAACTCCAGGTCCTCCGGGGGAATCGTCAGTTCCAGGCGGTCTTCCTGGTTGGGCAGGCCCATCTCCCCGGCCAGCCTCTGCAACTGCTCGATCTCGTGTGGAATGGGGCGTCCGGCTGCCAGATCGCGATCCAGGTCCACGGTCATCCGGTGGGTCAGCCAGGCCTGGCAGGCCAGGTTGGCCAACGGGCGGCTGGTATACACGTAACCCACCCGATAGCGCGCTCCCGTCCGCCAGGCCAGGCGATAGGAGCGGCTGCGCGGAGCCAGGCTGATGGCCAGGTCGGGGCGGCTGGCGCGCACCTGCTCGAGGGCCACTGGGCGGGCCAGTCGGTCGTGAACCAGCACCTCGTCCACCAGGGGGCTGCCTTGCAGCACCTGGCAGGTGTAGGGGGGCAGAAGCGCCGTGATGCGCGCTTGGGGCAACCCCTGGCGCAGGGCCCTCAGGAAGGGGGTGGACAAGACCAGGTCGCCGACGTGGTCGGTCCGGATGACCACCACCGAGCGGATCTTCGCCAGCGGCAAGCTCTTCATTCTCGCCAGGCCTCTTTGATTCCCGTGACGTAGTGGTGCTGCAAGACGATCTCCCGGGCCAGTCGGCATCGGGGGGCCAGGCTCACCAGCCAGGCCATGACCGCCCCTTCCCTGGGCAGGAGGGCGTGCAGCCCCAACGAGAGGGGGTTCATTCCCATCCGCAGCGGGATGGTCAGGTCCTTGTGCTTGCGGTAGAAGCGGACTGTCGAGCGGCCCGCCAGCAGCATCTTCCGGCACTGTTCGTCAAAGGGCACCGGATGCCAGTGGTAGTTGACGGCCTGGGAACAGTAGTGGATCTTCAGACCCTGTTTGAGCAGGCGATAGCCCAGCTCCAGGTCCTCATGCCCATAGCCGGTGAAGGACTCGTCGAACATCCCTGCGGCCAGCAGGATCTCTCGGCTGACCGAGGCGTTGCCGGTCAGGAAGTAGTGCCAGGGCAGAAGTCTTCGGGTCGACTTGTGGCGGGCATGGGCCTGGGGGTTCCGGCGGAACTCGAGGTACTGGGCGAAGCTCGAGACCTGGACCTCGCAGCCCACCACCGCATCGCCGGGGTGCCGGGCGTGGGCCTGGGCATGGCAGGCCACCAGCTCCGGGTCGGCCAGGATGTCGGCGTCGGTGAACAGGATGATCGAGCCGCGGGCCTCGCGGATCCCGCGATTGCGGGCGCCGCCCCGACCCGAGTCGGCACCCGGGAGGAAGCGCAGGTTGGGTCGAGCCAGACTCTCAACCAGTTCCTGGGTGCCGTCGGTGGAACCGGCGTCACACAGGAGGATCTCGTAGGACTCGGCAGGGAAGGTCTGCCCCAGGAGGGTGGGCAGGACCTCCTCCAAGGTGTCCCGACGGTTGAAGGTGGCGACTACGATGCTGAATTGGATCGACACAGGTCCTCGACAGAGGTCACGAGCCTCTCGGCCAGATCCTTCTCGGCTCCGGCGATGTAATCCCCCCTGAGAACGATGCGGTGCTCCACACTCCAGGGGTGCCAGCGACGCACGGTGTGGGTGCTGTGGCGCTGGAAGAAGAGGTCCACCACGGGACAGCCCACGGCGGCGGCCACGTGGGCGGCCCCTCCATCCGGGGTGATCAGCGCTCGGCATCCCGACAGGACCGCCGCATATCGTCCCAGCTCGGGCGTGCAGGACCATTCCAGGCCGCGCTGACGGGCCCAGGGCTCGGCCCGGGGCTGATCCGGGGGCGCGAAGAGCACGACCTTGGGGCCGCCCAGGCGGTCCACCACCTCCCCGACCAGGCTCTCGGGCCAACCGCCCGCCGTCCAGCGGGGCATCCACTGCACGGCCACCGGAGGCGAGCCGAAGGAGGCCAGGAAGTCCCGGGCCCAGGCCCGGTCCTCGTCGCTCGGAGTGAGGCGGAGAGGCGGAGGCGGGTGCGGCAAGTCCAGTCCCAGGGCCCCCAGCAGCAGGAAGAAACGTTCGACCTCGTGCATGCCTGGGTCCCGGTCCGGGTCATTGGGCCAGGGAACCCGGTGGGTCAGGGCGGCCCGCAACCACAGCGACTTCAGCGGCTGGGTTCGCCCCGGGTCGAAGCCGACCCGCACCGGGGCTCCCGAGCGGGCGGCAGCCTGGAAGGCCGTGCGCTTCTCGCTGAAGCTCAGGACCACCTCACAACCGATCTCTCGAAGGCGTCGTGCCACGTCCTGGGTCCCGACCCACACCTCGGCGCAGCCTGCGAAGACCGGGGCTCCGACGGCGGAAGCCACTACCACCAGGCGGGTCTGGGGCCAGGCCCGGCCCAGGGCCTCGACCGCCGGCAAGGCCAGCAGGCTGTCGCCCAGGGCATCCAGCCTCAGGATGGCGGCACAGGAGGGGGCCGTCATCGGGGGGAGCGGGGGTGTCGTGCCGCCAGCAGCGAGTGCAACTGCTCGGGGTAGGCGGGCTTGACCAGATGCAGGTCAAACCCGGCCTGCCTCGAGCGGGCCCGGTCCTGCTCGCTTCCCGAACCGGTCAGGGCCACCAGCAGCAGGTCTTCTCCGCCGGGCTCCTGACGCAGCATTCGGGCCACGGTGCAGCCATCCAGGGGGGGCGGCAGGCCCAGATCGCAGAACACGACGTCGGGGAGCGCCTCTTGGGCAGCCTGGATGGCGTGTTGTCCGTCCGGCGCGGTGCGAGGGCGGTGGCCCAGGGACTCCAGCAAAAGGGCCATCATCTCGGCCGAGTCGGCGTCGTCCTCGACGATCAGGACATCCAGGCCCAGCCCCGGCTCGGGGGCCAGGGGCAGGCGGATTTCCAGGCACAGGCCGGTCCGGGTCCCGGGGCTCAGGGCCCTGGCGCTTCCTCCGTGAAGTTCGGCGATTCCTCGCGCCAGGGAAAGCCCCAGGCCGGAGCTTCCCGCCACCAGCCGGCCAAAGGGTTCGAAGGGATCGGGGCTCTCCGGCCCCAGGCAGGACCCTCCCCGACAGACCGACAGCCGGGCCTCCAACCCCTCGCTGGCCAGGTTCACCTGGATCCTTTCGGCGCTGGGGGCGGAACGGGCCGCGTGGGTCACCAGATGCATCAGGAGCTCGCAGAGCCGCGTCGGGTCCCCATTCACGCGGACCGGCTCGGCCGGCAGGCGGAGGTCGAATTCCAGGTTCTGGGACTCGAACTCGGCGCGGCGGTCCTGCAGGGTGCAGGAAATCAGGCGTCCCAGGTCCAGGACCTGCTTGTCCAGGGTGATCCGGCCCCGGTTCAGCCGGGAGAGCTCCAAGAGACCGTCCACCGTTGAGGACATCGCATAGATCTGCCGCTCCATCAGATCCAAGGCCCGTTGGCGCTTCTCGGGCGGCAGGTTCTCCTGGCGCAACAGCCCGACGCTGGCGGCCAGCGCCGACATGGGGTTGCGTAACTCGTGCCCCAAGGCAGCCAGGAGTTCATCCTTGCGGCGATCCGCTTCCTGCAGGGCCAGGAACAGCGCTCTCTCGTGAGGTGCCTGCCCTTGGGGCGGGTCGGTCGGCGAAGGGCCGGGACTGGTGTGGTTCAACTCGTTCCTCCGCCCCCAGGGCGTGTTGCGGTCCCGCGCGCTTCGCCTCGTCCAACTTCGATCCTGCGGGATCCTGGCGCTCGGCGGCTGGGGGTGGTATGTTGCGGAGAGGTCCGCCCGGGGCCTCTCGCTTTCGAGGGGATGACCTCCGGCAGCAGCGGCTCGCCGGTTCGTGCCGGGCAGGTTGCCACCCCAGATTACCCGACCCTGGAGCTCTCATGAGCGCTCGATCCCATCCCACCTTCGATGCCGGACAGGTCATCGACGTGCCCCTGCACGACGCGACCCGAAGCCGCTTCTTGAACTATGCCGTCTCGGTGATCACCTCGCGGGCGCTTCCCGACGTCCGCGACGGCCTGAAGCCGGTGCAGAGGCGCATCCTCTATACAATGCACCACGACCTGCATCTGACACCCGAGAAGCCGACGCTGAAGTGCGCCAAGGTGGTGGGCCAGGTTCTGGGCAACTACCATCCGCACGGCGACTCGGCGGTCTATGAGGCCATGGTCCGGATGGCCCAGCCTTGGGCCTTGCGTTACCCTCTGGTCTTCGGGCAGGGGAACTTCGGCTCGATCGACGGCGACAGCGCGGCCGCCTACCGCTATACCGAGGCCAAGCTGCAGCCCGCGGCCATGGAGTTCGTGGCCGAGTTGAGCCAGGACACGGTCGACTTCCGTCCGAACTTCGACGAGAGTCAACAGGAACCCGTGGTCCTGCCGGCCCGCCTGCCCCAACTGCTGATCAACGGCAGCACGGGAATCGCGGTGGGCGTGGCCACCAACATTCCGCCCCACAACATCGGCGAGGTGCTGAGGGCCTGCGAGGCCCTGGTGGATTGCCGGGATCTGTCCACCGACCGTCTTCTGGAATGGGTGAAGGGCCCGGACTTCCCAACCGGAGGCGAGATCCTCGAATCCCGTCCGGATCTGGTCCGGGTCTACGAGGAAGGTCAGGGGCCGGTGCGGGTCCGGGGACAGTACGTCGTCGAGGAGGAGCCCCGCAAGGGCCCCCGACTGGTGATCACCTCGATCCCCTACCAGGTCAACAAGTCCCGCCTGGTGGAGGAGATCGGCCAGGTGGTCATGGATGGGAAGGTTCCCCAGCTCCAGGACGTCCGCGACGAGTCGACCGACGAGATGCGGGTGGTCCTGGAGTGTCAGAAGGGCACCGACCCCGAGGTCGTGATGGCCTACCTGTACAAGCACACCGCGTTGCAGTCGATCTTCCACGTCAACATGACCTGCCTGACTCCGAGGGGCCCTGAGCGGGTGGGCCTGCGCACCGCTCTGCTGGACTTCCTGGACTTCCGCTTCCAGGTCACGGTGCGCCGTCTTCGCCACGAGGTGCGTCTGCTGAACGAGCGCATCCATGTCCTGGAGGGGTTTGTCCGGGTCTTTGACGGACTGGACGAAGCCCTGCAGATCATTCGCGAGTCGAATGGTCGCAAGCCGGCCGGTGAGCGCCTCATGGAACGATTCGACCTGGATCAGATCCAGGCCGACGCGGTCCTGGACCTGCGGTTGTATCGACTGGGGCGTCCGGACGTGCTGGCCGTGCGCCGCGAGCTGGACGAGAAGCGGGCCCGGCTTCTCGAGCTGCAGGCCTTGTTGGGCGATGAGCGGGCGTTGTGGAACCTGGTCCGCGACGAACTGCGCCAGGTGCGCGAGAAGTTCGCCGACGCCAGGCGAACCCGCATCGTGGCCCAAGGGGTCGAGGAGCTGTCCTATCAGGTGGAGGACTTCATCGTCGAAGAGCAGGCCCAGGTGCTTCTGACCCGAGACGGCTGGATCCGCCGCACCAGCCCGGGGGCCGACCTGGGCAAGCTGCGCATGCGCCAGGACGACGAGATCGTGGCCATCCTTCCCGGTTCCAACCTGGCCAGCGTGGTCTTCTTCACCAGCTCGGGATCGGCCTACACCATGCGGATCCACGACGTCCCCGTCTCGGCCCGCGGCTATGGGGACCCGGTCCAGAAGTTCTTCCACTTCGGCGACGGGGACCGGGTCGTGGCCGCCATGATGCTGGATCCCCGCGACACCCTGGCCATCCGCGCCCCCGAGGAGGAGGGCGCGCTTCCGCCGGTTCACGCCCTGGCCGTGGCCGAGGACGGCAAGGGCCTTCGCTTCTCGTTGGAATCGTATGCCGAGCCCTCGACGCGCTCGGGCCGTCGCTACGCCCGAGCCGGCAGCGGAGTGGCCATGGCCTGGGTCGAGGCGGTGCGCGGAGACGAGACGGTGGTGGCCATCTCGCGTGAGGGCCGGGCCTTGTTGTGTCCCGTCTCGGAGATCAACTTCCTGTCCGGGCCGGGCAAGGGCGTCACCGTCCTGAAGCTGGACTCGGGAGACCGGGTGGTCGGAGTGGCCGCCGTTCGCAACGGGCGCGACGGGTTGACGGTGGTGCGCGAGGAGGGGGGCAAGCCCATCGAGGTGACGCCCCGGCGCTATCGGGTCACCTCCCGGGGCGGCAAGGGAACGCCCTTGATCAAGAGGGGACGCTTGCGGGTGGTCTGTCGCGGGACCGCTGCCGGCGACGCGGAATCGGCTTCGGAAGCCCCGCAGACGTTCGAGGTCGGGCCGGAGCGCCTGCAGGAATCCCTCTTCGCGGAGGAAGTGCAGGCCGGATCGTCGGGTGAGGAGGAAGCGGCCGGATGAGCCAGCGCATCGAGCAGTTCCAGTTGGAGTTCGACCTGGAGTCGGTCGTGGAGGCTCCCGCCCCCCCTGTCCCCATGCCCGTTCCGGCCTCTCCGGCCGCCTCCGAGACGCCCGAGAACGGCCGTTCCCGGCCCCGGCGCAAGAAGTCGGACGAGGTCTCGACCGGGGAGTATCGGGCTCGGGACATCCAGGTCCTGACCGGGCTGGAACCGGTCCGCAAGCGGCCCGGGCTGTACATCGGGAGCGTCGACGAGGCGGGGCTGCACCACCTGGTCTGGGAGATCGTGGACAACTCGATCGACGAGGTGATGAACGGCTACGCCACCTTCGTCGAGCTGGAGCTGGACGCCGACGGGCAGGGGATCCGGGTCATCGACAACGGCCGGGGCATCCCGGTCGACCTGCACGAGAAGTACAACAAGCCCGCCCTGGAGCTGATCCTGACCACCCTGCACGCGGGCGGCAAGTTCGCCAGCTCCAACTACCAGTATTCGGGAGGTCTGCACGGCGTGGGGGCCTCGGTGGTCAACGCTCTCTCGCAGACGCTGGAGGCCACCGTCCGCCGGGATGGTCGGGAGTGGTTCCAGGCCTTCCAGCGGGGCAAGCCCGCCGGCCCCATGCAGGACATGGGGACGGCTCGAGGCACGGGCACCTCCATCTGGTTCCGTCCGGACCCCGAGATCTTCCAGACCACGGTCTTCGACGGACGGGTCATCCTGGAGACCCTGGAGGCTCGGGCCTGGCTGCACCGCATGAAGGTCGTCTTCAAGGACCGCACCACCGGCGAGACCCATCGGCTGGACCACACCTGCGAGGGCCTGGACGGTTACCTGGTGCAGTTGACCGAGGGAGAGCCCCGGGCCGAAGGC
Organism: Candidatus Xenobium occultum; assembly: GCA_002423485.1. Classification (GTDB taxonomy): domain Bacteria; phylum Vulcanimicrobiota; class Xenobia; order Xenobiales; family Xenobiaceae; genus Xenobium; species Xenobium occultum. The sequence continues at coordinate 44,995 of DIWH01000058.1, read as the reverse complement.
TGGGAGACCATCTTCACCTATGGCCGGGACGACGACCCCAAGCTGGAACTGGCCCTTCTGTGGAGCGCCTCGGGGGGCGAGCAGGTGCGCAGCTTCGTCAACGGCGTTCGCACCCCCCAGGGCGGCACCCACGATCTGGGCCTGAAGGCGGGCGTGGTCCGGGCGGTCCGCAACTACATGGACACCCACGGCCTGCAGCCCCGGGGCCTGAAGCTCTCGGCGGAGGACATCCGGGACGGGCTGCGAGGAGTCCTGTCGCTCTACGTCCGCGAGCCGCAGTTCAAGGGGCAGACCAAGGAACGCCTGAACAACCCCGAGGTGAATGCCCAGGTGGCCAATGCCCTGGCGCCCGCCCTGGAGAGCTTCCTCAACGAGAACCGTTCGGTGGCCCAGTCCCTGCTGGATCGGATCGTCTCGGGCGCGCGCAGTCGAGCCGAGATCCAGGCCGCCACCGAGATGGTGGTCCGCAAGTCCGTCTCCCACCGCCTGAACCTGCCCGGCAAGCTGGCCGATTGTTCCAGCACCCGACCCAGCGACTCGGAGCTCTTCATCGTCGAGGGCGACTCGGCCGGTGGCTCGGCCAAGCAGGCCCGCGACCGTCGCCATCAGGCGATCCTGCCGTTGCGCGGCAAGATCCTCAACACCGAGCAGGCCGGCATGGGCAAGATGGGGCAGAACAAGGAGATCGCCGATCTGCTCAGCGCCCTGGGTTGCGGCATCGGGCCCAAGTTTGACGCCGACCGCCTGCGCTACGGCCGGGTGGTGATCCTGACGGATGCCGACTCGGACGGCCACCACATCGCCGGATTGCTGATCACCTTCTTCTATCGCTTCCTGCCGGAACTGATCCGGCAGGGCCACATCTACCTGGGGCGGCCTCCCCTGTACCGGGTGCAGATCGGCAAGGAGACGCACTGGGCCTGGGAAGACGAGCAGCGCGACCGGATCACGAAGCGCACCCGCTCCAAGGCCACCCCGGTGATCACCCGTTTCAAGGGCCTGGGCGAGATGAGCCCGGCGCAGTTGAAGGAGACCACCCTGGACCCCCGCTCGCGCACCCTGTTCCGGGTGTGCGTGCCCGACGAAGAGGAGGCGGACAAGGCGATCTCGGAGTGCTTCGGGCGGGACCCCGCCCCGCGCTACCGGTTCGTCATGGAGTGCGCCACCCAGGCCGACGAGCTGGACGTGTAGCCAGCGCCTCCCGGCGCTGATCAGTCGGCCTTCAGCGCCTCCCGGCGCTGAAGGAGGTGCTGGACCCAGGCGTCCATCCCCTGGCCGGTGCGGGCCGAGACCTGGAGGATCACCAGATCCGGTTGCAGGCGACGGGCCTCCTCCAGGCAGCGCTCGACGTCGAAGTCGACGTGCGGCAAGAGGTCGATCTTGTTGAGGATCATGACCCCCGCGGCGCTGAAGATGTGGGGGTATTTGGCCGGCTTGTCGTCCCCCTCGGTGACCGAGAGGATCACCACCTTGTCGGCTTCGCCCAGATCGAAGAGGGCCGGGCACACCAGGTTGCCGACGTTCTCGATGAAGAGGATCCCGCCCGCGGGAACCGGCATATGGTGCAGGGCGTCGTGGATGGCCTGGGCCTCGAGATGGCAGCCTTTCCCGGTGTTGATCTGGACGGCTGGGGCCCCGGTGGCTGCGATGCGGTCGGCGTCCCGGGTTGTCTGCTGATCTCCTTCGATCACCGCCACCGGGACCTTCCCCGCCAGCCGGCGGATGGTCTCGACCAGCAGGGTGGTCTTTCCCGACCCCGGCGAGGAGATCAGGTTCAGGGCCAGGATTCCCTGCCCGGAAAGGTGCTGGCGCACCTGGGAGGCCTGGTGATCGTTGCGGGCCAGCAGGTCCTCCTGGACGGCCAGGCGACGAGCCTGCTCCGGAGCCCCCAGGGAGACCTGGAAGCGGTTGGAGTTCAGTCTCTGGAGGAGGTCGGCGGGCACCTGGACCACAACGCCTTCACCGCCACATCCGCAGGTTTCACACATCGTCGTCTCTCTCCAATCCAGACTTCTGTGGGGAGGCTTCCTCCCGCGGTGACCAGAGGTCGCGCGCGGGAGGAGGACCCGGACCCTCGGTGGGCAGGGAGCCATGCCCCTCGGGCGAAGCGGCCGGCATGGATCCTCTGGCGGCTCGCCCCGGACCGGAGGCCCACGCCCGGTGGCGAGCCAGGGTTCTGGGCCTGTTCCTCTTTGCAGGCCTGCTGGTGGTCTTCCTGGTGGACCCCGCCACCACCGGGTGGTACCCCGTGTGCCCGTCCCGGGTCTTCTTGAACTTCTACTGCCCGGGCTGTGGGACCTTGCGGGCCACCCACCGCCTGCTGCACGGAGACCTGCCCGGCGCCCTGGCGATGAACTCCGCCCTGGTCCTGGCCCTGCCCTTCTTGTTGTACGGGATGTGGGCCTCCTCCACGGGGCGGGCCGGCCCCTCCTGGATGAGATCGCCCCGGGCGGGGTGGGGAATCCTGGCGGCCCTGGTCGCCTACACCGTCCTGCGCAACCTGCCCTGGGAGCCCTTCGTCTGGCTGGCCCCACACTGAGCCCGGTCGAAGACGGCCTCCCTACAGATCCTTGCCTTCCAGCTCCTTGGCCAGGGCCCGGCGGTAGTAGGTCATGAAGATACGCTGCTCGATCAGGGTGCGGGCCCAATGGATCCGGCCCAGACCGGTCTCCCGCAGGAGGCGGGCCAGCGCGTAGACGCCCTCGCCGGCCGTCAACCGGGACAAGGCCCGAGCCCGGGGGTGGATGCCGGTGGTCTTGGCTACGCTGGGATCGGGGTGCTGCATGTAGTGGGCCACCGCGGTGCGGGCCAGCAGGACGGCCTGACGCTTGAGGTCCAGCAGGGTCTCCTCCTGGGTGGACGGGCGGTAGACGTAGGCCGCCGGCACGAAGCGCTCGGTCCAGTTGTCCTGCTGCAGGCGCCACCCGACCTCCCGGTCCTCCAACTCCGGGTCGATGTTCTCGGCAAAGCCGCCCACCTTCAGGATGGCCATCTTGGACGCCGACGAGTTGTTGATGGTGAAGAAGAGCCGGATGGCGGGCGGGGGACGGTCCAACATGGGGATGGTCTCGGATTCCAGAGGGACAATCGGGCCTCGCACCACGTGGTGGGGGATGTCCTTGTGCGCCTGCAGGTGGGTCTCCAACAAGGAGGGAGGAGCCACCAGGTCGTCGGAGAGAAAGAGCAGTCGGTCTCCCTTGGCCTCCTCGACGGCCTGGTTGCGGGCGGCCATCAGGCCGGGCCGGCGGCTCATACAGTGCTCCATGGCATAGCGGAAGGTCAGGGATTCCACCATGGAGGTCGTGTCGTCGGTCGAGTGGGCGTTGGCAACCAGGACCTCGTACTGATGGGCTGGCATGTACTGGGCATCTAATGATTCCAGGAGCCTCAAGAGATTCTTGGAGTTGTCCTTGGTCGCCACGATGACGCTGAGCAGGATGTCGTTCACGCCGGACCTTCCAGCCTGTCGAAGATGCGCCTGGCCGTGCCCAGCGAGGACCGGTAGAGGTCACGCAGGCGCAAAGACTGACGCGCGAGTTCCTGGGGCGCTTCCAGAAGTCGGGCCGCCTCGTCCACCACTCGGGCCGGGGTCAGCACATCCACCAGTTCGCGAACCACCGCCTCGCCCGCCAGCAGGTTGGGCTGAGCCAGGAACCCAATCGTCTTCTTCATCGTCAAGAGCATTCGCCCCTTCAGGTGATTCCCTCCAGGCAACCAGTCCAGAAGACCCAGCAGGCCGACGAAGGGCAGAAGCTCCGGGCGGTTCAAGGGCAGCAGCATCAGGTGGGGGACGCCCAGGCACGAGGCCTCGGCGGTCTTGGTCCCGGGGATGGTCAGGGCCAGGGTCGAGCCCGCCAGGGCACCGAGATTGCCCTGCCGGATGATTCGGATCCCCACACCGGAGGGGCCCATGAGCACGTCGTCCTGGAGACGGCCCTGTCGACCGCCCACCTGGGGGTGGGGCGGGGCCTGCAGGGCCTGATCCGCCTGATCCCTCTCCAGGAAGGGGGAAAGCAGCATCTGGAACTCCAGGTCGGGTCTCCCCCGAGCCAGACCTTCGGCCACCTCCAGGAAGAAGGGAGCCAGGCTCTCGACCTCGTGGCCTCGGCTTCCGGGCAGGAAACTGACCAGCCTGCCGGGCGGCGGCGGGGTCGAGGGGGATTCCTCCAGGGCGGCCTGGACGGCATCCGCCACCAGGTCTCCGACCAGGTGGGCCTTGTCGGCGGAGATTCGCCGCCGGGTCAGCCAGGCCACCCCCGCCGGATCCTTGACGAAGTATCCCTGGAAGGCCCGGTCCCACCACCAGCGCCCCCACATGTAGGACCAGGCCCGAAGCCTCCAGCGCCAGCTCAGCAGGGCCGAGTACATCAGGTCTCCGCCCAGGTGCACCAGGGTGGCTTGCTGGAAGCGGGCTCCTTCCCAGGCCAGGAGGCGGAGGAAGCGCGAGGCCGGGATGACTTCGTCCACGCCGACCAGGTCCCGGGCGACCCGGCCCTCCGAGCCCGAGGCGAAGGTGCAGGGAAGCAGGATCACGACCAGGCGGGTGGCGGGCCATCGCCGCCGAGCCTCCCGGACCAGGGGACGCAGCCACCCGGCGATCTCGCCGGGGCTGTTGGCCGCGAAGAGGATGGTTTGCGGAGAGGTCACGGGCTCTGGCGGATCCTCTCTGCCAGGAGGCTGGTCGAGCGCTCCGGGACCACGCCGGTGAGGACCACCCGTCCTCCCCAGGAACGGACCAGGGCCGCCTCGGGGAGGTCCTCTTCCCGGTAGTCGCCCCCCTTGACGTGGACGTCGGGCCGCAAGCGCTCCAAGAGCGCCAGCGGGGTGTCCTCGTCGAAGAGGACCACCAGGTCGACGCACTCCAGGCCGGCCAGCATCTCGGCCCGCTCGTCCTGGGTGTTGAGCGGGCGCTCGGGGCCCTTCAGGGCCCGCACCGACCGGTCCGAATTCAGCCCCACCACCAGCAGGTCGCCATGTCGGCGCGCGGTCATCAGGGTGCGCAGATGGCCCACGTGAAGAAGATCGAAGCAGCCGTTGGTGAAGACGATCCGAGGCGGCTCCTGGCCGGCCCGCAGTGCCTCCAGTCGGGCCTGGGCCTCGGAGGCGGGGACGATCTTGCTCTTCGGATCCCGGACCGGATTCTTTTCATCGCGGTCCAGCGAGGCCAGAAGCTCTTCGCAGTCGACGGTGGCCGTGCCCACCTTGCGGACGACCACGGCCGCGGCGTGGCTGGCCAGGCGCATGGCCTCCTCGGGCTCGACGCCCACCGAGCGGGCCAGGCCCATCACCGACAGCACCGTGTCGCCGGCTCCGCTGACATCGTAGACCTGCGAGGCCAGGGCCGGGACCTGGCGCCAGGGGTGCCCCTTCTCGAACAGAGCCATCCCGCGTTCGCCCAGGGTCACCAGGACGGCCCGGCATCCCAGGCGCTCCAGCAGATCCTCCCCGGCCCGCTGCAGCCCCTCCGCGGTCGCGGTGTCGTGGCCCGAGGCCACCCGGGCCTCCAGGGCGTTCAGGGTGACCATCTCGACCCCCCGGAACTCCTCGATGTTCTCGGGCTTGGGCCCGGCCAGGGTCGGCCGACCCTCCAGGCGCCTCAGCATCTCCTTCAGCCGTCCATCCCAGAACAGGCCTTTGTTGTAGTCCGAAAGCAGGAAGCCCGTGAAGCGTTCCCGGTTCTCGTCCAGCCAGGCCAGCATCCGGGACCACAGCGTCCCGTCCACGGCGGTCCGCTGCTCGAGATCCGCCCGAACCACCTGCTGGGAGTGGGCGATGATGCGCGTCTTCAGGCTGGTGGGACGGTCCTTCTGGACGAAGAGCCCCTCGGTCCCGATGCCCTGGCGGCGCAGGAGGGCCCGCAGGCGTCGGCCCGGGTCGTCGGCCCCGACGACCCCCAGGATCTCGACCTGGGCTCCCAAAGCCTTGAGGTTGGAGACCACGTTGGCGGCCCCGCCCGGGGTGTAGGAGTGGCGCTGCACGTCCACCACCGGGATCGGGGCCTCGGGGCTGATCCGCGAGACCGAGCCCCAGACCCAGTGGTCCAGCATCAAGTCGCCCATCACCAGGATCCTCTGATCCGGAAAACGGTCGGTGATGCTGCGGGCGCGGGAACGGTGGAGCAGGTTCACGGGACGAGGGCCTCCAGGATTTCCATGATGGCTCGGGCGCTGGCCTCCCAGTCGAAGCGGCGGGCCTGCTCGAGGCCGGCGCCACGCCGATCTTCGGCGTGTTCCAACCCCCAGCGCAGGGTGGCCTTGAAGTCGGCCGGGTCCTCGGGGTCAAACCAGAACGGGACCTCGCCGCCCACCTCCGGAAGCGAGGCCCGCCGGGCGGCCGCCACGGGGGCTCCGCAGGCCATGGCTTCCAGCAGGGGCAGGCCGAATCCCTCATACAGCGAGGGGAAGACGAAGAGATCGCAGTGGCGGTAGAAGTCGCGCAGGGCCTCGTCGTCGGGGGTCCCGGCCCACACGATTCGGCCGTCCAGGGCCTTCAGCGATTCCGCCAGTCCCGACTGCTGCGTCTCCGGGCCCCGCCCCAGGGAACCCAGGCGGCGCAGCAGGCCGGGGGGGCTTGGAGGGCTGCCGGAGAGGACCAGGGCGTGAGGGAACTCCCGGCGCACCGCCGCGAAGGCTTCCAGGAGCCGGGCCAGTCCCTTGCGGGGCTCGTGGTTGCCGACGAAGAGCGCGTAGGGGCGCCCCTCGGTGTGCTGCCGGAGGAACTCTTCCCGGGGAGTCCGGGGGTGGGGATGGAACTCGGGCTCGACCCCTTCCAGCACGACCGAGATCCCGTCGAGCGGGACCCTCAGGTGCCGGGCGATCTCCAGGCGCGAGAACTCCGAGACCGTCAGGATGCGGTCGGCGCGCCGGGCGGCCTGGAGCAGGCGCTCCCGGTCCGCCGGGGTCCCCGGAGGGAACACGAAGGGGGCCACGTCGTGGATCGTGACCAGGCTGGGACAGCCGGGTTCCCAGTCGATCCGGTTCCAGGGGAACCAGCAGGCGTCCAGGACAGGGGGCTGGTCGGCCGGGGCGACGTCCCAGTCGGGCATCGCCCGGCGCAGATCGGCCAGGTGCCGGCGCTCTCGGGCCAGCAGGACCACCCGGTGGGGGAGGCCTCTCCGCTTCCAGGAGGCCAGGACGTTGCGGACATAACGACCCATGCCCCGGTGGTCCCGGGGCAGGTAGGTCCCTTCCACCCCCAGGGTCAGCCGGGCGCGTGTGGTGCGTTCCTGTCGCATCAAGCGTCGTGGTTTTGGGGTCCGGGGCCGCGAATCCTTCCCGGTCGGGGCGGGCCGAGGTCGGCCGGGTCGACCTCCAGGTCGAGGGTTCGCCGCGGGATCACGATTGCGACGGATTCTCGGGGGCCTGACGCGGGCGGGCCGCGAGCAGCTCGGCCACGGCTCCGACCACCTCCTCGGGCGGGACCGCGCGGTAGCAGTGGAAGTCCGGGCAGATGGCCTTGCGGCAGCCGGCCGGACAGCTCCTCCGAGCGGGACGGAGGATTCGCCGGGCCGGGGCCAGGGGGGCCCAGCGCTGAGGAAAGTCCTCATCCAGGGCATAGACCCCGACGGTCGGGACGCCCATGGCCGCGGCCAGGTGCATGGGGCCCGAGTCGGGGCACACGAAGACCTCGCAGCGCGAGGCCACCGCCGCCAGGGTCGGCAGATCCGTTCGACCGGCCAGGTTCAGGCTGTCCACCTCCGCCAACCGGGCCACCGAGCCGACCAGGTCGACCTCGTCGGGTCCCCCGGTCAGGACCAGGCGGGCCTTCAGGTCCCGATGGAGGGCGCGTGCCCAGCCCGCGAAGACGTCCACGGGCCAGCGGCCGGGCGGAAGAGGCAGGCCCTTGGAGGGGTGAAGGCCCACGATGGGGCCGTCTCCGGGGGGGAGTTCACCCAGGAGTTCTTCGGCTCGGTTCCGGGCCAGATTCGGGACCAGAAAGCGGGGGCGGGCCGGACCGAAGTCCTCCGGTCTCACCCCCAGGGCCCGCGCGTAATCCAGCAGGATCTCGCTCCAGTGGCTGGAGGTGTCGCCGTGCTCGGACCGGACGCGCACCTTGTGCGTGTACAGCCACGAGTAGCTGAACCTGGAGTCCTGTCCAACCCGGATGGGGATTCCCGCCAGCAGAAGCATCCAGGCCAGGGCGGTGCGGCTCCACAGGACCAGGGCCGCCTGGTAGCGCCCACGGCGAAGCCGGGCCACCCAGGAGGGGAGTTCACCCAGGGTGGGGGCGGCCTGAGGCATCCGCAGCAGGTGGTGCACCGCCGGGTGCTCCTCCAGGACCGAGGCAGTGCCCGAGCGGGCCAGGAAATCGATCTCCACCTCGGGCCAGGCGCCGTGAAGCGCGTCCAGGACCGGGGTGGAGAGCAGGACATCCCCCAGGCCTCCGCCGGTGTGGACCACCAGGATCCGCTTCATCTCCGGCGCTCCCGGAGGGCTTCTTCGTAGACCGTCTCCAGGTTTTCGGCCATCCCTTCCAGGCTGAAGCGCGACAGGGCGCGTTCACGCCCCTGGCGGCCGTGGCGTCGGGCCAGGGTGGGATCCTCGAGGTAGGCGCAGACGGCCTGAGCCAGGGCCACAGGGTCCTCGGGAGGGACCAGGGTGCCGCTGACCCCGTCCTCCACCACCTCCGGGATACCGCCGACGCGGCTGGCCACCAGGGGGCGCTCCAGGGCCATGGCCTCCAGGCTGACCAGCGAGAAGGTCTCCAGGGTGGAGGGGACCACGGCCACCTCCAGCCCGGCCAGGACGTCCATGGCGTCGGATTGCAGGCCGATGAACCGAACCCGTTCGCCCAGGCTTCGGGCCTGCTCCTCCAGGGATTCCCTCTCGGGGCCCTGGCCGGCGAAGAGGAAGCGGACCTCGGGGAACCGCTCGAGAATCCGGGGAGCCGCCTGCAGAAGGAACCGCTGCCCCTTGATCGGCAGGAACGACCCCACCACCCCGACCCAGCGCCCCTCCTGCAGGAAGGAGGGGACCTGTCGGGGGACCAGGGCGCGCTCGGGGTCCAGGCCGTTGTAGACCACGGGACAGCGCTCGGGGGGAAGAGCCAGGACCGCCATGGCCTGGGCCTGCAGGGCCTTGGACACGCAGACCAGGCGGTCCAGGCCCCGGGTATAAGCCCCCCGGCAGATCTTCGAGAGCCGGGGCTTGAGGAAGGTGTGCTCGGACTTGATCAGGGCCGTGCGCGGGAAAAGGCAGTGCGCCTGCCCGGCCAGCACGGTATCACGGGTGGCGTGGCAGTGGACGACGTCGACGTTCAGGCGCCAGACGAGCAGGCCGATCAGGCCCATGCTCAGGTAGTCCACCTCGTTGGCCAGGGGCAGGATGTGGACAGGGATGCCCGCCTCGCGGGCCTGGCTGCCCAACCAGGAGCGGCGGCGCACGCCCAGGTGGGCGCGGTGGCCCCGTTCGGCCAGGATGCGGGCCACCTGGAGGGTGTGCACTTCGCCGCCGCCGAAACCCCGGTTCTCGTTCAGCAGCAGGATGGTCCGGCTCACCCTGCGGCATCCTCAAACAGGCGGGCCAGGTGTCCGGCCTGGGTGCGCGCGTCGTAGCGAGAGCGCACCTCCGGGTCCGGGCTCGGCGGGTTGTCGCGTCGCGACCAGGCCTGGGCCAGGGCGCACCGGATGGCTTCCGGGTCGTCGGGCGGGGCCAGCAGGCCCACGCCGCTGGAGGCCAGGACTTCGGCCAGGGGCGAGCCGGGTGGCACCAGGGCCAGGATGGGGCGCTCCGAGCCCAGGTATTCGAAGACCTTGCCTGTGAAGATCTGGTCTGCGCGCTCGACCTGATCCACCACCAGCAACAGCAGATCCGCTCCACGAACCCGTTCCAGGGCCTCCGAGTGGGGGACGAAGGGGATTCGTTCGAGCAGGCCGTCCAGGTCGGGGGCCTGGAAGAGCGGCTCCAGGCAAGGCTCCACGCGGCCCATGAAGAGAACCCGGACCCTCTCGCGCACCGGCGGCGGGCAGTCGGCGAGCCAGAGACGCAGGCCGTCCAGGAAGGGCTTGGGAGAGCGGGTGGAATACAGGCTTCCCGCGTGGACGATCCGGAAGTCCTGGGAAGGGGTCATCCCTGGCGGCACCCCCTCGAAGTGAGCCGGGTCGAACCCGTTGGGCAGCAAGTGGAAGCGTTCTGCGGGGACGCCCTCCGGACGTCGCTGGCACAAGGCTTCGACGATTCCGGGGGTGACCGAGACCACGGCGGAGGCGGCTTCCAGACAGCGGCGCTCGAGGGCCTCCTCGCGAGCCTGTCGGGCGGGGCGGCGGGTGCGGAAACGGCTGTTGAAGCCCGTCCAGTCGTCGCGGACGTCCAGGACCAGGGGCAACCCCGTGCGTTGGTGGACCTTCAGGCCGGCCACCAGGGTCGAGAAGGGGGGGCCGGTGGCCCAGATGGCCCGGGCCTGGAGGCTGCGGGCCAGGCGGACGGCCCGACGCACCGCCGGGCCGACCCACAGGGCGCGGTCGTCCGGGAAGAGCAGGAAGTCCAGGGTCTTGAAGAGGTTGCGCACCACCTTCTGGGGCGGGTGCTGCCAGGAGTCCGAGAAGTCGTCGGGCTCGAGGCAGCGAACCCGGTGGACCTCGACTTCGGGCGCAACCTGCTTCAGGAGGCCCGGGTCACGGGGCTCGCGCCCCCCACCCGCGACCGACACGATCACGGGTTTCCAGCCGGACTCGGGCAGGTAGCGGCTCAGGCGCAGGACGCGCATGGAGCCGGAGCCGCCCAGGGGCGGGAAGTGGTAGGAGAGCATCAGGACAGGGCGCACGGCCGGGCGAGTTCTCTGCCCGGGTCGGAAGGCCCTGCCGGAAGTGCAGGAGACCCGGGGGGAGGTCCGTCCTCTGAGCCCGAGCGCGGCCCGCGACAGACCTCCAATCCCAGAAGGGATCCGACGGGGCTGTCCACGAGAAAGCCTTCCCGGATCCTGGCACAGAGGTGCCGAAGGATCAGTTCCGGGGCAGGGTCACCGTAAAGGTGGAACCTCGCTTGACCTCGGATTGTGCTTCGATGTGGCCCCCGTGCGCCTCGACGATGTTCTTCACGATGGCCAGGCCCAGGCCGGTGCTGCGCTCACCACCCGTACTGCGCACGCTGGTGCGGCCGAAGGGCCGGAACAGTTGCCCCATCTCCCGTTCGGGGATGCCCTGTCCCTGGTCTGTGACGGACAGCACCACCTGATCGGGCTCTTCACGCAGGGTCACCTGGACGCGTGTCCCGGGCAAGGAGAACTTGACGGCGTTGCTGATCAGGTTGTTGAGCACCTGCTCCATCTTGGGGCCGTCCACCTGGAGCACCAGTTCCTGCTCCGGCAGGCTCGTCGACAGTTCGATGTCCTTGGCCGAGGCCGGCGGTTGATTCAACCTGGTCGTCTCGTCGATCAGGGCCTTCAGATCGACCGGGCTCAGGCGAAGGCGCAGGGTCCCTGATTCGAGGGCTGAGACGTCCAGGAGATCTTCGACCAGGTGGAGCATGGACTCGGCGCATCGCTTCATGTTGGTGACGAACATGCTCTGCTGTTCGGTCAGGGTGGAATCCTCCTCCAGCAAGAAGAGGCCGTAAGTGAGGATCACTCCCAGGGGGTTGCGCAGGTCGTGGGCGGCCATGCCCAACATCTCGTTCTTCTGCTTGTTCAGTGTCTCCAGGGTCTGGTTGCGTTCCTCAATCTCGCGGTGCGCTCGGGAAAGCTCCGCGTTCAGCCGCACGAGCTCGCGGTTCTGCTCGACCGCGTTCTCGAAGGTGGAGATCAGGAGATTCAGGATCTGCTGGCGGTCCGAGCGGATGTTGAAGTCCTGGCCGGCGACGCGAACGATCAGGCCATCGAGGTTCTCCGGCTGCGAGACGGGGTTCAGAAGCGACTCGATCCGGCGCACCAGGTGGTCCTCCTGGAAGGGCTTGGTGAGGTAGTTGTCCGCGCCGGCGTTCAGTCCACGCACGATGTCCTCGGGATCTGAGAGGCTGGTCAGGAGGATCACCGGCGTTCGGGCCAGGAGCGGATCGGCTCGCAGGTTGGAGCACAGTTCGTAGCCGTCCATCACCGGCATCTCGATGTCTGCGAGAACCAGGTCTGGGGGAAGCCGGCGGGCCGCCTTCAGGGCTTCGGCTCCATTTCTTGCCCACTCCACGGCATAGCCGCGGCCGCTGAGAGCTCGCCGGAGCACGGTGCCCTGGACCGCACTGTCTTCCACGATGAGGATTCTCGGGCCCGGTCCCGCGTCAATCATGTCCCTCTCCCTCCAGCCTGCCGAGAATTCGGCCCATCTCTTCGGGTGCCATGCTGATCGTCGCCACGCCGCGCTCCACCGCTCTGGCGGGCATGCCATTCACGATGCAGGAGGCTGCGTCCTGAACCATCGTGATCCCCCCGTGTCGCAGGATCGCCTCCAGGCCATCCACCCCGTCCTCGCCCATTCCGGTCAGGAGGATCCCCAGCACAGCAGGTCCCATCGCCTCGGCGGCAGAGCGCATGGTCACCGTGATGGAGGGGCGATGCCCGCTGACCGGCGGATCCAGTGAAGCCGTCAACTCACCACGGGCATCGATCCGCAGGTGGTGGCCCTCCTTGGGGAAGTGCAGGGTGCCCGGCCGCGCGGATTCCTTCCCCGAGGCGATTCGAACCTGAATCCGGAGGCGACTCTGCAGCCAGTCGGCCAGACCTTCCAAGAACCCGTTGCTGATATGCTGCACGCACAGGAGGGGCGCGGGAAAGTCCGCCGGCAGCCTGGAGAGGAGGGTGCACAGGGCCTGCGGTCCGCCGGTTGAGGCTCCGATCACGACCAGGCGGACCGTCTTGAGACGCAGGCTCTCGAGGAAAGGCTGCGGCAGGGACAGGCCACCCGACGGGTTGGCAGGCTGGCGTCGGACGACCCGGACACCAGTCAGGATGCGGATCTTCCGGAGGAGCTCCTGCCTGCTTGCTTCGAACTCCTCGGGTGTCCCGGGGCCGGGCTTGGGAAACAGGTCCACGGCGCCCGCTTCCAGGCTCTGGAAGGCCAACGGTGACTCCGGATCCCGAAATGCGGTGCTGACGACCAGGATCGGGCGGGGAGAATTCGACATCAGCCGCCTGGTGAACTCCAGGCCGTCCATCACGGGCATGTAGAGGTCTGTCAGCACCACGGTTGGATCGTGCTGCTGGACCGCAGCCAGGCCTTCCAGGCCGTTCCTGGCCGTGGCCACGACCTTCACGTCGGGCAGGCCGTCCAGCATGCGCGCCAGCACGGCCAGTGCCAGGGCGGAGTCATCGATCAGCAGGACCCGCACAGGCGGGGCAGGATTCATAGCAGCCTCCGCAGTGTCGCCAGCAGCAGGTCGTGCTGGAAAGCCTGTTTGGTCAAGTAGGCGTCCGCGCCCAGTTCCAGGCCCCGGCGGCGGTCTTCCTCCGACGCCAGCGAGGTCAGGAGCACCACCGGCAACTCTCGGAATCGTGGATGGGCCCGGATGCGGCGGGTCAGTTCCAGTCCGTCGAGTCGCGGCATGTTGATGTCCGAAAGGATGCCATCCACCGCCTGGTGCTGCAGATGCTCCCAGGCGGCCTGGCCGTCCACGGCGACAAGCACTTCGAAGCCGGCGCCCTCCAGGACCCTCTGCAACTGCACCCGGGTCGCCAGGGAATCCTCCGCCAGCAGGATTCGCTGGCGGGTTGACCGGAGACCCGGAGCGGGGGGCGGGGGGGCTGTGGGGTTGGACGCGGCCTCGAGGAGACTGGAGGCGTCCAGGACCAACGCGACGCCTCCGTCCGACAGTGGAGAGGCCCCGATCAGGTGGGGGACCTCCTCCAGGAGGGGTCCAAGGCTGCGCACCACGACCTCCTGGTCCTCAATGACCTCGTCCACCAGGACGGCCAGCCCCCCGTGCGGAGCCATCAAGAGCACGGCTGGCCAGGACTGGTCCTCGGGAAGAAGGGGGGCCGGGAGGCCCAGGAGGGAAGCCAGCCCCACAACGGGGATGGACTCGCCCCGGTGGTTGATCGCCGGAACTCCGCCCAGAGAGCCGATCTCCTGGCGAGCGAGCAGGCGGGTTGCCAGGACCGCGTCCAACGGCAGCGCATAGGAACCCTCACCCACCCGCACCAGGAGAACCCGCATCGAGGTCAGGGAAACCGGGACCGCCAACCGGAAGGTCGTCCCCTTCGAGGGCACGGTTTCGACCTCGACCCGGCCGCCCATCCGAACCACCCGCTCGCGCACGGCGGACAGACCGATGCCCCGCCCCGAAACCTCGGTCACGCGCTCGCGAGTGCTCAGCCCCGCCCGGAAGGCCAGCAGTCGGAGCTGGGCCTCGCCCATGCGCTCGAGTTCGTCCCTGTCATGAAGGCCAAGCCTGGCAGCGGCGGCTTTCAGGCGTTCGTGGTCCAGACCCCGGCCATCGTCCCGCACCTCCAGGACGAACTCGCCTCCACTCCTGGAGGCTGCCAGCACCAGGAGTCCGCGCTCGGGCTTGCCTGCCGCCCTCCGCGCGGCCCCATCCTCCAGGCCGTGGTCCACGGCATTGCGAACCAGGTGAATCAGGGCGTCCTTCAAGTCTGCCAGGATCTTCCTGTCTGCCAGGATCTCCCCGCCTTCCATCCGCAGCTCAACGTCCTGGCCACTCTCCAAAGCCAGGTCGCGCAGCATTCGCGGGAAGAGTCGGAACAGCGTGTCGGCGGGGATCAGCCGCGCCTGGCGCAGGTTCTGCTCCAGTGCGTCGACCGTCCGGTCGAGTTGCGAGAGGTCCTGGCGCAGACCGCTTACGATGGAAGAAAGGCAGGGCCTTGCGCGTGGGCCGGCCGCCTCGTCCGCCTCCCATTCGTCCAGAACGGCTTGAGTGGCCTGCAGGCGGCGAGCCAGTCGCGCCCGCAGCAGGACAAGCTCCCCGGCCTCCTCCATCAGGGAGTCCAGGAAGTGCGGGTCCAGGCGCAGAGACCCGCGGTTGGGCGGTTGAGAGGTCTTCAGGGCCCCACCGGGTTGTTCGGCGGGGCGCGCCAGCATGGTTCCTCCATCGAGGGGTTCCTGGCCGGCCGCCTCGGCAGGGTCCGGCTGTCGGATAGAGGGCGGGTCTTCATATTCCTGCGCACGGGGTTCGGGTTCGTCACGGGAGGCCGTCAGGGCCTTGGCCAACGCGTCCTCGTCCACCCCGGCCGGCTCACCGGTCACGGCTTCGGCCACCAGGCGGCGCAGGGCGTCCAGGCAGCCCAGCATGAGCGTGACCTCGCCTCTGGACAGATCCCGCCGACCCCGCCGGATCGGCACGAGCCGGTCTTCCAGCAGGTGGGTCAAGGCCTCGACGGGCCGCACGCCCAGCATCCTGGCAGCTCCCTTCAGGCTGTGCGCCTGCCGGAAGACCTCCTCGATCAGGTTGGGGTCCCGGTCTCCCGCGTCCAGTCGGAGAAAGCCGGACTCCAGGCGGTTGAGGTATTCCTCCGCCTCGGATGCGAAGAGGTCCCGGAGCTCCGGGTCTTCGATCACTTCTTGCTGACCAACCGCTTCAGGGCGCCGGCGGCTTTGCCCAGGACTTCGGTTGCCTGGCGCGTCTGGGTCAGCCCGGAAGCAGAGTCGCAGGCTCCGCTGCGAAGGGAGTTCATGGCCACCACGACCTGGTTGACGGCCTCCAGTTGCTGCCTGAGGTTCAGTGAGATCTGCTGCACGCTTTCGAAGGCGTTGCCGACCGAGTCGTTGACCCGCCGGAAGACGCTTGCGGTGGTCTCAGCCACGTCCACCGTCCGCCCCAGCGTGTGCGTGCCGGACTCGGCGGCCACGACCGTGGTGTTGGTCGCCCCCTGGATCTCGGCAACCAGGCGGGCCACCCGGTCGGCCGAGCGCCGACTCTCGTCGGCAAGCTTCCGGATCTCGCTGGCCACGGCGCCGAAGCCTCGACCCGCGTCTCCGGCCCTGGCGGCCTCGACGGCGGCGTTGAGGGCCAGCATGTTCGTCTGCGTTGCCACGTCCGCCAACACCCGATTGAGAGATGCAATCTGGCTGATCCGCTCGCTCAGGCGCAGGATATGGCTGGAGATCTCCTCGACCCGGAGGCGCAGGTCCGACATCGCCTGCAGGGTCTGCTCGACCAGGCCACCGCCATCCCGGGACAGGCTCAGGACCTGCTGGGTCTCTTGCGAAGCCGCTTCGGCCTGCGCGGTCGACATCCGGAAAGACGCTGCCAGTTCCTCCATGGTCGCGCCCGTCTGGGCCGTCGCGGTGGCCTGGTCGGAGGCCACCCGTTCCTGCTTCTCGACGGTGACCGTCAATTGATGTGAGGTGGAAGCCAGGGTTGCCACCGTCCGACTCAGGGTCGATGAGATCCACCGTGCCAGCACCCACAGCAGGCCGAGGATTGCGACGTTGAGGATCGCGAGGAGGATCTGCATGCGCCCGAATGTGTCCAAGATTCGGTCGGCGCTGCGGTGGAGATCGCGCGACAGGCGCTGCGAGGTCTGGAAGATCTCCTCCTGGTGCTGGACCATGGGACCGAACTTCGAGGGGTTCTTGCGCGCCTCGACCACCGCCTGATTGAAGGCTGCCCACTGGGCCTCCAGTTGGGCTGCGTCCGTCTCGCGACCCGTTTCCTGCAGGAGGGTCCGCGCCGCTTCGAAGTCGGCTTGGGAGCGCTGCAGTTGCTGGTCGTCCAACTGATCGGTCATCTCCAGCAGAGCCATGCGCACGCACTGCAACGGCAGGTTTGCGACGGCGTGGGCCACCTGCGTTTCCCGTCGGTTCAAGTCCAGATAGTGCTGACGTATCCCGTAGCTTCCGATGGCGAAGACGAGCAGCAGGATCGCCATCCCCTGCAGGCGTGCCTGGACCGTCATGCTGGACCTCCTTGGACTTGTCGTCCTTCTCGCTGTGTCTGCGTCAGTTCCGAAAGTCCCAGGAGCACTGCGGGGCCGTCCGGCAGCTCCACGCGCCAGAGCCCGCGCCCGGGACCCGTGCTCATCGGTCTCACTGAGGACTCCTGGACCTCCCGGATCTCCTCGATTCGGTCCACGGCCAGGAGCGCTTCGGGCTGGATCAGGCGGATCGCCTGCTCGCGCTCCTCGGCAGGCCTGCCCAGCAGGACGGCCAGATCGAGGACCGGCACCAGGCGGCCCCGGATCTGGGTGAGACCCTTCACGGCGGGGGGCGCCCCCGGGATGGCGATCACCTGCCCGACGGTCAGGAATTCGCAAATCTCCCGGACATCCGAGGCATACCGTTCTCCGCCCAGGATGAACAAGGCCAGGGCCCGCGACGGCGTTCCCTCGCTGTGGGAACTCTCCCGGGCATAGGCCGAAGCGCGCTCCTCCAGAACCCGGAGGTCTTCGTCGCTCCATCCTTCAGGTGTCGGTGAAGGGCAAAGGCTGAGATTCTCTGGGACCTCGAGGACCCGGTCCAGGTCCAGGGCTGCCGCCACCCCTCCGGGAAAGGCCACCAGGCCCTGCAAGAGCGGCCGCGCCTGGGGCAGGACCGCCCATTCCGGGGGCAAGGGCTCGAGGTGACCCTCCACGAGATCCCGGGGTTCACCCGCCCGCAACGCGGCGGACCCCGCCAGGACGAGTTGGTCTTGAAGGGTGGGGGGGGGCGGTGGGATCCCCCAGCGCAGGTCCAGGTCGACCACGGGAATCACCGCGTCTCCCAGTTGGAAGGCGCCGACCAGGTAAGGTGTCGCACCCGCAAGCCGGACCAGTCGCGGGCGGGCCATGAGGCGCTGGATCCGCGAGGCGTCCAGGGCCAACCAGCCGGAGGGATGGTGGAGCAGCAGGAACCGGGTCATCCTTGGAGTTCTCCCAGGATCTCGCGGGCGGACAGGTTGTAGGGGGGGACGAGTCGGTCTGCAGGCATCTGGCGCAGCAGTTCTCGAGCGCTGCCCCGCAGCCGTTCTGCAGCTTCGGGCTCGGACTGGGCGTCGTGCAGCGCAGCCATCTCCAGACACGCGCCGGCAGCGTCCGGTTCCAGATACAGGATTCGGCGCAGGTGCGCGAAGGCCTCGTTCCGATCGCCTCGCAATTCCGCCAGTTGTGCCGCCAGGAAGCGGGCGGGGAGGTGGGCGGGGTCCTGCTCGAGCGCCTTCGAGCAGAGCATGAGCGCCTGGGCGTAGTCTCCGGCGTCCCCGCAAGCGCGGGCCTGGGCGAGCAGGGCCTGCGGAAAAGGATCCTGCTCCTGGCGGGCGGGCGCAGGGAGAGGGTGGGCCTGGGGCGGGCGGGTCGGCCTTCCGGCTGGTCTCGGGATGGGGGCTCGAGCAGGGCTTTCGAGCAGGCGGTAGACCACCGACCGGGCGTGCACCTCCGTGGCCAGTTGGGAGGGAACCTGGCCATGGAGTTCTCCGTGGGCGCTCACCAGGTAGCCGCCGGGCCGCAGGCAGGCCACCAGGTTGGCAACGACGGGGGCCACCGCTTCCTCCGCAAGGTGCACCAGCACGTTGCGACAGAGGATCAGGTCTTGGGTACCCCGTCCGACCTGGTCGGCTGCCAGGGGGTCCAGCAGGTTGATGCGCCGGAAGCGGACTCTGCGGCGCAACTCCGGAACGGGCTGGAAGGAGCCCGGCTGCCGGCCAGGCCTGAACCAGCGATCCAGGATGGGCTGGTCGACGTGCCGGAAGGACCACGCCGTGTAGACTGCCCCTCGGGCCTTCTCCAACGCAGCCCGGTTCACATCCGTTCCGAGGACGACCTTGACCTGCTCCAGGGCCTTTTCGCCAGCCACCTCCGCCAGCAGGATCGCCAGTGTGAAAGCCTCTTCGCCGGTCGCGCAACCCGCGCTCCAGAGGCGCACATCCGAGGGGGAGGTTCGGTCCAGGATTTCCGGCAGGATCTTCTGGCGGATCAGATCCATCTGGCCCCGGTCCCTGAGGAAGTAACTCTCCTGGACCGTCATCAGGTTCACGACGGCGTCCCAGTCGGCCGCGAAATCGACTCCGCCCTGTTCGAGCCGGTCGACCCAATCCCCCAGTTCCATTCCGCGCACCCCGGCCAGGCGCGCCAGTTCCAAGCCTGCCCGGGGATCGACGCGAGCCCGCAGGCCGACTCGACTCCGGACCAGGGCCTCGAGCCGATCCGTCGGGCCAGGTTCCAAGCCCGAAGAGGCATCGCTCATGCAGGGGGATTGGACCCCGGTGGGTTCTGGTCCTTTCAGTCCGGCTGCGCGGGTCCTCGCTATCGGTAGGGTTCCTCCCTCCAGGACAGGACACGCAGCGTCGGCATGGTGGGGAAGAAGGGGGGCGGGTTGGCGGCTGCTGCCGAGTCATACTTCATGTCGGACACGAAGCCGGTGCTGCCGATATAGGCGCCGCCGGAATTGACCCAGGACATCAGCCATGGGGAGTCCTGGGCTCGGACGACGCTGCCGTAGATGATGAACTTGCCGGCGCCTGACGAGTCCACATCGTCGACCAGGAAACTGCCCTCATACTGCCCGTCTGAATTCCTTCGGCCGGCAAAGACCGAGCAGTAGAGCTGGAGCGGCGCCTCCAGGTCGCGCTCGACCGAGTTGCCGATGCGGATGTTCATGCCCAGAAGGCCCAGCAGGTCCTCGGTTCCTGCGGGTTTCTCGCCCACGGGGGTGTCCTGACGGGTCAGGTCCCCGGAGATCACGATGTCCTTGTTGTTCTCGACGTCCACCGCGATGGTGCGACGCCCCTTGTTCTGGCCCTGGAGGCCGTTGATCGATCCAGTGCAGTAGACCAGGCCGTTGGTCACGCCCGGGGCCACCGCGAAGATCTTCCTTCCCCCGGCATCCGGCTTCTGGACCACGGTGTTGCCGGTCTCCAGGACCAGGTCCCGGGGCAGGATCGCTCCGTTGACCTCTGCACCGGCGGGGAGCGTCATCCCATTCTCGGAGAGGATGGTGACCCGGGTCTCCTTCTTGGCCTCTCCGGTCCCTTGAGTCACCGCCATGACGGAATTCCCCTGGACCACGGAGAGTTCCAGGCTTTCAACGTCCCCCTGGATGAGGATCCCCTTCTTGTTCTTGCTGGTCGAGGAGGTGTCAAGGTGGACCCCCTGGTCCAAAGGCAACGGGGTCTCGCCCCAGGCTTCCATGGCCAGGCTCCTGCTGGTCTCGGGCATCTCCCTCTCGCGGACCCCGGTCTTCAAGGCTTCCCGGCCGCGGGTGAAGATGCGATCATACCTCTCGGGGATGGGAACACCATCTTCGTTGTAGGGCGTGTCGGAGTTGTCGAAGCCCGCAAAGTTGCGGTAACGCACCCCATCCCCGAAGCCTGCGGGCTTGCCCGAGGGGACGTGGAAGCCCGAAGCCGTGTAGGTGCCCTCGAAGAAAGGGACCCCGGTCTGGAACCACTGGTTGTCGTAGGCGATGGAGGCGACGCCGTTGACGTGCATCGGACCTTCCAGCTTGCTGTTCCTGTCCAGCCGCCAGTAGGCCTCATTGGACGAGGCGCCGATGAAGGTCAGGTAATGGGCAAAACTGTCCTGTCGGACGTCGGCCACGATGCGACGATGAGGTCTGCCGTCCAGGCTGGCCACGGAGGTCAGCCTGAAGACGCGGACCGGGTTGTTCTCTCGGGTCTGCTGGTCGGGCTCGACCGTCACGACCCATGTCCAATCCCCGAACGAGCCCCCTCTCTCGAAGTCCTCGGTCAGGTCGCTCAGTCTCCCCTGCTTGCCGGCCAGGACCTCCTCCAGCCAGGTGATGGAATCGGTGATCCCGGCATCGGCGGCGTAGGAGGCTTCCTGATTCATCCGGGCCCAGCGGGCGGCGTTCAGCTCGACCGGCAGGAGCTGGAGCAGGGCCATGGCCAGGAAGAAGAGCGTGACCAGGAAGAAGATCGACAGCAGCAGAATCGAGCCGCGGCGCGCGTGACGGGGTCTCACCGGCCCCTCCTCTCAGTTCTTGGAGTAGTAGGGGATCTGGACCAGGCTCTCCAGGAGATATTCCTGATCGTCCCGGCCTCCACCGGCCGTTCGGGTCAACTGGTGAACCTCGACGGTGACCCGCACGGTGTTCTCGGTCGGCAAACCCAGGCGGAGATCGTAGATGTCTCGGGCCAGCTCCCTGGCTCGGAACATGTCGTCTTGACTCGAGAGGGGCGTGACGCTGTTCTCCAGCCAGACGGTCTTGTCGACATCGTTGTGGTAGATCCCCACCCGCACGTAGTTCGGGTTCCGAGGCTGGAAGTTCTTGTCGGGGACGTAGAAGACGATGGAGGCCGAGTCGGAGGAGAAGAGCGCCTTGGCTCCCTCGTGAGGGGGGGCCGCCGACAGGAGCAGGGGCGTCATCTGCTCCATCAGGAAACGAGCCTTCTGCTGCAAGGCGATCTGTCCCGTCCCCCGGCCGTAGGCCTGATGCGAGACGTTGTAGATCCTCAGCAGGATCAGTCCCAGAATTGCCAGGATGGCCATGCTGACCAGGGTCTCGGCCAGGGTCATGCCATCGGGACGTGTGGATCTCATGGTTGGCGATGCAGGGCCTTCAATGTGACCTCCCGCAGGCGGCCGTTGTCCATCCAGTAGACGGTCACGAGGATTTGGACGATTCGGTAGTGGTAGTTGCCGGGGTCATCGCTCAGACGCCGGATCTGGATCCGGCGCCGGAAGCCGGTGCCCAGGGGCAGGTCGTTGAGGAAGGGCGGGGCGTTGAGTTCCCTGAGGCTGAGGAATCTGGATTCCGGCGTGCCCTCCTGGGGCAGGGGCGGGTCGTTCAGGCCGGAGGCGGAGGTGGGAAGGTCGGGGGTGAAGGCCAGGTTGCGGACGCGGATCATCTCGATCAGTTGGCGATTCCAGGCGATGGCCCGACCCATCTGGCCGCTGAAACGGGTGGATTGCAGCCCGAAGGCAAAAGAGGCGAACACACCCAGGATCCCCACAGCCAGGACGACGATGGCGATGGCCAGCTCAACCTGACTGAAGCCCCCGGGTCTGGATGGTCTCCTGATGGTTCCTGGTCTGTACAGTCTCACCTAACCTGCCAGCGACCCCAACGTGATACAAACCCCGATCCACGGTTCTCCGCGGAAGGTTTCTCGGGTCGGATCGAGGTGGGGATTGAGGACCGGTTTCGAGCACGGGGCCGGCGAATCCTGGTCGCCTCTTCCCCAACGCGCAGCGTCTTGGGACCCGGTCCGCCAGGAGGCGGTTCCGCTGCCCCCGAACCGGGCCTGGGGCTTTCGGATCTGCCCTGGGATCGCAGGCCATCCTGGCCAGGAGTCCGGCCCCCCTTCAAGAAGGGGGGCCGGCTATGAACATCCTCGTACTGAATTGCGGCTCTTCCACTGTCAAGTTCCAGATCATCCAGTCGGATCCGGAACGTCTCGAGAATGGCTCGGAACGACGGTTGGCCTCCGGCCTCCTGGAGCGGATCGGTTCCCAGGCCCTGATCACCTTCAAGGCCGAGGGGCAGACTCCACACAAGTCCACGGCGCCCCTGAAGGACCACCGGGCCGCCATCGACAAGATCCTTCGCTGGATCGTGTCTCCCGAAGCGCGGATCGAGTCGATCCGCGCGCTCTCCGACCTGGACGCGGTGGGCCACCGGGTTGTCCACGGCGGTGAGAAGTTCCAGAAGTCGGTCCGCATCGACAAGAACGTGCTGGCCGGCATCGAGGACTGCATCGAACTGGCTCCCCTGCACAACCCGGCCAACCTCAAGGGCATCCGGGCCTGTCAGGACCTGCTGGGCGAGGGGGTTCCCCAGGTGGCGGTCTTCGACACCGCCTTCCACAGCACGTTGCCCGAGACGGCCTATCTGTATGGATTGCCCTATCACCTGTATCTGCGCCATCGGATCCGTCGATACGGCTTCCACGGGACCTCGCACCGCTATATCGCCTTCAAGTATGGCCAGATGATGGGCCTGGAGCCCAAGGACGTCAACATCGTGTCGCTGCACCTGGGCAACGGGTGCTCGGCCTGCGCCATCAAGAACGGCCGATCGATCGACACCTCCATGGGCTTCACGCCTTTGGAGGGCCTGATCATGGGGACGCGCGCGGGGGACGTCGACCCTTCGATCGTGGACTTCCTGCACTCCAAGGAGGGCCTTTCGATCGGCGAGATCGACACCATGCTGAACAAGCAGTCGGGCCTTCTGGGCGTCTCGGGGCTGACCTCGGACATGCGCGAACTGGAGGAGGAGGAGGCCCACAACCAGGACCGGCGCGCCCGCCTGGCCATCGACCTGTTCTGCCGCCGGGTCCAGAAGTACGTGGGCTCCTACCTGGCCATCATGAACGGGGCCGACGCCGTCGTCTTCACGGGCGGCATCGGCCAGAACTCGGATGTGGTCCGCCAACGGGTGTGCGCCAACATGGACTGGCTGGGCCTGAAGTTGGATGACCAGATGAACCGCGCCCTGCCCCGAGGCGAGGGAGGCGACATCTCCGCGGCCGACTCGCGGGTCAAGATCCTGGCCCTGCCGACCGACGAGGAGCTGATGATCGCCCAGGACACCGTGCGCTGCGTGGCCGGACCGGCGCGCGGGTAACCCGGACGATTCTCAGCGCATGTCCAGGCCGCCGTCCACGTTGAGCGACTGGCCGGTGATGCCCCGGGCCGAGTCGCTGGCCAGCCAGACCACCAGGTCGGCGACCTCGCTCGGGTCCAGAAGCCGGCGCATGGGGATCTGGGCCAGGGTGGCCCGCAGCATGGTCTCGCGGTCGCGGCCGAACCTCTCGATCAAGGGGGTCAGGGTTCCCTCGTGGAACATCGGGGTGTCCATGGCCCCCGGGCACACGGCGTTGACCCGGATTCCCCGGCCCGCGACCTCGCGGGCCAGGGACCGGGTCAGGCCCAGGACGGCGGCTTTGGCGGCGCAGTAGGCGGCCGCCAGGGGGGCGCCGGTCCGCGCCGAGACCGAGGCGATGTTGATCAGGCTGCCCGCCTTGGAGTGGGTGGTCCAGGTCCGGATGGCCTCACGGCACATCAGGAAGGTGCCCGTGGCGTGGACCGCCAGACACCGATTCCAGTCTTCCAGGCTGGTGCTTGACGCCTCGCCCAGCCAGGCCTGGCCTGCGTTGTTGACCACCAGGTCGGGAGCCCCGAAGGCTTCCTGGACCTGGTTGAAGGTGCGCAGGACGTCGGGCTCTTCGGCAACGTCGGCCTGGACCACCAGCACCCGGTCTCCCTCCGGCAGGCTCTGCCGGGCTCCCGCCAGGCGCTCGGCGCTGCGTCCGGTGAGGGCCACCCGGTAGCCCTCACCCAGAAGTGCCCGAACCACGGCCAGGCCCAGCCCCTGGCTTCCGCCGGTCACCACGGCGATCCGCTCAGGCTTCATGGCGCGAACCTTCGGCCTGGGACTGGAGGACTTCGACCCATTCCCCGCCCGGCGAGCGGACGAAGAAGAAGTCGCATCCTTCCGAATGCTGGACCTCCTGGTGCAGCATCTGCGCCCCCTGCGCGCGGAAGCGCTCGAAGTCGGCCTGGATGTCGTCCGAGCGGAAGGCCACGTGTTTCAGGCCTCCTGCGCCTGGATCCCGGCCATCGGTGGTCTGGAGGATCTCGACGTGGTCGGCTCCTTTGAAGAGGTCGAAGATTCGCAAGCCCGGCACCTCCCGGATTTCTGGCTCGCCGAAGCCCAGGAAGTCCCGATAGAAGTCCGCCACGCGCTGGGGCTCGGCGGAGAGGATGCTGACGTGATCCAGTTTGAGGATGGCCATGAGGACCTCATTTCTGCCCCGGGGTGCGGGGACGTCCTGGCCCCGCTCTGCGGGGGCATTCATCGTTGAGGCGGCGGAAGGCTCAGCCCGCCGGGTAGACCCCGGCGTCCGGGAAGAGCTTCTCCAGGCGCGGTGAGCCGCTGTGCAGCAGGGCTCGCCGTCGGCTTGGGGTCAAGAACCGCTGGACCAGTCCGGCGGCATCTTCCCGGGTCACGGCTTCCACCTCCTCGAGATAGCGGTCCAGTCGGAAGGGCTCGCCCTCGCGCGAGAAGGTCTGCCCCAGCAGGCGGGCGACCTCCAGTGAGTCCTCCCAGCGCAGCACGATCCCGGCGGCGTGGCGCACTGCCGCCTCCTCGAAGAGGTCGGCCGGCACGCGGTCGCCGGCGAGGTCGTCCAGGATTCCCTGGACCCGTTCCAGGACCCGTTCCAGATCGCGCTCGGCCAGGGCCATGTGCATCTTGAAGAGGCCCGTCTCCGCGTAGGTGTTCAGGGCTGTGCTGCAGACGTAGGTCAGGCTCTCGTTCTCGCGCAGGCACTGGTTGAGAAGGCTGGTGTAGCCCACGCCCAGCAGGGTGTTGACCACCCGCCAGGTGACCAGCTCCCGCCGGTTGGAGACCGGGAAGCTCCAGCCCAGCCCCAGGAAGACCTGCTCGCGTTGGGCAGACGGATGCAGCACCACGCTCTTCCCTTGCAGGGGTGATTCCAGGGCGAAGTCCGCGTCGCTGGCCGGGGGGCCATCGGGAAGCGCGCCGGTGGCTTCCTGGACCAGCGTCGGCAGGTCTTCGGAGAGGGCCCCCGCCGCGGCGACGACCAGGTTGGAGCGGTGGTAATACTGGTCCAGGAAGGAGCGGATGAACTCCGGCGTCATGCGGGCCAGCTCGTCGTCCTCGCCGATGGGGTGGCGGCTGAGGGGAGAAGGCTGCAGCAGCAGACTCTCGATGGCCTGGGAGACGAAGGCCGACGGGTTGTGGCGCTCGCGCAGCCGCTCCTGGCGGATGATGGCCCGCTCGGCCTGGATGAACTCCGGGGCCAGGGTGGGATGGAAGAGGACCTGGGTCAGCACCTCCAGGGCCACCTGTTCCTGGCCCGGTGGGAGCTTGACCCAGAAGGCGGTCAGGTCCCGGGTGGAGTAGGCCGAGATCCGGCCGCCCAGGCTCTCGATCCGCCGGGTCACATCGAAGAGGGTGGGGTAGTGGTCGGTGCCCCGCATCAGGATGTGCTCGAGGAAGTGCGAGGCTCCCCAGTGCTGGGGGCTTTCATAGCGGACCCCCGCCCGCATGCAGAAGAGCAGCGTGGTCGAGGGATGGCCGGGGGTGGCTCGAAAAACCAGCGGCACCATCCCGGGGGCCTGGACGGAGTGGACCGGCCAGGCCCCCGCGAAGGACTTCAGGCCCTCAGGAAGCGGCATGGTCTCCGGCCCAACCGCAAGAGCCCTTGCCGCTCTGGATGCGGAAGGCGCAATAGGGGTTGTCGAAGCGGTTCCCGGTGGCCCCGTGGGCGGTCACCACGCAGCCGGCTCGGCAGGGGATGGCGTGGGGACAGTTCGTGCAGTGCCCGGACAGCATGTCGGGGCTGAAGTAGCGGTTGAAGCGGAAGCGCTGGGGATCCTCCCAGATCTGGCGCAGGGGCTCCTCGCGGATGTTCCCCTCGCTGAAGGCCTCGCGACGAAGAGAGAGGCACCCTTTGACGGTGCCGTCGGCGTCGATCCCCATGACGTGGCGGCCGGCAAAGCAGCCCTTCCACGGCTTGTCGCGGATCGAGGGGACCTCGAAGTAGCCCAGGTTGTCCCCGGCCACCACCTTCAACCCGTCCCGCTGCTGGCAGGCGTGCACGAACTCCACGATCTCCGGGATCTGTTCGGGGCGGAGGGCATACTGGTCGTGTTCCTTCATGCGGCCCTCGGCAAAGGCCAACTGGATTTGCCAGAACTTGAAGCCGGCCTCTTCGAGAAGTCGGGACATCTGCTCCATCTCGCCGATGTTGGCCCCCGAAATGTGGGTGACTGCTCCCACCTGGATGCCCGCCTCCTGGGCCTTGCGGGCCCCGATCATGGCCCGACGGAAGGAGTCGGGGTGGTTGCGGATCATGTTGTGGGTCTTCTCGGTTCCGTCGATGCTGATTCCCAGTCGGCGCAGCCCGCAGGCCAGCAACCGGTCGATGTTCTGCTCCAGGAGCAGGCCGTTTGTGATCATGTAGGTGCGCACGCCCGCATCCACCAGACGCCTGGCATACTGGTCCCAGGCGGGGTGGATCATCGGTTCGCCCCCCGAGAGGGTGACCACTTCGGTTCCCATCTCGACGAGCTGGTCGATCAGTGCGAAGCCCTCCTCGACCGAGAGCTCGTTGGGCCGGGGCTCGCCGGCGATCGAGCCACAATGCAGGCAGCGCATGTTGCAGCGCAAGGTCAGCTCCCAGCCGACCACGCGGGGCTTGAAGGGAAATTCAGTCATGATGGGTTCTCCTTATCCCTGGACGGGGAGGGTTTCAAGATGGGGGTCTGGGGACCCTGCGCGGGGTGGCTCAGCGAGTCATTGAGCGAGGTCAGGTGGCGGGAGGCCACCAGGAAGCCGATCACGGCGCTCACAGCGATCAGGATTGAGGAGGCGTCGGTCACGGAGCGAAGGGGGAAGCGCTCCAGGAAGGGACCGGCTGCGGCCATCCCGGCGATGGCCCCGCCGTGCAGAAGGGCCAGCGACGAGCCGATCACACGGCCTCGGACGGCCGGAGGAGCGGTGCGCATGAGGGTGGTCTGGAAGAGCAGGCCGGAGAGTCCGTCGCCCACGCCCCCGATGAAGATGGCCAGCATCGCCGGGGCCAGGCTTCGGGCGTGGAAGGTCCAGGCCATGCCGGCGGCCATGAGCAGCACGGCTCCGGCGAAGCCTGAGGCCAGAGGAAGGTGGCGGGTCCGGGCCCAACGGGCCATCCCCAGGGAACCCCACAGGGTGCCCAGGGCCCAGACCCCGATCAGCCAACCGTAGGAGGCCCCCTGGCGGGCGTCCAGGCTGTTGGCGAAGATCGGCAAGCCGGTCATGTAGGCGCCGCTGCCCAGCGAATCCATGAAGCGGACGGCCAGCAGGTAGAGGAGGGCCGGACTGCCTGCCAGGAAGCCCAGGGCCACCCGGTAGTCCGGCCGAGAGCTGGAGCCGGGCGCATCCTGTTCCTCGGCGCCTCGCCGGCCGCTGCGGATCAGCAGGGTGGCTGCGGCCGAGAATCCGAAGGTGGCGGAGTCCAGGATGAAGGCCACCGGGAAGCCCCAGGACGAGACCAGCAGGGCTCCGGTGGCCGGGCCGATCACCGTGGTGACCGAGGTGGACACCCGGAACATCCCGTTGGCCTCCAGGAGGTCCTTGTCGTCCACCAGGTCGGGGATGAAGGCTCCCTGGGCGGCCTGGTGGACCTTGTCCAGGGCAGCCAGGGCCAGCCCCAGGGCGAAGAAGGCCGGGATCTCGCGAGCCACCAGGAAGCCCAGGACCAGTACGGCCCGGGCGGCATCGCAACAGACCAGCAGCGTGCGCCGGGGGAACCGGTCCGCCAGGTAGCCTCCCAGAGGGCCGAAGAGCAGGGCTGGGAGGAGGCGGACCACCAGGAACGAGCCCAGGACGCTGGCCGACCCGAACAGGTGGTAGACGTACAGGTTCAGGACGACGTAGTCGATCCAGGTTCCCAGGCTGGAGACCGTATGACCGCTCCACAGCAGGGCGAAGTCGCGCCGGGCGAAGAACTGCTTCATGGGTCTGGCAGGGGGGAGGGTGGCCTCTCACAGGGTGGGCGGGTGGGGGCCCATTGTCTGGGCGGGTGGGGGCCCATTGTCTGGGCGGGTGGGGGCCCGTTGTCTGGGCGGGCAAAAAAAAGAGCCTCTTGACGAGGCCTTGGTCACCGGTCGCCCACGGCCTCCGTCCCATCTCCAGGGCCACCCGAAGGTGGCGTCATCGCGGATCAGGGTTCAGGAGAACCGGGGCTGGACAGGACTGCTCAGTTCCACTCGTCGGGAGGAACGACGTAGATCCCGTGGACTTCTTCGGTGGTGACGGTTTCGTTGTCGAGGTACATGTCACACGCTCCTGATTGTTCTCGGGCGATCGTCGCCCTTTGTGCAGTATGCCTGGAGAGGGAGGAAAAGTCCAGGGGCAATGGTCCGTGTCTTGTAAACAATTTCTGAACCTCGAGTCCTTTCCATGCTTTTTCCCGGAGCAACCCCGAGCCTCCGTCATCCTTGAGGCAGTCCGGCCAGCCTGGCAGGGGGACGCCCCACTTCGGCCGCGAATGCCCCTCCGTCCGCTCCCTTGGGGGACCTGGATCGGGGAGACGGGGAGGAGGTGCCGGATGCGAATCGTGGTCCCGAGTTGGTTGGTGTTGGCGGCGTGCTTGCTCGCCCTGCCCTGCCTGGCGCACGCGGAGGTGCCGGCCCCCTCGCCGACGGGGCCGGCCGCGCGGGCGGGCGTGGCCTCACCCGCGCCCTCCGTCGGCACCGATCTCGACGACAAGGCTCGAGTCCTGGCTCGCACCCAGATCTGGAAGGACATCAACCAGGGGATCGCCAGCAGCGGCACAGTGGCCATCATGGACGGGGGTCGTCTGGTCTACGCCGAGGGGTTCGGCATGGCGGACCGCGAGAAGAGCCTCCCGGTCGACCCTCACACGCTCTTCAACATCGGGTCCATCAGCAAGGTGTTCGTGGCCACCGCCCTGATGCAACTGGTGGACGACGGGAAGGTCTCCCTGGACGACCCGGTGGTCCAACACCTTCCCGATTTCAAGATGGCGGATCCCCGCTTCCGGCAGATCACCCTGCGGATGCTGCTGAACCACTCCAGCGGCCTTCCCGGCACGACCGGGCTCAACAACTTCGGCATCCGGCGCAATCCGGAGGTCTTCACGGGGCTTCTGGAGACCCTGGCCCGTGCCCATCTCAAGCACGCTCCCGGGGCCCGGGCTCCCTACACCAACGACGGCTTCACCTTGGCCGAGATGGTGGTCGAGCGGGTCAGCGGGCAGGATTTCCTGGACTTCCTCCAGGCCAGGGTCTTCGCTCCCCTGGCCCTGGCCGACAGCGGGGATGGCGTGGGTCGGCAGCCCGGGCGCTCGGTGGCGGTCTACTACCAGCCGGGATCCGGGCAGCCTGAGCCTCTGGAGGTGCTTTCGGTGCTGGGCGCCGGAGGGCTGGCCTCCACCGCGGTGGATTTGTGCCGCTTCCAGGACAGCTTCTCGGGGCATGGCCCGCAGATCCTTACCCCCGCCTCACGAGCCGAGATGCTGCGCGAACAGCCCTCGGGCTTCACTGGGAGGCTCCCCCATGGGGAGTTCACCTTCGGGCTGGGGTGGGACCTGACCGATCTTCCCCGCTATCGGGCCCAGGGGATCCAGGTCCTGGGCAAGAGCGGCGGAACCGGCCGTTACACCTCGATGATGTTCACCGTTCCAGAGCACCGGATCTCGGTGGCGGTGATCGAGACCGCTCGCTCGGGGCGTTCGATGGAGATCGCCCTGAGTGTCCTGGACGAGGTCCTCGTCGCCCGCGGTCTGTTGCGGCGCACGGAGGCCGAGGCGACCCGTCCCTTGTCCCACCAGGCCATCCCCCGTCGCTATGCGGCCTATGCGGGTTACTACATGCCGTTGCGCAAGGTCGAGTTCGACTTCAAGAAGAACCTGGCCCGGCTGACCACCCTGGAGGCCGGCGAGGAGCCTCGGACCAGCGAGCTCTTCTTCCACGCTGGAAGCTTCCATGACAAGAAGGGCCAGCCGGTCGATTTCCTGACCCTGGAGGGCGAGGACTTCCTGGTCGCCACGCCCCCGACTCTGGGTGTGGACGTGGTGGTGGGGCAGCGCGTGAAGAAGCTCGATCACCCCAAGCGGCTGCGGATCGACCTGGACGGGAAGACCTGGCTGGTGCGCAACGCCCGCTGGTTTGATGGGATCCAGGGGACGGAGTCTCACGTGGTGCTCTCGCGGCTCTTCGAGGATCTGCCAGGCTACGTCGATCTCGAGGGGCTCTTGCGGGTCGACTCGTCCGAGGCTGCCGGGATGCCCGTGGACAACATCCGGGACCTTTCCGAGTTGAGCCTGCTGGACCGCGAGGGGACCACCTGGGTTCGCCTCTCCGACACCCTGCTGAGTCCTGCTTCGCAGGCCCCGGCCCTCAGGGCAGGGAGCACGACCCTGACCATCGGGCCCGAGGGTTTCAGCGAGTGGCGGGTCGTGCGCGAGGGGATGGTGCTCTCCTTCGACCTGCCGTCCGACGGTCGGTTGCTGGTCTTCTCGCCGGAGGGCAAGCCGCTCTGCGACAGTCTGATGGACTCGGGCCCCCAGTGGGTCGAAGAGGGATCGCTGGTGGAGTTCCTGTCCGGGCCGGGAGCCCAGGCGGAACTCCGGGGGAGGTGAGGCCTCCGGGTGGCCGGGGAGGTCGCCTTCCCCGGGAGGCGAAGCCCTTCGGGCCATGCTTGACTACGAGAAAACAGGCGCCTTCTATCTGGGTCGCGTGCACTCTCCCGAGGGGGGGGCGAGCCCTGAACTGATGCTTCTGGAGTCGCGGGACCTGCTGACCCATGGGGTGATCCTGGGGATGACCGGCAGCGGCAAGACCGGTCTGGGGATCGGTCTGCTGGAGGAGGCGGCCCTCGATGGAATCCCCGCCCTGGTGGTGGATCCCAAGGGAGACCTGGGCAACCTCCTTTTGACGTTCCCCGAGCTGGAACCCTCCGACTTCCTGCCCTGGGTGGATCGCGACCAGGCGGCCCGCCGTGGTCTCTCGCCCGAGACCCTGGCCGGGGAGACAGCGCGGGGCTGGCGTCAGGGCCTGGCCGATTGGGGACAGGATCCCGAAAGGATCCGGCGCCTGCGCGAGGCGGCTGAGGTGGTGGTCTATACCCCGGGCAGCACGGCCGGTCGACCGGTTTCGGTTCTGGCCTCTCTGGGGGCTCCCTCCGAGGCGGTGCGCCTCGATCCCGAGGCCTTCGGAGACCGGGTGCAGGCGACCGTCTCGGGAATCCTGGGCCTGCTGGAGTTGCCGGCCGACCCCTTGAAGAGCCGCGAGCACCTTCTGCTCTCGGCCCTGTTCCAGAAGGTCTGGTCGGAGGGCCGGGACCTGGCTCTGGAAGAGGTGATTCACCTGGTCCAGAACCCGGGGATCAGCCGGATCGGGGTGCTGGAACTGGAGTCGTTCTATCCTGCCGGCGAACGCTTCGATCTGGCCATGCGGTTGAACGCCCTGGTGGCCTCTCCCTCCTTCCAGGTCTGGTTGCAGGGCGAGCCCCTGGACCCGGCCCGGCTTCTCTACACCCCGGAGGGGCGCCCGCGTCTGGCCATCTTCTCGATCGCGCATCTGACGGATCCCGAGCGGATGTTTTTCACCACGATGCTGGCCCAGGCCGCCCTGACCTGGATTCGCGGCCTGCCCGGCACCAGCAGCCTGCGAGCCTTGTTCTACCTGGACGAGGTCTTCGGCTACCTCCCTCCGGTGGCCAATCCGCCCTCCAAGCGCCCACTGTTGACCCTGCTCAAGCAGGCTCGAGCCTTCGGCCTGGGCCTGGTGCTGGCGACCCAGAACCCGGTGGACCTGGACTACAAGGCTCTGGCTAACGCCGGGACCTGGTTCGTCGGGCGCCTTCAGACCGACCGCGACCGGATGAGGGTGGGCGAGGGGTTGGCCCAGGCACTGGGCAGCGCCGTCGATCCCCGTTCCCTGCAGGAGACCCTCGGGCGCCTGGATCGCAGGGTCTTCCTGCTGCTGGCCCCAGGGCAGGCCCCCACCTTGTTCAAGACCCGCCAGGCCATGTCGTATCTGCGCGGACCCATGACGCGCGAGGACCTGCGGCGCGCTCAGGAAGCCCTCTTGCCGCCTCCCGTCGGACCCGCGGCGCCAGCCTCGGCCCTTCAGGCGCCCCCGGCCGTGGGGACCTCGCCCCGCCCGACGCCCCCCGAGGGGAAGGCCCCTGTCGAGGTCCCCTCCGGGCGCCCCGTGCTGCCTCCGGAGGTCCCCCAGGTGTGGTTGCCGGCGGACTCTTCGGCCCGGGCCTGGAGGCCCGTCTTCCTGGGAGTGGGCCGGGTGCACGTCGAGGATCGCAAGCTCGGAGCCCAGGCGGATCGCGAGGTCCTGGTCCTGGTGCCGGTCTCCTCGGGGCCTCTCCCCATGGATTGGGGCTCCGCCATCGAGCCGGGCGTGGACCCCGGCCGATTGGAGTCCACGCCGAGCGTGAACCTGGACTTCGAGCCCCTGGCACCGGGTCTGGCGGATCCCAGGTCCTACGCGCGTTGGAGCAAGGAGTTCGCCGACTGGTTGTATCGCAACCAGAAGTTGGAACTGCGCAAGAGTCCGTCCTTGGGCCTGGTCTCGGCCCCAGGGGAGACGGAAGGAGATTTTCGAGCCCGCCTGGCCCAGGCCTGGCGCGAGCGCCGAGACGGGGAGATCGCTGCCCTGCAGGCCCGCTACGCTCCTCGGATGGAGAAGCTCAGGATCCGCATGGATCGGGCCGCGGAGGCGGCGGAGAAGGAGGAGGCGGACCTTTCCCAGCAGCGGGTCAGCACGGCCGTCTCGTTCGGCTCCACGCTGATGGGGGCGCTCTTCGGGCGCAAGACCCTTTCGGTCTCCAATGTCCAGCGGGCCGGCAGCGCCTGGAAGAACGCCTCGCGTGCCCGCGAGGAGGAGCGGCAGTTGGAGCGGGCCCGGGAGAAGCTGGCCGACCTCCAGGAGGAAGCCCGCTCGTTGGAGGCACAGTTCCAGGCGGAGGTCCAGGCCCTCGAGGAGCGGGTGGATCCGGTCAGCGAGCCGCTGGCGCCGGTGGAGCTGCGTCCCAGGCGGACGGATGTGGCCGTCCGCCTGGTCGGACTCGGCTGGGCGCCCATGGGCCCGGCGGGTCAGCCAGCCTGGGCGCGCTGAGCTACCCGGCCTGCTCGGGGAGCTTCAATCCGGCGTCGAGAAGTGCGCGCCGTTGCAGGTCCACCAGATGGCCGATGGCCTCACGGCCCAGGGCGACGAAGTGATCCAGGTCGGCCTGTTCGAAGGGGTCGCCTTCGGCGGTGGCCTGGACCTCGACCAGCAGACCCCGCCCGGTCATGACCAGGTTGGCATCGACCTCGGCCTGGGAGTCCTCGGGGTAGTCCAGGTCGACCAGGATCTCGCCGTCCACCCGGCCGACGCTGATGGCGGCCACGTGGTCGGTGAGGGGCCACCTCTCCAGCAGGCCCCGGGACTGCAGGTTCAGGCAGGCCTGGGCCAGAGCCACCCAGGCTCCGGTGATCGAGGCCGTGCGCGTCCCGCCGTCGGCCTGGAGCACGTCGCAGTCCAGGGTGATCTGGCGTTCGCCCAGGCGGGGAAGGGAGGTGACGGCTCGCAGGCTGCGTCCGATCAGGCGCTGGATCTCGTGGGTGCGTCCGGAGGACGAAGCCCGTTCGCGGTTGATCCGGGTATGGGTCGAACGGGGGAGCATTCCGTACTCCGCCGTGACCCAACCGCGGCCCTTGCCCTCCAGCCAGCGGGGGATCCTCTCTTCCACCGAGGCGGTGCACAGCACCCGGGTGTTCCCGGCTGAGACCAGCACGGAACCCTCGGCGTAGGGAGCAAAGCCAAGCTCGAAGCGAAAGGGCCGCAACCCGGCGGGGCCGCGTCCCTGTTCCTTCCTGGTCAAGGCGAGCCGGCCTCCTGGGGGGTGGTGGCTTCGCGCATCCAGGCCTCGTAGGCCGGGTTCCACTCCTGGATCTCGAAGGTGGCCACCTCGGGAATCTCCCAGGTGTTCAGTTCCAGGTAGCGCCGCTCCAGTTTCCAGACCAGCTCGGCGCGGGTCCGCATGACCAGGAGACACTCTTCCTGGGTCAGGACCTCTCCTTTGAAGCGGACCTTGGTCCGGACCCCCGGCACGATGTTCACGCTGGCGACCAGGCGCTCTTCGACCAGGGTATCGGCGATTTTCTCGGCATCCTCGATGCGGCAGGTGGACAGGATGATGCGCACGGGGTCCTCCTGGATGGGGTGGTGCAGTCGGCTTCGCCTGGGGACGGGGGATCCCTGCGGTCAGCCGCCGCGCAGGCGGCCCAGGATCCCTTCCTTGCGGGGGGGGGGTGGCTCGGAAGGCTCGGGGGGGCCGGAGGGATCGAAGTCCACCTGGCCTGCGATCTCCACCCGCAATCCGGGGGCGATCTCGGTGGTGGCCAGAACCCCCAGGTTGGGGAAGGGGCGGGCCAGGAGCCGGCGGACCCACAGCCGCGTGGGCGGGTCGGTGAACAGCACCGGGGGCATCCCGTGCTCCTCCAGGGCCTCGCGCACGGCGCTGACGAGCTGGTCCGCCTCGTCGCGGGAGAGGTTCAGGACGCTCCCCCCGTCGCGGACCACGATGGCCTCCATCAAGCGGGCCTCGACGCGGGGCGAGAGGGCCAGGCCGCGCAGGGCTCCTTCCTCGTTGAGGTAGCTCCAGCAGATCTGTCGGGCCAGGGCCATTCGGCAGACCTCGGTCACTTGATCCACCCGATGGAGTCGGTCGAGCATGTCGCCCGCCGTTTCCAGGATGGTCACCAGGTCCCGGATGGGCACCCGTTCGGTCAACAGGGACTGCAGGATCCGCCGCAGGCCGCGCAGATGGGTCCGGTTGCTGAGGAAGTCTTCCACCACCACCGGATGGGTGGGTTGCAGGCGGGCCACCAGGTCGTGGGTCTCCTGCAGACCCAGCAGCTCGGGCGCTGCACCCAGGATGATCTGTTTGAGGTGGGTGACGAGCACCTGCAGCGGTCCCAGCAGCAGACAGCCGATCTGGTCGGCCTTGTCCCGGTGCTCCATCTCGATCCACTTGGCCTTCATGCGGAAGGCCGGTTCGGTGGTGGCCCACCCCTCCAACTCGCTGAGCTGCTCGTGGCTGCCCACGGCCAGGAAGCGGTCCAGGAACAGTTCACCGGTTGCAGCGGGAGACTCTTTGACGCGGATCAGGTACTGGTTCGGCTCCATGGCCAGGTTGTCCCGGACTCGGACTCCGGCCGGGACCAGCCCCGACTCGCGGGCGATTTCGTCGCGCAGGCCTCCCAGGTTCTGCAGCAAGGGGGCGCCGTGTTGGGGATCCACCAGGGGCAGGAGGGCTTGTCCCAGCTCGATCAGCAGGGGATCCTGGTAGACGTAGGGGTCGGTGCCGGGTTCGGCCTTGCCCTCGAACGAGACCGTCAGCTCGCCCTCGACGCTCCATCCGTCGTTCACCAGGCGCATCAGGCCCTGCTGGACGTCAGCGTCCATGATGCAGTGGGTGCCTGCGAAAAGCAGGGCGGTCTGGGTGTCACGGCTCAGCTTCACGTAGATCTGCTGGCCTCGCTCCTCGCGGCGCCAGGGGGCGAATTCGGCCCCCAGGTCTCCGGCCTGGAAGAAGAGCAGGTCCTGATGTCTTTCTTCGATTCGTCCACGCGCCATGTCTACGGGGCTCCCTGGGTCTGGGTTTCGGTGGGAGGGCTGGGGGGCTGCATCGGCTGCATCTCGAGAGGGACCTCGTTGTCGATCCAGAGCGGCGAGCCCTTCTCGTCGCGGGCCAGGCTGATTCCGAACCGGTCCTGGATGAAGGCGGCCAGGTCGGGGGTGGCGACGACCTTGACGTCTCCGGTGACCGTCACCACCCGGCTGGGCTGCTTCTGGAACAGTTCAGGGTCCACAGCCGTCCCGGCGCAGACCAGGATCCCCTCGATCGGGTTGCGGGGGTTCAGCAGGATGAAGAAGCTGTGCAAGCCGGCGGGGGGCTTTTCGGCACCTGCCAACATGGCCGCCAGTTGCGGGGAGACTTCGAAGAGGGCCGTCCCTTCGACCTTCTCGAAGCGCGCAGGCACGACCGAGGTGGATTCGTACTGGGTCCCCTGGATGATGAGGGGAGGGACCTCCTCGTTGCGGTTGCCGCAGGCGAGGGCCAGGAGGAGGCAGAGGGCTGCGCCGAGGGCCCACGGCAGCCGGGAGGGAAGGGCCTGAGTCATGGAAACACCACCTGGGTGGGGCGGAGTTGAGCACGCCCCAGGATCGCCCTGACGGGCGGGTCGCCTCTCCTGGGCCGCCAGCGACCTGGGAGGGCGGTGGTCGCGTATTCCGGGCATGGACCTGGATTCCTCTCGCCGGTGCTGGCGCCGGCAGCGCACCACAGGAACCGGGAGCGGGACCGGCGAACCCCATGCGGCCATGGCGAAGTTCTACACCCTGGACGAGGCGGCCCGGACCCTGGGGATTCCTCCCGAGCGGCTTCAAGCCTGGATCGTCGAGGGTCGGGCCCTGGCCACCCGGCGCTCGGGGAGCTGGGTGATCCGGGACTTCGAAGTCCGTAAGCTCAAGAAGTCCCTGGCCTCCTCGCCCGAGGAGCAGGAGAAGCCCGTCTCCAGGCCGACCTCCTTGCCCCTGCGCGAGGACCCGTCGGCTGCCAGGCCAGCCTTCTTGCCGCTGCGGGAGGAGCGGCCTGGGGGCAAGCCGACCTCGTTGCCCCTCCGAGAGGGCAAGGTCGCCTCGAAACCCTCCGTCTTGTCGCTGCACGAGGACGAACCGGACTCGAAGCCGGCCTGTCTGCTCCTCCGGGAAGAGGACGCGCCTTCCCGCCCCGCCTCGCCTCCTCTGCTCGAGTGGAAACCCATCCCCCCTCCAGTTGCTCCGCCGCCCCCGCTCCGCCCGCCCGCCCCACCTGGTCTGGGCTTCAACGAACGTCGGCGGACCCTGGGGCGCCGGCGGGAGGATGTCCTCAATTCGGCCAGCCTGCTGGCTGCCTTCGAAGAGGTTCTGCGCGAGGCTCTGAAGCCATTGACGGAGGCCCAGCAACTCGTGCTGGCTCGATTGGACTCCAGCGGGGGCGACTCGGGCGGCGCGCTGGAGGAGGCCCTGAGCCGGGTGACCACGCGCCTGGAGGAGATTCTGGAGTCTCGGCAGGTGGGGGAGCTCGAGGCTTTGCGCCTGCGGGTCGCCGAGCTCGAGGCCCAGCCGCTTCGCGCCGAAGAGTTCTCACGCGCCCTGGAGGCGCTGCAGCGAAGCACCGAGGAGGCATGGCGGGGCCTGCGCGCCGACCTGGAGAGGATTCCATCTGGCCCACCCCCTTCCGCACCATCTGCCTTGAAGGAAGATCTGGATCGTCTGCGCTCGGAGCGGGAGCGCCTGGTGGACGAACTGGCGGCCTCGCGCACGGACTCCGAGGCCCACACGCGCCTCCAGGAGGAGTTCCGCGAAGAACGCGCCCGTCTGCTGCGCGAGCGCGACGAACTGCAGTCGGCCCTGGACAAAGCCAGCAAGTCCGGTCTGAGCCTCGGCTCGGAGCGTCTGACCCTGGAGTCCGAGCGCGATGCGCTGAAGGCTGAGCGCGACTCACTGATCGCCGACAGGGACCGGGCCACGGCCGAGTTGGCCCGGCTTCGCTCCGAGCACGAGCGTCCTGTCCCCGATCCTGCCGGATCTGAGGGCAAGAGCGAACTGACCGACCTGATGCGTCGCCTGGAATCCCTGCGCAAGCCTCTGGGGGCAACCGGGGCGAGGCCGGCCGAGCTGGCCGAGCGGGCGGCCAGGGCCCTGGAGGAGTCGCGTGGCGAGCGCCAGCAACTGGAGGCCCGGCTTCAAGAGGCGGCGCAGGAGGTCCAGGACCTGCGCTCTCGTCTTCAAGGGACGATGGAACGCATGCAGCCTCTGGCGGGCGACCTTTCAGCCGCCCGCACCGAGGCCGCCCAGGCTCGGTCCGAAATCGAGGAGCTGAAGAGGGCGCTGGACGAGGAACGGCGTCGCCGCCAGGAGGACCACGAACGCAAAGAACAGGAACTTCGCGAAATGGAGCGCTCCCTGGTCGAGTTGGAAGACGAGCGAGCCAGCCTTCTGGCCAGACAGGAGGCGCTGAATTCTGAGCTGAAGGCCTCCAATGCGGCCCGTTCGGCCGAGGCCCCGGCCGACGACCAGCAGCGCTCGGCCCCGGAGAGCACGGCCCGGCTGCAGGGCCGGATCAACGGGCTGCAGCGCGAGCTGGATGCCTCCCAGCGCCAGATCGCCGAGGCCCGGGAAGCCCAGGCGCGCGCTTCGGCCGAGCGTGAGGCCGCGGCGGGCAGGATTCGCGAGCTCCAGGAGCAGTTGAAGGACCTGAACTACAAGCTCTCGGTCCGCGGGACCGAGACGGGCGTTCCGGATCCTCGTCAGATGGTGGCCACCATCGCCCGACTGGAGGCCGAGACCGCCGAGAAGGACCGCCTGATTCAGGAAGGTCACCGCCAGCGCGCCGAGCTTCGGACCGATCTGGAGAAGGCCCAGCGTGCCTTCTACGAACTGCAGCAGCGATTGGATCGCGAGAAGATGGAATGGTCGGAGATCCTGGCCCGCGAGATCGCCCAGAGGGAGGAGGCCCAGCGCACGATCCACGCCTCCGAGGAGGACTCGGCACGGCGTTCTTCGGGCTGGCGGCTCTTCAAGTCTCGGGGCGGGGGATCCTGAACCTCGCCCCTCCTTCAGGGGGATCGCCGGCCTGATTCGGGCAGTCGGCCGGGCGGGCCGGTCTTGCGCCCGAAAGGGTTCAGGCTACCCGGGTGGAACCCGAGGAATCCATTCTACGTCCGGGAGCCCCCCCATGAGCACTCCCTCCAAGGATCGCAGCGTCGGTCCGGTCGATATCCAGCAACTGGGTCTGGTCGCCTCGATCCTCAGCCTGGGATACGTGTTCTGGGTGGTGGGGGCCATGGAGATGGTCGAGCGCCTGGCCTACTACGGCGTGCGCTCGGTGGCCGGTCTGTACTCCAAGTCTCCCCTTTCCGAAGGGGGACTGGGAATCTCGCCCTCCCAGTTCGGGACGATCCTGATGATCTGGTCGGGCTTTCAAGGGTTCGTTCCCATCTTCGTCGGGGGGCTCGCCGACCGCTACGGCTACAAACTGATGATCACGATCTCCACGGTGGTGAAGATCGTGGGCTACCTCCTGATGGCCGCCTTCGCCAATTTCTGGGGCTTCCTGGCAGGGGCCATCTTCCTGGCCACCGGGACCGCCATCTTCAAGCCGGGCATCCAGGGAACCCTGGTCAAGTCCACCAATCGCCAGAACAGCTCCATGGCCTGGGGCGTGTTCTATCAGACCGTGAACCTGGGGGCCTTCCTGGGCCCGTTGATGGCGGGTTTGATGCGCAAGATGGACTGGCAGTACGTCTTCTTGACCTGCGCCGGCATCATCTCGCTGAACTTCCTGCTGCTGCTGACCTATCGTGAGCCCGGTCTGGAAGAGCGCCTGGAACGCGAGCGCAAGCACAAGGAGTCCGGAAAGAAGCGTCAGAGTCTGCTCTCCGAGACCCTGAGCGAGCTTCGCCGTCCCGAACTTTGCGCATTCCTGGCCATCTTCACCGGCTTCTACTTCATGTTCAACGCGCTTTTCGACGTGCTGCCCCTGCACGTGGACGATTGGGTGGACACCAGGGACGTGGTCACCCGGGTTTCGCAGACGCTGGACATCGAGAACCCTGTCGTCGGCTTCGTGATGATCCTGGACAAGACCAAGCAGTACATCCAGCCTGAGGGGATCATCAACGTCAACGCCGGCCTGATCATGCTGAGCTGCTTCTTCTTCGCCTGGCTGTCCTCGCGGATGCGGATCCTGCGCAGCATCGCCCTGGGCACCACGCTTGCGGCCGTCTCGCTCTTCCTGATCGGGTTGTCGACGGCGGGTTGGACGGCCCTGGGGGCGGTGGCGGTCTTCAGTGTCGGCGAGATGCTTTCCAGCCCCAAGTTCGGTGAGTTCATCGGAGGCCACCTGGCCCCGGACGACAAGAAGGCCATGTATCTGGGCCTGGGCCAGATCTCCTTTGCCGTGGGCTCGACCCTGGAGGGCAAGATCGGCCCCTTCCTGTACGACCACCTGGCCTCCAAGGACCGCTTCGCGCGTCAGATGCTGGCCGAGAGCGGCATGCCCGCGGAACGCATCCTGCAGATTCCCCAAGGCGAGGCCTTCACCCGGCTGGTCGAGTTCACCGGGCAGGCTCCGGACACCCTGACGCAATTTCTGTACGCCAGCCACTCGGTGGGCCAGATGTGGTTCCTCATGGGTGGGGTGGGCCTGACCACGGCGCTGATGATCCTTCTCTACTCATTCTGGCTGCAACGCCGGATGGCGGCTGCTCGGCCCCAGGAGCAGTAGATCGTGGGCTCGACCTCGTCGGGCGCGACGGCCCGCACCTGGGCTGAGATCGACCTGGGGGCCCTGCTGGAGAACTTCAATCTGGCCCAGGCCAACGGTCGGAAGGTCATGTGCATCCTCAAGGCGGATGCCTACGGGCATGGCGCCGTGACCTGCGGACGCTTCCTGGAGGCCCATGGGGCGGATGCCTTTGGAGTGGCCTGCCTGTCCGAGGCGGTGGAGCTGCGCCGGGCAGGCCTGACCCGTCCCATCCTGATCCTGGGCTATACCGCACCCCAGGAGGCTGCGACGCTGGCCGGATTGGGTCTGTCCCAGGCCGTGCCCGACGAGCCCTTCGCCCAGGAACTTGCGGGGCAGGCCCGACGTGCAGGTGTCCGGGTTTCGGTGCACGTCAAGCTGGACACCGGGATGTCCCGGCTGGGGATACCGGCTCAAGGCCCCCAACAGGCCTCGGAAGCCGCTCGCGCGGTGGAGCGTCTTGGGGACCTTGGGGGGCTGGCCGTGGACGGGCTCTTCACCCACTTCGCCGCGGCCGACACCCCCGAGGAGGACTCCTTCACGGTCTGGCAACTGGAGAACTACCTGCTGGTACTGGAGGAGCTGACCCGCAAAGGCTTGCGCCCGGGGCTGTGTCACACCTCGAACAGCGCCTGCATCCTGTCGCATCCCGAGACGCAACTGGACATGGTCCGCGAGGGCATCATGCTGTACGGCCTCTATCCCGACAGCCTCCCTCGCCACGAGCCGCTGCACCCGGTGATGACCCTCAAGTCGCGGATCGTCCAGGTCCGCCAGCTCCCTGCCGGGGCGACCGTCAGCTATGGACGGACCTGGCAGGCTTCAGCCCCCATGACCTGCGCCGTCGTGGCGGCAGGATATGCCGATGGCTATCCGCGGCGTCTGAGCAACCAGGCCTGGGTGCTCCTCAACGGCCGGCGCCATCCCCAGATCGGCCGGGTGTGCATGGACATGTCCATGCTCGATGTCACCGGCTCGGACGTGCAGCGCGGGGACGAGGTCGTGCTCTTCGGTCAAGGCGGAATGAGCCTGGAAGAGGTGGCCGGGCTGGTCGGGACCATCAACTACGAGATCGCCTGTCTGGTGACCGCCCGCGTGCCCCGGGTCTACCTGAACGGACAGGGGTAGCCTGGAGGTCCTGGGGACCTGCCGCGGGCTGGGCGGTGCCTGGCTTCGCCCACCGGGCGATGGGGGGCAACCCGCCCCTCTGGCAGGGAACCAACTCTGTCCTTGGAATGCTGG
This sequence comes from Candidatus Xenobium occultum, assembly GCA_002423485.1. Lineage (GTDB taxonomy): Bacteria > Vulcanimicrobiota > Xenobia > Xenobiales > Xenobiaceae > Xenobium > Xenobium occultum. The sequence continues at coordinate 3,111 of DIWH01000058.1, read as the reverse complement.
GCCCCGTGATCGAGCTTCCCGTCGCCTGGCTCTGCCTGGGCCTCTTCGCAGTCACCTACGCCCTGGTCATCGCCGAAGAACCATTGAGACTTCGCAAGTCCAAGCCGGTCACCGTGGCGGCCGGGATGATGTGGATGCTGATCGCCTGGGCGGCTCTTCGAGCCGGGCACCCCTACCTGGCCGAGGAGGCCATCAAAGGCTACCTGGAGGAATACGGCGAGCTCTTCTTGTTCCTGCTGGCGGCGATGACCTTCGTCAACACCATGGAGAATCGTCTGGTCTTTCGGGCCCTGCGTTCCTGGCTGGTGGCGCGCCAGCTCAGCCTGCGCACGTTGTATTGGGTCACAGGCCTGCTGGCCTTCTGCATCTCGCCGGTGGCCGACAACCTGACCACCGCCCTGCTGATGGGGGCGGTCCTGCTGGCCGTCGGGTCGGGGCGCCCCAGGTTTCTGGCCGTGGGCTGCCTCAACATCGTGGTGGCGGCCAACGCCGGGGGACCTTCTCTCCCTTCGGCGACATCACCACGCTGATGGTCTGGCAGGCCGAGCGGGTGGGCTTCTGGCAGTTCTTCGCCCTGTTCCTGCCCGCGCTGGTGAACTGGCTGGTCCCCGCCACCCTGATGAGCCTGGCCGTCGAATCCGGTCGTCCGCTGGTCGCCCCCGAGAAGGTGGTTCTGCGCCCGGGGTCCCTGATGGTGGTGGTGCTCTTCCTGGGAACCGTGGGCCTGGCGGTCTATATGCATGCCGGCCTGCACCTGCCGCCGGTCCTGGGCATGATGACCGGCCTGGGCGTCCTCAATCTGTATGGCTCTCATCTGCGGCGGCGGGCCCGGACCTCACAGGAGGCTCCCGGTTTCGGCGACGAGATGCCCGAGGGCCTGGAAGCGGTCTCGGGGAATGCCCGGGCGGTTCCCGTGGACCCCCAGGAATACTTTGATATCTTCAAGATTCTGGAACGGGCGGAATGGGATACCCTGTTCTTCTTCTACGGAGTCATCATGTGCGTGGGGGCCCTGGGGCCGACGGTTGCCAACATCCTGGTCGGGGTCATGTCTGCCGTGGTCGACAACATTCCGGTCATGGTCGCGGTCCTGAAGATGAACCCGGACATGTCCTTGGGGCAGTGGCTGCTGGTCACCCTGACGGCGGGGGTCGGCGGCTCGCTGTCGTCGATCGGCAGCGCCGCAGGGGTGGCCCTGATGGGGCACGCTCGCGGGCACTACACCTTCCTGACCCACCTGCGGTGGACCTGGGCGGTGGGTCTGGGCTATGCTGCCAGCATCTGGGTCCACATGCTGCTCAATCGGGGGGTCTTCTGACGGCCTGCCTGGGGACCGGTCGGCTTTCGGCCCGAGAACCTCCCGGTTGATGTGTCTCGCGGAACCCTGTCTCGCGGTCCTGAGCCTGGAGGCTCCGTCTTGAGGAGGAAGAATCGTGGAAGAGACCCCGACCTTGCGCCTGGCGAATCCCGACGACGTGGATGCGATCCTGGCCGTGTATGCGCCCTACATCACCGAAACCGCCGTCTCGTTCGAACTGGAGGTTCCCTCGCGGGAGGTCTTCCGCCAGCGCCTGAGCACCCACCCCTACGTGGTCTGCACCTTGGACGGTCGGGTGGTGGGCTTCGCCGGAGCCACGTCGGAACGTCCCCAGCCGGCCTATCGTTGGAATGCCGAGGTCTCGATCTATCTGGAGCTTTCCTGCTGCCGGCGGGGAATCGGCACCGAGATGTACCGGGCCCTCTTCGAACTTCTGGCCTTGCAGGGCTATCGGAACCTGTACGCCGTGATCGCTCTTCCCAACCCGGGAAGCCTGGCCCTGCACCAGCACCTGGGTTTCAGTGCAGCCGGGCTGCACCTGCGGACGGGCTACAAGCTGGGTCGCTGGCGGGATGTCCAGTGGTTGCACAAGGCCGTGGTCGAGACCGAGGACGTGGAGGAGACTCCTCCCCGACCGGTCGGAATCCAACACCTGGACCCTGCGATTGTGGCCCGCATCCTGTCGGAGGCCACCGGTCGACTGCGGCGAGCCTGGGCCGCTCGCGGCACGGGCGCCAACTCTGCGGACTGAGTCGTCTTCAGGAGATGTTCAGGCAAAGCCAAGAACTTCTTCAGGTCTTGCAGGTTCAATGAGGCTGGAGGCCGTGGCGGCAGACCTCCAGCCGTGACTCGTCCCAGCCTGGGCCGGTCGGCCAGCCGTTCTGGAGGTATCGTGAGAGGCAAGCGTCACTTCGTCGCCGCGATTGCCCTGCTGCTTGGCTTGTTGTTGGTCCCCGCGGGGGCTCGGGCCGAGCGAGTTGACCCCGAGGCCCTGGATCGATTGCTGGCCCCGGTGGCCCTGTACCCCGATTCGCTTCTGGGCAACATCCTGCTGGCCTCGACCTGGCCGACCCAGATCCAGGCCGCCCATCAGTGGGTCGAGTCCCACCCGGGTCGCTCGTTGCAGGAGGTGGCGGATGCGGTGGAGGGGAGCGCTTGGGATCCGAGCGTCCAGATGCTGGTCCTGGTCCCCGATGTGTTGACCATGATGGCTCAGGACATGGGCTGGACGGCTGCCCTGGGACAGGCTTTCTCCAACCAGACCTCGGACTTGTATGATGCCATCCAGAGGCTTCGAAAGAGGGCCCGAGCCACAGGAAGCCTGGTCAACACCGAGACGGTCCGCGTCGTCACCGACCAGGACGGCATGATCTCGATCGGTTCGCTGAACCCGAACGTCCTGCTGGTCCCTCGCTATACGCCCGCAGTGGTGTATGGCTGGGATCCCGGGGTGGTGGTGTTGCGGACCGCCCTGGTCTGGGGCACGGTGTACCTCCTGGACCCCGCCTTCTATGGAACCTGCTGGGATTGGCATCGACGCCGCTTCTGGTGGGGACCCGGCTATGGAACCTGCGGATACTGGAATGGTTCTTTCCGGCCCTGGGGGCCTGGGTCCCGGTTCGAGCCGATCCGCCCCCACCTGGTCCACAGACCCCCAAGCTGGCATGCCGGGATGGGCTCTCCTGCCGGAGTGCGCCCTCACGGTTCCCCTTCCCGCCCCTCGGCCCACCGTCCCGATCACCAGCGCCCCCCGCGTCCCGGGATGGATGGCCGCCCCCGCCCGTCGGGTGAGC
>DIWH01000080.1 GCA_002423485.1 Candidatus Xenobium occultum | reverse complement strand
CTCTTGAAGAAGGTGACGCCGCCTGGGACCAACCCCGCGACAACCGAGTTCACCTACGACCCACACGGAAACCTCGTGGAGGTTCACAACGGACTGGACCAGGTCACGACCTTCGAGTATGACGCGGTGGGCAACCAGGTGGCCGTCGTGGATGCGCTGGGACACAGGAGCACGCGGGAATATGACCTCCTGAACCGCCCCACCCTGGTGCGGACTCCCCTGGGGAACACGACCCGGATGGCCTACGATGGAAACGGGAACCTCATGACCGTGACCGACCCGCTCAACCGTGGCACCCGCTTCGAGTTCGACAGCTTGAACCAACTGACGCGGGTCCTCGACCCCGCTGGCGGGGCGGTCTCCTATTCCTACGACCTCTTCGGCAACCTGCTCCGCCAGGTGGACCCCAACGGCCACGCCTACGAGTTCGGCCATGACGACCTCGACCGGCAGGTCCGGACGGTGGATCCGATGGGGCAGGTCACCACCGTCGAGCATCCACCCTACTGTGGGATCACCGTGACCACGGACGCCGAGGGCCACGCCACCACCCTCTATCGGGACGTGACCTGCCAGGTGACGGAACGGGCCTTCTCGGACGGCTCCTCCTTCGCGTTCAGCTACGACACGGAGGGCCGCCGGGTCCGAGCCTCCAGCCTCCGAGGGGGCACGTACGGGAGCTTCCTCTACGGCACCCGGACCTACGGCTCAGATGTCGAGGAGACGACCTTCGGGTACGATGCCTCAAGCCGCCTGACCTCGCTGACCTGCCCAGGCGACCACGCCCTGGGTTTCGCCTGGGACGACGCGGACCGGTTGAACAGCCTCACCGACATCCACGGGACGGCCACGGCCTACGGCTATGACGCCGCAAACCGCCTGACCGCGGTCACGCGGGCAGGGAAGGCCACCACCTACCAATACGACGAGGTCGGCCGGTTGGCGTCCCTGGCCTACCCCAACGGCGTGAGCTGCGACTTCACCTACGACCACGACTCCCGGGTGACCCGGATGCTCTGGGAGAAGGACGCCACCCTCCTGTATCACATCGAATACCGCTACGATCGGGCCGGCAACCGGACCCGACGGATGGTGACGAAGTCCCCCGAAGCAGCCCTCATCGAGGACTTCAACTACGACGCCCTCTCCCGGCTGGTGCGGGTGGACGAGAACGGCTCCCTGCGAGCCCACTACAAGTACGACCCGGCCGGCAACCGCCTGCTGAAGAAGAGACCGCCCACCCTGACGTCCCCAGGCGACTGCGTCGTGGTGGACTCCGACGAGCTGTACGAGTACGACGCCTCCGACGAACTGGTGGCGATGAACTCCACGCGCTTCCGCTGGGACCGGGTGGGCCAACTCGTGGAGAAGGACGACCCGTCCCAGGCCAACCCGACCCGCTACGAATGGAACGCCGCCCACCGCCTGGCCAGGGTGACCCTGCCGGACCTGACCTCCGCCGAGTACCGCTACAACGGCGACGAACTGCGCACCTGGCGCCGCGAACCCTCGGGCGCCGAAACCAACTACTATTGGGTGCCGAGCGGGATCCTGGGCCTGTCGCAGGTCCTCAACGAGACCGACGGCACCGGTGACCCGAAGGCCAACTACGTGCTGGGCCCCAACGGCCTCATCGCCCTCATCGACGGCGACGGCCACGAGCGCTACTACATCTTCGATGCGCTGGGCAGCGTGCTGGCACTGACGGATGAGACGGGGGCGGTGACGGATACGTACGCCTACGATGAGTATGGCGGCGAAGCGGCTCGACCTGCAATGAATTTCAATTCTATTCGATTTGCTGGCCAGCAGTGTGACTCAGAGGAGTCGTTGTACTACCTCAGAAATCGAACCTATGCGCCGGGACCTGCAATATTCTTGAGGCGAGATCCGCTAGGCCCCCTCACGATACAGCCGTATGCGTACGTCAATGCAAGCCCGGTAAACCACTCTGACCCGACGGGCCTGCTTGGCCCTGCCGCGATAGCAGCGCTTGTCGCCCTAATCGTTGCAGCTTCAGGCGCATGTATCAAGAAGGCGTATGATTATGCAGACCAGACTCTGCTACCGGAGAATGACAAGCTTGCCCACTGTTACTTCTATTGCTCATTCGTGCGATGTACAGCCGCGGTGCTCGGGCCATTGCCCTCGGTCGAGGCCGCTGACATCATCGGACTGGCGTTTGAAGAGATGCAGGGGACAGGCCTGATTCGTGGGCATATGGATAAAGGCGATATTGCCGCTAATCGCGCCGGCATCAAGGCCTCTGCATTTCTGCGGTGCGGTTGTGAGGGCGCTTGTCGTGGGATGTTGTAATCCAACGCCATCCAAGCAGAAATCAGTAAGCCGGGTGGTCGTTGGAGTATCTTTGGCTGCAATCTTTGTTCTATGGATTTCGGGCCTCATTTGGGCTGAAATTCGCTTGCGCGAGCAAGCCATGCTTGACGGCTCGATAGAATACATGATTGGAATCGAAATAGCCACGCCATATAGAAGCGGTCGAGAAGTGATCGAATTTAGTCGAATCGTGCCGGGCGGGGCGGCAGATAAGTCGGGACTTCGTCGAGGAGATATCCTTGCCGTTGAGTATCATTCGGTCACTCGGTTCTTACGTTCGATAGCAAAGAGTCAAGGTGATGACATTGTCATTCCTGTCATACGAGATGGACAAAGAATCGAAATCGTCCTTCATGTTCCATTGATGCCTATCCACGAAGATGATGGTGATGCACCTTAGTCTTGACTTTTGCCGTTTTGCCCTCGGAAGAAGGGTGACTCTTCGGCAGCCATGTGTATGCTGCCGGAACAGAGCCGGATGGCTCGGCGGTAGGAACCGCGGGAGATGGGGCGGCCGGGGGGGGCGCCTCCCCCCGGGCCGCGGGTGCGTGGACTCTCCCGCGCCCGCAGGCTGGCATCGGCCATGCCTCGAGACCAAGCGACCGGCCTGCCGAGCGGGGTGGGCAGGGTTGCCGGAAAGACACAGCGATGTCGATGTTCGGATTCGGGGTTCTGCAGACTGTCCTGACTGCGAATGCGTGTGTATCTATGAAGACGGTTCCCGCATCTCTAAGAATTGCTCGTAGAAGATTGACTGGTGGTGGCGATGGTTGTATGTCTATCAATATCCACGACGCTTCTGGTCCTCATATTCTTGGACTGTTGGATGCAGCGGCGTGCGCCTAATGCAAGAGCACTTGTCATCAACCTGGTTCTGGGACTGATCTTGATAGCAGTCGCTGCGATCGCTTTCTCGAACTGGAAGCCTGCTTGGTAAGTAGCCCTTTTTCGCCACCGTATCCTCCCCAACCATGGGTAGGATACGGTGGCGTTTTGTGCACCCAGGTCATGTCTCAGGAGGTGGTGTCACATCCGGTATGGCGTACCCCTCGAAGGGGCTGACGGGGAAATATTTCTTCCCCACCCAGGCACAGGCGGAGAGGCTGATCGCCATCTTTCGATCTCGTGGATCGGCAAGTCCGCCGACCGCAGTGACCACAGGCTCCGTCCCCCATGCCGTGATCGATACTTCATACACCGGTCACGTCGCCGGAGAAGGAACGATCTACTTCATAGAAGCGGAGCACTTGCCAAATATTACCGGAGTTCGAATTCTGCCATCTCCACTTTTGCCATTTTGCCGAGAGGAAGTGACCTGAGCATTTTCTTTGCCCGTCAAGCATTAGCCGGCCTGACCCCTGCTGAAAAGGTGTTCAGGTGGCCGAACATCTGTTCCGCAGAGGAGGCCGAGGATGCTGGATTCCATCCCCGCGCTCACAGTCCTGTTGGAGACCTTTCGCCCATGCTTCACCACTCGCAGCTGCCAGAACTTCTGTCTCCTCCTGGCGGGCTCCGTCCTGGCTCAGGGGCGCCGGACGGAGCGCGACGGAGATGCTTCGGGTGACGGCTTTCCTGGGGCCGCAGGGACGTGCGGCACCAGGAAGGTTCAGCCCCCCCGTCTCCGCCTTGCCCGCCTTCTCAGAGGTCCCGGTCGGGTAGGCGGTCTTCTGGGTGAAGCCTCATGCCGGAGGACTCCAGGATGGCCACCTCCTGGCGGCGTCGGCCCGACCAGAAGGTGGTCCAGTGGTCCGGGCCCAGGGGCTGGACCAGGACCGTGTACAGTCCCAGGCGCTTGCCGCCCGCCACGTCGGTGAAGATCTGGTCTCCCACGATGGCCGTGGTGCGGGGCTCTGAAGCCATCATCCGCATGGCCTCCCGGAAGGGCCGGGCCGAGGGCTTGCGATTCCAGAGCAGGGCTCCGTAGTAGTGCGGGATGTCCAGGATCTTCGAGAAGTGCTCCAGCCTCTGGCGTCGGTGGCGTCCCCAGATGATGTTGGAGACCAGGCAGAAGGCCTGGACGTGGCCCTCGCGGCGAGCCCGATCCAGGGCCTCGGGGATCCCCTGGGCCGGCTCGAAGGATTCCCGCAGGGCGATGGTGTTGTCCAGGTCCAGGCAGACATGGACCCGGCCCTGGCGGGCCAGAAGCGAGAAGTCCAGCTCGCGCAGGCTCCGGCAGTAGTGGTCCGGACACAGGGGATGCACGGGTGGCCTTTCCCTCAAGAAAGGTCCAGGATTTCGGCCTGGCCGGTTTCCAGGTCCAGGACGGCCGCCGTGGGGCGACCGGTCACCCAGCCGCAGACCTCGCCCGGATTCAGGATGACCGTGGGTCCGGGCCGGTAGTCCACCTGGTGGGTGTGTCCATACAGGATGGCCGACCAGGTCCCGGCCGCCACCAATCCGTCCAGGCCGAAGGGTTCGTGCAGGATCAGCAGGCGGCGCCCCTGGATCTCGATCTCCAGGGGGCGCTCCCAGACCTGCCCCCCGATCTCGGTGAAGCGGGACGTCAAGCCGACGCGCTCGCCGTCGTTGTTGCCGAAGACGCCGAAGACCGGGACTCCCGCTTCTCCCAAGAGCGGGATCGAGAAGGGAGCCACGAAATCCCCCGCGTGCACGAGGGCCGTGACTCCCCGGTCCCGGCACGCCTCCACCGCGCGGCGGAGGTGGTCCAGGTGGTCGTGGCTGTCCGCCAGGACTCCCAACTTCACCGAGTGGCGGACCGGATCTGCATCAGCGTCTGGCGCAGGTGCCCGGGCAGGGAACTTCCGTCGCTGTCGGCTCGGAACTCGGGGCCGGTGAAGTAGACCTTCTTCTTGCCGCCGTTCTGCGGATCGCTCTCCAGGGTCAACTGGGTGTCGAAGTAGGCGGTGGGCTTCTTCAACTTCTCGATCGTGTAGGTCGAGGCGGGCTTGCGCCGGTCGTGGGGGAAGTAGAACTGGACCCGGTTCTGGTCGGCCAGGTCGATGAACTCGAAGATCTCCAGCAGGATCCGGAAGGCCGAGTCCGCCTTGGCGTTGATCCCGACGCGGCCCCCTTCCTCCGTGAAGTAGTAGACCTGGAAGGTCTCGTAGGGGTCCTCGGGAAGCCGATCCAGCCAGACGCACTCCGCCAGTCCGCTGGCCGCGGCAGGCGCAAGCTGGGGTTCGGGGGTGGCCTGGCGGTCCGCCTCGGGGCGCGTGATCCCCAGAAGGACGATGGCGACGGAGGCCGCCAGCATGACGGCGAACCAGCGGGGGACGAGAGGACGAGAGTTCACGGGGCACCTCCTGGGGTCTGCAAGGCCCTTCGGTTTCTCCGCATCCAGGCCAGATCCTTCGCGGGTTCCGGCAGGTGCCTTCCGGTCGGGTGCAGTATAGCGCCCAGAGGAGATTGGAACGGACTTGAGATGAAAGATCGCCCCAGGACAGGATTCCAGGCCCCTGGCACGTCCAGGTCCGGCGCCTCGCCGACCAGGTCCACCCTGGCTCGGGAGGGCTGGCCATGATCGGCGTCCCCCTGGAGGGAGGCTCGCTTTTCCACGGGCGCTACCGGATCCTCAGCACGCTGGGCCGGGGCAGCTTCGCGTCGGTCTACCTGGCGCGGGACACCGAGTGGAAGGGCAACCTGGTGGCCGTCAAGGAGATCTCGACGGAAGGCTTCTCCGAGCAGGAGTTCCGGGAGATGAACGCCCAGTTCCTCCAGGAGGCGGCCTTCCTGATGCGCCTGGAGCACCCCGGCCTTCCCCACGTGGTCGAGTTTTTCGCCGAGAAGAGTCGGTACTACCTGGTGATGGAGTGGATCGCCGGCAAGACCATGCACGAGCAGATTCATGTCAAGGGCCCGGCCACCGAGGACGAGGTGGTGGACTGGGGCCTTCAGCTCTGCGAGATCCTTGGTTATCTCCACTCTCGCGATCCCTACCCGGTCATGCTGGGGGATCTCAAGCCGTCCAACGTGATGATCACCTATGACGGCAAGGTCAAGGTGATCGACTTCGGAGTGGCCCGCTACCTGGCGCCCAGTCAGAACCCCCGCACGTTCGCGATGGTCAGCCCGGGCTTCTCGCCTCCCGAGAAGTACTCCAAGTTCGACTGCGACCTGCGCGGGGACATCTACTCGCTGGGGGCCACCCTCTACTGGGCGATGACCCGGACCCCCCTGGAGAAGTTCCGCTTCCAGATCCCGCCCTTGCGCCGCCTCTGCCCGGATGCCCATCCATGGCTGGAGGCCCTGCTGGCCCGCTGCCTGGAGATCGAGCCGGCCCGCCGCTGGGTGCGGGTCTCGGCGGTGCGCGAGGAGCTCGAGAAGCTTCGCGACCAGAAGAAGGATCAGCAGACCCGGGTGCGCAGCCGGACCGGCGACATCCTCGACGAGCTCTATCGCTACAAGCACGGCCGACTGTAGAGCCGGCCCCCGGTCTCGGAGGGCCCGACCTGCCGAAGGCGAATCCTGGGCTCGCCATGCCACAACCCCGGTTTTCCTCCCGCCAGCGGGCCAATCTGGCCCGCGACCTGGCCCGTCGCATCCGCGGCGAGGTCCGCCACGATGCCACCTCCAGGGCCCTCTACGCCACCGATGCCAGCGTCTATCAGGTGCCTCCGGCCCTGGTGGTGATCCCTCGCGTTGCAGAGGATCTCCAGGCCGTCCTGGACCTGGCCCGCCGGCATGGCCTGGGGGTGGTGGCCCGGGGAGCCGGGACCAGCCTGGAGGGGCAGACGGTGGGCGAGGGGATCCAGGTGGACTTCTCGCGGCACCTGAACCGCGTGCTGGCCGTCGACCCCGAGGCCCGACGGGTCCAGGTCGAGCCCGGCCTGGTCCTGGACGACCTGAACCGGGCCCTGGCTTCCCATGGACTGATGTTCGGACCCGACGTGGCCACGATCGACCGGGCCAGCCTGGGAGGCATGCTGGGCAACAACTCCTCGGGGGCCCGCTCGCTGGTCTACGGCAAGACCGTGGACCACGTGCTGGCCCTGCAGGTCCTGCTGGCCGACGGCTCGGTGCATGACTTCGACGAGAAGAGCGCCGCCGGAGTCCAGGCCCTGCTCTCGGGTCGTGGGGTCGAACCCGAGCTCTATCGCACCGTGATCGATCTGGTCCGGGATCTGAGCCCGCAGATCCTCGAGCGCTTCCCCCGGATCATGCGTCGGGTCTCGGGCTACAACCTGGACGAAATGCTGCGCGGCCTGGCCGCCGTGGGCCTTCCCGTTCCGGCCTGGCCCGGTCCCCAGGCGCCCCAGGCCCGTGCTCCCGGGGGATTCAGCATCGCGCGGCTGATGGTGGGCTCGGAGGGAACCCTGGGTTTGACCCTGCAGGCCACCCTGAACCTGGTCCGCAGGCCCCAGGCCACGGGCCTGCTCATCGGGGAGTTCGCCAGCCGGGACGAGGCCCTCCAGGCCAATCTGGCCCTGCTGGAGTTGAAGCCCTCCGCCTTGGAGCTCATGGACCGCTGTCTTCTGGACCTGGCCCGTGAGCAGCGCGAGATGGCCCGGCATCTCTCCTTCCTGCAAGGGTCCCCCGAGGCCGTGCTGATCGCCGAATTTGCGGGGAGCACGGCCGAACTGCCCGGATTCCTGGAGGAGGCTCGCAGGCACCTGGTCGCCCGCCGCCTGGGAACCTCCTGGCGGACCCTCACCGAGCCGCGGGAGATGGAGTCGGTGTGGAAGGTCCGCAAGGCGGGGCTGCCCCTGCTGCTGGGGATTCCCGGCCGGCGCAAGCCGATCGCCTTCGTGGAGGACACGGCCGTGGCCCCCGAGCGCCTGCTGGAGTTCGTCCATCGCTTCGACGAGATCATGGAGGCCCACGGCACCCGGGCCGCCTGCTACGCGCATGCCAGCGTGGGCTGTCTGCACCTGCGGCCGATGCTGGACCTCAAGACGGCCGAGGATGTGGGTCGCATGGCCTCGATCTCGGAGGCCGTCACCGGGCTGGTCATGGAGCTGGGAGGAGCCCTCTCGGGTGAGCACGGCGACGGCAGGGCCCACAGCCTCTGGCTGCCGCGGCTCTTCGGATCGGAGATCTTCGAGGCCTTCTGCGCCATCAAGAGGGCCTTCGACCCCCAGGACCTGCTCAACCCCGGGAACATCGTGGGGATCCCGGCCCTGACCGGAAACCTGCGCTTCGGCGCCAACTACCGCGCCGTCGTGCCCGAGACCCTGCTGGACTGGAGCCAGGAGGGAGGCTTCGATCTGGCGGTCGAGCAGTGCAACGGGGCGGGGGTCTGTCGCAAGACCCAGGCGGGCACCATGTGCCCTTCCTACATGGCCACCCGGGACGAGGAACACTCCACCCGCGGGCGGGCCAATGCCCTGCGCGCTGCCCTGTCGGGACTCCTGCCGGGGGGCAGCCTGACCTCGGCCCGGATGCACGAGGTGATGGATTTGTGCCTGCAGTGCAAGGGCTGCAAGTCCGAGTGTCCCTCCAACGTCGATCTGGCCAAGATCAAGTTCGAGTTCCAGGCCCAGTACTACAAAGAACATCCGGTTCCCCTGCGCTCTCGACTCTTCGCTCACGCCGAGACCCTGGCCCGGGTGGGAAGCGCCCTGGCCCCGCTCTCGAACCTGGTCCTGGCCAGCCCCCTGTGGCCGATCCTGGCCCGGGCCCTGGGAATCGCCCCGCAGCGTCGGCTTCCGCCCTATGCCCGGACCACCTTCAGATCCTGGTGGCTTCGCCGTCCGCGCCAACCCGAATCGGGTCGCCCCCGGGTGGCCCTCTTCGTGGACACCTGGGCCAACTACAACGAGCCCGACGTGGCCCGCGCCGCCGTCGAGGTCCTCCAGGCGGCCGGCTTCGCGGTCGAGTGCGCGCGCAAGGTCTGCTGCGGGCGACCGGCCATCTCGAAGGGCCTGGTGGACATGGCCCGCCGGGCCGTGCACAGGAACCTCGAGCTGTTGGACCCCTACGCGCTGGCCGGGGTCCCCATCGTGGGACTGGAGCCTTCCTGCATCCTGACCATGCGCGACGAGGCGCGTTGCCTGGAACCCGGCGAGCGCGCCGACCGGGTGGCGCAGGCCTGCTTCACCTTCGACGAGTTCCTGGCCGAGCGTCCCCTGCCCTTGCGCCCGGGGCCCGAGCAGGTCCTGGTGCATGGGCACTGCCACGAGAAGTCCCTGGTGGGCATGGGCCCCTTGCGCCGGCTCCTGGGCCAGGTGCCCGGATTGCGCGTCCGCGAGCTCGACGCCGGGTGCTGCGGGATGGCCGGGGCCTTCGGGTACGAGGTCGAGCACTACGAGATGTCGCAGGTCATCGGGCAGAGGGTCCTCTTTCCGGAGGTCCTGCAGGCGGCCGCCGAAGGGATTCCCGTGGTGGCGCCGGGCACCTCGTGCCGTCACCAGGTCCTGGAAGCGACGGGAGTCCGCTCGCTGCACCCGGCCGAGTTCCTGGCAGGACTGCTGGATGGACAGGGTCCGGCCGCGCCGCCCGCGAAGTGATCCGTTTCTCCGGAGTGCCCTGACCCCGAGAGCCTTGGAGGTCCCATGAACCGCTCGATCCTGCGAACCGGTCTGCTGGTCCTGGCCCTGCTGGCGATGCCGGACCTGGCCGCCTACGCCGAGGGCGGAACGCCCTCCCTGACGCTGGGCGCGATCTCCGAGAAGAAGCCGGGTCACGAGATCCGGATGCTGTTCCCCAAGCTGGCCTGGCCGGCCCGGCCCCAGGTGGCCCGGGCCTTCAACAAGGCCAGCCGGGCCCCGGTGGACGCCGCCCTCGTCGAGTTCCGCCAGGAGATGGTCCAGTCCCCCGAGCAGCGGCCTGAGTATACCTGGGACCTTCGCAGTGTCTGGGAGACCCGCCACAAGGGGACCGACCTCGTCAGCGGGGTCCTCACCTTCGGTTCCTACACGGGAGGTGCGCATCCCAACCCCTGGCTGGTCAGCCTGAACTTCGATCTGCGCCAGGGCCGGACGGTGGAGCTGGCCGAGATCTTCAATCCGGGAAGTGCCTGGCCGGCCCGTCTCAGCGCCTCGTGTGTGCGGGAACTCAAAGCTCGTGACCTGCCCGACCCCGAGCCCGGTGCCAGCGCGGACCCGCGGAACTTCGTGGTCTGGACGATGGCTCCCCAGGGGCTGACGATCCTCTTCCCGCCGTACCAGGTCGCACCTTATGCGGCGGGAGTCCAGGAGGTCCTGGTCCCCTGGAGCGAGGTGGCGGACCTGCTCCGTCCGGGAGGCCTGGCCGCCCCTCTGGCCGGCCTGCGTCCCTGAGCGCGCGCGGCAACCCGAGGTCTGGCCAGGCCATGAGCTCCCCCCGGAAGACGCTTCCGTATTCCTGGCTGCTCCTGGCTTCGGCCGCCATCTGGGGAGCGGCCTTCGTGGTCATGAAGGACACCCTGGCCGTGGTCCCGACCAACTGGATCCTGACCATCCGCTTCGCGGTGGCTGGTCTGGGCCTGACGTTTGCGCTCTGCGGGGCACGGATTTCGGCGGAGCTGATCCGGCGGGGTGCGGTCCTGGGTTTCCTGCTCTATGCCGCCTACGCCGTCCAGACCTGGGGGCTGATCTACACTACCGCCAGCAAGAATGCCCTGATCACCTCGATCTACGTCGTGCTGGTGCCGTTCTTCGTGTGGTGGATCCAGCGCCGCAGGGTGGGGCCGCGCGTCCTGCTGGCGGCGGGCATGGCCTTCGGAGGGCTGGTGGTCCTCTCGCCTCCCGAGGCGTCCGGGGTCAATCCTGGAGACTTCCTGACCCTGGTCTCGGGCTTCGGCTACGCCCTGCACATCACCATGGTTGGGGTGTACTCCGAGGATCACGAGGTGATGCCCCTGACCTGCCTGCAGTTCCTCTTCGCCGCCCTCTTCGCGGGGGTGGGGGCGTTCGGCTTCGAGACCTTCCCTGAGAGGATCGGGGCGGGAACCTGGCTGGGTCTGGCCTACCTGGCCTTCGGCTCGACGCTGCTGGCCTTGACCTTGATGAACCTGGGGATCCGCCACGTCACTCCGGCCCGGGCCTCCATCCTGCTGGCCACCGAGGCCATCTTCGGATGCCTCTTCGGGATCCTGTTCCAGGGCGACCCGCTCACCATGCCGATCCTGGCGGGGGGAGGCATCCTGACCCTGGCCGTGATCCTGTCCCAGACCGAGGGGCCGGCCCAGCCGGTGCCGTCCCCCAGTTGAGGAGCGGACCGGACCGGGCCGGGTCTCAGGGCTTGCGTTCCTCGGTCACCTCGTAGCGCGAGAAGCGCTGGAGCTCGACCCGGTCTCCCAGGACATGCTGCAGGCCTTCCAGGACCTGGCCGACCACCCGGGAGGGATCCTTGCGGTAGGGTTGCTCCAGGAGGCAGACCTGGGCGTACCAGGCCGACATCTTGTCCAGAAGGTAGTCGTCGATCCGCTCGGAACTGGCGAAGCTGGTCTCGGCTTCCAAGCGATGGGTCCGCTCTTCGGAGCGGATCGCCTCCCATGGGACGTCCTTGCGTGACACGTAGCACGCCCCACCCTCCAGGATCTGACCACAGATCTCCCGGACGAACTCCCGGAATTCAGGGTTGCGGAGAGTCTCGGCCTGTCGGCAGCGCACCTCGATCAGACAGCCGCGCTTCTCCTCGTCATCGACCTGGGCCAGGACCAGGCCTTCATTCAATGGGCGCCTCTGCTTTGCCAGGGCCTTTCACCTCCGTTGATGGTTCGGCCGCCTCTTCTTTCGAAGAGCAGGCGGCTCCTTCTCCGCGAGGCGGAGGGCCCCGGGTGGACCCGGGCGAATCCGGAGGACATGGGCAACACCTTCGGGCGCCTCTTCCGCGTCACGACCTTCGGCGAGTCCCACGGGCCGGTGGTGGGGGCCGTGGTGGACGGTTGTCCGCCGCGGATTCCGCTGGGCGAGAAGGACATCCAGGCGGACCTGGACCGGCGTCGCCCGGGCCGGGATCCCCTGGCCACTTCCCGTTCGGAAAAGGATCGGGTTCGCATCCTCTCGGGGGTCTTCGAGGGGCAGACCCTGGGCACGCCGATCCTGCTGCAGGTCGAGAATCGGGACGCCCGCCCCCAGGACTACGAGCCCCTGCGTGAGGTCTTCCGCCCTTCCCACGGGGACTTCACCTGGCAGGCCCGCTTCGGGATCCGCGACCATCGCGGGGGAGGGCGGGCCAGCGCCCGTGAGACGGTGGGCCGGGTAGCGGCCGGGGCCGTGGCCCGCCGGCTGCTGGACCTGGCCTGGGGCGTGGAGATCCTGGCCTGGGTGAGCCAGGTTCACGACCTCGTGGCCCGGGTGGACTTCGAGGGTTTGACCCGGGAGCAGATCGAGGCCACGCCGGTGCGTTGTCCGGATCTGCAGGCGGCCGAGAGGATGCAGGCCCGGATCCGGCAGGTTCGCGACGAGGGCGATTCGCTGGGCGGCGTGGTCGAGGTGCTGGTCCGGGGCGTGCCGGCCGGTTGGGGGGCGCCGGTGTTCGACAAGCTGCATGCCGACCTGGGGGCCGCCCTGCTGGGTCTGCCGGCGGCCCGGGGCTTCGAGATCGGCTCGGGCTTTGCCGCGGCCGGGATGCGCGGCTCGGAGCACAACGACCTCTTTTGTTGGGAAGGCGGACGGCTGCGGACCCGGACCAACCGCTCGGGGGGCGTGCAGGCCGGCATCTCCAACGGGGAGGAACTGCGAGCGCGCGTGGCCTTCAAGCCGGTGCCCACCCTGGGGCAACCCCTCGAGGCGGTGGACCACCTGGGCCGACCGGTCCTCCTGCAGCCGGGCGGGCGGCACGACGCCTGCGTCGCACCCCGGGCGGTCCCCGTGGTGGAGGCCATGGTGGCCCTGGTCCTGGCCGATCACGGGTTGCTTCGGCTCGCCCTGTCTCCTCCGGCGCACAGTTAAGGTGGTGTTCACACAAAGGTCGGCTCCAAAGGGGACGATTCTAGGGGCCCGGTCGGAAACCTCGACCGAGCATCGCCGAGGGATTTTTTGCCCCCGGCAGGAGCAAGAAGTCGCGGTTTGCTTGAGGCAAATGAGACTTNNCCGGCGAGGCGACCGAGGGGTTTCCAGCCGGGTTCCTAGGGGAAGGCCTTCGGGTGCTTCCCCCCCGCGGCCTCGGTCTTCCCGAGGCCCTCGCCGACCTGGAGGTGTGGTCCCGTGGCCCTTCGCAATCTCGCTTTGTTCCTGCTGGTGCTCCTGGCCCTTCCGGCCCTGGCTCAACAGGCGGACCGTGTTCCGCCGCTGGCCGTCAACGGGCAACCGTTGCCGGCAGGCTCGGTGCTGGGCTCGACCGGGGAGGACGTGGCCGTGCTGGCCAGCCCCTTCCTGAAGGCCATGGGAGCCCAGGTCCGCCAGGCCGGGGGACGCCTGGACGCCTCCTGGCCCGGCGCCATGCTGACCCTGGAGGCGGGTCGCGACACCTGCTCATGGAACGGGGTTCCGGTGCGCCTGGCCGAGCCCGTCGGCACGATGGGCTCTGACCTGTTGGTCAAGGCCATCGAGGTGGCGCGGATCGTCGAGGCTCGCGTCGAGAGCGGCGAGTGGGGCGTGGCCATCTTCAAGAGCGCCGCGGCTCCGCCTTCGGCCTCGGCCCCTGCAGCGGCCCCGGCGGAGAATCCGGTGGGAGGCCGAGGGTCGCTTCCCCCCGGACTGAGCATGATTCCCTCGGATCTGACCGGGCCTGCCAACATGCCCGCACCCTCGGGAACCGGCCCCATGCCGGGCCCGGGCGCAACGCCGTATCCCGACCAGGTCCGAGGCTTCCCGGATCCCGCCACGGGTGGGTTGACCCAGAAGGAAGGACCCTACGAATCTCCCTATCAGCGCCCCGAGGTCGGCGGACAGGTTCCCGCCGAAGCAGCCCTGGCGCCGCAGCCCGTGGTTTCACCCTCGCCGGGCTACAAGCCCCCCCGGGCGGTGATCTCGGATCTGCAGGCCCGCCGGATCATGACCTTCCACCTGTCGAACTACGAGGTTCGGGCCAAGATCTACAACGAGGGGACGGTCCCGCTCACCAAGCCGTTCCAGGTCCAGTTGCTGGCCAAAGGCGAGCGCAACAACCAGTTTGAGTTGATCGAGGCCTTCCTGGTCCGAGCCTTGGATGCGGGCGAGGAGATCGAGATCAAGAAGCTGGCGGATGGCCACCAGTTCCAGAGCCTGCAGGGGATGAGCGTCACTTTCAAGGCAGTGGTGATCGAGGACGCCCCGCCGCCCTCCGCGACCTATACCGGACCGCCTCGGCCCATCACGGTCGAGGGGAGCTCGCGCGAGAAGCGCGTCTCGTTCTGAGGCGTCCACCGCTGCCCGCTGAAGGCTTCGTCCCATCCATGTCGCCTCACCGAGGTTCGCTGAGGCGTGCCCTGCTGGCTCTCGTCATGGCCCTGCTGGGCCTGGGGTTGGCGGGTCCCGGGCAGGCCGACCTGTCCACGGAGCCCATCCCCCTGCCCACTCCCGTGGACGTGGGGACCTGGCCCGAGGTCCGGGTCCTGGTCCATCGAGGCCGATCTCCGGTCACGGTGCGCTCGGTCGAGGAGATGAGCGTCGAACAGGCAGGCCAGGAGCCCCGCCGGCTTCGGGAGATCCTCCTTCCCCCCGAGGCGGCTCGGCCTGACGGAGAGGAGGTCGCTTCCTGGGTCCTGCGCAGCCCGGCTCCCCTGGAGTTGCAAGGCCGGGCCTATCGGGGCCTGTTGGAGGTCCGCCTGGAGCGGGGGGACCTCCAGGTCGTCAACCGGGTCGGCCTGGAGGACTACCTGCGCGGCGTGGTGCCTCGGGAACTGCTCTCCAGCCAGATCGAGGCGGTCAAGGCCCAGGCGGTGCTGGCGCGGACCTACGTGCTGGCCCACCTCAAGGAAACCACGGATCTCTGGGACGTGCGGGATGACGTGAGCCACCAGGTCTACGGGGGGGTGACGGCCGAGCATCCGGTCTCCGACCAGGCCGTGCGCGAGACGGCGGGCCTGGTGCTGACCTGGGAGGGGCGTCTGGCCTCCCGGGTGGTCTTCCACTCCACCTGCGGGGGCAGCACCGAGGGCAACGAGAACGTCTTCGGAACCCCGCCGGTCCCCTACCTGCGCCCGGTCCCCTGCCTGGATCAGGCTGGCCAGCCGGCCTGCGCGGCCTCGAGCTATGCAACCTGGACGGTGGAGGCTCCGGCCCAGGAGCTGGGGCAGGAGGTGGGGCGCATGCTGGGGAAGCCGCCCCTCGCCATCCGGGCCCTCGAGATCCGCCAGACCTCTTCGTCAGGGCGGGTGACGCGGCTGGCGCTCCTGCTGGAGGGGGAGGAGGAACTGGAGCTGCAGGGAGACGATCTTCGTCGTATCCTGCGCCTTCGGGACTCTTCAGGACAGGTGCGCAATCTGCCGAGCACCCGGTTCCAGGTCGAGCCGGACTGCGGGGATGGACGGATCCGTCTGCGTGGTTCGGGATGGGGCCACGGGGTCGGGATGTGCCAATGGGGCGCCATCGGGCTGGCTCGCGAGGGTTGGCTTTTCGAGGAGATCCTGGATCGCTACTATCCGGGGACGCAGGTCCTCGGCATCGCACAGGCGTGGCCCGGCGCCCCGCCGTGAGTCCACTTGGAGGGAGTTCTGAACGGCATGCTTTACCAGAAGGGCGCCACCGTCTTTGCGGAAATCCACGACCAGCCGAGGGCCTGGCGTGAGGTGATGGGGCATCTGTCGACCCGGCGCGAGGAACTCACGGCCTGGTTCAAGACCCAGAACTTCGGCCAGGTCATCTACCTGGCCTGTTCCGACTCGCTGAACATGGCCTCGTCGGCCTCCCGGGTGACCCACCTGGTCTCGGGATTGAACTCGGTGGCCATGCCAGCCAGCGAGGTCCTCTTCGGCCGCCGGGCTCCCTACGACAGCCGCATCAAGACGCTGGTGCTGGCGCTGGCCCGGCCCGACGAGGCCGAAGAGGTGGCCTGGGCGATCCAGAAGCTTCGCACCCTGGACCCCAAGGCCCAGGTCATGGTCCTTCACTCGGGCGAGCCTCCCCAGGAGGGCCTGGCCCATCAGAGCCTGACCCTGCCCGGAGTCCAGGAGGAGTCCAAAATCGGAACCCGGTCGGTATCCAGCCTGCTGCTGGCAGCCCTGGTGCTGGTCTCATGGCTGTCCAACCGGGAGGTGCTGTGGAACGAACTGCAGCGTCTGCCCGACCTGCTGACCGCGCGCTTCAAGACCTGGCAGGCCCGCACCCAGCAGATGGTGCAGAGCAAGCCGGGACACGTGGTTTTCCTGGGCTCGGGGCCCTACTACGGGATCGCCAGCCAGGCCGCCCTGACCATGCGCGAGATGGCCGGCCTGCCCTGCGATCAGCACTACTTCCTGGAGTACCGCTACGGGGCGCACGTGTCCCTGACCAACCTCATGGCCGTGGTCGGCCTGATCTCCAACACCTTCCGGGTGGCGGAAGAGAAGGTCCTGGGCGACCTGGCGGTGAC
This sequence comes from Candidatus Xenobium occultum, assembly GCA_002423485.1. GTDB lineage: Bacteria > Vulcanimicrobiota > Xenobia > Xenobiales > Xenobiaceae > Xenobium > Xenobium occultum. The sequence goes on along the minus strand of DIWH01000080.1, from coordinate 45,535 downwards.
CCGGTCGTTCCGCGTGGCCCTCATCGAAGAGGCCACCGACTCCTTCCGCGGGCGGGCCGACGAGATTCTCGAACTCAAGTCCGGGGTCAGCGAGATCAGCCGGGTCCTCCTGATGCTGCCGGCCTTGCAGTTGATGGCCTTCTACGCGGCCGTGGCCCGAGGGATCAATCCCGACCATCCCAAGCACCTCGAGCACCAGGTCCTCAAGCTCAAGGAACGCCCCGGCATCCAGGCGGGCTCCTGACATGGACTACCTGGACTTCTGGCGAATCCCGCTCTACCTTCTGCCCATCGCCCTGGCCATGTTCTGGATCCGCCGCCGCGAGTCCCTGGAGGGTCTGACCCCCTTTGCCGACCTGAGCGCCGGGCAGAAGGCCTGGGTCCTGATCAGCGCCTTGCCCCCGGGCCTCAGCGCCGGCCTGCTGGCCCGGCTTCCTGGCGAGATTGGCCGGGCCTACCTGCAAGAGGGTGCCTCGATCCAGGGGGGAGGGCAGCACCTGCTGCCCGAGGTCCTCAAGGAGTTCTGCCGGGTCCTTCCCCCGGATTGGACCCGGGGAGCCGGGCGCGACCCGGATCAGGCCCTGGCCCTGGTGGCTCGGGCCGCCAGCGAGCAGCCCGCGGAGCTCCTGACCGCCTTGACCGGCCTGTGGCCGCCCGCAGCCAACGCGGAGCTGACCCCTGCCGTCCCTCCCACGGAGAAGGAGCAGGACGGTGACCCGCCGGCGGGAGCCTCAGGCACCGGGGACGAAGAGGAGGCCTGACCCGACCTGGCCTTCCCAAGGCGCCCGCGTGGCGTCCCGGCGGGCCCAGGGGATCGAGGGAGAGGAGGCAGCACGTGTACTGTCCTCGGTGCGACGAGACCTTCAGCCCCTTCCAGAGCCTGTGCCCGAACTGTTTTGCGGAGTTGCGCCCGGGGGCCGCCACGGGACGCCCCCCATCTCCCGTCAAGGAGCTGGGGCTGCCGGAGCCACAACTCGATCTGGACCTGGGGACCTCAATGATCCCGCAGATGCCTGCGGTGGAGTTTCCCGACCTGACCGGGGCAGTCCTGGAAAAGCCCCGGGAGGCCGTGCAGCAGGTGGCCGAGAAGGCCACCGCTCGCGTCTCGAAGGCCGCTTCGCGTCTGACCAGGCGGGTCACGCAGCCTCCCGACCCGGACCTCCGGCCCGCGGCCGGTCCGCTCGACCAGGCGGCTCTCCAGGAGGCCCGTCGGGAAATCCAGGCCGCCCTGGAGGAGGCTGCCCAGGAGCTTCAGGCCCTGGCCGGGAGCGGGCGCGAGGCGGTCATGGCGGAGCTGCACTCGGAGGGGGAGGAGTCTCACCAACGGGCCGCCGAGGCGCTGCGCGCCAGTCGCCTTCACATCGAACGGCAGATGGCGCCCCACCTGGATCGCATCCGCAGGCGCTATGCCCGCATCGCCACGGGGTTGGACCCGGGCTCCCGGGAAGCCATCGCCGAGCGGCTTCAATTTCTTCGCAAGCAGGCCTCCGAGGCCCTGGCAGGACTGGAACATCAGATCGGCCACGCCCCTGAACCGGTTCGGGGCGTGGCCCGCCGGGTGCAGGGCGGTGTTGTTCCCGAGGCCCCTTTGGTCGACCTGAATCAGACGGGTCCGCAGTCGGTCGAGGGGCTCAAGGGCGGTTGCCTGGGCGTGCTGGGGGTCTTCTTGTCCTTCATCCTGCCCGGCTTGGGCCAGTTCGTGATCGGGCAGTTCGGCGTCGGGATCATCCTGGTCTTCCTCTACATTGTCTTGAAATCCGCCCTCCCGGACGCCACGGGGTTGGGCTGGCTCCTGTCGGGCCTGGCGGCCTGGCACGTCTGGACGGCGACCCGAAACTGAAAGGCAGGCCCTCGCAATGGAACGGACCCTCTATCTTGAACTCGCCCATCGACTGGAGTCCGGTCAACCGGTGGCTGTCGCCACCGTGGTCCGGTCCTGGGGCTCCACCCCTCGCGAGGTCGGCGCCAAGATGCTGGTGGATGCCCAGGGTCGGATCCAGGGCACCATCGGCGGGGGCTGCGGCGAGGCCGAGGCCTGGCAGGTGGCTCGCGAGGTCTTGAAGGGGGCGCCGGCGCAGGTCGTCCACATCGATCTGACCGAGGACATCGACAGCGAGAGCGGCAAGGTCTGCGGGGGGCGACAGGATGCCCTGGTGGAGCTGCTGGACCCCGAGGATTTGATGGCTCGCGCCTTGGCCCGAGCGATCCGGGAGGGTTGCGAACCCGGTCGGGAGCTGGCCTTGATGGTGGTGCTGGGGCCGACGGGCGCGGGAGACCGGCCTCGCCAGGGGACTCCGCAGGCTGCGCCGAGCGGTGGCCCCGCCGCGGGGACCCGCCTGGCGCTGCTCGGTCCCGAGGAGCTGGTGGGGACCCTGGGCGATGGGCAGGCGGATTGTCAGGCCCTGGAACTTGCGCGTCAGTGCCTGGCGCGCCAGAGAGCCGAGGTGGTCCCGGTCTCGATCGGCGAGGCCTCCTTCGATGTCTTCATCGACGTCCTGGTACCCTCCCAGGACGTGGTGGTGGCCGGGGCTGGCCACATCGCCCGCCCCTTGTGCCGGATGGCCTCGCTTTGCGGCTATCGCGTGACGGTGATCGATGACCGGCCCGAGTTTGCCGACCCGGTCTACTTCCCCGACGCGGTCGAGGTCGTGTGCCGGCCCTTCCTGGACGCCCTCCACAGCCTGGAGGTGGGACCGCGCACACACGTGGTCCTGGTCACCCGAGGCCACAAGCACGACGAGGAGTGCCTGCGCGCCATGGTGGGCCGCGAGCCGGCCTACCTGGGGATGATCGGCAGCCGGAGACGCACGGGCGCGGTCTTCCAGGAGCTGGAAGCCGAGGGGGTGGACCCGACCTGGCTGGACCGGGTGCGCGCGCCGATCGGGATCGACCTGGGGGCCGAGACGCCCGAGGAGATCGCCGTGGCCATCCTGGCCGAGATGATCGCCGTGCGCCGTGGAGGCAAGGCCCCCTCGCTGTCGTTGCGGGGGCAGGCTCCCAAGGCCTGAAGCCAGGTCAGCCGGGCCCGACCGGGTCGGGTCCCCAGCGCGGCGCCGGAGTCTTTCAGGCCAGGACCTTCGCGCCTTGCTGGTCAGGCCTGCAGGCGAGGAGGTCCGGCCAGCATGCGTTCGCGCATCGCCTCCCAGGGGCCCAGCCAGTCGGAGATGGTCTCCAGCCACCAGGTCGCCCCGACCTCGGCGTAGGGGCCGATCTTCTCCGCGGCTTGAGCGGGTTCGGTCTGACCGGCGATGACGAAGTCGAAGGGGCCGTCGTGGGAACGGTGCTCCTGCACGTATCGAAGGATCTCGCGGACCGTGGCCACGGTCGGCATGAAGGCGTTCTCGGGGTTCATGTCGATGGGGAAGACGCCGTCCCAGCGCGCGGCCCGGCGCAGAGGAGCGCGGTGGGGCCAGACCCCGGCGATCCAGATGGGGATGCGTGGGCTCTGCAATGGGCGGGGCAGGAAGGTCGTCTCCTCCACCCGGTAGTGCCGACCCTCGAAGCGGTAGGGCTCACCCGACCACAGTCCGGTGAGGATCTCCAGCCCCTCGTCCAGCTTCTGGGCCCGGACCTTTTCGTCGGGCTCCTCTCCGAAGGTGGTGAACTCCTCGCGCGGGAAGCCCAGCCCCAGGCCCAGGATCAGCCGCCCTGACGAGAGGTGGTCCAGGGTCACGGTCTCGCGGGCCAGCTTCCAGGGACGGCGGCGGGGGAGCGGGGTGACCATCGGTCCCAGGCGCAGGTGCCGTGTTTGTGTGGCGATGGCCGCCAGCACGATCCAGGGGTCGATCCGGGTGGGGCCCATGGTCTCTTCGCCGACCAGGTGATCCCACAGGAAGAGGCCATCCCAGCCGGCCTGCTCGGCCTGGACGGCGAACTCGACGGTTCGCTTCACATCGCTGAAGCTGCCGAAGTTGGGGATGTTGAGACCGAACTTCATGGAACCTCCGAGGTCAAGCCGTTCCGGAAAGAGAGCTTCCACGTGGCAGGTGAGGGTCCTGGAGGGGCCGGGTCGGCGTCTGCGAGTCCACGACGGACCTGTGTCGCAAGGTCCGCGATCGCATCCCCGAGTCGGACCTGGAGGTGCCGAAGAAGGGATCGCCCCCGCGACCTGGCACCCGGAAGCGGAGCGTCTCCGCGCAACCGTCGCCGCAGGGCCCCGGCTTGACCCTCACGCTCCATGTGGGCTGGGATTCTGCATGGAGGCGCCGGAAAGTGACCGGCAGCGCCTGGGACCACACCGGCCACGACGGCCCCGGGGGCGGGGGGTCAGGCGGCGCGGATCTCCGAAGCAGAGGGGGCAGGCCCAGACCGGTACTCAGGGATGGCCTCGCAGACCCGGTCGTCGGCGGTGGGCGACTCGGCCTCGCCCCCCTCCCAGTCCAGCGCCTCTCCGTCCACCAGTCGCTCGTCGCACCAGACCCGCCAGGGTTCGCCCTCCTCCAGGCCGATCTCCCAGATGCGGGTGCTCGGTTCTTCGCCCTCCACCCGCATGGTGCCGCCGTGGAGGTGGCGCAGGTGATGCGCGGCGCAGGCCACTGCCAGGTTTTCGAGTTCATCCGACCCGCCCTGGGATCGCCGCTGGATGTGGTGCACATGCAGATTGGTCCGGCAGACGCAGCCCGGAACCTCGCAGCGGTAGCCGGCTCGCTCCAGGGCCTGACGGCGCACCCGGCTCTGCCCCGAATCCTCCTGGCCCACCTGGCGCAGGAAGACCAGGCAAAGGACATACAGGCACTCCTCGGGGGTGAGGGCCTCATCGGCGTCCTGCCGAAGTCGGGCTTCCGCTGCCTGAAGCAAGCAGTCCAGGGATTCCGGCAGGACCAGGCGCAGGCGGATGGTGGGAGGGGGCTCGGCGGTTACGGGGGTGTCGAGAGCCGGCTGGCGGGCCGGTTCGCTGGAAGTGCCGGGGAGGCCGACCTTCGCCTGGAGCGCGTCGCGGCCCTGGGAGGCCGCCGCCAGGGACCTCGCGCCGCCGGCAGGCTCTTCCTTCGGGTCGGTCCCGCCGGGGGAGAAGTCTGGGGCGGGCGCCGGCAGGGGCGCTGCGGATGTCTGGACTCCTTCCGGCGTGCTCCGGCCGGAGTCCGCCTGCTCGAAGGCCCGGGCCAGATCCTGACAGGTCGCCTCCAGGGCCTGCAAGCCGGCCTGCCTACGGAAATCCTCCAGGGTTTCCTCCTCCCCCGGAGGGGTGCCCCTGCGAAGATTCCAGGCGGAGGGGAAGCGGGTGGCCAGCACCAGGGCGGCCTCGACCGCCTCCTCCAGACGGCGGCAGGTGTGCTCTTCGGCGTAGGCTGCCCAGTTCTCGGCATCCGCCCGTCGAGGCAGGCGCAGCAGCATGTCCACTTTGGTGGGCGACAGACGGCCTTCGCAGAGGGCCTGGCGCAGCACGCCGTGCTTCTCCAGGCGCTGGCCTGGAAGGCGGTACTGGCGGCGATCCCCCGGCTCTCCAGCCAGGCGCACCGAATCCCAGGCGGCGGTCGCCGAAATTCCCAGTTCCTCACGACAAGACATCGCGGGCGTCACGTAGCCCAGGTGCTTGTGGCCTCCCCGGACCAGAGGGGCGAGGACCTGCCCCAGGCGCACTTCGAGGAGGGGCCCGAAGCGGGCAAGTTCCGTCAGGGCTTCTTCCATCAAGGCGACCTGCCGGGCCCGGGAAGGCCGAAGGCCTCGGGGATGATCCTCCATACTTCATTTTACCGTGGATGGGTCCGCCAGGTCCAATTTGCCGATCGCTCAATCTCCTGCACCGCAGGGGTTTGCGCGATTCACAGGCGATGATTTCAGCCCCTTTCGCGGGGGTCGACGAGACAACTCTCGTCTGACTGCAACGCAAGCCCTTCCAGGCCCTTCCAGGGGGGCTGGCGGGCCGATTTTTCGTCGACATCCTTCAATGCCGGTTCGTCCCCGCAAGAGGTCCGGTCACAAAAGATTTACAATGAACATCAGCCCAGGGCACCCGAAAAGCCCGGAAATGTGTCCGTGGTCGGACCAGAGGATCGGCATCGTCGGAACAGGCCGTGACACGTTGCGTCACCGGCGTGCTCCAGAATCAGGGCGGACCTCAAGTTTGGAAAGGAAGCCTGCTCCCATGCTCTTCGTTGCCCTCATTGGTGGCCTGCTGGATTTCTTCATCACCTATGGATTCCTGGTCCTGGTGTTCCTCGTGCCCCACTCCCTCTTCGTCCGGGACCTGAATCTCCAGGCTCGCTATCGGCGGGTCCACCCCTACGTCTTCTACCTCAGTCTGGCGACCGTGATCTTCCACGTGGGCCAGGCCTTGTCGAGGTAGGAGCCTGCTGACGAGGGGTGCGCCCGGGCCGCAGACCCTCCCAGGCGAAGGTGAGCCAGGATTCGGACCAACTCGTGCCGATCCAGGGTGACACGCCGTGCAGCGCCGCGTCCAGGCCAGCCGGTGAGCCCGGCGCCGGGGAGAATGCCCTGGTGAGGAGCCTGCGGACCCGGCTCGACGCAGCGGCTTCCGGTTGCTTGACGGCCCACAAATCCGACCATGCATCCTTCTCGTGCGGAGAGAATTCGACACAGGTTCTGAGGTCGGCAACGGTGGGGGAACCGTGCACCGTGTTGAACAGGATCTTGCGAACGGAAGTGAAGGGCCCAGGATTCCGGTTGCGAAGCACGGGCACCAGGTGGGGGAGGAAGCCGCACCCGTGAACCTGACGCCTCATCACGCCCGCTATTTCGCCCACGACCTGACCCGCCGGGCGCCCAGCGGCATGGATCGCCTGTCCATGTCGCTCTTCGACGCCTCCGTCGATCTGAACCCCCACCAGATCGAGGCCGCGCTCTTTGCCCTGCAGTCCCCGTTGTCGAAGGGCGTGCTCCTGGCCGACGAAGTCGGGTTGGGCAAGACCATCGAGGCCGGCATCGTTCTCTGCCAGTTCTGGGCCGAGCGGAAGCGCCGACTGCTGGTGATCTGTCCGGCGTCTCTCCGCAAGCAGTGGGAGCTCGAACTGCACGAGAAGTTCAACCTGCCGGCGGTGGTTCTCGACTCGAAAGGCTGGCGGGAAGCCCGCCGGGCCGGCCGGGATCCCCTGGAGGGGCAGGCCGTCGTCGTCTTGTCCTTCAACTTTGCCAACCGTGTGCGCGAAGAGTTGAAGGCGCAGGCCTGGAACCTGGTGGTCATCGACGAGGCCCACAAGCTTCGCAACGCCTACCGTCCCAGCAACAAGGTGGGCCAGGGCATTCGATGGGCCACGGAGGACTGCCGCAAGCTGCTGCTGACGGCGACGCCCCTGCAGAACTCGCTGCTCGAGCTCTACGGGCTCTCGACCCTGATCGACGAGCGCCTCTTCGGCGACGTCGACTCCTTTCGCTCCCAGTACGCCACCGCCACGGGCAGTCTCGAAGCCCTGCGCGGGCGGCTGGCCGGCTTCTGCAAGCGCACTCTGCGAAACCAGGTCACGGAGTATGTCCGGTACACCGAACGGCATGCCATCACCCAGCCATTCCACCCCACCGATGACGAACAGGCGTTGTACGAGGCGGTCTCGAGCTTCCTCCAGCGCGAGCAGAGCTATGCCTTGCCCCGGCGCCAGAGGCACCTGACGGCCCTGATCCTGCGCAAGCTGCTCGCCTCGTCGTCGCGGGCCATCGCCGCGACCCTCGAGGCCCTGCGCGCCCGGTTGGAGTCGATGCTGGCCGAGCGGGATCAGGTGGACGACGAGGACTTCGCCGAGGCGCTCATCGAGGCGGAGGAGATCGAGGGCGACCTGCTCGACGAGATCCTGGCCGCGGACGAGGGCGCCGAGGAGGCAGACCAGCCGCCGGCTCCCATCGACCGGAAGAAGCTCCTCGAGGAGATCGACATCCTCGGTCGCCTCGCCGCCTGGGCGCGCCGCATCGGGGTCGACACCAAGTCGCGGGCGCTGCTTCAGGCCCTGGAGATCGGCTTTGCGCAGATGGCCACGACGGGCGCGGCACGCAAGGCCCTGGTCTTCACCGAGTCCCGCCGCACCCAGGACTATCTCAAGACCTTCCTCGAGTCGCAGGGCTACCAGAGCCAGGTCGTCCTGTTCAACGGCACGAACTCGGGGCCGGAAGCGACGGCCGTCTACGCCGCCTGGGCCGAGATGAACCGCCAGACCGGGCGTTCCTCGGGCTCTCGGGCCGTGGATGTGCGCACCGCGCTCATCGAGCACTTCCGCGACCAGGGCACCATCCTGCTGGCTACCGAGGCCGCGGCCGAGGGCATCAACCTGCAGTTCTGCTCGCTGGTCGTGAACTATGATCTGCCCTGGAATCCCCAGCGCGTCGAGCAGCGCATCGGGCGCTGCCATCGCTATGGTCAGAAACACGACGTCGTGGTCGTCAACTTCCTGAACGAGAGGAACCAGGCGGATCGCCGGGTCCTCGAGCTCCTGATCGAGAAGTTCAGCCTCTTCAGCGGCGTCTTTGGAGCCTCCGACGAAGTCCTGGGCAGCATCGAGTCGGGGGTCGACTTCGAGAAGCGCATCTTTGCCATCTACCAGGAGTGTCGCACGACCACCGAGATCGATGCGGCGTTCAGCCGGCTCCAGGCCGAGATGGACGAACAGATCCGCTCCCGCCTGGACGAGACCCGCCGCAAACTCTTCGAACACTTCGACGAGGACGTGCACCAGCGGCTGCGCATGCAGCTCGCCGACGCCAGGGCCCAGCTCGACCGCGTGGGCCAGCGGTTCTGGTCGCTCACGCGCTACATGCTGGCCGGGCGGGCCCGATTCGACGACGGGGCCCTCGCCTTCGATCTCGACCGCCCCCCCCGCGAGGGCATCCCCAAGGGGCGCTACCACCTGATCTCCAAGTCCCACCCTCGCACCGATTCAGACGGAGGCGAGGAGGCAAGTCGTTTCCTCTACCGCCTGTCCCACCCCCTGGGCGAGCACGTGGTAGATGGCGCCAAGGCCCTCGACACGCCGGCCGCCGAGCTGGTCTTCGATGTGGCGCATCACCCGACGAAGCTTTCGGTCGTAGAGGCCTTGCGGGGGAAGCGCGGCTACCTGACGCTGACCCGCCTCGCGATCGATTCGTACGACCGGGAGGAGTATCTGCTCTTTTCGGGCTTCGACGAAAGCGGTGTCTCTCTCGACCAGGAAACGATGGAGAAGCTCTTCCTCTGCGCGGCACGCGCCGCGGAGGCAGTCCAGAACCCGGCTGCGGTGGCGGAACGGCTGGCCGGGGATGCCAGGCTTCACGCCCAGGCCACGATCAGCCGCTCGCTGGAGCAGAACAGCAGGCACTTCAACGAGGCTCGGGAGAAGCTCGAGAAGTGGGCCGACGATCTGGTGCTCTCAGCCGAGAAGGCGCTGGCCGACACCAAGGAGCAGATCAAGGCCCTTCGTCGGCAGTCTCGGCAGGTGACGACCCTGGAAGAACAGCATCAGATCCAGGAGAAGATCCAGAGGTTGGAGCGCCAACAGCGCCGCCAACGCCAGGAGATCTTCAAGGCCGAAGACGAGATCATGGAGAAGCGCGACGAGCTGATCGACCAGCTCGAGAAGCGTCTCGCGCAACGCACCGAGTCGGAGACCCTGTTCACCATTCGCTGGTCCGTCGAATAGGCGAGCCGGCGGCAGGCCCCAAGACACGAGGACGAGACACCCGATGAGCCAGAAGTACGAGAAGCTGAAGAACCTGTTGAAGGAGCTGTTCCAGCTCGACCAGCCCGACCTGGACTTCGGGCTCTATCGCGTCATGCACGCGAAGAGCGCCGAGGTGACGCAGTTCCTCGACAAGGACCTGCTGCCGCAGGTGCAGGCAGCCTTCAGCCAGTACAAGACCGCGGACAAGGCCGAGATCGAGAAGGAGCTGGCCAAGGTCATCGAGCAGGCCCAGGGTCTGGGGATGGACCCCGAGGCGACCCCGAAGGTAAAAGATCTCCGCACCCGGCTCAAGACCGAGGCGGTTGACCTGGGTGCCCTGGAGGGCGAGGTCTACGACCACCTGTTCAGCTTCTTCCGCCGCTACTACTCGGACGGCGACTTCCTCAGCAAGCGCGTCTACAAGCCCGGTGTCTACGCGATCCCCTACGAGGGCGAAGAGGTCAAGCTGCACTGGGCCAACGCGGACCAGTACTACATCAAGACCAGCGAGTACCTTCGGGACTACTGCTTCCGCTTGCGGCCGGACGACCCGAAGGATCCCATGCGCGCGCACTTCCGGCTGGTGGACGCCGCTGAGGGCGAGCACGGCAACGTCAAGGCCGCCGAGGGCAAGGACCGCGTCTTCATCCTGGCGGCGGGGGGCACGACGGGCACGGACTTCCTGGCTCTGGAGGAGGGCGAGCAGGGCCAGGAGTTGGTCCTCCGTTTCGAATACCGGCCGGCGACCCTCACCGACTGGCCCGAAGCTGCCCGCAAGGGCAAGACGAAGCCGCCGGCCCAGAAGGACCTGACCTCGAGCGCGGTTGACCGGGTGCTGGCGGTGGACGCTGCGGCCTTCGCCCCGTGGATCGTCGCCCTGCGCAGCACGCTGGCGCCGACGGAGAAAGACAGGACCCGGACGGCCCTGGCGAAGCACCTCGACGGCTACACCGCCCGCAACACCTTCGACTACTTCATCCACAAGGACCTGGGCGGCTTCCTGCGCCGCGAGCTCGACTTCTACATCAAGAACGAGGTCATGCACCTCGACGACATCGAGAGCCAGAGCGTGCCCCGGGTCGAGCAGTACCTCTCGAAGATCAAGGTCCTCCGCCGGATCGCGGGCAAGATCATCGACTTCCTGGCCCAGCTCGAAGAGTTTCAGAAGAAGCTGTGGCTGAAGAAGAAGTTCGTCGTGGAGACGTCCTGGTGCGTCCGCGTGGGCTGCATCCCGGAGGAGTTCTACGCCGAGATCGCCGCCAACCAGGCCCAGTGCGAGGAGTGGGTGAGGCTCTTCGCCATCGACAGCCTGCCCGATGACTTGGAGAAGCCCCGCTACAGCGTGCCGCTGACGGTGGAGTTCCTGCAGGCGCACCCGACTCTGGTGGTGGATACGCGGCACTTCACGGGCGACTTCACGGCCCGGCTCATCGAGGCGATGGGGGAGGTGGACGAGCAACTCGATGGCGTGCTGGTGCATAGCGAGAACTTCCAGGCACTGAAGCTGATGCAGAGACGAGTGGCAGGAAAGGTTGGGGTCATTTTCGCCGACCCTCCCTACAATACAGGAGTCGATGGATTCCCCTACAGGGACAATTATCAACACTCGACCTGGCTCGCCATGATGGAGGATCGCCTGTCGGCAACTCTACCTCTATTGACGAAGGAAGGCCTCGTCTTCCTCGCAATAGACTTTGTGGAGGTGTCGCGGCTGCGTTTCCTGATGGACTCGGTGTTTGGCACAGACAACTTCCTGGCTGATATTGCGTGGGAGAAGCGCTACACAAGAAGCAATAATGCCAAGAAATTCTACAGTTTGAAGGACACCATCCTCTGCTACAGAGCGAGTCCTTCTCTCGAAGTGCTTCGCGAGCGTAGGACCGAGTCTTCGATGAAGCACTACACGAATCCCGACAATGACCCGCGAGGACCCTGGATCAGCTCCTCCTACGTGAATCCGGCTACGAAGAGCCAACGGCCAAACCTAGCCTATGCCATCGTCAATTCGGTCACCGGCGTACTCGTGGAGCATCCCACGCACGCCTGGAAGTATGATCGCAACACACATCAGCGGCATGTTGCAGAGAACAGGCTCTATTGGGGTACGGATGGAGGCAATGAATTTCCTCGTTTGAAATCGTTCCTGTCGGACGCAAGTGATGGAATGATTCCTGTTGACGTCTGGCATCACAAGACCACTGGAACGACTGACGATGGAGGCAATGCCTTGAAGGCGCTATTTGGCTTCTCCGCCTTTGACAATCCAAAGCCCCCCTCTTTGGTCGAAAGGTCCACGGCTCTATCACCCGGCACGCCAAAGTCACTGACGATTCTTGATCATTTCGCAGGCTCCGGCACTACCGGCCACGCGGTGATCAACCTGAACCGCGAGGACGGCGGGCGCCGCAAGTTCATCCTGGTGGAGATGGGCGACCACTTCGACACGGTGCTGATACCGCGCATGAAGAAGGTCGCCTTCTCGCCCGAATGGAAGGACGGCAAGCCCAAGCGGCTGGCCACTCCAGAGGAGGCCGAGCGCAGCCCGCGGGTCATGAAGGTCGTGCGCCTCGAATCCTACGAGGATGCCCTCAACAACCTCGAGACCCGGCGCACGCGTGCCCAGCAGGGCGTGCTCGACGGGGTCGAGGCCCAGGGCGAGGACGGCCTGAAGGAGCAATACCTTCTGCGCTACATGCTCGAGGTTGAGACGCGGGGAAGCCAGTCGCTCTTGAACGTGCAGGCCTTCCAGGATCCCACGGCCTACCGGCTCAAGGTCAAGCGGCCGGGCTCGGACGAGAGCCGCGAGGTGAATATCGACCTGCTTGAGACCTTCAACTGGTTGATCGGCCTCAACGTCCAGCATATCGCCGCCCCCCAGACCTTCAGCGCGGCCTTCGAGCGGGACAGTGAAAAGCGCCTTCGCCTGAAGGGCCGCCTCAGGCTGGACGCCGAGGGCCCCTGGTGGTTCCGCACCGTGTCCGGCGTCACGCCGGACGGTCGCAAGACCCTGGTCATCTGGCGCAAGCTCACCGGCGACCCCGAGCAGGACAACCTGGTGCTCGACGAGTGGTTCGGCCGGCAGGGCTACTCCAGCAAGGACAGCGAGTTCGACCTGATCTACGTCAACGGCGGCAACAACCTCGAGAACCTCAAAGCCCCGGATGACACCTGGAAGGTCCGCCTCATCGAAGAGAATTTCCACCGCCTGATGTTCGAGTCCGGGGGAGGTCTGTAGAAGGCGATGGCCACCACCCTTGAGCAGATCCACCTCTGGCTCACCGAACCGGAGGGGACCAACCTCGAGTTCAAGGAAGCCAGGAACAACTATGACCTGGGGAAGGTCCTGGCATACTGCGTGGCCCTCGCCAACGAGGGCGGCGGCAAGTTCATCCTCGGCGTGTCCGACAAACGGCCCCGGACGATTGTCGGCACCAGCGCGTTCTCCGAGCCGGGTTCGGTCGAAGCCCACCTGCACAACAGGTTGGCTCATCGGATCCCGGTGGAGGAAGTCCGCACTCCCTCCGGCCGCGTGTTGGTGGTGCACGTTCCCTCCAGGCTTCCCGGGACGGCCTGGCACATCGAGGGCCGCTACCTGAAGCGGGCCGGTGACGCCCTGACCCCGCTGGGCGACGCCGAACTGCGCGCCATGTTCGCGGAGACAGGGCCGGACTTCTCGGTTGAACCTTGCCCGGGTGCCTCGATGACCGACCTGGCACCGGAAGCCGTCGAGGCGTTCCGCAAACGGTGGGCCTGGAAGACGCGCGACCCGCGCAAGGAACTCTGGACCGACGAACAGACCCTGGACAGCGCCGAGTTGCGGGTCGACGGCAGCCTGACCTACGCAGCGCTGATCCTCTTCGCGACGCATTCTGCCCTGGGGCGCCGGCTGCCCCACGCGGAACTGGTCTACGAGTACCGATCCTCGGAAGCGTCGGGACCTGCTGCGGACCGGCAGGAACTGCGCGAGGGCTTCTTCCTGTGGCACGACGCGCTATGGGACAGGATCAACCTTCGAAACGACCGCCAGAGCTACCAGGATGGCCTGTTTCGTGCCGAGGTCCTGACCTTCGACGAGACCTCCGTGCGGGAAGCCCTGTTGAATGCCGTGGCTCATCGCGACTACCGCTTGGGGGGCTCCATCTTCGTCAGGCAGTATTCCCAGCGATTGGAGGTCGTCAGCCCCGGAGGCCTGCCACCGGGCATCACTCCCGAGAACATCCTGGACCAGCAGAACCCTCGCAACCGCCGACTGGCCACAGCCCTGGAGAAGTGCGGATTGATCGAGCGCTCCGGTCAGGGCATGAACCTCATGTTCGAGAACGCCATCCGCCAGGGGAAGCCCTTGCCGAGCCTGGCCGGATCCTCTGCCCACGAAGTGCGCCTCACCCTCGCCGGCGCCGTCACCAACCCGGCATTCCTCCGCTTCATGGAACGGCTGGGTGACGAGAAACTGAAGTCCTTCTCGACCTACGACTTCCTGACCCTGGACCACCTGCGCTGCGAGCAGCCCCTGCCCGACCACCTGAAGCCCTGCCTGCCTGGCCTGGTTGCGGCGGGGGCCGTGGAATCGATCGGACGCGGGCGAGGAACGCGCTACATCCTGGCGCGCAGCCTCTACGCCGCTTTGGGAAGCAGGGGGGTCTACACCCGCAAGAAGGGCCTGGACCGAGGAACCAACAAGGCACTCCTGCTGAAACACATCCAGGACAGCGCGAAAACCGGCGCCAGGATGGAGGAATTCCTCCAGGTCCTCCCGGCGCTGGGACGCAGCCAGATCCAGGTGCTGCTGCGAGAACTGCGGCGGGAGCTGGCCATCCACAAGATCGGCGCGACCCGGGCCGCGCGATGGCTCCCTGGCCCGACCAACCCGGATTGCAACCAGGAGGCGTCTCCCAGGTGACTCCCGTGAATCACGCCATGAAAGACTCCCAAAGAACCCCGATCGGCTGCAGGTTGAGGGCCGAGAGATTTGCAACCTCGTCCTCCCAGGTTGCAAACAATCAGCAAACCGGTTGCAAACCGGGTCTCCATCCGCGAGGGCTCCAAAGCAGGGCCCAAGGGGAGGTCTCCTGATGTCCCGAGGAGGCTCCCGCAAACGCCAGACCACCTCCCGTCGCTCGAACGGCCGCCCCCAGTTCCCGTTCGCACGCAAGTTGGTGCTCAACCAGTGGCTGCTCTCGCTCTTTCAGGTCAAGAGTTTTGAAGACCTGGCCGACCTGCTCCGGAACGAAGCGCTGGAGGGATTGGACGAGAACAACGTCCACCGCTTCCACCACGCGCTCACCGCCCAACTCTTCAACCTGACCCAGCTTCCCACGGAGCTGCTGCTGGAGTACGACCAGAACATCGTCCGGCATACCCAGCGCCTGAACGAGCGCCGTCTCGCCCACGGCCATGAGCCGTTGGTCTGGAAGTACTTCCAGTACCTGGCCCTGCTCTTCACCGAGATCTACCTGGATCGCTACTTCCGCGATCCCCAGGCGCTCTTGTCCTCGCTGAACGACCAGATCGCGTTGTACAACGCGGACAAGCCCGAGGCCGATCAGTTGGAGCCCCTGGACGGGGAGGCGGAAGCCTGGCCGCAGCTCAACAAGCTCTCCTTCTGGATGGCCACGGGTAGCGGCAAGACCCTGCTGATGCACGCCCACATCCTGCAGTTCCAACACTACCTGGAGAAGCACGGACGCCGCCGGGAGCTGAACCGCATCATCCTCCTGACGCCCAACGAGGGCCTGTCGCAGCAGCACCAGCGGGAGTTCGACATCGCGGGGATAGAGGCGGAACTGTTCAACAAGGACGGGCGCGAACTGTTTGCGGGCCAGGCGGTCGAGATCCTGGAGGTCACCAAGCTCCGGGACGACATGGGCGCCACGACGGTGGCCGTGGACGCCTTCGAAGGCAACAACCTGGTGCTCGTGGACGAGGGCCATCGTGGCACCTCTGGAGGCGGCGACGGGGCCTGGATGCGCTTCCGCAACGCGCTCTGTGAGAAGGGCTTCTCCTTCGAGTACTCGGCCACGTTCGGCCAGGCGGTCAAGGGCAACCCGACCCTCACCCGACTGTATGCCAGGAACGTCCTCTTCGACTACTCGTACCGCTACTTCTACGGCGATGGCTTCGGCAAGGACTACCAGATCCTGAACCTCGACCAGGCCACGCAGCGGGAACACCTGGAACTCTACCTCACGGCCTGCCTCCTCTCGTTCTTCCAGCAACAGCGGCTCTATCGCCAGCGAGAGAGCGCCTTCCGCCCCTTCCAGATCGACAAGCCCTTGTGGATCTTCGTCGGTGGCAGCGTCACCGCCACGCTGGCGACCCGCGACGCCTCGGACATCGTGGAGATCCTGCAGTTCCTGGGGCGCTATGCGGGCGACCGTACGGGCAGCATCCAGCGCATCGAACGGGTCCTGCACCAGGGGCTCGTCACCACCGCGGGGAGGGACCTCTTCGCCGGGCGCTTCGCGTATCTCAATGAGACGGGCCTGTCGGCCACCCAGGTCTTCGAAGAGTCTCTGGAGACGCTCTTCAACGCCCCGGGCGGGGGCCGGCTTTACGTAGAGAACCTGAAGGGCGTGACCGGAGAGGTCGCGCTGCGGCTGGGTGCCGAGAACGAAGCCTTCGGGGTCATCAACGTCGGCGACGACGCCAGGCTGGTCAAGCTCTGCGAAGAGAAGGGCCTCGCCACTGGCGAACGCGATTTCTCGGGATCTCTGTTTCACGAGATCAGCCGGGCCCACTCGCCCGTGAATCTGCTGATCGGCTCGAAGAAGTTCACCGAGGGTTGGTCGAGCTGGCGCGTCTCGACCATGGGCCTGATGAACGTCGGCAAGGGCGAGGGGGCCCAGATCATCCAGCTCTTCGGACGCGGCGTGCGGCTGAGGGGCTATGAACTGAGCCTCAAGCGCAGCAGCAAGACCCAGCTTCCCGATGGCGTCGACCGCCCCAAGCATATCCGCGCGTTGGAGACGCTGGGCATCTTCGGCATCCATGCCGACTACATGGCCCAGTTCCGCGACTTCCTCGTGGACGAAGGCCTTCCCACCAACGACGACCGCATCGAGATCCTGTTGCCGGTCCTCAAGAACCTCGGCACCCAGAAGCTCAAGACCATCCGCCTGAAGAAGAGAATCAACGGGGTCAGCACCGAGTTCGGTGACGCCTTCCGCAAGCTCGGGCCGGTTCCGACCGTGCGCAGGCCCGATCCCCCCCGCGACCCTGCAACCTCGTATCTGCAGAAGAACCCGGTCGTGGAGAACTGGTATCCCAAGATCCAGGCGATGAAGTCCGGGGAACTGGCGGGCGGCGACCAGGAGGTGGCCCCCAACCAGGCCCACCTGACTGCCCGCCACGTGGCCTTCCTCGACCTCGACCGAATCTACTTCGAGCTCGAGCGCTTCAAGGCCGAGCGCGGATGGTTCAACCTGAACCTCACCAGAGAGGCCCTCGCGGACCTGCTCACCGACCAGAGCTGGTATCAGCTCCAGATCCCCGAGGAGGAGCTGGCCTTCGATCGGTTCGACCGGGTGCGCCTGTGGGAGGAGATCGCGATCACCCTTCTCAGGAAGTACACCAGGCACTACTACACCTTCCGGAAGAGCGAATGGGAACTGCCGCACCTCGAATACCGTGATCTGGAAGGCGACGATCCGAACTTCCAGGGCGTCAAGGAGTCCGCGGACGACGGCTACTACCGCATCCTGATCTACCAGTCGCAGGAAGAGATCATCCAGAAGCTGGAGGAGCTGAAGACCGCGATCCAGGCGGGCGAACTCAAGGAACTCAACTTCAAGGGCTTGAGGGCGATCTGGTTCGGGCGGCACCTGTACCAGCCGCTTTTGCACGTGGACACCAAGGTCGTCGAGATCAGCCCCGCCGCCCTGAACAAGGGCGAGCGGATTTTTGTTGAGGACCTGAAGGCCTTCTATGACGCCCGGCCCGACTTCTTCCAGGAGAAGGAACTCTACCTGCTGCGGAACCTCAGCAAGGGGCGCGGCGTGGGCTTCTTCGAGGCAGGAAACTTCCACCCCGACTTCATCCTGTGGATGGTCAGGGGCGGACGCCAGAACGTCGCCTTCGTCGACCCCAAGGGCATCCGGCATCTTGAAGGGGGCCTCGACGACCCCAAGATCCAGTTCCACGAGACCATCAAGGGGATCGAGAAACGCCTGAAGGACCCCAACGTCCGCTTGGATTCGTTCATCGTCTCGAACACCCCCTCCCACACCATGCAGATGCTCTGGCGGACCGAGAAGGCCGACATGGAGAAGCGCCACATCCTGTTCCAGGAGGAGGACAAAGAGACCTACATCGCCAGCCTGCTGGGCGCGCTGAGCGCATGGTGAGCCCCGTCCACCGCTCCCCAAGCGGCTCCTGGGCCGCACGCGGGGGGATGGGGTCGGGCGGAAGCCCGGAGGTTCGACTTTGAGTCAGGTCTATCGCCAGTTCGAGTTCGAGGGGTTCACCATCCTGGTCGGGCGGGGGGCGCGCCAGAACGACGAATTGAGCCTGCACCTGGCCGAACCCCAGGACCTCTGGCTGCATGCAGCCGGCTACGCGGGCAGCCACGTGGTGATCCGCGTGCCCTCTCGCGAGGTCCAGGTCCCTGCGTCGGTCGTCGAGGTGGCCGCCCGCCTGGCCGCCTGGAATTCCAAGGCCCGCGGAGCCCGGGGAAAGGTGGAGGTGCACCTGTGTCGGGCCGGGGAGGTGCGCAAGCGCAATGGGGCCCCGGCAGGGGAGGTGCTGCTGGAGCGCTGGACCCGGGTGCGGGTCTATTCCCGGAACCCCTTCCCGGAGGACTCGGAGTCGTCCGGGAAGGCCGGTCCGGATCGGTCCTGAGCGGGGGCGAGTCCCGGACCCATCCCGGCCGGGCCGGAGTTCAGGCCGCGAAGGCCAGGGCCAGGACCACCAGCAGGGGGACGTCGGCCCCCACGCAGTGGAAGACCGTGCAGGGGAGCAACTGGCCGTCCCGGGCCCGATACAGGGCGACCATGGCCATGCCGAAGCCGACCACCCCCAGCGTGCCCAGCCACCACCAGGAGGGGAGCACCGGAATCAGGACCAGGGCGTGCCAGGCTCCGAAGAGGGCCGAGGACAGGCCAGCCGCCCAGGCGTGGGGCAGGTCTCGGGCCAGACCCTCGTAGATCGTGCCCCGCCAGAAGGCCTCCTCGGCCAGGGGGTGGACCAGCAGGAACCAGGCCCCCAGCAGGGGCAACTGCCAGGGCGAGAAGCCGAATCCGGCCATGACCCCCCGGATCAGGGGGAAGTCGGCAAACTGCAGCACCACCAGCGTGGCCAGGGGGGCGAAGAGGGCGGCTGCCAGCAGGAAGGGCCAAGCCTCCCGGCCCGGTCCGGTCCGGCGCCCACCCAGGACCCAAAAGGCCGCGAAGCAGGTCACGTGGTAGGCCAGGAAGGCCAGATCGAAGCGCCGGAACCCGTACAGGGCGGCGCCCACCAGCACCCAGGGCAGCAGGGCCAGGGCCAGCAGGCGGGCCACGCGCGGAAGGGGCGCGTCGGGGAAGAGGGCCGGTGGGAAAAAAGGAGCCAGGGGGCACCTCCGGGCGGGCGCAGGATCTCGCCTCCATGTTAGCAAGCCTGGGGCACCCTGTCATGGGTGGCAGAGCCTGGATGGAGGATTTCGGGAGATCGAGGGAGCGCGGCCCCCCGCTTCAGCCCGCCTTCTCGATGGCCACCGCGACCGAGACGGTGGCGCCCACCATCGGGTTGTTGCCCATTCCCAAAAAGCCCATCATCTCGACGTGGGCCGGAACCGACGAAGAGCCGGCGAACTGGGCGTCCGAGTGCATCCGGCCCATGGTGTCGGTCATGCCGTAGGAGGCCGGGCCTGCGGCCATGTTGTCCGGGTGCAGGGTCCGTCCCGTGCCCCCTCCGGAGGCCACCGAGAAGTAGCGCTTGCCCTGCTCGAGGCATTCCTTCTTGTAGGTGCCGGCAACGGGGTGCTGGAAGCGCGTGGGATTGGTCGAGTTGCCGGTGATCGAGACGTCAACCCCCTCCATGTGCATGATGGCCACGCCCTCCCGGACATCGTCGGCCCCGAAGCAGCGGACCTCGGCGCGTTCACCCTTGGAGAAGGCCTCCTCGGCCACGACGTGGAGTTCGCCCGAGGCGTAGTCGAATCGGGTCTGGACGTAGGTGAAACCGTTGATTCGCGAGATGATCCGGGCGGCATCCTTGCCCAGGCCGTTCAGGATGACCTTGAGCGGTCGGGTGCGGACGCGGTTGGCCGACCTGGCGATGCCGAGGGCGCCCTCAGCGGCCGCAAAGGACTCGTGCCCCGCCAGGAAGGCGAAGCAAAGGGTCTCCTCACGCAGGAGCATGGCGGCCAGGTTGCCGTGCCCCAGGCCCACCTTGCGCTCCTCGGCCACCGAGCCCGGGATGCAGAAGGACTGCAGGCCGATTCCGATGGCCTCGGCGGCGTCGGCGGCGCGGGTCGCCCCCTTCTTCAGGGCGATGGCGGCCCCGACCACGTAGGCCCAGGCGGCATTCTCGAAGGCGATCGATTGGGTCTGCTTGCAGATCTGGTAGGGATCCACCCCGCGAGCCTGGCACAGGGCCCGGGCCTCCTCCAACGAGGCGATCCCGTATTCCGTCAGGGTCGACTGGATCCGCTCGATGCGGCGGTCGTAGCTTTCGAAGAGCTGGGCCATCTGGGGCACTTCCTTTCGTCCTGGAGTCTACTCCTGACGAGGATCGATCACGCGGACGGCTTCGTCAAAGCGGCCGTACTGACCGATCGAGCGGCGGTAGGCCTCGTTGGCGTCCACCCCCTGCTTGATCAGATCGACCATCGGCCCCAGCCGGAGGAACTGATAGCCGATGATCTCGTCGTGTTCGTCCAGGCCCATCTTCAGGACGTAGCCCTCGGTCAGTTCGAGGTAGCGCGGGCCCTTCTCGATGGTCGAATACATGGTGGCGGTCATGCTGCGCAGGCCCTTGCCCAGGTCCTCGAGGCCGGATCCGAGGGGCAAGCCTCCCTCCGAGAAGGCGGACTGGGTGCGGCCGTAGACGATCTGCAGGAAGAGCTCGCGCATGGCCGTGTTGATCGCGTCGCAGACCAGGTCGGTGTTCAGGGCCTCCAGGATGGTCTTCCCGGCCAGGATCTCGGCGGCCATGGCGGCCGAGTGGGTCATCCCCGAGCACCCGATCGTCTCGATCAGGGCCTCCTGGATGATGCCCTCCTTGACGCCCAGGGTCAGCTTGCAGGCACCCTGCTGAGGGGCGCACCAGCCGATTCCGTGGGTGAAGCCGGAGATGTCCTGAATCATCCGGGCCTTGGTCCAGAGACCTTCCTGCGGGATGGGCGCGGGACCGTGGTTGGCGCCCCTTGCCACGCAGGTCATGTTCTCAACCTCGTGCGTCCTGAGCATCTGCGATGCCCCCCCTCCCGGTTGGCTCCGTCCCACTTCGTGTGGGGGAGCGGCTCCTGGGTCGAGATTCCCGAAATCAGCCAGGCAGACCTGCCTGCCGTCCAGTCCCGTTCGAGGAGGGAGCCCCTCGCTCACTCCCCCCCGGAGGGATGCTTGTAGAGGTGGACCTTCTCGAGGGTGACCAGGCCCTCGGTCAGCAAGGGGTCGATGGCCACCAGGTAGTCGCGGATGCGGGCCTCGTCGTCCACCACTTCGATCACCACCGGCATGTTCAGGGGGGTGTCGATCATCTTGGCGGCGCGCACCACCGAATGCCGGCCGAAGCCCATCTGGCCGCGCAAGACCGTGGCCCCGGCCAGGCCCCTCTCCCGGGCCACCCGGATCAGGCGGTCATACAGCAACTGGCCGCTTCCCGGGTCGCGATCGCAGTCCCCCACGAAGATCCTCAACAGGGTCCCTTCTTCGGGCAGTTCCATCACCAGGGGGACCTCCTTGTCGATGCCGTTCACGTGCGGGGGTCTTCGCCCCAGGTCGTGGGGCGTCTCCGATTTGCGGTAGTAGATCACGCAGGCCCGCTCCAGGGTGACCAGGCTGCCGCGCAGCAGCGGGCGGACCTGGGTCAACCAGGCGGCGATGGCCTCGGCGCACTCCACCACCTCGATCACCATGGGCATCTCGTTGCTGGGCCGGAAGGGCTTGCGGAACAGCAGCGGGCCGTCCAGCAGGAAGCCCGCCATCCCTCGGAACACGGTGGCCCCAGCCAGGCCCTGTCTCCAGGCCCGCTCGAGGAGGACCTCGTAGAGGGGGCGATGGTGGTGCTGCTGGTAGTTCGTCAGCATGACCCGACACAGGACGTTCTCGCCCTGAAGCCTCAGGCCCACAGGTTCGGGTTCCCGTTCTAGCCCCGCCATGCCTGCGCTCCCAGAACTCCCAGCCAGACCGCCAGGTACCCCAGAACCGGGCTCAGGACGAAGTTCAGGCCGGCCAGCAGCCACTGGCCGTCCTGGAGCAGGGCGTGGTTCTCGTATTCGAAGGTCGAGAAGGTGGTGAAGGCGCCCAGGAAGCCGACCCCCAGCAGCAGGCGGAAGGGCTCGGGGTTGGGGATCCAGCGCTCGGCGGCCAGGGTGCCCACCAGGCCCAGGAGGAAGGAGCCGCTCACGTTGATGAAGACCGTCGCAAAGGGGAAGCGGGTGCCCAGGTGGGCGGTGGCCAGGATCCCCAACAGATAGCGGGCGTTGGCCCCCAAAAAGCCCCCGGCTCCCACCAGCAACATCTGCATCAGGCGCTCATTCATCGTCTCCTCCAGGGCCGTTCCTTGCGGGTTCTCGAGAGCAGGAGCCATCAGCCTGGAAGAGCGGTTCACGGCGAGCTCCATCGCCGGTGCGGCCAGGACAATCGGGGCGGCACTGAAGACGGTTTCGCAGCCTTGAGGACTTCTCCCTCCCCCTGGCGGCCCACCCCGCCCCAGGGATTTCCCCAGGGCTGGGTGGGGCAGGACTGCTCCTGGTGAGGTCCGGCAACCGATCTCCCGCGCGGCGGCGGGGGCGCACAGGTGCACCCCGGACCCGGGGCGAAATCGATCCAGGGGCACTTCAGTAGACCAGCGAAACGAGGGACACGAGGCACATGGCGCGTCTGGCCTGGGCCACCGACATCCACCTCAACTTCCTCGGCCGCAAGCAGGTCCGGGCCTTCCTGGCCAGGATCGAGCAGCAGGCCTTCGATGCCCTGCTCCTCTCGGGCGATGTCTCCGATGGGCGTCAACTGCCAGGGCACCTGCGCATGATCGAGGACCAGATCTCGCGACCCGTGTATTTCGTACTGGGGAATCACGACTATTACCACAGTTCGTTCGAGAAGGTCCACGTCAAGCTGCGCCCCTATTGCCAGCCGGATCGTCGCGTCCGCTTCCTGGGAAACGGCGAGGTGATCCCCCTGGGAGCCGACACGGTGCTGGTCGGCACCTCCGGCTGGGCGGACGGCAGGTATGGCAGATATGCCTCCTCCCAGGTCGTGCTCAACGATCACCTGCATATCCAGGACTTCGCGCGGTTGGGCTACGAGGGCCAGTCCTGGGTCGGCTCGCTGGCCCGGAAGCTGGGCCTCCCCTGGTCGGCCCCTCCGGGGCTGGCCCAGCGGCGCGAGAAGATCCTGACCCTGATGAACCGCCTGGGCGACGCCGCGGCAGCCTACGTGGAGTTGGTCCTCTTCCGCGCCCTGGCGGGAGCCGGCACGGTCATCGTGCTCACCCACGTCCCGCCGTTCGCCGAGGCCTGCCTGCCCCACGGGAAGCCGCCCAAGCCGACGATGTTGCCCTTCTACTCGTGCAAGGTCCTGGGCGAGACCCTGCTGCGGATCGCAGAGCGCTTTCCCAGCAAGAAACTCCTGGTCCTGTGCGGCCACACCCATGGACAGACCCGGGTGAAGATTCGTCCCAACCTGGAGGTGCGCGTGGGGGCCGCGGAATACCACAAGCCCGAGCTGCAAGACTTCCTCGAGGTCTCCTGAGCCCCTCGGCCTTCCGTCCCGTCCGCGGCCAGCCAGTGCAGGACGGATTCAGGGGAGGGTTCAGTCCTGGCCGCGAGGTGCCAGGAGGGCCTCCAGGCGCCCCAGGAAGAGGTCCACCAGAACCGCCAGCAGGGCGGCAGGCACGGCGCCTGCCAGGATCAGCACGTTGTCGTTGAGATAGAGCCCGGTCAGGATGGGCTCGCCCAGGCCTCCGGCACCGATGAAGGCCGCCAGGGTGGCCATCCCGACGGTGATCACCGCCGAGGTGCGCAGGCCGGCCATGATGGTGGGCACGGCCAGGGGCAGCTCCACCATCGTCAGGACCTGCCAGGGGCGCATGCCCATTCCCCGGGCGGCTTCCAGGACCCCGGCGTCGACCCCGCGCAGGCCCGTCCAGGTGTTGCGCAGGATGGGCAGCACGGCGTACAGCGACAGGGCCAGGACGGCGGTTCGCGCTCCCAGGCCCAGGCCGGGCACGGGAATCAGGAAGGCCAGCAAGGCCAGGCTGGGGATGGTCTGGATCACCCCGGCCGCCGCCAGTACGGGAGGGGCGGCCGGCGTCCAGCGTGTGATCCCGATGCCCAGGGGGATCCCCACCAGGCAGGCCAGCAGGACCGCCAGGCCGGTCAGGGTCAGGTGCTGGCGGACCAGGGCCCAGGTCTGTTGGGGGTGGTCGACCAGATACTGAAGGAAGCTGCCCGAGCGGGCCCGAGCCGTGAGCGGGCGGGACTCCTTCACCAGGCCCCGACCCTTGAGGAAGTCGGCGGCCACGGCCTCGAAGCTCTCCTTGCGCTCCTCCACCCGGTAGTTCAGGGACTGCATCCGCCGGTCGGTGAGGCTGCCCGCCAGCAGGGCCAGGGTGCGGCCCACCTCGGGATGGGCGCGCAACACTTCGCCGCGGATCACGGGGACGGCGTGGTAGGGGGGGAAGAAGCCCCGGTCGTCCTCCAAGGCCACCAGGCCGTAACGCTCCAGCTTCCCGTCGGTGGTATAGGCGTTGGTCACGTCGATGTGACCGGCCGCCAGGGCCTCGTAGGCCAGGCCGTGCTGCAGGCCTCGCACCGTCAGCTCCTCCCGGGGAAAGGCGTAGGCCTCCAGCAGGGGATTCCAGCCATCCGCTCGTTCCAGGAACTCCAGGCTGATGCCGTAGCGCAGGCCGGGGTGGGCCTTGAGATCCGAGATGGTGCGCAGGCCCAGTTCCCTGGCCTTCTCGCCCGTGACCACCATGGCGAAGGCGTTGTTGAAGCCCAGGGGCTCCAACCACACCAGGTCGTACTTCCGGAGGAAACCCTCGCGCACGGCCTTCAATGTTTCTTCGGGCCCGCCCGAGCGCGGATCGCCCAGGATTTCCAGCAGGCCCGTTCCGGTGTACTCGGGGTACAGGTCGATTTCCCCTGCCTGCAGGGCGCTGAAGACGACCCGCGAGCCTCCGAGATCCATGCGCCGGACCACCCGCAGGTCGGTCCGGGCCTCCAGCAACTGGGCCAGGATCTCCGAGAGCAATCGGCCTTCGGTGAACTGCTTGCTGCCCACCACCAGGGTCCGAGGCTCCTCGGCCCGGGCCGGCGTCAGGCCCCAGACCATCAGGATGGCCAGAATGGCCGGGAGCAGGGCGAAAAGGAGGCGCCTCACGTCCTCTGGAGTCCTCTCAGGGCGCTCTTCGGGGTCACCGCGCCCAGGAGACGGCCCTGCTCGTCCAGGACGCCGAGGGCCGGCAGGCGGGTCTTCAAGAGAAACTCCAGGGCTGCGGCGCGCTGGGCGGAGGCCGCCAGGGTGGGGGGATTCTCGAAGCGGGGCTGGTCGGCTCCGGCCGCGGTCGCTTCGAGCACTCCCTCCGGATCGAGGAAAAGCAGGGGACCTCCCGGCCCGGGTTCCTGTCCGGGGCGCACGATCCGAGCCTCGGGGTCGAGCAGGTCCAGCGCCAGGGCCTCGCCGGGCCCGTCCAGGTGGGAGCGCAGGAACTCCTCGACGAACGGGGAGGCCGGGCGCAGCCGGAAGTCCACCCGGGTCCCGATCTGCACCAGGCGCCCCTCGTGCATGAGGGCCACCCGGTCCCCCAGGCGGAAGGCCTCGGCCAGGTCGTGGGTGACCAGCAGGATGGTCTTACCCACCCGGCTCTTCAGGCGCAGGAACTCTTCCTGCAGGTTGTCGCGGGTCAGGGGATCCAGGGCTCCGAAGGGTTCGTCCATCAGGATGTGCGAAGGGTCCAGGGCCAGCGCCCTGGCCACGCCCACGCGCTGCTGCTGGCCCCCGGACAACTCGTGGGGGTGCCGCTTCGCGAAGCGCTCCGCGGGCAGGCTGACCAGTTCCAGGAGCTCCTCAACGCGGACGCGGATGCGGTCGGCCGGCCACCCCTCCAGGCGGGGCAGCAGCCCGATGTTCTGGGCCACGGTCCGGTGCGGGAAGAGGCCGCCCTTCTGGATGACGTAACCCAGGCTCCGGCGCAGGCGGATCAGGTCCTGGGTGTGGACATCCCGCCCGTCCACCAGGATGCGCCCGGAAGTGGGCTCCTCCAGGCGGTTGACCATCTTCAGGGTGGTGGTCTTGCCCGAGCCGCTGGTCCCGATCAGGCAGACCGTCTCGCCGTCCTCCACCCGGAAGGAGACCTGTTCGACGGCCCGGACGGCCCCGGCAGGGGCCCCGAAGACCTTGCAGACCCGGTCGAGTTCGATCAAGCCTGGTCCTCCCTGCCCGAACCGCCGTCTGGCGAGCCAGAGCGCTCAGAGCGGTCCTGGCCTCGCGGGAGGCTTTGCCCGCGCAGGGCGGATCCCCTCCCCGCCTCGGAACCTCGCTCGAGAAACGGCGCGAGGGGCGGAACCTTCAGAGGCGGGCCGCCTGGTCGAGCTCGCGGTGTCGGCGGGTCTTGTCGGAGTCGTCCATCCAGGAGGCATCCAACGCGTTGTGCAGCAGGGCCAGGAGGTTCTCTCGGGTGAAGCCGTGCACCTCATGCAAGGCCACGAACTCGCCGGTCAGGGTGGTGTTGAACATCGGCGGGTCATCGGTGTTGACGGTCACCTTCAGGCCCCGCTCGAAGTAGGTCCGGACCGGGTGGGACTCCAACGAGGGGACCGCCCCGGTGCGGAGGTTCGAGATTGGGCAGAGTTCCAAGGGAATCTGCCGCAATGCCAGGAGATCCACCAGCCCGGGGTCCTGGAAGGCGTGCGTGGCGTGGCCGATCCGTTCCGCTTGGAGAACCTCTACGGCACCGCGCACACTCTCGGGACCAGCGGCCTCGCCGGCGTGCGCCGTGGTGCGCAGGCCCAGGGAGCGGGCCCGGGCGAAGACGGGGGCGAAGGGTTCGGGGGGATGGGAGTGTTCGGGGCCTCCCAGCCCGATGCCGACCACGCCCAGGTCCTGCAGCTCGGCTGCCTCCTCGGCGGTGCGCAGGGCGCGCGGAATCGGCGAATCGCGCACCACATCGCAGATCAGCCGCACTTCGACGCCGGCAACCCGGTCGAGTCCGCGGCGCACGGCTTGGGTGAGTTCCCCCACCGACAGACCCGTCTGCGAGGCGTCGGTGGGGGAGTAGTGGGCCTCGACGTAGGTGATGTTCTGGGCCAGCCACTCGCGCGCGGCGGCCTCGGCCAGGAAGGCGAAGTCCTCCTCGTCGCGCAGGAAGCCGTGCTTCCAGGTCCACATGGCCAGGAAGTGGGGAAAGTCCCGGTAGGCGAAGCGCCGTTCGAGGGCTTCCAGGTCGGGAACCTCGGGGTCGCCCCCGTGGCGGGTGAGGATCTCGAAGAGGGCCCACAAGGGGATCGAACCCTCCAGGTGGACGTGCAGTTCGCTCTTGGGAAGCGATCCGATCCAGGCGGCCAGGTTCATCGTGCGTCTCCTCTCCATGCCTTGAAGGCTGGCCGGGCTTTCGGGCCGCGGGCGCGTCCCCCTTCGTCTTGGGAGGGGCTGAAGGAACCCACCGGGGACCCAGGAAGACCCCCGTGTGATGAAGTGCCCGGTCAACTCCCACAACGAGTGGGATCCTCTCGAGGAGGTCCTCGTCGGCCGTCTGGAGGGCGCGGTGATGCCGCCCAACCAGCCCGGGCTGCGTCGCTCGATCCCTCCTGCCCTGGGAATGCTGCTGCCCCTCGTAGGGGGGTGGCCTTACCCTCCCTTCCTGACCCGGGCGGCTCAGCGCGACCTGGACGGTTTTGTGAGCCTGCTGGAGTCGGAGGGCATCACCGTGCGCCGGCCCGAGATCGTGCAGGGGCGGCGGAAGTTCCGCACACCTCTGTGGAGCTCCCGGGGCTTCGCCACGGCCTGTCCACGGGATGGCTTCCTGGTGCTGGGCGACGAGATCCTCGAGACGCCCATGTCCTGGCGCTGCCGGCACTTCGAGGGCCTGGCCTACCGGCCCCTGTTCCGCTCCTACGCCCGGGCGGGGGCGCGTTGGACCGCGGCGCCTCGTCCGGCCCTGTCCGATGCGCTCTTCAATCCCGGCTACCGGGTTCCCCGGGTCGGGCCACCGACCGAGTATGCCTTGACCGAGCACGAGCCGGTCTTCGACGCCGCGGATTTCGTCCGCTGCGGGCGGGACCTCTTCGGGATCCGCAGCAACGTCACGAATCTCTCAGGGATCGAGTGGCTGCGTCGCCACCTGGGAGACCGTTATCGAATCCACCTGGTCGAGAGCCGCTGCAACCGGCCGATGCACATCGACACCACGCTGGTCCCCCTGGCTCCCGGCAGGATGATGATCCACCCCGAGCTGATCGATCCCGAGCGCCTGCCGCGGGCCCTGAAGGGCTGGGAAATCCTGGTCCCTCCTCCCCCCGAGCCCCTGCCCGGCCCCTTCCTGTCGATGTGCTCGGCCTGGCTGAGCCTGAACGTCCTGAGCCTGGACCCGACCCGGGTCGTGGTGGAGCGCTCCCAGGTCTCGTTGATTCGGGCACTGAAGGATTGGGGCTTCGAGCCGATTCCCTGCAGCTTCCGCAACTATGCGCCTTTTGGAGGCTCCTTCCACTGCGCCACGTTGGACATCCGTCGGCGCGGTGGACTGCAGTCCTACTGCGAGGCGCCCTGAGGGCAGGACCGCATCTCACCGGCGCGAAGGCGGCTGGATGCGCACGTTTCTTTTGACTCTCGTGGCCGTGGCTTTCTGCCTGGCCTCCCCGGGGCGCTGTCAGGCGACCCTCGACCCGGCCTCCGAGGCCTTCTTCCAGCGGATTCGCCAGATGGATGGCCGCACCTTGACCGGAACGACCGCCCATCCCACCGATCCCGATCACGACATGGTGGGCAAACCCCTGGTACTGCGGGTGAAGGTCCTCTCGGCCGACGAGGTGCGCATCCCCTTCGCCGTGGGGGAAGACACCTCGCGCACCTGGGTCCTCAAGCGCACGCCTCAGGGGCTGCTTTTCAAGCACGACCATCGCCTGCCCGACGGCAGCCCCGACCCCGTCACCAACTACGGTGGTCTGGCCGTGCCCGGCCTGATGTCCGGGGTTCAGTTGTTCCCGGCCGACGCCGAGACCGCCCGGATGCTGCCTGAAGCGGTCAGCAACGTGTGGTGTCTGCAGTTGAGCCCCGACGGCAAGACCCTGGTGTATTCCCTCGAGCGGCACCAGCAGCCGCGTTACGAGGCGCGCTTCGAGCTGGCCGAGTAGACATCGCCAGACTGCGGGCCCCGGTGAGCCGGGGCCGCCAACCTCAGCCCTGGCGGTGCAGGCCCAGCCAGGCAGGTCCGGGCGGGGAGGCCGGCGGGACCTGCAGCACCGGCACGCTGGCCTCATTGACCACTCGCGTCGAGACCGACTCGCCCAGGGCTCGGGCCAGCCCCGCGCGCTGGCGCATGACCAGGCACAGGGCGTCGACGCCCAACCGCTCGGCTGCCTGGCAGATGGCCTGGGCCGGGTCGGAGGAGATCGGGGTCTCCAGGTGGATCTGCAGGCCTGCCTCGGGGGGGACCAGTTCGGCCAGGCGCCGGCAGGCCTCGGGGGCGGAGGCCGCGTCGGTGGCGTGCAGCAGGTGGAGAATCCCGCCGTTCGGCAACAGGGTGCGGGCGTAGCCGACCGCGCGGTTGCCCTCGGGCGAGAGGTCGGTGGCCACCAGCAGCCGGGAGAGGCGCGCGGGGGCAGATGGCCCGGGGATCTTGCCCACCGGCACGCACACCAGGTTGGTGGGGGCCAGATGGACCAGCCGCCGCGAGACCGAGCCCTCCCAGTGCCCGCGCAGCGTGGCGATGCGGCGGGAAGCCACCACCAGCAGGTCGGCTTTCTCCCGGGCCGCCGCGTCCAGGAGGGCGTCCGCGACGCGGCCGGTGCTGGTCACGATTCGCAAGGCCGTCCTTTCGGCCAGGGGGGCCACCTTCTGGCGCATCTCGCGCAAGAGGACCACCCCGGCTTCGGGGCTCAGCGCCTCGGATGGGCCCGGGATTCCCAGCCGGCGGTGCTCCTCGGGCGGGTGGACGACCCGCACCAGGGTCAGCGAGCATCCACCTCGGGATTGCCAGTCGGCGGCCCAACTCAAGGCCGCGACGCTGGCCGGTGTCAGGTCGGTGGCAACCAGGATTCGCAGTCGGCCACGGCCGGTGGCCCAGGAGCGCAGGGCGTCCCTCTGGCGCAGGATCAGGACCGGGCGGGTCGAGCGTCGGACGGTGCGCTCCAGCGTGGAGTTACGCCAGAGGGGCTCGGTGGCCGCCTGGCCGTCGGCAGCCAGGACCAGGCAGGAGGCCTGCAACTCTTCGGCGGTGCGGGCCAGGATCCGGGAGGGGGGGCCCGATCGCAGTTCAGCCCCCACCTCCAGGCCCGGGCCCGCCAGGGCGGCCGCCTCCGCTTCCAGCAGGGTCAGGCCGCGGCGAGCCCGCCGGCCAGAATGCGTCAGCGAGCGCTGGGCGAAGGGGCCCCCCAGCACGTGCAGCAGGACCATGGAGTGGCCCAGCCTCTCGGCCAGGGCCGCGCAGACGCGAGTCGCGTGCCGCGAGGGCGGATGGAAGTCGGTGCCGACCAGAAGGGTCACGAAGCCTCCCTCGGGTTCCGGGGGGGCGAACCGTTCTCAGATGTGAGGCCGGACCCGGCCAGGGCGGGGAGGGCCTGCTGGATTCGGGCCAGAAACTCCGAAGCCGCCGCCTCCGAGTGGAGGATGGGGATTCCGCCCTCCTCCTCCAGGCGTCGGGCGTGGGCGGTGTCGAAGACCCGGACCAGGACGGGGACGGGGGCCACCGAGCGGATGATCTTCAGGTTGTCCCCCACTCGCGCCATGGTCGACACCACCACCCGGGCCCGGCAGGCCCCGACCCTCTCCAGCAAGGCCCGATCCACGCCATCCCCGCGCACGCACTGGAAGCCTCTCTCGCAGAGGTCTGCGACCACCGAAGGGTCCTGGTCGATGGCCAGGGTGGTCTCCGGGTCCAGGTGCTCGAGCAGGAGCCCTCCGGTCTCGCCACACCCCAGAACGACCACGTGGTCCTGGGAGGGAAGGGGCTGGTCGGGGCGCCGGCAGACGCTGGCGTGACAGCGACGACGGCGGGAGGGATGGAGGTACATCAGCTTGCGGGTGACCTGGGGCAGGGTCAGCAGCGGAGTCAGGAGCATCGTCAGCGCGGTCACCAGGACCACGATGGAGAAGGTCAGAGGGTCCAGGATCCCGGCCCCCAGGCCGTGCAGCCCCAGGACCAGCGAGAATTCGCTGGTCTGGGCCAGCAACAGGCCGGCCTCGACCGAACCCCGGGCCGAGAGTCCGGCCCTCTCGGCCACCAGGGCCACCAGGAGGGGGGTCAGGACGAGTACCATCCCGGCCAGGGCGCCTGCTGCCAGCAGGACCTGCAGGTCGGGGACCTGGACCACCGCCCCCAGAGCCGTGAAGAAGAGCGCGCCGAAGAAGTCCCACAAGGAGCCGAGCTGACCGCGGACCACGCTGCTGACGGGGAACTCCGAGAGGGCGAATCCAGCCAGGAAGGCCCCAGCCACCAGCGGGAGCCCCAGCCACCAGGCCAGTCCCAGGAACGCGAAGAGGATCGCCATCACGGCCATCACCAGACCCTCGTCTTCGGACTGGCGGGCCAGGATCAGCCGGGGGAAGACCTGGCGCTGACAAACGAAGGCCAGGGCCGTGAGGGCCAGGACTCCGAGCAGGCCGCCGGCCATGGCCGGGAGCCCTTGCTCGCTGCGGGCCAGGATGGGGATCATCAGGATCACCAGAAGATCCTGCAGCAGCAGGACTCCCAGGACCAGTCGGGCCGTGGGTTGGGCCAGTTCGCCTCGCAGGGCCAGCAGACGCACCACCACCAGGGTGGAACTGGCGGCCGTGGCCATGCCGACGTACAGGGCGGCCTGGGCGGGGATCCCGAAGAACCTGGCCAGGGCCCATCCGGCCAGGCCCAGAACGGCGAACTGCACCAGACCCACCTCGAAGGCAGGCTTCCAGTGCCGCCCCACGCGGTTCGGGTTCAGCTCGATCCCGGCGGCGAACATCAGGACCGTCAGCCCCAGCAGCAGCAGGTCGTCAACCTGGCCGTGCAGGGCAGGCCAGAGGCTGCCCAGGGCCAGCCCGGAGGCCAGCAGGAAAGGGACCGCCGGAAGGCGGGTGGCCCGGGCCAGGCCCAGAGCCGCCGCCGCGGCCAGCAGCAGGGCCGTCAAGGTCATCATGAAATCACAACCCCCAGCCGACCCAGGTGCTCGACCAGCTCCCGATAGCCCGCTTCCCTGGGCTGGATCAGAAAGTCGGGCGAGAGCTCCTCCAGTCCTTCGCTGACCGAGCGGTCGAAGACATGGACGGCCACGGGAACCCCCATGTCTCGACATCGCCGGACCAGAAGGCGGTTGGAGTCCTCGATTCTCAGGGTGGTCACCACCAGGCCCGCCGCCTCGGCGTCCGCCTCCCGCAGGATCTCCAGGTGATCGGCGCTCCCCATCAGGGTGGGGCAGGCCAGCCCCTCCAGCTTGCGGTGGTCGGTGTCCACGGCCACGACCTCGGCCCCCCAGCGGGTCAGATCGTGGGCCAGCTTACGGCCCATGGCGTTCATGCCGACGACCACGACGTGTCCCTTGCGGTGGTGGTGGGACGGCGCCCCGGCGGTGTCGTCCTCGGGGGCCCGCAACCAGCGCAAGAGCCCTTGGCGGCGGAACCAGCGATGGAGCGGGTCGTTGTAGAGGATCATGTAGGCCGAACCGGCGATGGTGACCACGCCCACCATGGCCGTGACCGCCACCGCCGACTGGTCCACCAGGCCCGCCTGGGCGGCCATGGCGATGAAGATGAAGGAAAACTCGCTGATCTGGGCCACGGTGACCCCGGCCAGGAAGGCTGTCCGCTCGGAGTAGCCGCAGCGCGCGATCAGGACCAGGAAGATCAAGGGGTTGCCCAGCAGGACGAACAGCGAGAGGACCAGAGAGGCGCCCCAGTGGTCCAGAGCCGCGCCCAACTCCATCTGGACCCCCAGCACCACGAAGAACACCGCGATGGCGAAGTTCATCAGGGGGCGCACTCGCAGGCGCAGGTTCTCGTTGAAGGGCAACTGGGCCAGGCTCAGGCCGGCCAGGAAGGCGCCGATTTCAGGCGAGAGTCCCATCTGCCGGGCTCCGGCCACGAAGGCGAAGCACCACACCAGGGACCACACCAGGAAGCCCTCCGACGAGCGGGCCATCCAGGCGGCCGGGAGGGGCAGCAGGTAGCGCGAGCTGAAGATGGCGGCGCCCAGCAGGACGGCCATGCCGGCAAAGCTCCAGGCCAGACCCTCCAACATGGCCTCGGCCTCCAGCCCGCCGCCTCCCGACAGCCCGGCCAGCATGGTCAGGGCCACGATCACCACCAGGTCCTGGACCAGGAAGATCCCGACGGCCACGCGGCCGTACAGGGCGTTCAGTTCGCCTTTGTCCTCCAGCAGTTTGACCACCACGACGGTGCTGGAGAAGGTCAGGGCCGTGGCGATCAGCAGGGCCTCGACCGGCCGATAGCCCAGCAGGAGGTTCAGTCCG
The DNA here is from genome assembly GCA_002423485.1 of Candidatus Xenobium occultum. Classification (GTDB taxonomy): domain Bacteria; phylum Vulcanimicrobiota; class Xenobia; order Xenobiales; family Xenobiaceae; genus Xenobium; species Xenobium occultum. Next base: position 12,157 of record DIWH01000080.1, on the reverse strand, counting down.
AAGCCTCCCACGGCGGTGAAGACCACCTGTCCCAGGCCGGCCACCACGGCCACGCGGCCGATGTCGCGCAGCTTGTCCAGGCTCAATTCCAGACCCACCAGGAACAGCAGCAGGATCGTCCCCACCTCGGCGATCGTGTGCGAGAGAGGCGAGACCTCGACCAGCCCCAGAACCGGCCCCAGCAGCAGCCCGGCCAGGATGCAGGCCATGATCCCCGGGACCTTCAGGCGGCGGGTCAGGGAGATCATCACAGCCCCGGCCACCACGATGGCGCCGAAATCCGACAGGTTGGCCCAGGGCGAGGAGGGGGGCATCGAATGAACCCCTTCCCAGGGTGGGGAAGAATACCTTCAGCGAGGGTTTGAGGTTGCCTTCGGCACAGGCCCCCGGCTCAGCCAGGACGGCAGCCCCGGGACGTCCGAAGCCCTCCCCATCGGAGACGTCGGCGAGGTGGCAGGCCGGGAAAAGCGCTCTTGCGAGTTCCGCGTCGCCGTCCTCCGCGCCCGGGCCTGGCCAGGCGCACCTACCCGGGATGACAGCAGGGACAGCGCACGGATCCTGGTGCGTCAGGAACGAGGTGCCTCTACCAGATGAAGGGGTCGACCACGCCGTCCAGGTAGAGGTCCAATCCGCTGGCGTCGGCCGAGGTCAGGCCCGGGAAGGAGTCCTCCAGGCCTTTGGCCCGGTTGCGCAGCACGTTGGCCCGGGCCTCGTCGCCCATCTCGGCGACCATCTCCGACATGCGGCGAACGAAGGCGGCGTCGTCCGGCTGCTTGTCCAGGGCCGACTGCATGGTCTGCACGGCGCCGGACAGGTCACCCCTCTGGTCCAGGGCCAGGGCCAGCAGGGCCAGGGACGCCGGGTCGTCAAGCGACTTCTGGACCTCGGCCCGGGCGTTCCCCAGGGAGGCCAGGGCCCCAGAGGAACTGACCTGGAACCGCACCGCCGCCAGGGCCCGGTCGTCCTGCTCGAGTTGGAACACGTAGGGGGTGTCGGCCATCAGGGTGGGCCCCGAGTAGAGGACCGACTTGTCGCTCTGCTCGGAGGACCACACGTTGACGCGTGGCGGGCCGGGCTGGTAGAGGACCGCCAGCAGCGGGCCCAGGTAGTTCGTCGACCAGGTGAACCTGGGAACGCCCTGCGGGTTGCTGACCGAGATTCGGGTTCCCGGCGAAACCTGGGCCCGGACCACTGGTGCCGGCGAGACCGCCTCGGCGACCTCGCTCTCGGAGTGCTGGATGGCCTGGGTGGATCCCTTCACCAGGTGGCTGCCCCCCGGAGCCACGCGCACCAGGCAGGGCCCGGCCAGGTCCTCGCGATGGCCGTCAGCGTGGTAGACCAGGCAGACCTGGCCACCCGCGCCAACCTGCACGAAGACTCCAGCCGGCAAGGTGTCCAGGCTTTGGAGTCGGGTGACGGTTGCCTGCCGGAGCGTTCCTCCGCCAGCCGGCAGGATCAGGACGCGGGCGGGCCCCCGGACCGAAACCGCCAACGCCGCAGGGTCGCCGGCAGTGGCGGGCACCGCCAGAAAGGCCAGGCAGACCAGCGTCATGAGGACGCGGAGAGAGGCCTGGCTGAACTCCAATCCGCCCGACGGCGGGCACAGGCGCAAGAGTCTTCGGGTGATCAGCATGGCTTCTCCTCGTCCCCTGATTCGGTGGTCCCGGTTGGGGTCGGCACAGGGGACGACGTTTCCCTGTCGCCCCGGGAAACCCTGGCGTCCACCTCCACTGGCTCGATCCTCATGGGCAGCACCGACGACCGGAACAAAGGGATCGACCCGGGTGTGCAGACGGGTTCAGGACCTCCGCAGCCGGGCCCACATCCGCTCGCGCTCGATGTTGGCCTCGGAACCCGATTCGTGCAGGCCCAGGTCCATGGCCAGCTCGCCCTTGCCGCAGTAGTGGCCGACCCTGCGGTCGAGGTTGACGGGATCGCAGGCCGTGATGTAGCCGATCAGGAGGGGGCGGAAGGGCAGCCGGCGCAGCCTCCAGCCGAACTTCAGGCGCAGGAAGAGCGAGAGGAAGTCCGGCAGCAGGCGCAGGGCCCTGGGGCTGAGAAGGGCCAGCCCCAGCCGGAAGAGCCAGGCCAGGCGGGCCAGGGGAGTGCGCGGCGTCCGAGGCAGCTCGTCCAGCACCGGCTCGACCTTCTTCCAGTTGATGAAGCGGTCCAGGTTGGCGAATCCTCCCCCGTCCCGAATCAACAGGTAGTGCTGCACATACAGGCATTTTCGCACCCCCAGCAGGGAGAGCAGGGCGAAGTACAGCTTCTGGAAGCGGAAGACCTCTGAACGGGGACACAGGCCACCGCAAAGATCCTCGACCAGGTCGATGACCTGATCCGGCATGAGCAGGTCGTCGCTGCCTCGGAAGTAGCCCAGGGCCCGGGTGCCCAGGAACATGACCTCGCGGATGAAGGGCCGGGTGGTGGCGTAGTCCAGTATCTTGGGAATCTCTGCTTCGTTGCAGCCCGGCATGACCACCATGACCAGGCTGGTGGCCACCCCTTCGGCCTGAAGGTTCTCGAGAACCCGGATCTTGGTCTGGGTCAGGCGGGCCCCTCGAATCTTGAGGTAGGCCTCGTCGTCGAAGCCGTCCATCTGCAGGAAGACCTCGTCCAGCCCGGCGTTCTTGAGGGTCCGCAGATACTCGCGGTCGGCCAGGCGCAGTCCGTTGGTGTGCAGCGAGGAGATGTGCCCGCGGCTCTTGATGGCGCGGAGGATCTCGGGCAGGTCCTCCCTCAGTGTGGGTTCGGCCGAGATCAGGTCGATCTTGAGTGAGCCCCGAGGGTGGGTGTCCATGAAGGCCTCGAGCTTCTCAAGGTCCATGTCGGGGGTGGGCGGAGGGCCTTCCGAGTCCACGGCCGAGGCCAGGCAGATCGGGCACTTGAGGTTGCAGCGCTCGTTGACCCGGATCAGGTAGTCCCTCTGAGGGATCTCCTCGGGCATGACGGCGAAGAAGTAGCGGTCCAAAGCCTCGTAGTACCAGGCGTGCCGCGAGAGCAGGCACTCGGAGGTCCCGTGCTCGGGGCAATCCTTCCGCAGGTAGACCATCCCGCGGTCCTCCACGACCCGGGCGGGCAGCTCCTCGAGGCATTCGGGGCAGACCGACCAGGTCCGGCGGATCAGCGTTTCACTCATCGGGTTCCTCCAGGAAGCGTCGGGGCTGTTCAAATGTTGAGGGCCTGCGGGGAAAAGGTCGCCTGGACCCGGGACAAGGCCAGCCCGCGCAGGGCCAGGGTGCCCACCAGGGTCCAGGCCATGCTGAAGAGCGGGCCGGCCAGCGGAGCTGCCGTCCTCAGGTCGGGTGCCTCCCACCAGATGGCCAGCAGGCTGCCGAACGTCCCCGGGGCCAGGGTCAGATAGAGCCCACCTGCCACCCAGGCCAGGAAGAGCCAGCTCAACGACTCTCGACGGGTCCGGGTCAGGGTCGAGACGGTCAGGCCCAGCCAGGCTCCGAAGCCGACCTTCAACAAGAGGTCTGGAAGTCCCACCTGGACGGCCAGGGCTTCCGAGGGGTTCCCCGGCAGGGCCAGCCCGGCCAGCAGGGCAGCCAGGATCAGGCTCTCCCAGAGAAGGGGACGGGCGGCGCGCAGCGCCCAGCCGTCCAGGAACTCGGTGGGAGGCATTCCGGTCAGCGCCAGGGGTTCCAGGGTCCTCTCTTCGCGTTCCCGGATCAGGGCGCCCAACGTGGCCAGCGAGGCGCGCGCCGGTTGCACGATCGTCAGGGCCAGCCAGGCCAGCGGCTGAAGGAGTTCGGGGGCCCAGGCCCGGCACAGGACGAGCAGGGTGGCTGCCGAGACGAGCTTGAGCAGGAAGGTGCCCGGCCCGGTCGGTCGAGAGCGCGAGGCCTCGCGGAAGGAGATGGAATTCTGCAGACGTCCGGCGCGTCGGGCCGAGAGCGGCGGGTGGCGCCGGGTCCGTCGGCGATCGGGAAGGGCTGTCAGTCCGGCCCGCGCCACCTCGCGGGCGGCGAGCCCCCAAGCCGCGAGGACCATCGTCACCAGCGCAGCCCCGTAGGGGGTGTGGGCCAGGGAGAAAAGGCCTGCGGCGGCACCCAGGCTGAGGACGCCCACGGCGCAGACCAGGGGCTCTCGGCCCTCGGACCACACGACGGCGGCCTGGACGCTGTTGGAACCCACCCAGGTCACCAGGGCCGTGGCTGGGAAGAACAGGAGGGTAGCGGCCAGAATCCCCAGGCGGGATTCGACCGGGACAAAGGCCAGCAGGCCCGCCATCAAAGGCAGGAAGACGACCAGACCCGGGCCCAGCACCGAAAGGACCCCATGAATCGCGACCTGGTCGACCAGCTCCCGGGCGGTGAGGCGGGTCGTCAGGATCTCTTCCAGGCATCGTCCCCGTCGCAGTGACGCCAGCATGATCCCGTCCCCGGCCAGTTGCCCCACGGGGACCAGCAGGCCCATGGTTGCTGCCAGGAGCAGCAGGAAGGTCCGGAAGGTCTCTGAGTCGGTCAGCGCCGCCCCGACGGCGGGGGCCAGGAACAAGAACATGGTGAACATGGTCCAGCGCCGAAAACGGCGGGATTGCCGGCCAAGCAGACAGACCATGGCGGGCCCTGGGATCATCGGCGCTGTCTTCGCGCCGGTTGGGCTTGGGCCCTACGCCTCGGGGGGAGGCTCGTCATACACGTAGACCTCCAGTCGCGGGGCCAGTTCCTCCAGAAGGATGGCTTCGATGGCGGGCCACTCGGGCAGGCGGGCCAGGTGGACCGAGGCTTGCATCCGGAAGGCCTCTTCGGCCACCGCGCGCAGGCACTTGCGCAGGGCAGGCAGGCGAAGGGGAAACCTTCTGCCCGGGCAAGGCCGGTCTCCTGCCCGCCCGGCCACCATGCTGGCGACGCAGAAATCCGGCGTGATCGGCACGAACTGCGTCTCTCCCAAGGCGAACCCGGGCTCTTCCTGCCAGGCGCGCCACGCCTTGCGGACCAGGGGCCAGTTCCGGGCCACGCTGCGGGATTGCCATCGTCCCCCGTCATCCCCGACATGGGCGATGATCTGGTTGCCTTGGACCTGGGTTTGGGTGGGGTCTCCCACCAGATAGTGAAGCATGGGGGGGAGGGTTCTGGGGAGGCGGCCCGGGTCCCTGGCATCCGAAGGGGCCTGGCCAGGAGTCGACCCGGGCGGGGCGAAAGGCCAGCCACGGGCATCTCCCCGGCGAAGGGGCAAGGAGTGCGACCATGTCCTGGAATGGCTCCGAGTTTCGGCGTGCACTTCTGGTCCTGTTGGGCACCGTCCTGGCAACCCTCGCCGCGCTCCAGCCGGCCGGCGCCCAGGACTTGCGCGGCGTCGTGGGGCAGGATCGCGAGCACGTGGTGGCCTCCGGCGAGAACCTCTACCGTCTGGCCGTGGACTTCGGCCTGGCCCTGGAACATCTGGCCTTCGCCAACGGGTTGGGGACCTCCAGCACCTGGGTGGCGCCCGGAACGCGCTTGCGGGTGCCCGGCCGTCGGGTCCTGCCCGGGAACCCTCCCGCCGAAGGCCTGGTGATCAACCTGCCGGAGCGCGGGGTCTTCTTGTTCCGTCAGGGGCGCTTCAAGAAGTTCTACCCCCTGGCCATCGGCCAACCGGGCCGCTTCGCCACGCCCCAGGGCTCCTTCACCCTGGCCAGCCGGGTGGTCAACCCCACCTGGCTTCCCCCCGAGTGGGCCGGTCTGGGCGAGATCGCCGTTCCGGCAGGCCCCGAGAACCCCTTGGGGGACCGCTGGATGGGACTGTCCTTACCGGGAATCGGGCTCCACTCCACCACCAGCCCGATGTCGATCGGACAGGCGGTTTCGCACGGTTGCATGCGCATGTACCCCGCCTCGGCCCAGCAGCTCTTCGAGGAGGTTCGGGTCGGAATGCCCGTCCGCATCGAGTACGAGACGGCCAAGGTCGGCTATGACTCCCAGACCGGAGAGTTCTGCCTGGCGGCCTTCCCCGACGTCTACGGTCTGGCCGACCCGCGCTGGCAGGCTGCTCGGGCCCTGGAGGAGGTGGGCCTGGCCGGGCTGTGGTCGGATTCGGATCTGGCTCGCCTGGCCCGGCCGACGGGGCTGGCCCGCCCCATCCTGCAGGCCGATGTCCAGGTGAGGGTGGCCGGGTCTCCCCTGGAGATGGATCTCCCGGCCCTGCTGCTGGGCGATGCCCTGTGGGCCTCCTCGGAGCTGCCCCGGGCTCTGGGGCTGGAGGTCTCGTGGGATGGCCCCTTGCGCCAGGTGGAGGTCCGCCGGGCCGGTCGCGTCCTGGTTCTGCGCGTGGGGGCCCTGGACGCTTCCGCCTCGCCGGCTCCGGCCCCACCACGCGACGAGGAGGCCGGGGGGCTGGAGGGAACCGCGGGATTCGAGGACTCCTGGCGCTTCGAGGGGCCTGCCCGGATGGTGGGAGGGCGGGCCCTCCTGCCTGTGCGGCTGCTGCTGGACACCTTTGCGGTCCCCTTCCGTTGGGAGGCCTCCCAACGGGTGCTGGAGATCGAAGGCTGATGTCGCGTTCGGCTCCAGGCGCCTCCTGGAGGTGCACCCCGGCCCGGCCGCGAAAAGCGGGGACCTTTCAGGAGGTCTGCATGCGTCTTCCCGTGGTCGGTCTTCTTCTGGTCCTGATGCTGCTGGGCTGTGCCTCACCGTCGCCTCCAGGCCCCAATCCCGGGCGGATTCGGCCTGGTGTGGGGGTGGAGGAGGCCCGCCTGGGTGAGGGCCGGGCCGAGGTCGAGGCTCGCCTGGGCCAACCCGACGAGACCGAGACCAACCCGTTCAACTCCAGGAACACCCTGGCCCTGTACCACGGCAAAGGGCTGGAAATCTCCTATGACGGCGACAAGGTGGGCACCGTGGTTCTGCACCCGACCCTCGCGCCCTGGACGGCCTATCAGGGATCCACGGCTGAGGGGGTCTGGGTCGGTTCCAACCCGGACGGGGTGAAGAAGGCCCTGGGACCGCCCACCAAGGAGTTGCTTCAGGCCTTGATGTACCCGGGCTTGTGGATCCGACTGGACTCGCAGGGAAGGATCGAGTCGATCAGCCTGGGGGATTGAGCCCGAACCCTTCCCGGCGCAGGGCTTCCGAGTCCTTGTTGCGATCCTCGTCCAAGTGGCATTTCTTGTATTTCTGGCCGCTGCCGCACCAGCACGGTTCATTGCGCCCCGGACGGGGGGCGTGCCGGAAGGGGGCCGGCGCGTTCGAAGCCTCGGCTTGTGGAGGTGCCGGCGCCTGGATCGGAAGCCTCGACGAGGAGAGGGAGGCAAAGGGATCGACTTCCTTCCAGGTCACCAGGACCCGGCCCCGGTCGGGCAGGGTCAGTGCCCGGCGCTCGACGGACTCGAGCTCTTCCAGTCCGGCCTTCAGAAAGGCCTGCACCACCTGCATGCAGCGCACCAGCGAGGACAGGTCCGCGGGGGTGGCCAGGCCGGCCGCATCGCGCCGGAAGGCCACAGGCACCGCGTCCGGGTCGGCCAGCCCGAGACCCTGCGCCTGGATTTCAACGAGAAGGTCCTCGCCCGCCTGCTCGGCCGCGACGAAGTGGCAGGAGACCCGGTCGGCTTGAGGTGGACCGGGACGAAACTCCGAGGCGCTGACCAGCAACCCCGGGACCTCGTTCTCTTCGCCGCCCCAGACCGAGAGATGGACGGGAGCGGGTCCCAGGCCCTCGACGCGGAGGACCTCCTCCGAGGAAAGGACCTCCCAGGGCGCGCACTCCCAGAAATCCGCGGCCGCCTGGAAGAAGTCGGCGACCCGCTTGAGGTCGTCGGTCGAGGATACGGGGTAGCCGCCGGGCCGTGAGGGGACCAGGCCGGCCCGTTTCAGGGCCTGCTCTGCGGGGGTCTCGGGATGGTTCTGGCTCATCCGGCCCACTGCGACGCGGCCCGGTCCGCCTCCTGTCTGGGAGGGGCAGGTGGTTCAGCCCGCCTGGCCTGAGACGGCCTCCAGGTCGTGCTGCGCGTAGGCGTTCTCGGGGTCCGATTCCAGGGCCTTCTTCAGGGACTCGACGGCCTTCTCGGTGTCGCCCTTCTGGGCCAGGATGTTGCCCCTCAGGTAGTGGAGCATCGTGTGGTCGGGTTCCAGGCTGCTGGCCAGGTCCAACTGCTCCAGGGCCAGGTCCAGGTAGGCCCCCCCCTTCTGAGCGTAGAGGTTGGCCAGCATCAGCCAGCCGGGCATGTTCGAGAAGTTCTCGCGCAGGCTCTTCTGGATGAAGTCCACGGCCGGATCGAGGAAACCCGCGGCCCCATAGATCTCGGCCAGGAGGTACAGCGTCTCGGCGTCCCGGGGGTCGAACTTGTAGGACTCGGTCAGTTCCTGGACCGCCTCCTGGATCTGTCCTTCCTGATAGTGGCGCTTGCCGCGCTCCCGGTGGAGTTCGGCCATCTTGAAATGCTCGTTGCTCATGGGATGGGCCCCTTCTACGTCGACTTTCAGCTCCCCTGCGCCAGGCTCCAGACCCACGTCCGCATCTCGGCCAGCCCGGTCGGGGACGAGGCCAGCACGTCGGGCAGGGGGGCTGCTCCGGGCAGGAGCTCAAGCAGGTTCAAAGGCCCGGCGTCCAGGGTCTCCAGCCGGCCGCCCGCCTCGGTCAGGATGGCGGCGCACCCGGCCAGATCCCAGAGGTGCACGCGCATCAGGGCCGCGCATGCGTCTCCCCGGGCGACCAGCAGGACGTGGGCGACGGTACTTCCCAGGCTGCGGAGTTTGCCCGGGAAGCGCACGCCGTAGCGGCGGTGGAGGTTGGAGGGGACGCAGAACATCGACTCGGGGCCCGGCTCGGACCAAGGGCGGACCTGCAGCGCCTGGCGCCCCCAGCGGTCGGTCTGCATCCAGGCGCCCCTTCCCGTCACGGCCAGGTAGGTTTCGCCCAGGAGGGGAAGATCGACGATCCCCAGGACCGGTCTGCCCTCCACGAGCAGGCCCACGCTGACGCCCCAGTGCGGCAATCGGGTGAGGTAGGCCGAGGTTCCGTCGATGGGGTCCACCGACCAGACGGGGCCCTGGAGAGGGCCCGTGGCGCCGCCCTCCTCGCCGACGATGGTCTCGCCAGGGAAGCGGCGCTGCAACCCTTCGACCAGAAGGCGTTCCACCTCTTCGTCGGCTTTGCTGACCACCGTGCGGTCCGACTTCTCGCGGCCCTCGACCTTGCCAAAGTGGTTCAGAGCCAGCTCCGAGGCCTGTCGCACCAGGGGAAGAACCCGGTCCAACCGGGCCTGGAGGTTCACAGGGCCCCCAGGGGGATTCGGTGGATCACCCCGTTGGCCAGGTCCGTCAGGTACAGGATTCGGCCTTGGGAGACGGCTCCGCCGCCGAAGTCCGGAAGGGTGTGCAGGTTCGCCCCGCGGGCGTGGCGGATCGCGCGCACGTCGAGGACCTCCAATCTGCTGTTCACGAAGGCCAGTCGGCCGCCCACGGGAAGGATCACTCCGCCATTGTAGGGGATCATGTCCTCTTCGGGCTTCAGGGAGATGCGGCTGGCGAACTGGCCAGGAAGGTGGAAGTTTCGGTCCTCGCCGCCCACCCGGGCCAGGGTCTTGCCCCGTGAGTCCAATCGGGTCAGGACCGGCACCGTCAGGCGTGAGTCCGAGCGATAGAGGAAGAGGCTGCCGTCCTGGCCGACAGCCAGTTTGAGGATCGGGCTGGCCGAGGCCTCGCCCAGGTCGCCCTGCCAGAGCAGGCGGCCGCTGCGGTCCCGACGCTGCAGGACCACCTGGCCCTGACCGGAGGGGGGGTGGACCACGCACAGGATCGCTCCACGCCCATCGACGGACACCTGACGGGGTTCACCTCGGAGAACCCCACCCCGGATTCCGACGGAAACAGGCTCCAGCCAGCCGCGCCGGGGGTCCAGGCGCTGCAGGCGGCAGTTCCCGGTGTCCGCCACCCACAACAGGCCGTCTGAGTCCCACGCCAGGTCGGCGGGTCGCAGCAACCTGCCCTTCGGGGCGGCCTGGGGGGCGTACCCGGCGCGGGACTCCAGCCGGCCTCCCGGGTGGAGCTTCTCCAGCACGGCCTGGGAGGCGTCCCAGAGGTGAAGCCGGCCCCTGGAATCCAGGCGCATCCCCGGGTCCTGGCCCGGAGGGAAGCGCGGGGGCTGGGGGAACTCCTCCAACTCCTCGGCCTGGGGGCTCAGCCGTAGGATCCGACCGGCCCCGGAGTGCGGGTCGCGCTGGTAGACGAAGATTTCGCCCGAGGGGGTCAGGGAGGCGGCCACCACCTGCCGGCCCGAAGCCTGCCAGGTGTTTTCGACCAGCAACCGTCCGTCCGTGGCGTACTTGCGGACCCAGTCACGGCCCACGGCCAGCAATCGGTCGTCGGCAGCCAGGTCGAAGGCCTGGGCCCCTTCGATCTGGAAGCGGGGCGAGCCCTTTGGGCTGAAGACCGCCAGCCCCGGGGCGTGCAGGACGTACACGTTCCGCTGGCGGTCCAGGGCCAGGGCCCGCGGGGCGGTCAGGCCGCCCAGATCCACCCGATACTGTCGGGAACCGCTGGGGCCGAAGGCGTGCAGCGTCTGCCCGGACAGGGCGTAGAAGCGCCCCTCGGGTCCCACCGCGGCGACGGCCGGAGGGTCCAGTTGGGCTCCTTCCAGGCGCTGGGCGCGCAGGACGCCCTGGCGCACGGTCAGCCTCCACTCAGGCTGTCGCTTCCCCGCCTCGCAGGCCAGCAGGCTGGGTTCCGCCCAGGGCCCCACCCAGAGGCTGACCGGGTTGAGGCGCGCCGGAGCCTGTTCGGGGGCCGGCAGGCCGCGGTGCGCCAGCGGCGTCCCGTCGCTGCGCAGCAGGCCGACGCGTCCCTCCCGGGCGTACAGGACCGACAGCGTGCCGTCGGGGGCCACGGCCACGTCCGTGGGGATCGAACTTGGGAGGGGGCCTGGGGAGGAGAGCAGATCGGCCGTGCAGACCAGGTCGGGCCCAGCCAGGGCCGCTGCGACCAGACAGAGGAAGAGGACGAGACAGGAGAGGGGCTTGTGCCAGGACATGGTGGGGACCTTTTCACGCCGCAGGGCGAGAGGCCCTTCCAGGGCCGGAGGACTCGAAACCCCTTGGGCGAACCGGGCGCCATGCCAACCTACCTGCTCACCGGCGTGGCCGGGTTCCTGGGCAGCCACCTGGCCGAGCGCCTGGTGGCCGTCGGGCACCGGGTCCGCGGCGTGGATTGCCTGCGCGAATACTACTCTCCAGCCCTGAAAAGACTCAACCTGGAGGGCCTGCTCGCTCAACCGGAGTTCGAAATCCTTGAACTGGACCTGGCCACGGCGGACCTGGCCCCTGCGCTGGACGGGTGCGACGGAGTCTTCCACCTGGCCGCCCAGGCCGGGGTCCGCTACTCGCTGACCAACCCCCACGCCTACGTGGATGCCAACCTGGTGGGCTTCCTCAACATCCTGGAGGGCTGCCGGCACGCCGGGGTCGAGCACCTGGTCTACGCCTCCTCCAGCTCGGTCTACGGGGCCAACACGGTGTCTCCCTTCTCGGTCCACCACACCGTGGACCATCCCGTCAGCCTCTACGCGGCCACCAAGAAGGCCAACGAGCTGATGGCCCACACCTACAGCCACCTCTACGGGCTGCCGACCACGGGCCTCCGCTTCTTCACCGTCTACGGGCCGTGGGGCCGGCCGGACATGGCCCTCTTCCTCTTCACCCGGGCCATCCTGGCGGGGCAGCCCATCGACGTCTTCAACCACGGGAAGATGCAGCGGGACTTCACCTACATCGACGACGTCGTCGAAGGCGTCGTCCGCGTCCTGGACCGGGCGCCGGTCCCCGACCCCGCCTGGGACGCCGCCGCCGCCGACCCCGGCACCAGCCGCGCCCCCTACCGGGTCTACAACATCGGGGGAAACCGCCCCGTCGAGCTGCTGCGCTTCATCGAGGTCCTGGAGCAGGCCCTGGGCCGGACCGCCGAGAAGTGCCTCCTGCCCCTGCAGCCCGGCGACGTGGTCTCCACCTGCGCCGACACCGCCGACCTCGAGCGCGCCGTCGGCTTTTCCCCCGCCGTCCCCATCGAGGAAGGCATCCCCCGCTTCGTGGAATGGTACCGGGAATTCTACGGGGAGAGCCTCGGGGGGTGAGTAGAGGAACCGAGTGAGTAGTGAGCCACGAGGGGTGAGTAGAGGTATTGAGTGAGTAGTGAGTAGAGGTTCCCGGGTCCCCGGCTCCTACTCACGACTCACTAGCCTTTCT